>DATNCJ010000080.1:0-37810 GCA_035607215.1 Candidatus Eiseniibacteriota bacterium
TCGCAGTGGCGGTCGCGATCGCGGCGGCCGCGACAGCCGTGGTGGCGATCGCGGAGGAGACCGTGGCGGTCGCGGCGATCGTGGTGGACGCGATCGCGGTGGACGTCCCGGAGGTCGCCCCGGTGGTCGCTTCGAACGGCGTCCCGGCGGAGGCCCGCGTCACGACCGTGGCGGCTATCAACGTTCCGGCCCGCCGCGCCGTCCGCAATTAATCTCCGAAATGCTCAAGGCCGGTCAGGACGTTGTGATCCAGATCGCCAAGGAGCCTCTGGGCAAGAAGGGCGCGCGCATCACCAGCCACGTCGCGCTCCCCGGCCGTTTCCTCGTTTACATGCCGACCGTTCATCACACCGGCGTTTCGCGCAAAATCATCTCCGCGGAAAATCGCTCGCGCCTTCGCCGTCTGGTCAGCGAGGCCGGCAACGCCTATCCCGGCGGCTTCATCGTTCGAACCGCCGCGGGCGGCGCCACCGATGACGAAATCCGCGCCGATATCGATTTCCTCGGCAAGACCTGGAATGATATCAAGCAGAAGAGCGAAGAGCGCAAAGCTCCCGCGCTGCTCCATCGCGATCTCGATCTCGTCGAGCGCATGCTTCGCGATTACGTCAGCGACGATTTTTCCGCCATCTGGATCGACAATGAAGAGGAATACGGCAAGGTCGTTGAGTTCGTCAGCCGCTTCCAGCCTAAGCTGGTCAGCCGCGTCAAGCTCTATACCAAGGAGACGCCGATCTTCGAAGAGTTCGGCATCCAGCACGAGCTCGACAAAGCGCTGCGCGCTAAAGTCTGGCTAAAATCCGGCGGCTATATCGTCATCAACCACACCGAAGCGCTGGTCGCCATCGACGTCAACACCGGAAAATTCGTTGGCAAAGGCTCCACGCGCCTCGAAGACACTATCGTCAAGACCAACCTCGAAGCGGTGAAGGAAATCGTCCGTCAGATTCGCCTACGCGACCTCGGCGGCATCATCGTCGTCGACTTCATCGACATGGAAGAGCGCCGCAACCGCGAAAAAGTCTTGTCCGCGTTGCAGCAGGCCCTGGAGCAGGACAAAGCGCCTTCGAAGGCTCTCTCGTTCAACGAGTTCGGCCTCGTCTGCATCACCCGCAAGCGCACCAAACAAGCTCTCGAGCGCGTGCTCTGCCAACCCTGCCCGTATTGCACCGGCAGCGGCATGGTGAAGTCCAGCCCCACCCTGTGCTACGAAATCCAGGCCGAGGCCCGCAAAATGGCCACCGCGGACCACGAAAATCCGAACCTGACGCTGCGCGTCCACCCCGAAATCGCAAAAGCGCTAAAGACGCGCGAGTCCATGCTCATTGACGAACTCGAACAAACCACCCACAAACACGTAATCATCCAGTCCGACGCTACCCTGCACTGGGAGCAATACGACATCTACTAGACGTTGCGTAACAGAAACGAAAAGCCCAGACGTCAAAAAACGTCTGGGCCTTTTTTGCCCTTGAACGAATTCGCAGGTCGGACTTTTTAGATGCCATTTTCTAGAGTGCCCCCTTCGCACGAGCGCATCGAGTTCAAGGAAAATCTAACGCTGGCCGATATTCATCAGCTTTCTTTGGAGCCTGAACTTCGGATATTGCAATGCTCCTCACCCGTCGCACCGAAAACTTGGGATCTCATCAACGAAGAGCTGTTGCCGTGTCGGACAGACATCGAAATAAGGGCGTATGGCTTCTACTCTTCAGTTTGCGACCTTTCTTTTGTCGCTCGAATGAGAAACGTTCGTCACTTTGCTGCGGATTGCCTGCGAGTAGCGATTAACGTCGGATGTTTGGCGGCCCTCGAAAATTTGGAAAGTCTATCGGTTGGCATTCATAACTTGCAGAACTTTGATTTTCTTGCCGAAATTCCTAGCGGAATTACGCATCTTTCGCTAGTCGCAACCAAATCGAAGAAGCCTCAACTCAACCTCCTTGCGCGATTTCGTTGCCTGAAGACGTTGTACCTGGAAGCTCAACAGAACGAGATTGAGGCTCTGTCAGAGCTTTCGATGCTGGAAGACTTGACACTACGCTCCATCAGCACTTCCGGCCTGGGCTTCCTTGCTGGTCTCGATCATCTCTGGTCTTTGGATGTGAAACTCGGCGGAATAAGGGATCTGTCTGAGATCCAAGGAAAACAAAGCATCAAGTACTTGGAGCTTTGGCAGATTCTGGGTCTGCGGGACGTTACCGTCGTGTCTACACTGTGCAACCTTCAGTATCTTTACCTTCAGTCTTTGCGAAATGTCATCGCGATTCCCGACCTGTCAAAGCTCAGAAAGCTGAGAAGGCTCTATCTCGAAAATATGAAGGCACTCGCTGACGTGAGCGCCGTTCTACGATCTCCGTCTCTCCAAGAGTTCATTCACATTTCTGCCCAAAACGTCCGGCCGGCGCAATACGAAGACCTGCCTGGGATCAAAACGCTGAGGAATGTGCTCGTAGGGTTCGGAAGCCGTAAGAAAAATCAACAATTTGAAGCCCTGCTGCGCCAATCTGGGATAGAGCTATTCCAAGGAAGCGAATTCGTTTTCGAATGAAAATGAAGTGTGCTATGCAGTCTCTGTTTCCATTTACCTCGTTCCGGCCGGCACATGCTCCTCCAAATATCTCAGCAGCAAGCTGTACAAATGCAGCGTCGTTCCCTTCCCCTGCGAAATCGCGTGCGTTCGATTGGGATACTCCATGAAATCGAACGGCTTCCCCAACTCGATCAACCGGTTCATCAATAGTTCCGTCCCCGAAAAATGCACATTGTCGTCGCCCGAACCGTGCACGATTAACAGTTTCCCGCGCAGACCGTCCGCATAGTTGATCGCCGAGCTGTTCTTGTATCCCTCGACGTTCTGCTGCGGCAGGCCCATATATCGCTCTTGGTAAATCGTGTCGTACAGCCGCAAATCCGGCACCGGCGCCACCGCCATCCCTACCTTGTACACTTCCGGCGACCGGAACATCAGGCTCAGCGTGCTCGATCCGCCGCCGCTCCAGCCCCACACCGCCACGCGCGACGCATCCAGATACGGCCGTGTTCGCAGCAGCGCCTGCAGCCCCGCCGTCTGGTCTTTCACAATCACCGGATGAATCGCACCGTACACGATTTTCCGCCACGCCCGCCCCTTCGGCGCCGGCGTGCCGCGGTTGTCCATGGACACCACAATGTAGCCTTCCGCCGCCACGGCGCGATTAAACAACCCGTTCGAGCTGTCCCAGTGATCCAGCACCGTCTGTCCGGCCGGCTCCCCGTACACGTACACCAGCACTGGATATTTCTTCGACGCGTCGAAATCCGCCGGCTTCAACATCCACGCGTCCAGCGTCACGCCCTCGCCGATATCCACCCGGAAATATTCCTCCGGCGCATTAGCTAGAAGCGGCGCGGCCTTGGCGCGCAGCGCGTCGTTCTCCACCAGCACGCGGGCAACACGATGCGACGACAATTCTACGAGGTCGATCCTTGGAGGTATGTTTGCGCTGCTGTAAGTATGAAACGCCCACCGCCCGTCCGGCGAAATGTTGTAGGTATGCGTTCCCGCTGCATCGCGTGGCGTTACCCGCTCTGATTCCCCGGTTCCATCAAGCCGCGCGCGATACAAATATCTCTGCCCGGCGTTGTCTGGAGAGGCGATGAAGTACGCGAAGCCGGATTTCTCATCGATGCCCTGAGGGCTGAGGGCATCGAACGCACCGTGGGTGATGGCGGTGACTTTGCCGTCTTTGGACGCCCGATACAGATGACGCCACCCGCTGCGCTCGCTGAGCCACAAAAATTCTCGGCCGCCGGCGAGCCATTCAAAACGGTTCACAACATCCAGCCACGCGTCATCGTGCTCGCGAAACGCCGCTTTCACCGCTCCAGTCTCGGCATCCGCCATCAATACGTCATCGCTGTCCTGCAGCCGGTTCAGGTGCTGCATCACCAGTTCGTGCGTTTCCGGAATCCATTCCATCCGTGCGATGTAGTTCTCCCGTGGATCGCCGGGCACTGCGAGCCATTTCGTTTCGCCCCCGCCCGCACTGACCACGCCGACGCGTGCTGCCGAATTCGTCGTGCCGGCAATGGGATAGGGAATGTCCTTGCGCGAGGGGTAGCGGCCGACGCCCGGATACGGAAACCCCGTCACAATTTCATCCGGCGCGCCCAAATTGTAGAGCAGCGGAAAAATCCCAACGCCGTGCGTGTCAAATTGCCAATACGCAATTTGCCGACCGTCCGGACTCCAGCGAAACCCGTCGCGCAGATCTAATTCTTCTTCATACACCCATTCCGTTGTGCCGTTCACGATGAATTCGGATCCATCCCTCGTCAGTGCCAGAATCTTTCCCGATGGAATGTCTTCGATGTACAGGTTGTTCCTCTGGACATACGCCGCCCGTGTTCCATCCGGTGAAAATTTGGCGAACATCAACGACGACGCGGGCGCATCGCCGCCCAGTTTTCGCAGTGACCCGGTTTGGCGATCCAGGACCCAGTAATCGCCGCGAGTTTTTGCGCGCCATACCGGCTTCGCGTTCGTGTAGATCAGCACGCGGGACATGTCGCTCGACCACGAATAGTCGTCGATCGCCAGAGCCGCCTTCGCTCCCGCTGGCGTTAGTTGCGAGGCACTCACGAGGACGCTGCGTTCTCCGCCGGCTGTGGCGTAACGCACGATGTCTTTTGCCCCGGCAACCGCGCTCGACGCCTCCATAGTCGTATACGCCGACCCGCCTTCCAGCCACTTCGCTGGCCCAAACGTCTTAGGCTCAAATTCGTCCGTTGCAAACATCCGCCGAAACAGCTCTGTGGTCTCCGGTTTTCTCTGGGTGCGCACCGGCATCCCGAATGCAGTCAATCCCACGATCGCTGCGGCAAAACATGCTGTCCTCCACTTAAGTCGCAATCGCGCGCGACCGCCTATCTGAAATCGCAATGTCATCCTCGCTCCTCGCCCATTTTTCCACGACGTCCACGGCTCTTTCGCGAGGCAATGTTGTATCACCATTGGCCGCCCGTGCGCCTTCATGGAATTCTTTCGCACCCCTGAACCGCAGCCCTCGCCCCTCCGATCTCTTCCCTCCAAACGAATCCTGCGGTAAACTCCGCCAAAATTTCCTTCACGGGCCGAACCCATGAGTCTCCCTCCCCAACCCCAACCCGAGGACACCGTTGTCGGCATGGAGCGCACCACCTGCTGCATCGTCGGTGGCGGCCCTGGCGGAGCGATGCTCGCGCTGCTTCTCGCGCGCCGCGGCGTCAACATCACGCTCCTCGAAATGCACCAAGACTTCGATCGCGAATTCCGCGGCGACACCATTCATCCTTCCACAATGGAAATACTCGACCAGATTGGTCTCGCCGATAAACTTCACGAAATCCCGCACACCAAGGTCTCCGGCCCCACCCTGCAGTTCGCTAACGGCTCGTTTCGCCCTTTCGATCTCGGCCGCCTCAAGACGCGCTTCCCGTACATCCTGATGGTGCCGCAGTCGCGTTTTCTCGAATTCCTCACCCACGAAGCCGCGCAATATCCGCACTTCAAGCTGCGCATGCACGCGCAAGCCCAGCACTTGCTCGTCGAAGAAAATGGAGTGCGCGGCGTCCGCTACCTCGCATCGGATGGGCCACACGAAATTCGCGCTAGGCTCACCGTCGGCGCCGATGGCCGCTTTTCCCTGCTCCGCAAGCTCGCCGGCATCGAGCCGGAAAAAACTTCTCCGCCCATGGATGTTCTCTGGTTTCGCCTGCCCAAGCTTCCCGGCGAGCCGGAGGTCAGCGGCGGCGCATTCGGCGGCATCGGTCGTGGCCGCATTTTCGTTCTGCTCGAACGCAACGAATACTGGCAGGCAGGTCTCGTCTTTCCGAAGGGCCAGTATCAGGAGCTGCGCGCAAAAGGCATCGAAGCGGTGCGCCAGAGCCTCGCTGAGGCCGAGCCGCGCTTCGCCAAGCATGCCGAGGCGCTGACCGACTGGCGCCAATTCACACTCTTATCGGTCGAATCCAGCCGCTGCGCTCTCTGGCACAAGCCCGGCCTGCTGCTCATCGGCGACGCCGCCCACGTGATGTCGCCTGTCGGAGGAGTCGGCATCAACTACGCCATACAGGACGCCGTCGAAGCCGCGAACGTCTTGACCGCGCCCTTGCTGGCCGGCAAAGTCTCCGACCGCGACCTCGCCGAAGTCCAGAAGCGTCGCGAATTCCCCACCCGCGTCATTCAGTGGATGCAAGCGTTGATGCAACAGCGCCTCGTCGCCAGCGTACTGCAATCCCAGCAGTCAGTGAACATTCCCTGGCAGCTGAAGCTCTTCTTCCGCATCCCCGTCTTGCGTGACATTCCTGCACGCATGATCGGATTCGGCATCAAGCGCGCCCGTCTCGCCCATACCTGAAATCCGTCGCAGCGATGCCAGGTCTTCAACGTTCTACCTCTCGACCTGGGATCCGACGCAACCTCGTTACAAAAGGAACAAGATCGACGCTGCCCTTCATCAGCCAGGTTCCAATCCCCTGTATCATGTTTTTATGCTATTTCTTCAACGTTGAGAGCGCTTGGCAGCGGCAGTTCCAGTCGCAGGAATCGTTCGCGTGACTACTTCAAATCAAAATCGCATCGCGGCCGACGAAGTTATCTATAAACGCTTGACTGTCATTTTCCGCAACATTTTCGAGGACAGCTCGATCTCTCTCCACCCGGAAACTTCCGAATCCGACATCGCCGGCTGGGATTCCTTCAGCAACGCTAGCTTGGTCGCAGCCATGGAAAAAGAATTCGCCATACGGTTCCGCACCGCGGAGCTCCAGTCCATACACAACGTCGGCAGCTTCGTTGATCTGATCCGCGCGAAATTGCGGGAGCCTTCCTGACGTGCACCCTTTGAGGAGCTAATGCCCGCCGTCTTGCAAGACGTCGAAGAATTACAGCCGTCGGAACCCTGTTCCACACGCCCAGAGCGTACGTCGCGGCGCTATTTCTACTACTCCCTGACCCTCGCGATCGTTCCCCTGGTTGCCGTACTTGCTTCCTTTCTCATCGCGCGATCTTCCTGGTATCTCCGGCACCAGCGAAACTCTTACCTCGCCATCTCCGACTATCCCTTCACTCTTAAAAATGCCGGTTGCGAAGTGATCATTTACGGCGATTCGTCCGCGCTCACCGGTGTCTCCCCTCCGGTCATCGAAGCGACCACACATCTGCGCACCTGCAACATCGCTCAGCCAAACACCGCGCTGGCGATCGTCGGCACTTTTGCTTTGGACTCCTATCTCCAGAACAACGCACCACCGAAATTCCTGATTTTCCAATTCACCGCGCCCGATTTCGCTCCTCGCGACGCAAAAGGCCGCCTTTACGAAGAAGGTGCCCTGCAACTCACCAGGCACAAGCTGGATCTCGACACTTTCATCCTCTTCGCCCGCCATCCTGTGCAGACCCTGGAATTTTCCGAGTTCATTCTGCGAACTGCACTAGTTGATCGCTATTGGTCGACGTTCGGTTACGACCTTGCCTGGGCTCAAGTCCGAACCTCTCATGGACTCTTCACCGCGCCGGGGGGCCCACTCAAGTCCTGCGCGGGTGACTTGGAAGTTCGGCCGCCCGAAACAGGGTATATCGCTGCGCTGCGCAGCAAATATTCGCGACCCGGGACGCGTGTGCTCATTTATTCGGCGCCATTTCCGGAATGCGATCCCTCTTACGATTACTATTCCGAGAAACTCGCTTCGTTAGCCGATAACCGTCTTCGCCGCTTCCCCATTCACATGTTCAACGAGCAAAATCACTTCACCTTGGAAGGGGCCGCCTTGAACTCCAGCAGCATCGGCGCGGACATCGCCAAAATCCTCAGCCAGTAGCGTCGCAATTTATCTTTGTCTTCAGAATTGAAAATACAGGAATCGCGACGCCGACCTCATCATCACGAAGCACGCAAAAAAGGCCACGCTGATCGCCAGTGTCCATCGCAATGTGGGCTGCCATCGAAGGAAGCGCAAGCTGCCGGCGCCGGCCACTTCACCGCGCTGCTCCAGGCTTTCCCCCAGAATCTCTTGTGTGTTGGGCAGGCACCAAATTCCTAAAAGCAACAGTGCCAGTCCCCCCCAAGGAAGCAGCTCGGCTCCCGCGTGCGGAATGATTCCGCTGCCATTCACGCCAACAGCTCCGCGCAATACCGAGAACGCATCCTGAACCGAATCCGCGCGGAAGAAGATCTGCGCACTCAAAACCGCAAGAAACGTGATCAGCACGCTTGCGGCGCCGCCCAACTTGCTCGATCCGCAAACGACCACCGACTTCGGTGCGAACGTTCTCCAGGCGTGATTGACGCAAATAAAGAATCCGTGCAGCAGCCCGAAGGCCAGAAATTGCCGCCCCGCCCCGTGCCAGCCGCCCGCGATCACCATGGTCACAAAAGTCGGCAGGCAGATAATCCGCAGGAACCCTTCCGCGGTCGAAACTCCCTTGCGGCCAATCGACTTTCCCTCCGCCAGCCGCTTCCGGTTGATCGCCAGAGCGATCGGATTGTAAATGTACAGCATCAGGTAGTTTGTCAGCGTGATGTGCCACCGTTGCCAGAATTCAATGATGCTCTGCGCCTTGTACGGTGAATTGAAGTTCATCGGAAAATGTAGCGAGAACATTCGCGCCAGGCCGATCGCCATGTCCGAATATCCGGAAAAATCAAAATACAGCTGCACGGCATAGCTCAACACCCCGCACCACACTTTGAGAAGGGGTTGTCCCATCGGGTTGGCAAACAGCAAGTCCGCACGCGCCGCGATCTGATCCGCAATCACCACTTTCTTGAACAATCCCATCACGAACCATGTAGCGCCGACCGCCACATCGTCCCATTCCAATCGAAAGACCTTGCGCTTGGCGACTTGCGGCATGAATTCCCGGTGGTGCAGGATCGGCCCTGCAATCAGATGCGGGAAAAAGCTGACAAAAAAGAAGTGATCCAAAATGCCCAGAAAACTTGCTTCACCCTGTTGCAAGTCGACGAGATACCCGATCTGCGTGAGCGTGAAAAAGGAAATCCCCAGGGGAAGCACCACGCTCCCAAAATAATGTTCCGGCGTGGACAACGAACCAAGGCTGTTCAGGATCGCAAACCAATACTTGTAATAAATCAGTAGGCCGACATTTCCCGCGATTCCAGCCCACAAAATGCGTCGCGACCATGCCCCGCGCTGGTCTGCCCGGACAATTGCCTGCGCGCACAGGAAATTAAAGAATATCGATCCGAGCAAAACCAGCAGGAACGCCTTATTCCAATAGGAATAAAACACCAGTGAAGCCGCGGTCAGCCAGCCGATTGCCGCAGTCCTTCCCAATCGTCCCAACAAATGGAAGCCGATCAGCGCCGCTGGCAGAAACGCAAAAAGAAATGGAAAGGAATTGAAGAGCATGCCTGCCTTGTCGTCGAAGACGGAAAATGCCGCCTATTTGTCCGTGTACCAGGCTCGCGCCACGCCTGCGACAATTCTGTTAGACGCCGCCACCCCTGACAACGAATACTCACTACATGCGTTCCACAGCACGCAAGTAACACATAAGCTCCCCAGCCCTTCGATTAGTGATTCGTCACCGCACCCCTTTTCCCTCACAATCGAAACGTCAGTCCATGACCATCGACATCGCCCGATATCGTTCGTTGCTTGATGCGCTCGAGGCCGCGCCTGCGGACCGCCCCTTCGTCCTGGAATGGCACGACGACGACCACCATTCCTCGGTAACCTTCGGCGACTTTCGCCGCCGTGCCAGTCGATACGCGTCCTTCCTGAAGCAACACGGCGTTTGTCGTAGTGATCGCGTCGTGTTTGTCATGCCTCAAGGCATCGCCCTGATGGCGGCCTTCGTCGGCTCCATGACTCTGGGTGCATTGCCCGCGATTCTTGCCTATCCCAACGTAAAAGTGGATTCCGCGAAATATAGTTCCGGCCTTCGCGGCGTCAGCGCCAATCTGCAAGCGCCGCATATCGTCGTGGATCCAGGCTTTCCGCAAGCTCTGCGCGCCGAGTTATGCGCGGGTGGCACCACCAATCTCATTCCTTGCCCTGCTTCCGTCGATTCTTTCGATGAACTTCACAACGCTGACTTTTCCGTCCACCCCGAAAGCCTGGCCTTCATCCAGCACTCCGCCGGTACCACCGGTCTCCAAAAGGGCGTCGCGCTATCCCACGCCGCGGTCCTGCGCCAATTGAGTCATCTCGTCGAAACAATAAAAATCACCACGGCTGATCGGGTCTATAGCTGGTTGCCGCTGTATCACGACATGGGCTTGATCGCCTGCTTTGTCATGCCCATGGTCTGCCACCTTCCTGTCATCATGCAGTCGCCCTCCGAATGGGTGCTTCGGCCCGACACCATGCTAAAGCTGATCTCCGGGCACAAATCCACCTTGGCCTGGCTGCCAAATTTTGCCTTCCAGTTCGTTCCCAGGCGAACTTCATCAGCTTCCCTCCCCGAATGTGATTTGTCCTCTCTGCGTGCCCTCGTCAATTGTTCCGAGCCAGTCAGAACCGAGAGCATGAACGAGTTTTATGACGCTTTCGCGCCGCAAGGTCTCCGGCGCGAAACCCTGCAAACCTCCTATGCCATGGCCGAAAATGTTTTTGCCGTTTCGCAATCGGGCCCGAACCCGCCGCTTCAGATTTACGCGGATGGCCAGCGCTTCCGCAGCGATCATTTCATTAGCGAAGTGTCGCCCGACGCCCAAGGTGCCATTTCGTTCACATCGTCAGGCCGTCTGCTGCCGCAAAACCAGGCTCGTATCGTTTCCGAATCACGCGAGGTACTTCCTCCCCTTCGCGTCGGCGAGATTCTGATTCACAGCGATTCCCTGTTCGACGGCTACTACCATCGCCCCGACCTGACCGCGAAAGTCCTCATTGACGGTTGGTATCACACTGGCGACCTCGGTTTTTTTCACCAAGACGAACTCTTCGTCGTCGGACGCCAGAAAGACCTGCTGATCATTGGCGGCGAAAATATTTATCCCCAGGACGTCGAAGAAATTGTCTGTGCGCATTCAGCGATTCACGATGGCCGTGCCGTGGCACTGGGAATCTTCAATCCCGCTCTCGGTACGCAGGATCTTGCGGTAGTTGCCGAGGTACAACAACAGGAACTCCTCGAAAATCGCACGCATATCGAGCGCGAGATCCGTGCGGCAATCCTGGCGGATCTCGGCGTCGCCGTTCGCTTCCTGTTTCTCAAGCCGCCCAAGTGGATCGTGAAAAGCACGGCGGGCAAACCCGCTCGCTCAACCACCCGCGAAAAACTGCTGCAGGAACATCCCAATCTGCAGAGCTGAATCGCGCGCTGTTCTTGAAAACCCTCCGTTGCGACAGAAGTCACGTAACTTCGGCTCAGGTTTTATCGTGTAAGGCCGGAGCGCCTGTTTCCCGCGTGATATACTCCGCCGCGTTTTTGCAAAGAGGACCTATGAAGACGAAATTCCTGGCTCTTTCTCTTCTCGTTTTGTCCAGCTCCGTCGCAGCGCAAACCATCGCCATCCGCGCCGGAAACGTGATCGATACCGCCAAGGGCACGATCGCGAAAGATCAGATCATTCTCGTCGAAGACGGCAAGATCAAATCCATCGGTTCCGGAACCGCCGTGCCAGCCAGCGCGCAAGTGATCGATCTCTCCAGCGAATGGGTTGGCCCCGGACTGATGGATGCACACACCCACGTCACCCTCGCCGAAGTGCCCGGCAAAGCACCATTCGAAGCCGCTTACCTGCAACAAAGTTCCGCGTTTCGCGCCCTTCGCGGCCTCCGTAACTCGCAAGACCTCTTGCGCGCCGGATTCACCACCCTGCGCGAAGTCGGCAACGAAGCCAACTACGCTTGCGCCGACGTTCGCAAGGCGATCAACCAGGGCTGGTTTGATGGCCCGACCATACAGTGCGCCGGAAAAATCATTGGCCCCTTCGGCGGCCAGTCTGGCGGCTACTCACCGGAGCAAGGCCCCTTCTGGCGCTGGGAATATCTCGATGCCGACACGCCGGACGAAATCCGCAAGGCCATTCACCAAGACATTTACTACGGCGCCGATGTCATCAAGCTGGCGGCCGATAACAGCGCCTATTTCTATTCCGAAAACGACATCCGCTCCGCTGTGCAGGAAGCCCACGCCGCCGGACGTCCCGTTGCCGTCCACGTTTACGGTGGACCGGCCGCCGACAACGTGATTCGCGGCGGCGCAGATTCCGTCGAGCATGGCTTTGCGCTCACCGATGATCAATTGAAGTTGATGAAAGAAAAAGGCACGTTCCTCGTGGGCACTGATTTCCCCGAGGCCCACCTTGCCAAGCTCAGCCCTTCCAATGACGTGCTCAAGGATCCTCACCGCTTGGCTGCGGATATCATCGACCGCCTGCGTCGCGCCAACAAAATCGGCGTCAAAATCGCTTTCGGCTCCGATACCGTGACCGACATACCCAACCGCACACGTGCCGATATGATGCTCGACTACCTCGCCGTTTTTCGCGCCGCCGGCGTAACTCCCACGCAGATGCTCCGCTATCTCACCACCGGCCCCGCCGAACTCCTGCGCCTCGACAAACAGCGCGGCGCCATCGCGCCCGGTCTCGCCGCCGACATTATCGCCATGCCCGCGAATCCCCTCGACGACACCGAAGCGCTCCGCAAAGTCGACTTCGTCATGAAGGATGGCAAAGTCGTCCGCAGTCCAAAGTAACCCGAGCCATCATTCGGGATAACAGCAACGTGCCGGCGGAATTCAGCCAGAAAAGGAACAGAGATCGCAACGAGGCTAACTTAATGGGTCTCCCAATCGAGAGCATAGATTTCCTGGATGCTGGCGTCGCGGACCAGCAGCGGAGATTCATCCGGTGCAATGCCGCTCCAGTTTCCGAACGCTCCTCCGGCCGCCTGAAATCCCTTTAAGCTGCAGATGCGTTCCAGTTTACGGTCCGAGATTTGCACTCGGTAGTACCCCTCTTCATTGTCGACCATGCCGTTGAAATAGATATAGCGTCCGTCGCGAGACCATGTCGGATAGGCTACGAAAATCTTCGCGAGCTCCGTCCATTTCTGTGTGGTGAGATCAAAAAGCATAAGTTTCAGAGAGTCCAGCGGAATGGCCGCGATGTACCCTCCCTTGGGAGACCAGCGCGGAGAATACAGGCCGTCGGAGCCCGGCAACTTCGAGGCGCTTCGTGTCTTCAGATCGAGGACATAGACCGCGGACCCTTGATTGTTCAGCGAATTCTCTCCAAAGACCAGCGACTTGCCGTCCGGCGACCAACCGGGGTCCGCCAGATTCGTTGCACTGCGATAGAGCAGTTCGGGCGCGCCCCCTGCGGCCCCAACCGCATAGATTTGCCACGGTTCGCCGGGCGGATGCCCGAAGAACGCGATCTGCTTGTCGTCGGGGGACCATTTCGGAAGATAAGCCAGCATCGGCGCGATCACCAGTTGAAGTTTTTCCGCTCCGTCGACCCTGCTGCGCCACATCGTGCCATCGGTGCCGTCGTTGTAGGCGACCCATTCTCCGTCACTCGAAAAATCTAGTCCCATTGCGGAGATGCCCGAAAGATACGGAGCGAAGTGCCCGGATTTCGCGTCGTAACGTACCAACTCTCCGCGCGGTTGCCAGCCTTGTACAAAAAGCTTCTTGCCATCGCGGCTCGGCACAGGCGCCCCGACGTTCATTGGTCCGGTCGTCAGTTGCGTGGGCTCGCGAGAGGTCGCGCGCAATAAGCCGGCGCGTTCGCGCAGCGACCAAATGCTTGCGATTCCGTCGCGAACCGCTTGAAAAACGAAGTACCTTCCGTCCGGCGTCCAGTTGCCGCAGCATTCGTTGGGTGGGCTGTTCCATCCCGCGAACAGCGGATGAAGATTGCTGCCGTTTGCGGAAACTTGCCAGATGGAACGCCCGTTGGTTTGAGGATCGTTCAGCGTGAAACGCAAAGTCGATCCGTCGGGCGACCAGCGAAGCTCGCTCGCTGTTCCAGATAACGTCAAGAGTTGGCGTGCTTCGCTCGCGTCGCTCCTCGCCAGAAATATCGCATTCGCTTTCCCAAAGGCGATCTTCTCGCCATCCGGCGACCATGCTCCTCCGTGACCCGCCAGCTCCCCTAATCGGCGAGGCGTTCCGCCAAGCACCGGTACGGACCAGAGCGGGCCGTCAAGAGAAGTGCCCCGCGCCGTATTCATCAGCAACGCACTACGATCCGGAGAGATATCGAAGATATTCGCAAAGCCCGTGTCCTGCAATGAGGTCACGATGGGATAGGTCTCGCCACCGTTCACCGAAGTTTGCGAAAGATGTGATTGGTTCTCGATGAAATAGAGTCGCGAGCCGTCCGTCACCACGTCCACTTTCGGTCGATTCGTGTTGCTGAGCTGAACGCTTCGCAATAGGCGGGGTGGTTCCACCGGACGCGTCAGAACAAAAGCAAGAATTGCCGCGATGGCGATCAGCGCCCCGCCTGCTGCCACGGCCCACGTGTACGATCGCTTGCGTGCAGGCGTTTCTGTATCCGCGTCAGGTGTGCTCGGTAGCGCCGGGAATCTTCCGGACTTGCTCAATTCCGTGTCGCGCCGCAACCGTTTGAGGTCGGCGCGGAGTTCGGTGGCAGTCTGGTAGCGCAGGTCGCGTTCTTTTTCGAGCGTCTTGGCCAAAATGGATTCGCACGCCAGGGGCAGGCGCGCATTCAATTTTGTCGCGGGAACCGGCGTGGAATGCAGAATGCTGTCGAAGATCAATGCGGGAACCACACCTGAGAATGGCAGCACCCCGGTAGCCATTTCGTAGAGCGACACGCCCAGCGAAAACAAATCCGTGCGTGCATCCAGGTCTTCCCCGCGGACTTGTTCCGGCGACATGTACGCGACCGTGCCCATGGAGCTACCCGTGCGCGTCTGCAATTCATCATCCAGAAAATACGTTTGCGTTGGAATCGAAGATTCGCTCACCGAACTCGTCGCAGGCTGCCGGTATGCCGTAAGTTTCGCCAGCCCGAAATCCAGTATTTTCGCGGGCCCACGCTCGACCAGAAAGATATTTGCCGGCTTGATGTCGCGGTGGACGATGCCCTTCGCATGGGCTGCTTCCAGGCCCTCTGTAATTTGCACGGCGATGTCCAGAAGCTCCGATGTCGGCAGGGATTTTTTCGAGATACGCTGCTTGAGCGTCTGGCCCTCAAGCAACTCCATGGCGATAAACGGCCGCCCTTCGAATTCTCCGATATCGTAAATGGTGCAGATGCTGGGATGGTTCAGCGAGGATGCTGCGCGCGCTTCACGCCGGAATCGCTCGATGGCCTGCGGGTCTTGGGATATGTCTTCCGGGAGGAATTTCAAGGCCACATTTCGGCCCAGCCGCGTGTCTTCCGCCTTATAGACTACCCCCATGCCTCCGCCGCCAAGCTTCTCGAGCACGGTATAGTGGGAGATGGTCCGACCGACAATTGACGAAGAGTCCGACACTCGTGATGGAGTCTACCCCAGCACCTTAGTGCAGGCAAACACGTGAGTATACTCTTGCGCCGCGCAGCTGACTCCTGTTCGACTATTCCACCAGCGCCTGACTCCGGCCGATCGATGCTACAAAGCGTTGTTCCCGGTGGTGATTACTTTGATGCTAGGCTCTCTGGCAGTCGAGCGACTAACGAGAAGCGCGAAGGGACTCAGGAGCTATGAAACGTAACCTTTCGATCGCCGCTGTCCTGTTGTCGATGTGTTTTTTGGCCTTTTCCCAGCCACGTGCAGCCCCCGAATTCAATTCGTCGAATCCCGCGGCTGACCCAAGCGAACCAGAGTCGAAAATCCTCGCGGTTCTCGAGGCAATGGTCAAGTCGCGTCAAACGTATCTGAGCGTTCCCGTCAAAGATGGCAGGGCGCTACGGCTGCTCACCGAGGCAACGGGCGCTAAAAATGTAGTCGAAATCGGCACCTCCACGGGCTATTCGGGCCTCTGGCTTTGCCTGGCGCTGCAGAAGACGAACGGTCGCTTGACCACTTTCGAGATCGATCACCAAAGGGCTTCGATGGCACGCGAGCATTTCCAGCAAGCTGGTGTGGAGAAGATGGTCACCGTCATTGAAGGTGACGCTCATGAGCAAGTGGCGAAGCTGAAAGGACCAATCGACATCGCCTTCATCGATGCTGACAAGGGCGGCTACGTCGACTATCTGAACCGTCTGCTGCCACTCGTTAAACCGGGCGGATTGATCCTCGCGCACAATGTGGACATGGTTCCCGACTACGTTAAGGCCGTAACAACCAGTGGGGATCTGGAAACGATCTTCTATATGGAGGGCGGCGGGCTGAGTGTGACTCTCAAGAAGCGTTGAGCAGCAGCCAAACGACAGCTCGAAGCCCTGTCGCTTACGGCCTGTCCTGCCAAGTTTCCAGTGCGTAACCATTTTCCCGAGTTCCTGAGATAAGCTTCTGTGCGAAATCCCATGGCCAACGAATCGAGCAGTCGCTCACTCGAGCTAACCGCCTGGATGCTGCCGCACCGGTCGCGCCTGGTAACCACGCTCTGGTGGATCATGTTGTTGTCTTCCGTAGCGATCGGCGCGTATTCGACGCGCTACTTCCTGGGTCTGCCCAGTGATGAGCACTTCTCTCGCTACATTCTACCGCTGCGCCTTCACATTGCCGGCGGCATTGGCGCCCTTCTGACGGGCCCGTGGCAGTTTTCCGAAAAACTGCGGGCGCGAGCGCTTCACCTGCACCGTTGGCTCGGGCGGTTTTACTTGCTGGAAGTTGCTCTTGGGTCAGTCGCGGGTTTCGTTATGGCAACGGTTTCCGAGCAGGGCTGGGCTACTCACCTGGGCTTCGGAATGCTGGCCGTTCTGTGGTTTTTTACGGGCCTGCAAAGCGTACCGGATGGTGCGAGCCGGAAACATCGTGGCGCACCGCCACTGGATGATCCGCAACTTCGCGCTGACTCTGGCCGCGGTGACGCTCCGCATTTACCTGCCCCTTATGCTCTTGGTGTTGCATTGGTCTTTCCGATCGTCGTATATCACCGTGTCATGGGTCTGCTGGATTCCGAATTTGCTGATTGCGGAATGGATGGTGCGGCGGCCGGCAAGGAGTCAAGAGGGAGCCAGGGCCGCCTTCGCCCGGAATTAGTGGTCTCCCTTGCGCCATATTGGTCTTTATCCCCGCCAGTCCTTCTCTACGCCCGCGCATCTAAACTCAGGAGGTCACTATGATAGCCGTCGTCGGCACCTTCAAATCGCGGTCGGCAGCCGAGCGCAGCGTCACCGAGCTGGCCCCATTACAAATTCCACACGACAGAATCAATATCCTTACGCCGGAAGCCAAGGATAAGGAACTCGCTGCCGTTCCGACCGTAGCGGGCGAACAGCCTGGCATGGGTAAGGCAATGGGAGCCGTTGTCGGCGGAGCCATGGGCATAGCCGGAGGAGCTGGGTTGGCCCCGGCGATTGCCGGCTTCTTGATTCCCGGTGTGGGCCCCGTCCTGGGTATTGGCATCCTGGCCGGCACACTGTTGGGTGCGATTGGCGCCGTTGGTGGCAGTGCGGTCGGTGCTGCACTCGAAAGTGAAGTCTTCAAAGGACTCCCTGAAGACGAACTCTTCATTTACGAAGATGCGCTACGCAAGGGCCGCACAGTCGTAGTGCTCATGGCCGAAGATGACGAGGCAGATGCTGTTCGCGGAGCTCTCGAGTTGGCTGGCGCGGAAACCGTCGATCGCGCCAGAGAAATGTGGTGGCTCGGTCTTCGCGATGTCGAGAAGGAGAAATACACTGCCGATGGTTCGAATTTTGAACGTGACGAGCGCGATTTTCGCTCCGGATTCGAGGCTGCATTGCAATTGCGGAATCGCAAGCGCTCTTGGGATGATTCCTGTCAGGAACTAACGGCACGTGATGCCCGGGTTGAAAAAGAGGCTTTTCGACGTGGCTACGAACGCGGCCTGCAGTATCTAGAGGCGTTCCGGAAGCACGCCCAGCCTACATCATAGGCAACCGGGTCACCTCTACAATTCCACGATACAGCCATTTGAGGCAACCTGTCCGGCAACCGGTGCTGGTCTGACCGTGTTCGCGGTGCATCGCTGCGCTTCTAGCTTGACCCCGCGCGCAACGGCAAGGCGAACCCCATGGTCCGTGGGCTAGGGCCCTTGCCGACCAGCACTTTTCCTTTGGCGGATGCACCGGGATATTTTGTAACCTCTGCCGGCCGGCGGTAGTACTACCGAACAGAGAGTGGTGCATGGAACTTCTGGAACGCTTCGCGGCCGGGGATCTGGAAGCCTTCGAGACGCTGTTTCGCCTGCACCAGAAGGAAGTCTACGGCTGGATCGTTCACATCGTTCGTGACTCCGGCATCGCCGAGGACCTCACGGTGGAAACGTTTTGGCGCATTTATCGTTCACGGGCGCGCTTCGATCCGCACGGCAATTTCAACGGGTGGGCGCGGCGCATCGCCACCAATGCCGCGCTCGATCATTTGCGCCGCTCTCGCAACGAAACAGAGTTACCCGAAGAACTTCCCGCTGCTCCGCAGCCCGATCCCGCGATCGCCAGCGAAACTCGGCTTTGTGTGCGCAATGCGTTCGAGGCTCTGCCCGCGAAATACCGGCTGGTGGCCGTTTTGGCGCTGATCGAAGAGGAGCCCTACGAAAACATCGCGGCCGCTGCGGGAATTTCTGTCGCCCTGGTGAAGGTACGGGTTTTTCGCGCCGTTCGCATGCTGCGCAAGCGGCTGGCGGCGCTGAATTTTTCGGGAGGCACAAAGTTGTGAGCGACGTGAATGAAAAGGAATTGCGCGAACTGCTGAGGCGATCGATCGCTCCCGTAGAAAATCCGGAGCTCGAACACGATCTGTGGCCGCGCATGCTTCAGCGACTCGATCAGCAACCAATTGCACGCATCCCGTGGTTCGACTGGGTGCTGGCTGCCTTGCTCGGAGCTGTGTGCTTGTTCTTTCCCGGCATGATTCCTGCGCTGCTGTATCACTTTTGAGGAGGCTTCACCATGAACCGTCATCCGTATCTTCGTGCGTATATGGCGGGCATCTTCGTGCCAACACTGGTCGTGCTCGTTGGCGTCACGGTATTCACCATTGCGCGATACGAATACCACTTTTCCGTTCCGGTCGAACGACTGATGATCTTCCCGATGGCTATCGTTCCGAATTTGTGGGGCTTGTGGAACATGCTGTTTGTCGCCTCGCACCCGCGTACGCATCTTTCCATCGGATTTCACGGCGCGCTGTTGCCGCTGCTGCTGGCACCCCTGGGGCTCTTGCTGATGCATGCGCTCGACTTTCAGATCCCACAGTTCCTGTCGATCCTGCCAGTGCTTGGCGTCGTCGCGTTTGTTGCGTACTACCTGGTCTGGAAATACGTGGTCAGTTTCCTGAACGGCGTTCTAGGCATCGCGTGATGCAGGCGTCGTCAGGGCTTCACGGGCGCGGGAGCCGGGGTGGGCGCCGGGCTCGTCCCGAAGTCGACTTTGGGCGCCTGGCGCGAGCCTTCGTCGGTCTTGAAATAGGCGTCGTTGCGCGTGAAACCTGCCATGCTGGCGATCAAGCTGTTCGGAAACAGCGAGATGTAGGTGTCGTAGTCCTGCACGGTTTCGTTGTAACGCCGCCGCTCGACCGCAATGCGGTTCTCCGTGCCGGCGAGTTCATCCTGCAGGCGTAGAAAATTTTCGTTGGACTTGAGCTGCGGGTAATTTTCCACGAGAGCGAGCAAACGGCCCAATGCTCCGTCGAGCTGACCGTTCGCGGCGATTTTCTGTTGCGGCGTGCTGGCGCCGAGCAACGCCGAACGCGCGCGGGCGATTTCGCCAAAAACGGCCTGTTCCTGGGCGGCGTAACCTTTCACCGTTTGCACCAGGTTGGGAATCAAATCAGCGCGTCGTTGCAACACCACATCCACCTGCGCCCACGCGGCGTTGAGCGCTTCCCGCTTGACCGCCATCTGATTTCTGCGGCCGACATACATGCTGCCGAACAGCAGCGCTACCACCACCACGATAACAACCAACAACAGTAAGCCTTTTTTCATATGTGCCTCGATCGTCGAGCTACGAAGTCGCCCCTTTGATCCGTTGCCACTCGCTCTTGGGAACGTGATGTTCGAGCGCGAGAATTATTTTTTCCAGAGCCGCCAGATAAGCATCGTACGCGGCGTTCAGATCGCCTCCGAGAGTTCCCTTCTCTCGCAGCTCGAGCCCGACAGCCAGCGCCTTGGGGCTCGCGCCCGTGAGCGCAGTGATTTCCGGAAAAAGTTCGCGCACGGAAGATGCCGGAGTCTTGTGCAGGGCAATGAGCGAGTGGCGAATCAGAGTCACCACTCCGGAATGCGACTTTGCGAGCACGGCTTCCAGAGTTTTTGTGTCAGTGGGAGTTTGCACATATTGCTGGCGCAACTTTAGCAATAGAGTGCGCAATTCGTGCTCCACCTGAATGCGGTGCAGATTCATGGGCACAACGATGTCGGCCATCAGATCGGTACCGAATAGGATCTTGTGGCTCTTTTTGATGTCCATTAGCTCGATGGCAAAAACGTCCGCGGCATGGCGAAGTTCCTCGGCGGTGAAGAACAACGGAGAGGGTTGTTTTTCCGTGGAGGTCCACCAACGCGCGACCGGGGAAACTTGAGCGAGCTGCTTCACCGTGAGCGCGCGCAGGGTGCAGAGAATGTTCAGGTCGGAGTGGCCTTGCTGGAAATCGCCGCGCGCGGCCGAGCCGTAGAGAACTACGGACTCCAGCTCGGTGGTGGCGGATTGCAGCCGCTTGACCAACTCCGCGAGTTTGTCGTCCATGGATGCCATTATTTCTGGTCCATCACCAGCTGCCCGAAGCTCCCCCGCCACCGCTGCTTCCGCCGCCAAATCCGCCGAAGCCACCGCCGCCGGAGAAGCCGCCTCCTCCACCGCCGAAACCGCCTCCGCCCCAGCCACCGCGCCCGCCCCAGCCGCCACCTATCATGGGGCCAATCCACCAACCGCCGCCACCCCGGGGACCCATTCTGCGCCCTCGAGATCCGCCTCGGCGCGAGCCGATCAGAAAGAACAACAGGATCAAAGCAAAGATGAGCCAACCGAACGGAAATTTGCCGTCTTCATCCGACGAAGATTTGATCTGGCGGCGCGGCGGTTGACCCGACAGGGTAACTCCGCGATCGGCGGCCATGTACTGAGCAAGCTGCCAGGTCGCCGCTTCAATGGCGCCATTGTAGTCGCCCTGGCGAAGCAATGGGACCATGGCGCGGCCAACGTCGCCGGCGCGCGCGTCGTTGATGACTGGCTCGAGCCCGTAGCCGACTTCCACGCGGTATTTGCGGTCCTTGGGCGCGACCAACAGCAACACGCCGCGATCGGTGCCTTTCGCGCCGACACCCAGATGCTTGTAGAGAGCCACGGCGTAGTCTTCCACGCTTTCGCCTTCGAGCGAGTTGACGGTTACCACGGCAAGCTGCGCTTCGGTTTTCTGTCGCAACTCGGTGCACAGCGCTTCTAGACGCGCCTTGGTTTCCGGAGAGACCACACTGGCAAGATCGGTGACGTAGCCCGTGGGCTGAATGTCCTTGGTTTGCTCGGCATATGCGCAGAGCGTGCTGAACGCCAGCGCGAAGAGAAGAATCGCAGCGAGCTTGCAGCGAAGGATGAGGCCAGGGCGCATACGTCAGGAACGGGAGTAGCGCTGCTCCTTCCAGGGGTCGCCATAGGCATGATAGCCGTTGCGCTCCCAGAAACCGAGGCTGTCGTGGTCGAGCAGGGTGAAACCGCGGACCCACTTGACGCTTTTCCAGGCGTAGAGATGCGGAACGATCAGGCGTAAGGGTCCACCGTGTTCGGCGGTAAGTGGCTCGCCGTCATGATCGAACGCAAAGAGCACATTAGGCCGAAGCAGATCGGACATAGGAATGTTGGCAGTGTAGTCCGCTTCGCCGAGCACGAGCACGAAGTGCGCGTCCGGCTTCGGCCGCACGAGCTTGAGGACGTCCGTGAAAAGGACGCCCCTCCAGGTGTTGTCGAGACGGCTCCAGCGTGTGACGCAGTGGAAGTCTGAGGTGACTTGGGTTTGCGGGAGTGTGCGGAACTCGTTCCAGATGAGGCGCTTGGGCACATCGACGAGCCCAGAAATGTGGAAATCCCAGCGAGACGGTTCAAAATGCGGAATGCCGCCGTAGTGGAGGACCGGCCACTTGAGTGTAAGGAACTGGCCGGGGGGAAGGCGGCCTTCGGCCTTGGCCTTTCTCTCCAGTTCGCGGCGATCACCGGTGACGAACATCTAGCGTGCTCCTCGTGTTGTGTGGCTCCTGGTTGGCTGGCCCAGACATTGGATGAGTCTCGAACGGTGCCGGAATCGCGTTTTCTTCGCCTGGGTTTCGCTTTCAGGGCATCTATACCCGGGTGTTGACGTATCTACTGTAGATAAAGAACTTACGGGAGCGCCTTTTGTAAGTACAGTGGACAAGGACTTAGTCTCAAAATTTAGCTCCAAAAAGCAAAAGGCGCCGATCTTCGGCGCCGACGGTTCCACATCGCTAACGTTATAGTACCATAACGATGCGAAACGTCAAGGAAAAACGAGCGTTCAGGATTGAGGCAAGGCCTGGGTGATGGATGTTCGAGCGATACACGGACAGGGCACGCCGCGTGATTTTCTTTGCGCGATATGAGGCGAGCCAGTATGGCAGCCCCTACATAGAAACAGAGCACCTGCTTCTGGGGCTGCTGCGAGAAGACCGCGCATTGCTAAATCAGCAGGCCGGCGCCAGTGAGGAAGCCATCCGGGCCGAAATCGAGAAGCAGATTACCCGCGGAACGCGCATTTCCACGTCAGTCGAAGTGCCGCTCTCGCCGGACAGCGCAATGGCCTTGCGATTTGCCGCAGAGGAAGCCGAACGATTAGCCGGTCCGAACAGGGAAGCACTCCTGACGCTACACAGTTTTCTTTCAGGGCTTAAATCACTGAGTTCGGGAGACCTGGCTGGCTTCTTTGCGGAGAATGCGGAGTTTGTGGATCCATCGGGGAAAAGGTGCAATCGAGACGAGATACAGAAAGAGTTTCAAACCTTGTTTGCAGCTTACGCCAAGAAGAATGTGACCTACGTGATGGAAGCGCCATTGGCGGCTACGAGGGAGGTTTTTGTCGCAAGCGTGGTTTGGAAGAATGCTCTGATGGTGAGCGAGCAACGCGCGTGGGTGCAGCGGATGAGCTTTGTGCTGTTGTTGAAGGGAGAGGGCTGGGAAATTGTGTTGGCACAGGCGACGCCGGTTCAGTTGGCCTGAGTTGCGTTGCACCTTGCCTTGGTTCCTCCGTTCCACAGCCGGCGCGAGAAGGCTGCGCGAAGAGAAAAGCGCGTGCTCCTGTGGGGATGACACGAAGTGGCAGCGTTTGAGCTCAGATATCGACTTGGAGCAAGTTATGGGCGCGGAAGATGGCGTCGACTTCGGCGTTGCCGGTGGGTAGATCGGTTGGGTTGAATTTGGCTTTGGCGGCGATGAGGAGGCGGGCCACTTCTGGGTAGTCGCCCTGACGCTCCTCGCAATTTTCGACGCCGTGAGAGAACCAGCCTGATGGGGTGGCGTGAAACTGCTCATCCTCGATGATGAGGGGGGCGCCTTGGTCGAGGAGGAGTTTGACGATGTCGGCATAGCCCTTCCAGCAGGCCCAGTGGAGGGCGGTGGCGCCCCATTCGCCGCGGGAGTCGATGGGAACGCCGGCTGCCAGGAGAGCGCGCACGGCTTGCGTGGAGTGGCTGACGGCGAGGTCGGGGAGCAGCCGCCTGCTGCCGGGGACGCTGCTAAAGTCGGGTCGCGTGGCGAGGATTCGATCTAGCTCGGCGGGAGTTGCTTGCCCGCAGGATTGGACGAATCGGTCGAGCGGCGAGAGAAGCGTGTCCGCGCCACGGGATTTTAGGAGCTCGATCGTTTCGGTGGGGCCGCCGAGGACGGCGAGGGAGTAGGCAGTACGACCGTCCTTGCGCTGGGCGTTGATGCCAGCCCCGGCGTCGAGAAGAGCGGCGATGACTGGCGTGCAGCGTCCGCGCCAGACCGCCCAGTGGAGCGCGGTCTCGCCGCGTTCGTTGGTTTCGTTGGGATCGGCCCCTGCGGCGAGAAGCAATCGGACTCCTTCGAAGTGGTCGCGATCGAGCATGTGCTTGAGTGCATTCGTGGCGGCGGGCCTTGCGCCGCGAGCGAGGAGCAGTCTCATGCATGCGAGATCTTCGTGCTCGGTGGAGTGGTAGAGCGATTCGTTATCGTTGGAATTGGCGCCGGCGTTGAGGAGCACTTCGGTGAGCGCGAGATTGTTGTTGAGACCGCTGGCGCCATAGAGGCAAGAGAGCGGACTGTGCGGGGGATCGTCAGCGAGGACTACGGCATCAGCGTTTGCGCCGTGGCCGAGTAGGATACCGGCAGTTTCGGTTAGGGCGGCCGCGCGCGCTTGGTCATGGCGGGGGTTGGCGTAGCGGGAGAAGCAGACGTACAGGAGCGGCTCGCAATTTTGCGGGCCGCCTTTTTCTTTGGCGAGCGCGGGGTTGCCGGAGACAGCTTGCGCGACGTGCTGGTGCTCGCCGAGGACCAGCGCAACGTAGAAGCCGGCGTGAGCGATTTGTGGATGCTGGGCGAGCAGGGATTCAGCGCGGCGGTAGTCGGAGGTGGCGGCTTCAATGAAAGCAGCGACCTGGCCCTGAAAATCGAGCTGGGATTGCTTGATGAAGGATTGAAATTTCGGCCAGCTGGGGAAACCTTGTTCGCGGGCGATGGTGAGCTGGGCGTGGTGGAGCGCTGGAAGTTCGTTGCTTGGATTTGCGTGGCGCGCGATGCGGCCGAGGGCGGTGTCTTCGCGCGCTTGTGCGGATTTGAGGAGCGACTTGGCTTGTTTCTTGTAGAACTCGAGATTCAGGCGGACGGCATCGGAGTGGGTCGGCATGCGACCTCCTTTCGTTTTGCCCAATGTCCGCAGGATGGGCCGAAAGAAGGTGCTCTTCGGTTGGAAAAAACGTGGTGGGAAAATCCCTTTCCGCGGACCGGCGGCGCCCGTTTGCGCCAGGGGAATTGTATCGCGGGTGCGGGATTGAAGAGGAAGAAAAAGATTTTGCGAGAGAGAAAGGCAGAGACATGGAGGTTCGGGGAAGGAACGTCTAGCAGGCGCGGCGTGGTCGGCGTGTTGGGGCTTCGCGATACATCTTTGCCTGCAGACCGACCCACCCTTTGCAAAAGGCGCAAAGGGTAGGCCACCCAAGATGTTGTTGGCCACGCGGGCGAGCGCCGTATTGTTGCCGGTTGAAGTCTTGTCTAAACCCGCACCCGTCTGAACCCGGGAAGGGTGCGGCACACGGGGAAAAGGCCGAATCGAAAATACGCCAAGACACAATGATTTTGCCGAGAAGGGGCGCAGCGTGCGGCGCCCCTTCTGGACATGGTGTGCTGGTGGCGAATCGCTAGAAGTAGAAGCGGAGGGAGAGCTGGAGGTTGCGCTCGCCGCCGGCTACGCCGCCGCCCTTGGTCAAGACCTTGCCGAAAGTGGCGAGGTTGTCGGGATTGAGGCCGATGTTGGTGGTGCCGCTGCAGCCGCTGCCGCCGCACCAGTTCGGGTGGTTGATGAAGTTGAAGGCTTCGGCGCGGAACTGGAAGCCGATGTTTTCGGTGATGGGGAAGGCCTTGAACAGGCCGAGGTTCCAGTTCTGGTATCCGGGCTGATAGATGATGTTGCGAACCTTTTGGGTGCTGAAAGTGCCGGGAGCCGGCTTGGTGAAGATAGGCGAGCCGTCGGGATTGGTGGTGGCGAACCACTGGCCGCTGGAACCGAAGGTGCCGATGATTTTAGGATCGCCGTTGACGTTCCAATACTGGCCGTTGACGCCGCAGCCGAAGTTGGAGTCGAGGCCGACGCCGGCGTAATCGCTGCCCCCGGCGACGCCGCACGGCAGACCGGTCTGGAATTGGGTGACGCCGCTGATCTGCCATCCGCCGAGGATTTTGCCGGTGAGCTTGGTTTTGTCCTTAAAGAAAGGCAAATCATAGAGATAGTTGAAGACGAGCATGTGGCGGGCGTCGAATTCGGACGGGCCCCAGAGATTCGTGGTGTCGTAGGTATTGGGAACGACGTCGCGCTGGTTGGACCCGTTATCTTCGCTCTTGGAGAAAGTGTAGGAGACGCCGAAGAGGAGGCCGCCGGTGTAGCGACGATTCCAGGCAATCTGCAACGAGTTGTAGCGTGAATCGGCAATGTTATCGGTCTGGCGGATGGATCCGAAGCCGAGAAAAGGACGAAGCGCATTAATATTAACGCCGGGATTCGCGGCGACGGTGGCGAGAGTGGGCTGGTTGATGTCGGATTCGCGCTGCAGGTGGAGACCGCGACGGCCGACATAGCCTACGCTGACGATGGATTTCCAAAACATTTCACGCTCGATGGTGACGTTCCAGTCCCAGGCTTCGGGATTGCGGAAATTCTTGCTTTGCGTGGTGACGACGAGCGGAATTGCGGCGGCGCCACCAGCACCGGGATCATCGGCGGAACCGTTGCTGACGCTGGCGTTGGGTTGGAAGGGCGGATTGCCGCCGAGGAAGATCGAATCGCTGACGCCGAGCCGCGTGAAGAAGCGGCCAGCGCCGGTGCGGATGACGGTCTTGTCGTTGAGTTGATAGGCGACACCGACGCGCGGCTGGATATTGCCCCACTGAATGTCGGAATAGTAGCTGGGGACTTTGCGGAAAAGTCCGTCATAGAGGCCGGAGTCGGCCTCGGGGACACGGCCGCTGGCGGACGAGGGAAAACCATCGCCAGGAATCACCATGCCGTTGTAACGCTGCTCGATGGTCGGAGAACCGAGAATGCGGCCGGTGGCGGGGTCGACCGTAACGGCCAGCGCGGTATCGTAGAAACGCGGATCAAAGACCGCCATGTTGCGCCACTCGGCGTTGTAGGGAACGATGACGGAGTAACGAGCGCCATAATTTACGGTGAGGCGCTGGCGCACCTTCCAGGAGTCTTGCGCGAAGCCTTCGTACATGTTCGAACGGAAGATGGTGTAGGCGCGGTGGCCGATTTCGGAGTAAGTGTCGAAGAGGCCAAGCGCAGCGTTGGCTACCGCGACGCCGGTGCCGCCTGCGCGGTTGTCAGTGAAGAGGAATTGGCCGTTCTGGTTGTTGGTGCAAGTGGGGCAGGCCTGGACGTTGATTTCGTCGTTGTCGTTTTCACCGGAGCGTTCGAACGAGAAGCCGAACTTGAAGGTGTGGTTGTGCTTGATCCAGGTAAAGCTGTCGGAAATGGTGTAGATCGGTCCAGCAGAGTGCGAGGGATAGGGGCCGCCGCTGAGTCCAGAGAACGGTGAGAGGTTGACGGTGGGAATGCGGTTGGGAACGAGCTTGCCGTCGGGGAAGATGTACGGGTAATTGAGGCTGCAGGGAACCGTAGAGCCGGCGCAGGCTTGGGTGCGGTCGAAGAAGTTGGCGGTGTCGATGGGAATCTTGACGACATCCTGGCTGGCGGTGACCAGGACTTCGTTGATCTTGGTGGGGCTGATGGTCCACACGTAGTTGAGCGAGCCGGTCTTGTTGGGGCGATCGAAGAATTTGGGGGTGCGGTCGGTGTTGCCGTCGAGCGGCTGGTATTCGAGATATTTGAAATTGTTAGCGCGGAAACGCAGCCGATGATTATCGGTGATATTCACGTCGACACCGATGGTGTCTTTGCGCTGATCGAAGGTGTGATTCTTTGCGGCGAACCAGTTTCCGCCACCAATGAAGCTGGTGAGGTTAGGAACCGGCCAGGCGTTGAGAATGCCGACGCCGTTGGGGCTGAGGCGACCGGGAGGAATGATGTTGCCGGGGAAGCAGCCACTGCTGTCAGTGGTAGTGCATGCCCCGGGAAGAAGCGGATCCTTGATGGGTTGAACTTTGTGGGTATAGGGATTGTTGGGATCGAGGAGTTCGCTGAAATCGCCCTGGCGCATCTTGACAGAGGGAACCAGAAGAAGGCCGGCGCCGCCCAGTGAAGAGCCGGATTCTTCGAAGTGATACTTCACCCATTCCTGGCCGAAGTAGAAGAAGACTTTGCTCTTGTTGGTGTTGAAGTGATTGGGAATGTAAAGTGGGCCGCCGATGTTGTAACCGAACTGATTGTAGTGGACCGGAGCGGTGACGCCAGTGGTCAGGGGATTCGCGTTGCGCGCCCAAGTGTTGGCGTTAAGGGCAGTGTTGCGGAGGTATTCGTAGACCGCGCCGTGAAATTGGCTGCCGCCGGTCTTGGTGGTGATGCGAATCTGCGCGCCCGAGCTGCGGCCGTATTCGGGGGCGTAGTTGGAGGTGAGAATCTGGACTTCCTGGGTGGAGTCTACATCGGCGGCGCCGATGCTGGTGCCGTTGGAGCGCGTGCGGGTGCCGGGAGCGCCATCGAAAGTGATGAGATTTTCGGGATTGCGTGAGCCGTTGAAGTTAGCGGGACCTTGCGAGAGGTTGAAATTGAGGGAGGAGAGAGTACCGGAGCGAGCGCCAGGCACGAGTGCGGCCAGGCCAACGGGATTGCGGCCATTGAGTTCGAGAGAGTCGATTTGCTGGCGAGTGATGAGTTCCTGCACCGTAGCAGATTCGGTTTGCAGAGTGACGGCGCTGGCAGCGACCTGGACGGTTTGCGTGGACGAGCCGACCGTGAGCGGAACGTCGATGGTCAGGTGACCAGCGGGATCGAGTTTGTTGTCACTGGAGGCGTAGCGCTGGAAGCCGGAGGCCTCGACGGTAACAGCGTAGAATCCTGCGGGAATGTTGGTGATGGTGAAGTAGCCGGACTCGTTGGTGGTGACGGTGCGCTCGATGCCAGATGGATTGCGGACGGTGACCTTGGCATCGGGAACGACGGCGCCCGAGGGATCTTTGACGAAGCCGGAAATGGAGCCGAGATCGGATTGCGCGAAAGCAGGTTGTGTGGCGGTGAGACTGGCGAAAAGCAGGAACAATGCTACGAGCGCATACAACGTAAGCGCATACGACGTTTTTTTCATGTTCTCCCCCAAGAAAACGATGAAACGGGACACACATTTAGTATTCGGCCGCTCGTGGGAGCGGCCACGAGATTAAGCCAGACAGCTAAAATTGTTTTGCTCCGGTTCCTGGACGGAGCGCTGGTGCGACCTTCGACGGAGGAATCACCCCTCGACGCGTACTTACTACGGAGCGAATGCTATGGCTATACTGTAAAAATAGTATGCGCAGAGAATTAATAGATTGTGTACGTAGATAACTGCAATGACTTTTGCGAGCGCCCGTACACGAACTCGCTCAGCGCGCCATTTGTTTCGTCCTCCGCTTGCCTGATAGCGCCGAGGGCCTGTGATATTCTTGCGTTTTCATGCGGTGGGGGCGCGCCGCGGCCTGAGAAAGCGAGAAGCGATGACGGCACGCGTATTGGACGGAACGAAGATTCGGGACGCGGTGTTTGCGGATTTGGGCGGCGAAATTGCACGGCTTTCGGTCGAAGGCGTGCGGCCCGGGCTGGCGGCGGTGCTAGTAGGGGAGAATCCGGCCTCACAACTTTATGTGAAGTCGAAAATTGCAGCTTGCATGCAGATTGGCCTGGCGAGTTGGCTGCATACCCCGGCAGCCAGCGTGACGACCGAGGAGTTGCTGAAGCTGGTCGATCGATTGAATGCCGACGACGCAGTGGATGGCATTCTGGTGCAGTTGCCGTTGCCGTCTCAGGTTGATACGAAGCGGGTATTGGAAGCTGTGGATCCGGCGAAAGATGTGGACGGATTTCATCCTGTAAATTTGGGGAAATTGGTAAGCGGACGGCCAGGATTGGTGGCGTGCACGCCGGCGGGGTGCATGGAGATTTTGCGAAGGGCCGAGGTGAAGATCGAAGGCGCCAATGCCGTGGTGTTGGGACGCAGCGACATTGTGGGCAAACCGATGGCGTTGCTGCTGATGCATGCGAACGCGACGGTGACCATTTGTCATTCGAAGACGCGGGATCTGGGCGCGGTCGTGCGAGGCGCGGATATTGTGGTGGCGGCAATGGGAAAGGCTGGGTACGTGGCGGCGGATTGGATTCGTCCGGGGGCGACAGTGATTGACGTGGGGACCAACAAAGTGACGGATACGGCCGAGGCGGAGCGACTGCTGAAGAACTTTCCGGCGCGGCTGGAAAAGTTTCGCGCGAAGGGTTCGGTGCTGGTGGGCGATGTGCATCCGGATGCGGTAAATGTGGCGGGGGCGCTAACGCCGGTGCCCGGAGGCGTGGGGCCGATGACCATTACTATGCTGATGAGCAACACGGTGAAGGCGGCGCGGCTGCGGCGCGGGGGCAGCGGGGCCGAGAAACACGCGGTGAATTCAGCATCTGGAGCGCGGTGAAGCCGTCAATGCTGCGGCTGGGGCTGACCGGTGGCATTGCGAGCGGAAAGAGCGCGGTGGCCGGGATGCTGCGAGAGCTGGGATTCACGGTGATTGATGCGGATTCGCTGGGACATGCGCTGATCGAGCCTAGGCAGGCAGCTTACCAGGAAGTGATTTCCAGATTTGGAGCGGTTGTTTTGGATGGGCAGGGCCGAGTGGATCGCGGGCGGCTCGGGGCGCTGGTGTTTGCGGACCGAGCTAAGCTGGAGGCGCTGAATGCGATTTTGCATCCGCGAGTGAAAGCGGAGATCGCGCGGCGGTTTGCGGCATTGGCGAAAGATGAGATGAAGGCGGTGTTTGTAGAGGCCGCGCTGTTGGTAGAGGCGGGATATCTGGATCAGCTGGATGGATTGGTGGTGACGTGGTCGCGTCCGGAGCAGCAGGTGGAGCGGCTGCGAGCGCGCGGGATGAGCGAAGAGGAAGCGCGGCGGAGAATTGCGGCGCAGATGCCGGTGGAAGAGAAACTCAAGTTTGCCACGGAGAAGATTGATTGCTCGGGGTCGCTCGAGGAGACGCGGAGACAGGTGGAGGCGCTGGCGGGAAGGATACGCAGCGGGAGCCGAAAGCAGTGAGGAAGTTCGCTTTGCTCTGGTCTTTTCGTGTCTAACTGTGACGACTGTCAGGGTTCAATTGACGCACGGCCAGAAAATGGCTGTGCCACTTTTCACTCAGGTGGCTATTCAAGAATCGGCTCTATACTCTCTATACTAGGGCCACTGCGTTGCTCGGGAAGGAATGGGCATATGGAAGCGCGACGGAAGTCCAGACTTGGGCGGCTGGTAGTGGTGTTTGCGGTGCTCTTGCTTGGCGCGTATTGGGCGGGGGCGAGGTGGGGTCAGCGGCAGCCCGTGAGCGTGGAGGCGGTGCCGCGCGGCGGGACGAGCGGTACGGGGGCCGGCACAGGTTCCGGCGAGAGCGCAAAAAATGCCGTGAATGTGGCGGCGCGAGATGCGGCTCTGACGGACGACGAGGCCATCAATGTGCGGGTGTACCGGCAGACGGCGCCGGCGGTGGCGAACGTTTTGACAAAGGCTACCGAGTATGACTTTTTCATGGATCCGGTGCCGGTGGAAGGCGCGGGGTCGGGCTTTGTGATCGACGAGCGCGGATACATTTTGACGAATTTCCATGTGGTGCAAGAGGCGCAGTCGATTGAAGTGGTGCTGGGAGACCAGTCGCGGTATCCGGCGAAATTTATCGGCGCGGATCAGCGGAATGACGTGGCGCTAGTAAAGATCGATCCCAAGGGAAAGAAGATCGCGGCCTTACCCCTGGGCGATTCGACGTCGCTGCAAGTCGGGCAAAAGGTTCTGGCAATCGGGAATCCGTTTGGATTTCAAAGTACGCTGACTACCGGAGTGGTGAGCGCGCTGGGCCGCACGGTGCAAACCAGCCAAAGCACGTTTATCGATGAAGCGATTCAGACGGATGCGGCCATCAACCGCGGAAACTCCGGGGGGCCACTGATCAACTCGCACGGCGAAGTGATCGGAATCAATTCGGCGATTTACACACCGACGGGCACCACGGCGGGGATCGGATTTGCGATTCCCATCAACACAGCGAAGATGATTGCACATGACCTGATTACGGATGGGCGAGTACACCTGGCTTATTTGGGGATCCAGACGATTCCGGTCGGCGGCAATCTGGCGGAGGCGCTGCAGTTGCCGGTACAAGAAGGACTACTGGTGGAAGTGGCGGCGAAGGGCGGTCCGGCAGCGGCGGCGGGAATTCGCGGAGGCGATCGCGTAGTGCAGGCTGGGATGCAGCGGATCGCCATCGGCGGCGACGTGATCACGGCGATCGACGGACAAAAGATGTCGAGTCCGATCGACCTGAACATCGCGCTCAACCGGAAACGGCCGGGCGATACCATGACGCTGACCGTGTATCGGGGCGGAAAGAGAATGGATATACCGGTGAAGCTGGCGGAGCGGCCGGTGAAATAGGTGGAAGTGACGACCGGCTCACACCGGTCGACGCTTGCGAGTGATTGTGCCGAGATGCCTCCACTACCCAGCCCGCGCGCTTAAACCGCGCGGCGGAAAAAAGCGGGCCGCCGCGATCAGGATGACAGAGGCCGCCTCACGGATTGCGTTGAGCAGGACGCGGTTGTTCAGCGGGAAAATTCGGCGCGCTGCGCTTGGCGTTGAGCGTCGGTCAGAGTGAACCAGGATTCGGCGATATCGCGGACGCGTTCGAGCTCGCGCTGCATTTCGGCGTGCTTGGCTTCGAGGGTTTCCTGGTTGGCATCTGCGGGGACGTAGATTGGCGGAGCAACCAGCATCACCGCTCGCGCGAAAGGTCTCGGCAGCAGGAAGTGATCCCAGGTTTTCTCGAAGGTCTTGCCGCGATCGACGCCGATGTGAAAGACCACCACGGGGCAGCCGGTTTTGCGGGCGAGCATGACCGGGCCGGGCTTGGCGACGTAGCGCGGACCGCGGGGGCCGTCGATGGTAAAGGCGCAGTCGAGGCCTTCGGCCAGACGCTTGGCCATGACGGCAAGGCCGCGCAGGCCACCGCGCGACGAACTACCCTGGGCCGTGCCGAATCCGAGCCATTCGATGACCTTGCGGGTCCACTGACCGTCGAAGGCAGTGGTGTTCATGACTACGATGCCGCGGTGGCGTGCCCACCAGGCAATCGGAATGATCACGCGATGCCAAAACGACCAGATGCATTGTTTTCTGGCGGCGTAAACGCGCTCGGGATGCTGCCAGCCAAGAATCTCGTACCGCAGGGTTGGGCCGAGTATGCGGATCACCGAATAAACGGCGGCAGCGATAAGCGGAATTTGCATGCGGCGCGACCAGGGAAGATCCGGCAGCCGGACGTCGTAGTGGGCGCTGACGGCGGTTTGCGGCTCGCTGTTGTGCGCGCCGTCTGCGTGTACCGATGCGAGCCCCGCGTCGCGGGCCTGTTCGGGCAAGGAAACCCTCGCTGCGCCTCGTGTGGCGACCGTCGTATAGTATAGCGATGGATGCCGGAAGGCTGCCGGGATTCGGGTTAACGCATCTGAACAGTTCGGAGTGAAGGGATTGGCGTTGCAAGTTTACATTCCTAGACGACAGTACGAGCTGGTAGCAGCGATGGCGATGCTGGTTGGCGGCGCTTTGCTGACAGCGGCTGCCGGGCGTTCCGACAATCCATCCTCGGACGACGCCGTGGGGACCATCGAAGGCGATTCCATCGCGCTGCAAGGGCCGATGAGTGTCGAGGTCGTCGGCGGGCAAGTCAAGACCATGCTGCGGAGTGGCAACGATATTCGCGTGAAGTCTGGACAGGCACGCCTGGACTTGGTGGAAGGCGGACAAATCGCAATCTGCGGCCCGGCGCACTTGTCGGTGCTGAAGTCCGCCGGCGCACTGACCCTGGCGTTGGACACCGGGGTGATTCATGCGCGGATCGAGCACAAGCCGGTGCTGACGATCTATACGGCGCAGATTCAGGCCAAGCCCATTGCGATAGGGGACGGCCCTCAGGACGCGCTGATCGGATTTGAAACGCCGGGGGCGATGTGCGTGAAGGCAACCGCGGGCGCCATTCGCCTGGAGCAGCAGCTAACGGCGCAGAACGTAATCGTACCGCAAGGCGGCGACGTGCTAGTGAACAATGGGCAGCTGGAGGGGCTGCAAAACACGCAGGGACATTGCAGCTGCGAGGCAGCGCTAAGTAAGACGACGCCGAAGGCGCCGGAGTTCAGCCGGCTGGCCACTCCGGAGGAGATCGAGAAAAAGCAGGCAACCGAAAAGAAGGAAGTGAGCAAGAGAGAGGATATCTTCCTGGAGAAGCCCGCCAAGCCCAAGGAAGAGCCGGTATATCAGGTGTTTATGCCGCCTTTGGCTTACGATGCGAAGGCCGCGGTGCAGAAAGACAATTTTGACCCGAAGCTAATCCTGGTAGTGCGGCGCGTGCGGGTTCGTCCGACGCTGATCTTTCAAGGACGGGTGGAGGACAGTCCGAAATCCTTAAATGCCGCCGCGCAGAGCGCCAAGCCGGCGCCTACCCCCAGCGCGGCTGCTCCCGCACAACCGGAAGATTCGGTGGTAAACCGGGTTCGTGCTTTCTTTCGCCGTCTTTTCTCCTGATCCTCCAACCCGTCCAAAAACTGCACTGTTTATGACCGCATTTGTGGTTGATTTCCGCCTTTCGTATGGTACCGTTCTTACGCTATCCCTCCGCAGAGGTCCATGGCACAGGGGTGTATGTGCCATGAAGCTGAACGAAGAGCTGCTCTACCCACCCGAGCGCTAGAGCTCTAAAAAAAAGTTAAGTATTACCTTCGGGAGATTCCACCGTGAACCGATCCAGCACGGGTCGCGCACCCCGTTCCATCGCCGTGGTCACTCTGGTTGCGATCACCTTGCTTTCCGGCTGCGCGGGAGCGGTTAATGGCAATGGAGGTGGCGGTGGAAGTACGCCTCCGCCTGCGGCAATTTCGGTGGCGATGTCGGTGGCGACCGCTGGCGTGCAGGTTGGAACCACGCAAGCATTCACGGCAATGGTGGCGAACGATTCGGGGAACAAGGGAGTAACGTGGACGCTGTCCGGTGCGGGGTGCAGCGGCGCGGCGTGCGGGACGGTAGCGCCGGCGTCGAGCGCTTCGGGTACGCCGGTTACGTATACAGCGCCAGGGGCAGTGCCAAGTCCAGCGACCGTCACGCTGACTGCCACTGCGGTAGCGGATGCCACGAAATCGGCCGGCACGACGATTACATTGACGACGACTGCGCCGCCTGTGGGTGTCACGCTGTCGCTGCCGACAGCCAACATCGCAGTGAGCGGCACGCAAGCTTTTATTGCGACAGTGACCGGCGACACGGCCGGCAAAGGAGTCACCTGGACGGTGACCGGTGCGGGGTGCACGGGTGCAGCCTGCGGCACGGTGACGCCGACATCGAGTGCTTCGGGTGTGGCGGTGAGCTACAAGGCGCCAGCTGCGGTTCCAAGCCCTGCAACCGTCACGCTAAAGGCGACGTCGGTGGCGGACACAACGAAATCTGCGTCTGCGACGATCTCGGTAACGGCAGTGGCGGCGCCGATCTCCGTGACCTTGTCACTCACTACAGCCAACGTCACGGTGAACGGGACGCAAGCCTTCACCGCGACAGTGACCGGCGACACGGCCGGCCAAGGAGTCACCTGGACGGTGACCGGTGCGGGGTGCACGGGTGCAGCCTGCGGCACAGTGACGCTGACATCGAGTGCTTCGGGTGCGGCCGTGAGCTACAAGGCGCCAGCTGCGGTTCCGAATCCGGCAACGGTAACGTTGAAGGCGACATCGGTGGCTGACACCACGAAGTCCGCCTCGGCGACGATAACCGTCACGACGACAACGGCACCCATCACGGTGACATTGTCACTGACTACTGCCAACGTAACCGTGAACGGTACGCAAGCCTTTACCGCGACGGTTGGCAACGATTCGGCAAACAAGGGTGTGACCTGGACGGTGACTGGCACAGGTTGCAGCGGCACCGCATGCGGCACGGTTTCCCCGACCACAAGCGCTTCCGGTTCCGCAGTGACGTATACCGCGCCCGGGAGCGTGCCGACTCCCGCGACAGTGACTTTGAAGGCGACTTCAGTGGCGGATGGGACAAAGTCGGCCTCAGCGACCATTACGGTGACGGCGGCCAGCGGAGGAACGGTGGCGGTCACGCTAACTCCCAAGCGCGGCGGGATTGTGGTCTCGCAGGCACTGAACTTCACCGCCACGGTGGCAAACGATACTGGCAATCAGGGTGTGACGTGGTCGGTGACGGGAACTGGAACACTGAGCGCACAGACGGCAACGACCGCAACCTTAACCGGCACCGCTGCGGGTAGCGCCGTGGTCACAGCGACGAGCAAAGCGGATGTTACCAAGAGCGCATCTACGACCATTGGCACAACCGATCTACCCGGGGTATTCACGTATCACAATAACAACAACCGCGACGGAAGCAACACGCGAGAGTTCGCCCTGACGCCCTCCAGTGTAACGGAGTCAACCTTCGGCAAGCTGTTTTCCTGCAACGCCGACGGAGCAATTTACGCGCAGCCCTTGTGGGTGCCGAAGGTAAACATTGGCGGCGGCACCCACAATGTGATCGTGGCGGCCACCATGCGCGATTCCGTCTACGTTTTTGACGCCGACGCAAATCCGTGCGTGACGTACTGGAGCAAGAACCTGATTTTTAGCGGCGAAACCTACGGAAATCAAGGAGACGTGGGCACTGGGGATATTTTCCCGGACATCGGAATACTTGGGACGCCGGTCATCGACTCCACGACAGGCACGATCTATGTGGTCACTAAGACAAAAGACAACGGTACAACCACCTACCATCAACGAATTCATGCGCTTAGCCTGACCGATGGAAGCGAGAAATTCAGCGGGCCGACAGATATCACTTCGGCAATCACCGTCCCTGGCAACGGAGACGGGAGTTCCGGGGGAAATGTGCCATTCAGTCCGCTAAGAGAGAACCAACGATGTGGTCTGGCGTTGTTCAATGGCGTAGTTTATGTCTCTTGGGCTGCACATGGAGACAACCCGCCCTACCATGGCTGGATTATCGGGTACAACGCAGCAGACTTGGGGCAAGCCCCGGTGTTGTTTAACGCAGCGCCGAACGGCGACGCCGCGGGCATCTGGATGGCTGGTGGCGCTCCCGCGATTGAACTGGTGAATGTTAACGGCGTGCAAACGCCGTTTTTGTATGCCATCACCGGAAACGGTAGCTTTGACACCTCAAAGAGCAACTATGGCATGTCGTTCCTAAAACTAAATGCCAACAATCTTGCCGTCGTTGACTATTTTGCGCCCTCCAATGAGAGCGACCTGAGCATGAATGACCGGGACTTCGGTTCCGGAGGCGCAGCCGTGCTCATCAATGCCAATACGGGCCCCTTCCCTAATTTGGTGGTTGGGGGCGGCAAAGATGGGCAACTGTTCGTGTTGAACAGGGACGGGATGGGCGGCTTTAATGCGTCGTCGAACAACGTGGTGCAAACCGTACCGTTTGGCAACGCAATTTTTGCCACGGCGGCATTCTGGAACAACAACTTGTACTTGGCCGGCTCCGGTTCACTCAAGGCATTTGCCTTCAACTCAGGGAGCTCGACATTCAACACCACGCCGAGTTCGCAATCGGCAGACACTTTTGGTTTTCCGGGATCCTCGCCGTCGGTTTCATCATCTGGAACGACGAATGGGATTGTATGGGCCATGAGCACCAACGCCTATGGCACCAACAGTACACCAAAGGCTGCCGGACCAGCGCTGCTTCGCGCCTATGACGCGACCAACCTGAACACCGAGCTGTGGAATAGCTCGCAGGCTGCGGGCGGCCGCGATACTGCGGGGAACGCGGTCAAATTCACAGTGCCGACGGTGGCAAACGGTAAGGTCTATATCGGCACGCGTGGTAGCGACGATTCCAACGGCAACGGAAGCGTGT
>DATNCJ010000101.1:0-5962 GCA_035607215.1 Candidatus Eiseniibacteriota bacterium
ATCAAGGAAGGCTGCGATTGGGAGCAACTCGCCCCAGAACCAGCGCCGGCAGCGCTGCCGCAATCTCAGCCCGAAGAAGCGGCAACACCAGTTGGCGCCAAACCGTAATTCATTTGTTCCAGCCTGTTCGCTTTTGCACCGTCCTGGTCTCCAACTGCGGGCCTCCGGTTGGTGCGTTTGCGCATCCAACTTGATTGCCAGCGAAAAATTGGAAACTGACCGATGAAGCAGGCGATCGAAAAATTCATGCGATATCTGCAGTCGGTCAAGAATTCCTCGCCCCACACGATTCTGAACTATGGCAAGGACTTATCGCAGTTCGTCGCGTACCTGACGCCACCTGGAGCGGAAACGCCGCCGCTTCTGCATATCACGCACACCATGATTCGCGAATTCGTCGGGCACCTGCACGATCAGGGGCTGGAGAAGAGCTCGATCGCCCGCAAACTGGCGGCGCTGCGCTCGTTTTTCAAATATTGCGTGCGCGAAGGCATGATGAAAGAAAGCCCCGCGCGGCTGGTGCCCACGCCGAAATTGCCGAAGCGCGTACCGTCGGTGCTTTCAGCCGAAGAGATGAACGGGTTTCTGAATCAGCTTGCGGAGATGGAGTTGCCGGAAGGAACAAATGCCGCTGGATCGTCACGCAAACGCGCACGTCCTGGGTCACAGGGGGAAAAACCGCCGAAGCGCAAGCCGCGCAATGACGGTTTGCTGCTGCTGCGAGATCGCGCACTGTTGGAGTTGCTCTACGCCGCGGGCCTGCGTGTCAGCGAGCTGACGGGACTTAATTGGGTGGACATCGAGCAGAACGACAAGATGCTGCGCGTCCGCGGTAAGGGGAACAAGGAACGCATCGTTCCTTACGGATCGAAAGCGCAGGAGGCGCTCAACAAGTACTGGCCATTGCGCGAACAACTGCAGGTACAGGCGCAGTCAAAGCGCGGGCGCAAATCGCGGCCGGCGAGCGAGAGCCGCGCGATGCCGCATGCCGAAGCCGTGTTCCTGAACTACGCGGGGCGCCGCCTGACACAGCGATCGGTGGGGCGCATCGTGAAAAAATACGTGCGGCTGGTGAACATTAATTGGGATTTGCATCCGCATTCGCTGCGCCATGCGTTCGCCACACATCTGCTTGCGGACGGCGCCGACCTTCGCGCCATTCAGGAGCTGCTGGGGCATCAGTCGCTTTCCACCACGCAAAAATATACGCATGCATCGATCCGCCAGTTGATGGAAGTCTACGACAAGTCGCATCCCCACGCGTAGGGAGCAGCGGCTTCAGGAAATCGTGAAAACAAGAACGCGGCGGCCTGACGGGGCCGCCGCGTTTGATTGTTCTTGTCAGATCAGGCTAGAACTTGAATCGCACGCCGATCTGGATCTGCCGCGAGCTATACGCGAAGTTGCTGTTCGCATTGCTCACGGTACCAAACGGTGTGTTGTAGGTAAGGCACGGCGATGCCGTGCTGCAGGGGACGGTGCCATTCGCGTTGGTAATGGTCCCCGTCGTACTAACAATGTACCCGGTAGTATTCACGGTGGTCACATTGACGTGGTTAAACAGGTTGAAGCCCTCGCCCAGAACTTCGAGGCTGTAGCGCTCGGTGATCGGGATGGTCTTGGAAATGCGCAGATCCACAACCTGCGTGCGTGGCAGCGTGAACGAGTTGCGGCCGATGTTGTCGAGGCCCTTGCGACCATTCGATCCGTTGACGCCGCTGCTCAAGCCGCCCGGAGCGTTGCCGCTGGTGACCAGCGAGTATGGCAGTCCATTCTGAACCTGGTAAATCGGCGCAAGTTCCCAGCCGCCAACCAGGTAATTGCTCCAGCCGGCGCGATGCCACGGTGAAGTGATCACCGCGTTGGCAACGAAGCGGTGCTGAATGTTGAAGATGGAGTTGCCGTATTCCAAGCCGATGTTGAAAGGATTGAGCAGGTCGTTGGTGTCGGTGAACGTTGCGGCATTCACGCCGGTGTCCAGCGCGTGCGAGAACGTATAGTTCGCGCCGAAGGAAACGTTGTGCGACATGCGGTGGTTGACCTGAGCGACAAGCGCGTTGTAGTTGGAGCGCGCCCCGCTAAAGAGATTGGTGATCGAACCGAAACCCGGGTTCGGCCGCGGCCCCTTGAACAAGGTGGTCGTGTACGTCGGGTCTGTCTCCGGCCCGCCGCTGGCGACGTTGTAGGTGATGGTGGCCGTCGATGGGCTGATGTTGCTGTCCACAAATTGCGGCAAGCTGTGACCGAAGCTGCCGAGGTAGGTCACGCCGACCGCGGTGTTCCATCCGACTTCGTGCTCGATGGTCAGGTCAGTCTCGTAAATCAGCGGCGCCTGGAAGTGGCGATCGAAGAAAACCGCGGTGAGGCCGCTGGAAGGTGGCGGCGCAGTTGGCAGCAGCTTGGGGAACGTCGTGGTATTCGGCGATGTCGGCGTAAAGAAGAACGACAGTTGCCCGTTGGGGCTGCCGGTGTTGACTAGCGCGTTGTAAATCGCCGACGTGATGATGGTGCCGTAGTACATGCCGAAGCCCGCGCGCAGTGAAGTCTTGCCGTCACCGAAGACGTCATAGGCCAATCCCACGCGCGGCGAGAAATTATCCTTGTCAGCGGGCAGCCGCGTTGTTCCCGGGATGGCCGGATTGACCAGGTCCTTGAATACCGGTGGCATCATCGCGTAGTCGTAACGCAGGCCGAGCGTCAGCGTCAGGCGGCGGGCGATTCGCCAGTTGTCTTCGCCGAAGACCGCGTAGGTGTTGGTGTTGAACTGGAATGCCAGAGGGCCGAAGGCCTGCTGGAAACTGGTGTAGCACGCCAGATTGTGCGCCGCGCCGCAGCTATTGGGTTTGTAGAAATCGGAAAAGTAGTTGACCAGCGAGCTGTAGGCGAACGAGCCGTACTGGAAGCGCAGGTTTTGGGCGAGGTCGTTGGTGTGCGCGTAGTCCACGCCGAACTTGAAGGTGTGCGCGCCATGGCTCCACGAAATTGTGTCGGCGAATTGCGTGCGCCGCTCGTCAGGGAAGGCCACGCGCTGCAGGAACGTGGGCACGCCGAAGTCGAATCCGTTGGTGATGTTGACGTCGGGAGCCAATCCCAGCGGATTGGTGTAGCCCGGAGGATTCACCAGGTTCGCAATTTCGTATGGCGAAGACGGCTGCGCAAACTCAAATTCGAAATCGCGGCCATACTGGAAGCGCGCTTCGTTCGAAAAATTGCTGGTGAAAAAGGTGTAGAGCTTGGCTACGCCCCAGGTGTCGCGGACGTAGTCGTTGCCGAAGCTGGCGATCCCGAACGGCACGCTGGCCTGCGTCTGAATACCGGCCGGCGAAACCCAGCGCATGCGATTCACTTCAAACGTCGCGTGATTCTTGGAGTTGATGACCCAATCGATCTTGGGGAAGAAGATCGTCTGCTGGCCCTTGCGTGGCACTTCCCCCAATTCGCTGGCCAGACCGTTCAGACCATTGGTGTAGTCGGTTTGCGCCTCGGCCGTGGAGACTCCCAGGTTTGCCGCCAACGTGGCGATGTTCGCAGCCGACGGGGTCGCGAAAAAGGCGCTCGGACTAGTAGCCGCGGCGAAGCCCGGGAAGTTGCGGTCGTAGCGGTCAAACGCAAAAAAGTAGAACAACCTGTCCTTGATGATCTTGCCGCCTACGCCGAATCCATACATCTTGCGTACGTCGGTAGGCTTGAACAGCGCGGACGTAAACACGCCCGGCGAAGTTTGCGTGGTCAGTCTGGTGAAAGGATTCGTCGCGCCCCAATCGTTGTCGCGGTCGTAGAAGTAGACTTCGCCATGCAGCGTGTTCGTGCCGCTCTTGGTCACCGTGTTCACCACCGCGCCAGCGGCGTGGCCGTATTCGGTGCTGTAGTTGGAGCTGTTGACCTGGAACTCCTGCACCGCAGCCTTTGCGCTGGAATATCCCGCGCGCGTGCGGCCGCGCTCTTCGGAAAAGAACGCCTGATTGTTGTCCGCGCCGTCGATGGTGTTGTTGTTCATCAACGTGCTCTGCCCGCGGAAGCTCAGCAGGCCGAATCCGTTCGAATCGTTCACCACGCCGGGCGTCAGCAGCGCGAAATCGGACCAACGCCCGCCGTTAATCGGTAGATTCGCGATCTGTGTTTGATCCACGATCGGCGCAAAGTCCGCCGAGGTGGTATTGATCTGCGGCATCTCGGAAGTGACCAGCACGGTCGCTCCCGTGGAGCTCACCTGCAAGTGCACCGGCAGATCCGTGATCGTTCCGACCTGCACGACCACCTGCTCAGCGCGGAACGATGCAAAGCCCGCCGCTTCCACGCTCACCGTATAGCTCGCCGGCGTCAATTTGGTTACGCGGAAGAAACCGTTGTCGTCCGTGCTATCCAAAAACACCGCGTTGGTGCCGTTGTTTCGCACCTCGATCTTTGCGCCGGGTAACACCGCGCCGCTCGAATCGTAAACTGTGCCGCCGATCGCGCCGTCCGTCGTGGACTGCGCCCTGATCCCTGGCGCCGCCGGCAGCAATCCCAAAACCGCGGCGAGAACAAAAAAGACAGAAATACCGAGCATTCTCTTCATCTGAAGAGCCTCCTTAGAATACGAGCTACCTGCGCACCAGGGTTTTTGGCAGAAGGGAAAGCCAGTCGAGCGGGGTTGCTCCGACTCGGCTCAATGCCAACTTCTGCAGCAAGGCTCGCTGCGAAACACGTGCCGAAAGTATCGGTGGGCGACATTTCTAGCAGATGAACGTTAAGAAATCAAATGGTTATAAGCCTAAAGCTAAATAACGAGGCAAAAATCACTCAGCAAGAATCGGCTTTAGTCAATTTAGCTGTTGTGGGTTTCGGATTACTCTCAACTGCGATCTTTTTCGGTTTCCGGATGGTGACAACTGGAGCCATCGTCCACCCAGGTTTCTATCTGATGGCCATGATGGGACTTGGCGCGGCCGCTGCCAACGCTCCTTTGATTGCCAAGATGATGCTCGGCTATCGTTTCAACTTCCTTAACCACGGCCTGCCTTCTCTTCCAGAATGTACAGCCACATGATGCTTCGAAAAACTGTCCCATGAAAAGATAACGGCCGGCAACGAAAGTTGCCGGCCGTCGGTTTGCTTGCTCTAGCAATTAGCCTCTATGGTTCAGCGATGACCGCCGCGGGAGCCGCCGCCGTGGAATCCGCCTCCGCCATGGAAGCCTCCCACGCTGCCGCGCGCCCCGAATCCGCCGCGCGCGCGGCCGCCTACGAAGCCTCGGCTGACGCCGCCACGGTTAAAGCCGCCGCGGTTGAAGCTGGTGCCGCCACGGCCCACAAAGCCGCGGCCGCCGTAGTATCCGCGCCCGTAATAGCCGCGTCCGTAATATCCCCGCCCGTAATAGCCGCGTCCATAGTATCCGCGCCCGTAAAACCCGCGATGTCCGTAAAAGCCGCTGCGGAACCACGGGCCGGCGCCGATGAAGACGCCGCCAACGAACCAGTCAGGACCGTAATAACCATAGGGAGCGCAAGCGTAAGGATAATAGTCGTAATAGCCGTAAGCGCAGACCGGAGCGGGGCCGTAGGCGTACCCGGGTCCATAGCCATAAGCCGGGCCGTATCCAATGCCCACCGCTATTCGCTGCGCGCTCGTCTGGCCTGCGCCAAGCAAGCAAATTCCAAGCACCAAACCTGCTACCGCCGCAATTCTAAAAATTCGCATCTCGGGACCTCCCTTCGAGATCCGCTACCTGGGGGCTCGACAGTGGGCTTGGGGGGCCTACTGAACCTGAGGCCCGCACTCATTTTAACCCCGGACCGGCACAAAAGTTGCATGCGCCCGCCGGCCCAACAGGCTTCCTTGTAGACCGCCAGTTTGACCGCCTTGGAACGCTGGTCCCCAATCAGCGCGCGGTACGTCGTTGACGGAGTGCGCGATTCGCCCGTATAATTATTGTTTGCCTGTAGGCTCGGAGGAGCGATGTACGCTGTCATTAAGACCGGGG
>DATNCJ010000107.1:0-5422 GCA_035607215.1 Candidatus Eiseniibacteriota bacterium
GCTTTCGCCGCTCTCGCGACGCTTGCAGCTGCCCACGCGCATGCGCAGTCCGCTCCCGCCCCGAACAGTTCGCCCGCGGCAGGCACAGCGACGCTCCGCGAGATTCATGCGGACGGGTTGAAGTCGATTCCTCCGCCGGTCGTTGTCGCGCTAAGTGGATTGCAGCCGGACACTTTAGCAGGACGCGATAACCTTCAGGCCGCGGCGGACAAGTTAGTTGCCAGCGGATTGTTCGCGCATGTGAAATACAACTTCCAGACGCGCGTCGATGGACTGGTCGTGACGTTCCACGTCGATGAAGCTCCACGCATTCCTGCATACTTCGATAACATTCCGTGGTTCACCGACGGCGAACTGAACGATGCCATTAGGAAGAAGATTTCGTTCTATGACGGAACTCTTCCTGGAGCCGGAGGTATCGTCGAAGACGCGTCAACCGCGGTGAGCGAGTTTCTGGCTGCGCACGGATTGCAAGCGGCGGTCGAACATCAATCGATCGACAATCCCAACGGCGAAGGAAATGTTCAGGCGTTTCATATCGAAGGCGGCTCGCTCAAGATTTCGCATCTGGAATTCAGCGACACGGCGCTGAACACTTCCAACGAGATTCAACAAAGCCTTTCGGAGTTGAAGGGCAAGCCATATTCGCGCATGGCTATTGATTTGTTTCTGACCGAACAGGTGCGACCGGTGTATTTGAAGCAAGGATATCTGCGGGCGAAACTTGGGCCCCCGGAAATCCGGCTGACCGGAAACCCGAACCAGAAATTGCCCGAGCAGATTCCGGTATTCGTGCCCATCACGCCGGGAGCGGTGTATCACTGGAAGGGCGCGGATTGGAGCGGGAATTCGACGCTGTCGACGATTACGCTAAACAGCGATTTGGGACTCAAGCCGGGCGACGTTGCGGACGGAATGCAGGTAGAAGCGGGATTCGACAAGGTTCGCGACGAGTACGCGCACGTCGGGTATCTCGACGCCAAGGTGGACGCGACGCCCGCGTATGACGACGCCGCGCACACGATCTCGTACAAGGTGAAGATTGAGGAGGGTAAGCCGTACAAGTTCGGGGCGCTCACGATCACGGGATTGTCTATCGCGGCGGAAAAACACTTGCGGGAGGCGTGGCCGTTTCCTCAGGGTGGCGAACTGTTTGACAAGGCGGTGTATGAGGAATTTCTGACCAAGCTGCAGTCTGAACCCAAGGATATTTTTGGGAATCTGCCGGTGCATTATGACAAGGTCAGCCACTGGCTCAATCGGGATGAAGGACAGAACAAGGTGGATGTGTTGCTGGATTTTCAGTGAGGAGAGCCAAACTGGCTAACGCTTCGGCGAGCGAAGCGCTAAGCGAAGGGCGCGAGTTGTACGATATACTCGGCAATTGAAATGACGGCATTTGTGCCAATTCGGGCGGTTTCGCCGGACGACTCGTCGGCAGAAGTCAAACAGGCGCGGCTGCTCGGGCTCTTGAGTGAGCTGTCCTCGGTGATTGTGGCGCTGTCGGGGGGCGCGGACTCCGCTTATCTGGCTTGGGCGGCACAACGCGCGCTTGGAGAAAAAGCGCTTTCGGTTACCGCGGTTTCGCCGAGTTTCTCTGCTCACGATCGGAACATGGTGGAAGAATTTGTCAGCAAGACCGGGATCCGGCATGAATTTGTGGATACACACGAAATGGAGAATCCGGCGTATCGAGCGAACGCTTCGGATCGCTGCTTTTACTGCAAGGACGAACTTTTTTCCGAGCTGGACGCCATTGCTCTGGCGCGCGGATTTACGGCGACCGCTTACGGAGTGAACGCAGACGATACGTTGGATTTTCGTCCAGGCCACCGGGCAGCTAGCGAGCATCGGGTGATGGCGCCATTGCTGGATGCCGGATTGCGGAAGGCGGAGATTCGATGGTTGTCGCAGCAGGCCGGGCTGCCAACCTGGGATCGGCCCGCATCGGCGTGCCTGGCGTCTCGGGTTCCCTATGGGACCGAGGTCACGCCCGAGCGGCTGGGGTTGATCGAGCGCGGCGAAGCGGCTTTGCGGGAGCTCGGGTTCCGGCAATTTCGCGTGCGGCTGCATGACAAATTGGCGCGCGTGGAAATCGCACCCGAAGAGATGGCGCGGGCGGTTGCGCCGGAGATGACTGCGGCAATTTCGCGCGATTTGAAACGGGCTGGATTTACGTTTGTGGCTTTGGATCTGGATGGATACCGGCAAGGGTCTTTGAACGAAGTTATTGCGGTGAGGAAGACGGAGTAGATGCGGCAGGCTGCCTGTTAAGCATTGGCAGAGATCGCCCTGAGATCGGACTGAACCGCTAGTAGCAGCTAATGGAAGCGTGGGCGTTGCCTGTCATCGGGTGTCCTGTTTCGAGTATGCGTTGGTGGCGTGATTTGTTCGATGGCAGGGACGCACATGAAGTGCGCCCCTACAGCGTCTAAACCCTCAGGCCTGAAGGCCTGAGCTACAGGTTCCCTCGGAACATTGAGGTTTGTTTTTGCGTATCTGTGGTGTCGGCGCAGAGTAGGTGGTTGGCGCTGCGGAGGTTGCATGAGGCATCGTGGGTTGAGCATTGCTGCGGGCTGTTTTGTTGCCCTGATCGCTGTGACGCTGGCGGCGGGCTGCGCTGTGGGGCCTGCGGTTACCGGGAGTTTTGATCGCACCCTGACCGTCACGGCGCCAATGCGGTTGGAAGTGGGCAATGCTTCGGGCGATGTGTCGATCACCGGTAGCGCGGACGGCAAAGTTCACGTGCATGGCGAGGTGAAGTCTTATGGGATGGGCTTTGGGAGCCCGAAAGACCGGCTAAACGAGATCGTGTCGAATCCGCCTGTGGAACAAAAGGGCGATGTGATCCGCATCGGTAAGGATTTGACACGGGTGCGAAATATCTCCATTGCTTACGTGATTGAGGTGCCGCGCGAGACCGAAGTGAGCACCATGGTCGCTTCCGGATCGCAGACGATTCGAAACGTGCGCGGTCCGGTTAAAGCGGAGGCGGCTTCGGGGTCGATTAATGCAGATCACATCGAACGATCGACGCAGTTGACCACGATGAGCGGGTCGATCGATGCAAATAATATCGGAGAGGACATTCGGGCGTCGAGCGCGTCGGGCAGTGTACGGGTAGCGAACATCAAGGGCGATGTGAAGATCAGTTCGCTGTCGGGCAGCACGCATGTGAGTTCGCCAGGCGGGCGAGTGGAGGCAGATACGGCAAGCGGATCGGTGCAGGTGGATGGCGCGACGCGCGATGTGAAGGCTCGCGCCGCATCGGGCCGCGTGGACGTAAACGGAAATCCCGGGTCGAACAGTTATTGGGATTTGAAGACGGTTTCCGGACTGGTGCAACTGGGCATTCCTACGGATGCCAATTTCCATTTGTCGGCTGAAGCCATCTCCGGGCAGATCAAAGCTGACGTGCCCATCATTGTCGAAGAACAGGACAAGCACTCGCTGCGAGCGCGCGTGGGCAGCGGCGGCGCGCGGGTGGAAGTGCACACCGTGTCGGGAGAGATCCGGGTGAGGAAATCGTAATCGTAGGGGCAATTTAAATACACGGCGCGGAGCTCTCAGCAATTCTCGCGGCGAGCAATCACGCCAGGGTCCCCCATTACGCGAACCCTTAGAGGTTCCGGGCAAGCCGGCGCGCTCAAACCGCGCCCCAGAAACAGCCGGGTCGCTTCGGTCGGGATGACAAGAGCGGCGGTCCTGCAGTTGAAATTGCGTGTCCCACTGGGAATTTGAATAGAATGGAGCTGTGACGGCTTCATTACCCAAATCGTTTGCCCTGCTTTGTGTGCTTGGCTCCCTGCTCGGTTCGCTTGCGACAACCGCGTCCTCAGGGCAGCAGGATAGCGACAAGAAGGGCGCGGCGGCTCCCAAGGTCGCGACAAAGCAGGCGCAGGCGCCGAAACCTCCTACTCCTGACGAAGAATTGCAGCAGGCGATTGATAGCGCGGGGAATGATCGCGCGGCACTGGTTCGGAACCTTGAAGCTTTCCTGAAGAAATATCCCCAGGCGTCGCAGCGCACGAGAATTTATCGGGCGCTCGTGGAGGCTTGCCTGCAGCTGCGGGATTCGGCGCAGGCCACGCAGTATGCGGAACGCATTGTGGCCTTGTCGCCGGAGGATATGTCGATCACTTTGCTGACGATCCAGCTGCTGGAGCGGAACGGAGATGAAGCGGGAGTTCGCCGAGCGAGCAATTATGCTTCGCGGGTGCTGGAATTCATCGAGCGCAACAGCGCGGACAAGTCGCCCAAGGTTTCCAAGGAGCAATGGGAGAGCGAGCGGAATCGCGACCGCATGTCGGTGTTGCTGGTTCGCGGGCGCCTCTATTTGAAATTGCGAGAGACTTCCAAGGCGCAGGGGGATTTCCAAGAAGCGTACTTTTTATCGCCCAATGCGGAAGCTGCGGAAAAGCTCGGTGAAATTGCAGAGATGAATAAGGAACCGCTGATGGCCATCCAGCAATACGCGCGGGCGTTTGCGCTGAGTGACAACGCCAAGGGCGGAGCGGAACGGCGAGGAGTGCGGCAGAAACTGGGGAATGTTTGGCGGCTCGTACACGGCACCGATGACGGCCTGGGCGACTATCTCTTGCGGACTTACGATGAATTGACGACGAGGCCGGGGTCTTCGCGTGCGCACAAGAATGCAGGGGCCAAGGAACCGTATGATTTTACTTTGCGGCGGGCCGGCGATGGGCCTCCGTTGGTCTTGGCGGAAGAGCGAGGGAAGATTCTGGTGGTGAATTTCTGGGCTACGTGGTGCGGGCCTTGCCGGGCGATGGAACCGATTTTTGAGCGGGTGGCGATGCAATTCGATCAGGCCCGGGACGTGTTGTTTCTGGATGCGGATTGCGATGAGGACGAAAGCCTGGTCGGGCCTTATCTAGCCGAGGTGAAGCCGCGGACTACCGTGGTGTTTGCGGACGGCTTGGATCAGATGTTTGCGGTGAACTCGTTCCCGACGGTTTTGGTGATCGATCGCCATGGGAAGATCGTTTATCGGGTCGAGGGGTTTGGAGACGACTCGTTCGAGGAGTCGTTGACCGGCGCAATTCGGGGGGCGCTGGCGCCGGCGGCGGATGCGGCGACGGGAAGCCAGTGACGGCGCCACGCGGATTTGGTTTTGCTTGAAATTTGATTGCCCCACACCCTTGAAACTCTCAAAGGAGTGGCACCCCCCAGCCAGAACCACCGAACACAGGCTGAAGCCTATGCCACGAGGATTTCTATGGGGTCATGTCGGGGTTGTAGTGGTCAAGGAAGTCGATGAAATCCTGGGCTTCGGGCATGTCTTTGGCTACGAAGCGGATGGTGTGAGCGTCAACTCGTTGAATGGAATGGAGGAATGAGAGGGCTTCGGCGGGGGTATAGTTTTTGAAGGCGATTTCCAGAGTGATCGGCGGCTTGACTGTGT
>DATNCJ010000018.1:0-63233 GCA_035607215.1 Candidatus Eiseniibacteriota bacterium
GTCGGATTATGAATTAAACGTTTCATCGGGGCCTCCGAGCCGGTCAGCAAGGATTGTGGTCCATCCCATTTATTCTGACTGTCGTTAACAGGACAGCTTGGAGCGGGGTAGCTGCTTTAGGGCATAAAAAGTGTTCCAAACTGAACAGTTTTGCGGCAGCCTCCTGGTTATCATTGTTTTGAGGTGACAGCCTAAACGGATGCCACAGCCCTTTCGTTCCCTCGACTATGTATTGTGCGTAGTTGCTTTTTTTCTAGTTGGCGTCGCCACGGTGCCTCTAATGACAGCTTGGATTCGTTGATCGAGCTGAGGTGAAACATGAAATTAACTATATCAACCAATCAAATAGAGGATGTCTCCGTCGTCGCTTTGAAGGGTCGCATCCTTCTTGGCGAGGAAAGCAACGCTCTTCGCGAGCGACTAAAGAGCCTAATTGGCGATGGAAAGAAGATTGTGCTGAACATGGCGAATGTCACGTACATCGACAGCACCGGACTGGGGATACTGGTATCCGCTCACGTTAGCGCTCAGAAACAAGGCACAGCGGTGCACCTATCTGATTTGGGAAAGAAGTTTCATGATCTGCTGCAATTGACGAGATTGCTGACGGTTTTTAGCGTCTATGCTACTGAAGCCGAAGCAATGAGCAGCTTCGGAGTACTCGCACAAGCCGCTGTAGCCTAAGTGGCTAAACGCAGATTATCGGTGCTTGACCGAGAGAGTTGCCAGTGCTTTTCGGGCATTAACAATCGCCACGTGTTCAAGGCCTGCGTACACAATGCAACTTCGCGCCGCTCCTCAATCGCCCTTAGAGCTTCCACAACACGACCTGGCACTTGCTGTAAGTCCATCTCCAGAACGAAGTCGTCGTAAGTCTTCTGCCACGAGTAAGTCGATGAGATTGTCTTAGTTCGACTATACTCAAACGCACGGCAAATAGATGTAGCCATCTATCTTATGGCTCTAGTGTTTCGCCGACCATTGCGTCAACCTGCTGGGCTTTTAGGCTCCTAAGTGCTTGTTTAGCGACTTCAAGGGCCTCGTGCTCAGGTCTGCCGATTTCGATCAGCCCGTTAAGCCGGTAACGCGAACCGGGAGTTGGCGAGCCATATCGCCTCTCAGTCGCAACTGGCGCTAGACCGTTCAGTGTTAGGCTCATACCATAGAGATAACCGCCGGTGGAGAAAGCGATCCAAAACGCTCAGGTTATTCGCTTTGCAACCTTCGAAGTGGATCTTCGGTCAGGCGAATTGCGTAAGAGCGGAGTACGGTTAAAACTCAGTGATCAGCCGTTCCAGGTGCTCGCGATTTTGCTAGAGCAACCTGGCCAAGTCGTGACGCGTCAGGAGTTGCAGAAGCGGCTTTGGCCAGATACGTTCGTAGATGTCGATCACAATCTGAATACCGCCATCAACAAGATTCGTGAAGCTCTGGGCGATTCGGCGGAGAACCCGCGATTCGTCGAAACGTTGTCTCGGCGGGGGTATCGCTTCGTAGCGCCTGTAAATAATGGCGTCGCTTCTTCCAATCCACTTGTCGCTGACGTTCTCGTCGATAAACCAAAGGCCAAGGGGAGACGCACCTACTACGTGCCGGTGATACTCGGTACGGTCGTAGTCATTGTTGGCGCGCTGGCCCTTTGGAAGACGGTTTTCCGAACTCCGAGCGCGCCAAGAATCCTGCGTTTCACGCGGCTTACCGAAGACGGTCAGACAAAATTCGGCCCGCTGAGCACTGACGGTTCGCGAATCTATTTCAATGAGGTATTACGTGGTCCACGTAATCTCATCGCTCAAGTGCCCGTCAAAGGTGGAGAGGTCGTTCCCCTCTCCACGCCGATCAAACAGCCTGTGTTGCTTGACCAGTCAAAAGAGGGAACCGATCTTCTGGTAGGGAGTAACGATGGCGAAGCAAGAGAAGGTGGTGCGCTGTGGGTGCAGCCGGTAGCGGGAGGATCGCCGCGGCGCGTCGGTACGATCGTCGCGGGGGATGCGCGGTTCGGTCCGGACGGAACGAGCATCATTTACGCCAAGGATCATGACGTGTACTCCGTGCGCATGGACGGTTCCTCTCCTCGAAAACTCCTGACGGTGGATAGTAGACCTCTTGCCTTTCGATTTTCACCGGACGCACGGGTCTTCCGATTTAGCCAGTTTGATTCCGTGATCGAATCCGTGACAATCATGGAAGCCTCCGCAGATGGGACGCGGCTCCGCAAAATGTTTGAGGGACTTCGTGGCGAATGGACTCCAGATGGGCGGTTTTTCATTTTTGAGAAGATGATCGACGGCAGAATCGATCTTTGGGGTTTGTCGGAAGCGAAAAGCTTCCCCTGGCAAAAACGCAATGACAACCCAATCCAGTTGACTGCGGGCCCGCTGAGTTTAGCGGATCCTTCGCCCAGCAAGGATAGCAAAAAGATCTTCGCGGTCGGTCTTTCCCAACGATCTGAAGTGATCCGGTACGACTTGGGCAGCCGCCGGTTTGTGCCCTACCTCTCGGGAATCTCCGCGGAGGGCCTGGCATTCTCACGAGACGGTCAATGGGTAGCCTACACTTCCTATCCCGATGGCATGCTATGGCGGAGCAAAGTGGATGGAAGTGAGCCGCTCCAACTCACCTTTCGTCCTATGCGGCGTGCCTTTTTGCCGCGCTGGTCGCCGGACGGAAAACAAATCGCTTTCAACGCCATTACGCCAGATGCGAGCTGGAATATCTTCCTGATCCCGAGCAATGGCGGCACTCCGCAGCGAATTTTCCCCAGCGAGCAAACTCAGATGGATGCGAACTGGTCACCGGACGGGAACTCGCTGGTCTTCGGTTCCGTTTTTATACCCAACGCACCGATTTACATCATCGATCTTAGGTCCAAACACGTTTCCCCCTTGCCTGGTTCCAATGGAATTTTTTCGCCCCATTGGTCTCCAGATGGAAGACAGATTGCCGGCATCACGACTGCAACCCGCACGTTGATGCTGTTTGACTTTGCCTCTCAGAAGTGGACCGAACTGTTCGGACATGCAGTCGGCTACGAGAACTGGTCACGAGACGGAAAGTATCTCTATTTTCAGGACTTTCACGATCATGCGCCGGGCGTTGGTTACCGCATCGTCCGTTTGCGGCTTAGTGATCGCAAGATCGAGAACGTAGGCGAGCTTGGAAGTATTGGGGGGCTCACGACCGGAACCTTCGGGCCCTGGTTCGGACTTGCTCCGGATGACTCTCCGCTATTCGCCCGCGACATCAGCACTACAGAAATCTATTCGCTCGAAATGGACTGGCCTTAAGGTCTTCCAAACCCAGCAAGCGCATCCCTCAAGTAAGTGTTCTGCAGTTCCCGATAAGCCGCAACCGGACATCAAGTCCCGCGGGGCGATATTCGACCAATCCATGTGTATCCCTGGGCGAATCACGGAAGACTACAGCACTGAATCACTTTCTGCAGGACCGCTGGAATTTACCCTCGTTGCCGATTCAAATTCAGTTCCCTATACTGCGCTCGATTCTTTACGCGATGTCGGAGAGGCGTCCCAATGTCCCAGAATAACCAAGCCGGTTTTCGATCCCTCTTGCCCAAAGACATTGACTGGAAGCCATTCCCGGCATATCTGCCTGAGGCTGGCCTCGCCATAATTTCCGGTAAGGCGTCGGAGCCTAGTCCCTACATGATCAGGGTCAAGGTGCCGGGCGGCGTGAAGTTGCTGCCGCACAAACACCCCGAGGACCGAATCTACACAGTGATTTCCGGTGTTTTCTACATCGGACGAGGTGATCAGTTTGACCCGGAAAGTTGGAAGCCTACCCGCCAGGCGCGGTTATTGTTCTGCCCGGCAATACGCCCGACTTCCACTGGGCGAAATCAGGCGAATACGTCACCCAAGTGACGGCCATCGGGCCACTTGGCATGGAATACCTCGACTCGAACGACGATCCGCGAAGTAAAGGGTTTTGTTAAGTAATCGCATTCATTTTCCAGAGAAATATTTTTGCATGGGCTCCCAATAATGGCCCTTCCAGCCGACATACAGGTGATCGTAGCTGCCCTCCGGAAATCCCGTGTGATCCAGCACCACGCGGGTGCCCGATCCCTGTTTCTTCAACTCGAATCTCGCAATGGAATAAACGCCCGGGCCCCAACCGGTGTCGCCCCATGCCTGAATCACACGCTCGTTCGGAACCAGCTCCACGTTGCGTCCGTAAATTGCCTTCCCAAACATAGCGAATGCCCCACCGGCCACGCCCTCAATCTCCGCTGGCATTCCAGACAATTCGGCGAACTCATTGGAATCAAGCAACAAGTGATAAATGCGATCCGGGCTGGCCGGCAAACCAACCTCCTGATGTAGCGACGTACGCTTAGCGTTGCCCGACTTTGCAGGCACCTTCTTCATTTCCTGCGCCGCCACGGATTGCGTGCCGAATGCCGCGGAAAGGCCCGCCAGCGTCGCTGCTGCGCCGATTATTCGCCGCCGCGTCATCACGCTACGCACTTCCCCTTGCGTTCCACTCTCTCTCAATGTGTCCCTCCCCCAAAATATTTGACTCCCTCCCACGCCTATCCCATCATCCAGTCAAAATATGTTCAAGAACATATTTTCAATACCCACATTCCGAGCCATACTTTGGCGCGGCACTACAGGAGTTCCCATGCCTTATCCAGCAGCTCATCGACGTGAAGTAAGTAAGAAGATAATCGAGAGCGCTCGGCGCCTCTTCAACCGCCACGGTTTCGACAACGTATCGTTGCAACAGATTATGGCCGGGGCCGGCCTCACCCACGGCGGCTTTTACAGCTACTTCCGAAGCAAAGCGGACCTTTACGCCGATGTTCTGGGCTGCTTCTTCACCGATCCCAACTGGAAAAGTTGCTGGGAAGGCGTCGAGGTGGACCTCACCTCAACCGATGTGGGGCCACAAGTGGTACGAGCGTACTTGTCGCGCCAGCATTACGAGGATGTGGAGAATTCCTGCCCGATGGTTGCACTGCCCAGTGATGTGGCCCGCAGCCACAAGGCGGCCAAACATGTTTTTCAAACTGTATTCCTGGCTATGGTCAGTGCGCTGGAGCGTAGTTTGCCCGCAAAGAAAAAGCCTCGTCACGACAACGGCCAAGCCCTTGCTGCATTGTGCGTTGGTGGCATGGTGGTGGCTCGCGCAATGGTTGACACCGCCCTCGCCGACGAACTTCGTGAAGCCTGCATGCGTGTTGCTCTGGATCTTGGCGGCTGGAGACGCCGCAGAAAAGGACGCCCAGGCAAATTGGGTGTCCCCTCCCGCTTCGCTAAGTAGCGTTTTATACTAGTGAATTCAGGATTAAGGCAAAACGATAGAAGGCAGTACCGAGGTTGGAGACCTGTCTCCTGGCCAGACCGTATGAGTGCGAACATGGTGCGATCCGTTGACCAGGATCGTAGCTCTCGCACGTTCTCTTGCGGCGACTGGCGGAAAATGGCAGACCCGTGAGGAGCAAAATCATCAGCATGATAATCGCCAGAAACACGCATAGCCCTCGACGGATGACAATATCACCACCAAGTCCCGATAAACCCCGGTTTGCCCCTGGCCTGAAGTGTATACAGCCTCTGAAAGTTTTTTGGGTCTGACGGCTGGCCCTATTGCAATCGTGGAGGGGGCGGAGGGGTGATCCACCCCGGCGTCGATCCCCGGAAAGAATTACTTCGATTCGGAACCGCCGAAGAACTTGATATGGTCGGTCGGCGCAACTAGGCCAGGACCGACGGGCATATGGTGCCAGTTCTGGTGTCAGTTGGATTTTCAAACCGGTGGCTGGAGGTGCTTGTTCCTGCTGGCCATGAAGCTCGCGCCAGGCGCATGGACAGAAGGTTTTTTCGCTGCCCTACGTTTCTGTGCGTCATCCTGTCAACGAGCCAAATATAGATTCAGGTTCTACTGTTCGCAAGGACGTGGAGGTTCGAGTCCTCTCTCGGGCACCAATTTTTTACACTGCTGGGTTTTCCCAATCACCCTCATTGCCGCCTGATCTCTCACTCGCAGATCTCTTCTGCTGGCAGCGGGCGTCGTCACTTTCACTCATCGCCGGATTCTTTCCCGCTCTCGTTTCATAACTCCGAGTGACTTATCGCTTGGCTCGAGTCGAGCGTGTAATTCATTCCTAGTTACGGAATGGCCACAAGTACCATTTCCAACTTTCCGCGCTTGCGACAACCTTGTTGGCGGCAAGGGGGACTTGGGACATGGCCTTTGTACCGAAGTGGGTGGTTGCTTTGGATAACGATGTGTTTGAACGGTGGCAAAAACGTGCCGAAGAACTCGACAATCAACTGGAGCAGGAAGTCCGGCAGCTCGGCATTCACATCAGTCCTTCGGTCACACGCGATGAAGTTTGGGACACCGAGAAAGAAAGCGACCTGCGATACAGGATTCAGCTGGCCGGCCTGACCCAGGCGCAAGCCAAGCAGATTGTCAGTGCACTGAAAGAGACTATCGTGCCGGTGCTGCAGCACAAATAGGCACCCGGGGTCCACTCACTCAATCGCGTGGCACGGGTTGGTTGTAGCGCTGGAAGCTCTGCCGGCCGTGACTTCAGGCCGTGCGTGCGGCTGTGAACAAGTGCGCAATCAGCGAGATCACGGCAAAGATCAGCAGCAGATGAATAAGAAATCCGGCAACGTGAAAGAAGACGAAGCCGCCTACCCACAGTAGCGCCAGCAGAAGCGCCAGCCCAAGAAATGGTCCAAATCGCATTTGTGACCTCCCACAATCCCAGGCTGTATCTACGCACGGCAAGGAAGCGCTCGCCATAGAAGGTTGCGTGTAAATGAGATCGGAAGGTCCGCGAGGCACCAATGCGTGGCCCTTGTTTCAGCCTAGGCTTCTGGCTAGCGGGGCGCCACATTGCCGCAAGAAGAACCGTGCAGCGACGTCACCCATTCTCGGATCAGCGCGACGCCTTCGGCGTGAACGACGTCCCGGCCGATCTGCGGCATCATCACTTTCGGCATCGTGGACTCCAGTCGATAGACCAGAATCGAATCGTCGGGATTTCCAGGTACCAGATCGTAACGGCGTTCGCCCATATTGCCGGCGGAGTTCGGATGCTTGCAGACACCGAACCTCGCTGCGTCGAAGTGGCCAAGCCGGAAGTCGACGCCAGTGTAGCCCGCAGTTCCTCCAGGCTGATGGCAGTGTGCGCAATTATTGTCGAGATACGCCAGCGCGCGTGCGCTGAGCGATTCGCTCGCAGATTCACTCCACTTCGCGGCTCGCGGCGCTGCGGCAGGTTCCGGCGCGCCGCGAAGATATCCCACGGTCACCCAGCGCGCGAGCTGATTTGCGACGCCATCACGATACGAGAAATCCTTGTTCAGGTTGCGCGCCTTCGGGCCAATGGGCTGCAGGACTTTGTTGTTGTCGTGACACTCATGGCACTCATTGGTGTTCGGGATTTGGTACGTGAAATCATGGCCGCGTCCAGCTGCATCCGTGTAGCGAATGCGAACCGGATCTGGAACCAGCTGCAGCGTGGCCTCGGTCCGGCCTGCGTTCCAGATATAGGGTAGCGGCACCCACGCGGACTTGGTGCGCACCAATAGCCGCGTCTCGATCAGCCGTTCCTCGCCCAGGCGCCCCGCGACTGGAAATGCGAAGCTCTTCACAAAAATCGTGCCGATGGGAAACTCAAACGGCGCGTCGTCCTTGTATTCCGCCGAGCTCCCCGCCGGCATCCACACGAATCGGTATTTGTCCGCATAGTCGGAGAACAGCGGAGTATTGAGGTCGTAAGGGAGGACGCCCGTGTTGGGCGTAAGGTGCCCTTCATTCGCCGCGCCTGCAAACAAATGCCAGGCAGACAACTTCTTCGGGAAGGGCTCTTCCAGAAACAAGTGAACGCCGCGATGAAGACCGGAATCGCAGCCCACGAAGACCGTCGCGAGGCACGCCATAACCAAGAGCAAAATGCCCGGCAAGAGATGCTCGAAGCGACGACCTTGTGCCATTACCGCGCTATGGCGCCATTCGGAGTTGCCGATATCTGCGCCGCGACACTTGGGATCGAAACCGCGGGCAGCGCCGGAAGCGTGCAGGCATAGTTCTTCAGGTCACGCACGGGACGTTTCATGCCGCCGGCGGCGTCGAAATTCAGAAACGAAGCTGCGCCGTTGTTGCCTATACAGATCTGGCCCGCGTTGGCGCCCTTCTTCGGCCATGCGGGATCCACACGGCCGTCGTAAAGAATGTCCGGCAGTGAACCGCCGAGCGCATCGGCCATCTGCTTCATCACCGTGATGCGGCTATCCGCCGACTTGCCGCCGCCGGAAATGTCGTTGTCGTGAACGTAGACTTGTTGCAGAAATGGATAGTAGCGCGTGTCACCCGGCTTGAAGATTTGCTGTGTGATCGGAGACGAGGCGGTTTCCTGGAGGCTGTCTCCTACGCCGGTGTCGTAGTGAATCAGGAACACGTTCACGGTGTTGTTGTTCTGGATTTTGTTGCCGAAGACTTCCACATTCTTGATCGCCATTACGTAAATGCCCGTGCCTGTCGGCAGATCGTGAATTGGGCCCAGGCTCACTGGAGCGAAATTGGGCGTGTTGTTATCCAGAATCTGATTTTTGAACACGCGCACGTGCTTGCCGCCCTGCCGCGGCAAATTCGGGAGATTGAAGACCCCCATCCCGCCCGTATTGTGGGTCGCTATGTTCTCGTAAGCGTCCACGTTTTCTGAGTTCTCGATCTCGTAGCCGTCCACGTTGTATTCCGATCGATTCCGGCGAATCACCACGTTTTCTGATTGCCCAACGTAGATGCCCGCGTCCGCGGCTCCTCGCGCCACCGAATCTTCGACCAGCAGATTCTTGCACTCCACCGGATAAATTGCGTAAGGACCATTGCCGGCATCCGCGCCGCGCGTCCACTCCGCGCGCACGCGCCTGATGATAATGTTGGTGCCGCCTTGCACGGTCAGCGCGTCGCCGGCGCTGTCCTCGATCCCGATATCCTCAATCGTGAAATCATTGGCTTTCACCAACAGCCCTTGCGCGCCTTCCTTTTGCCCGGCGAAGGAAAGCACCGTCTTGTCCATGCCCTTGCCGCGCAAGGTGACTTTGTCCACAGTCAAAGACAGCGTGCGATCAAAGTGAAATTTTCCCTCGGGCACCTCGATCACCGCCCCGGGTTTCGCGGTAATGAGCTGCTCCTGCAGGTGCTTCTGCATATCCAGCGGCGCATGACTACACGATCCAGCAATTGCAGCCAACGAGAGCGAAAACAACCATGCGAGCTGCGAGCGATACTGCGAGAAAAATGTGCCATCGATATTCCAGGGCATGCGTCACCTCACCGATGTACGCGAAGTTTGGCGCACCACCTCGATGGCGTCAAGCCGCAAGGCCGGGGGAAGCGGAGGATGTCTCCCGAGGTTCGTCCTCAGGCAGTTTTTGCCGCTGCGATCAACTGCTCGGCATTCAACGCGCCTTCGGGCGTGTCTTCGTGCTTGAAGTAGACGTAGACGTCGCCGCGTTTGACGAGATCGGAAACGGTCGAAGCGATGAGCGTTCGCTCCGCTGGGGAATACGTCTCCTTGCGCAGCCGCAGATATGCAAAGTCCGCAGCCTGGACAGCAGGAGTTTCCAGTTTTTCGCTCTCTGCGTTGCACAGTGCCACGTTCGCCTCGCGCAGGGCCTCGTAAACGTCGTCGCTGAACCAGGACGCGTGCCGGAACTCGAATGCCGAACGGACGTTGCGCGGAACTGTGGCGAGGAAATCCTTGAGCAGCGCAACATCTGCCTTCAGGTAAGGCGGCAGCTGAAACAACACCGGCCCGAGCTTTCTTTCGGTGGCAAGCGGCTCCAGCGCGCCCAGAAAGTCCGACGTGAAGTCAGCAACATTCTTCAGCCGGCTTATATGCGTGATTTTCTGATTTGCCTTTACCGCGAACTGAAACTCCGGCGGAGTTGCGGCGATCCAGCCGCGCAGCAACTTTTCCGTCGGGAAGCGCCGAAAGGTGTAATTCACCTCAACGGTGTTCAGCCGCTCCGCGTAATGCCCCAGAAATTTCGCGGACGGGAGTTTAGCTGGATAGAAGTCTGGCTTCCAACTGGGGTACGCCCATCCCGATGTGCCTGCATAGATTTTCGCCACGAATCACCAACGCTTCGCGACCAAGCTCACGACGTTGTGTTACTTGGCTTTCGCCAGCAACCCTTTCCAGCGTTCCCAAGCTTCCGTGCGGGCCTTCTTGTTGGCGTCGTTGGCGTCGGGAGCTTCGCCGGCCCGCATGAAGCCATGGCCGGCGCCGTCGTAGGTTACTGGCTCGTACGCCTTACCGGCCGCCTTCATTTGCTCAATCGTTCCCGGCACGGTGGCGCCGATGCGCGCGTCGTCCCCCGCATAAAATCCGTACACCGGAGCCTTGATCCGCGCCATGGCATCCTTGTCGGGTGGCGGTCCATAGAACACGAAGGCCGCAGACAGATCGCCGCGATTGGTCGCGAAGCGGAATGTCTGCCCGCCGCCCCAGCAAAAGCCGCCGACAAACAACTTGCCGTTCGACGCCGGCAGCTTCAATCCATAATCCGCGGCTGCATTCAGATCGGCGGTGACCTGATCCGGGTTCAGATGGCTCACCGCCTCCATGGTTTTGCCTTCGGCGAACGACGAGCTACGCCCTCCATTCGGTCCCATTCCCGAAAGCAGATCCGGCGCCACCGCGATATACCCTGCCGCAGCCACCTGGTCCGCCAGATCCTGCACCCAATCCGTCGTTCCAAAGATTTCGTGGATCACCAGCACCACCGGCCGCTTGTCCTTCGACTCCGGATACACAACAAAAGTCTCCACCGAGCGGCCGTCGTGCTTGACGGTGACCCACTCCTGATGACGCGGTGATTTTTGCAACTGAGCTCGCGCCCAGTCCTGCGCCGCGGCGCTTTGCGCGGCCAGCAACAGCACGATAGCTCCCAGGTATCTCATGTTATTTGCTCCCATCGCGGACTTCCGGCGATCTGCGGATCCTTTGCCGCTAATGGCGAAAGGCGTTCGATGATATGCGCACCACCGTGGGCACGGCAAGGCGTGCCTCAATTGACGCCCGGCACCTGCGTCCGCTAACGTGATGCCAACGCCGGTTCGCACTCGTCTTTGCACGACGGCGAAAGGGAGTCGCCTGATGTCCTTTTCTGTTTTCGCTGCGTCGTTTCCCGCCTGGTCGCCTCATTTCGTCTTCCCAGAGAACGCCATCGCCACCGAAATGTTCGCGCTGCGGTGGCTGCATTTCATCTTCGGCATCACTTGGATCGGGCTGCTGTACTTCTTCAACCTCGTGGGCACGCCCACGATGACGCGCCTCGAGCCCCCAGTACGAGTAAAAGTGTACCCGCTGCTGATGTCGCGAGCCATGCTGTGGTTCCGCTGGTCCGCGCTGATCACCGTAGTCGTCGGCGTGCGCTATTTTTTCCATCTGCTCTCGGTGGACGCACACAATGCCGGCGATTCCTCCCTGATGATGCGCTGGTTTTGGCGCTGGCTGCTGGTATGGACCATCGCCTATGCCCTGATTTACGCCCTGCAGCTCCCGGCGGCGGGCATCCTCGACAAGGTCGTGTTCCGCGCAGTGGGAATCGCGGCGGTCGTGATCGCCGCCGCATGGCTGGTTCTTGCGTTGAATGGCGGAACGAGTGCCTCGAACGAGCATCTCGCGATTTCCGTCGGCGGTGGCCTAGGCTGGATCATGCTGCTCAACACTTGGGGAGTAGTGTGGCGCGTCCAGAAGGCCTTGATTCGCTACGCTCGTGCAGCTGCGGAAAGCGGCACGCCCATGCCTGACCAGGCTGCGCGACTCCAACGCTGGGGTTTCCTTACCGCCCGCACGTCCTTCTGGCTTTCCTTTCCAATGTTGTTCTTCATGGCCGCCGCCAGCCACTATCCCTTTCTCAGCGTTGTGCCAAGATAGCACCGGCGTTATGGGACTTAGGGCAGGATTTCTTGCTATTTGACCTGGGATGAATGCTTAGTCACGCACATTCGGAATTGCGCGGCGCCGACTACGTGGTATTCGCCGATGCCAACCGCCGCTACACGGATTGCTCCGAACCGGTGTGCCGGCTTCTCGGATACTCGCGCGAAGAGCTACTGAAATTGACCATCGACGACGTCAGTTACACTGCCGATGTCTCCAAGCGCTTCGAGCAATTTCTCCGGCAAGGCACGCAAGACGGAGAGTTCGTGCTGAAACACAAAAACGGATCTCCCATACCAATTCGCTATTGCTCGTACGTTTTCAAAGACGGATGCCACGCTGCGGCCTGGAGCCCGATCAAGGATTGGAGGGAGCAGTACCTTGCTGCGCTGTTGGAACTCGATCCCGCGAAATTCAAGCAGCGCATAGAAGTGGCCCTCGCAGCAGTGCGGCATCAAATGGGCGAATTCGAGCGCAATACTTCGGCTTCGGCGCACGAGCGTCAGGCGCTTCGCGACGCCCTCGCCGCTCTGCAAGCTCTGCAGCGCAGCAACTAAGCGCACGCGCCGGGACTCCAAATCAGGTTGCCGGGTTTTATTCCATCCGGAGCGGCGAAGACCTCGATCTCATACGGGAGATACCTTCGGGAAAATCGCAAGGCCTGGGAAGCTGAGGGAAGCGAACCGCAAAAAAGTGGGAGGCGGGCCAGGTCTTCCCGCCTCCCTTTGTCCCCTTTCGGGGAATGTCCGGCTAGCCTGACGGAGGGCGGCCAGCCGGTCGTGTGTTGGCCTGCTTATGAAACCCCGCAAACCGAAAAAAGGTTTCACGTGGAGCAAAGAAATTCAGTAGAATCCGCCTCTCCTGCCAGCCAGACGAGGCGGCTCTAAATCCTCATGTCCCGTCCTTCCAACCTAAGCCCAGATAACATCCTTCGTTTTCTACAAGTTAGGAACGCCGCCTCCTCGGCAGACGAAATCATTTCCGGCCTGCACCTGCGCAAGGCCGATCGCCGCCCCCTGTACAAAATGTTGTCCAAGCTCAAGAAACGTGGTGCGATTACCGAAATCCCGGGCGGCCGCTATCATTTGGGTGGGCGCAGGGACGAAGCGGACCGTCGCCCCAAGGGCCAAACGAGCAGTGATTTGCTGCCTCGGGCGACCTCAAAGGCCTCGTCGGATGCCTTGGTCAACCAGCTGCGGCCCGTCGCCAGCCAGCCGCCTCTCTCTCGCGATCAAGCTACCGGCCGCCTAGTCCTCCACCACGACGGCTACGGCTTCGTCGTCCTCGACACCCCGGCGCCGCAATTCGACGGCGATATCTTCATCCCCCGCGACGCAATCGAAGACGCCATGCACGGTGATCACGTCGCCGTGAAGATCCTGCCGCGTTCCAGCGGCGCGCGCGCCGAGGGCCGCATCCTTCGCGTGCTCGACCGCGCGCAACCCACCGTAGTGGGTTTGTTCCACTACGCGTCGGGTTCCCGGACCAACTTCGTCGTTCCCTACGACGCCCGCATGCAGCACCACATCGAAATTCCCCCTGGCCAGGAACTCACTCCCGGGCTTGCCAAGAAAATCGGCCTCAGCGGCGCCGACGAGCGCAGCCTGCGCGGCCGCCGCATCCCGCATCTTGACGAGCTCGATGGCGCCGTTGTCAACGTTCAGCTGCTGCGCTTTCCGAAGGGCGGCCTGCCCCCCGGCGGACGCGTCATCGAAATTCTCGGACGCCCCGGCGAAATCGGCGTCGACACCGAGATCATCATCCGCAAGCACCAGCTGCCCCATGTATTTCCAGAAGGCGTCACCGTCGAAGCCCAGCGCCTCGCCCAGCCCGTTCACGACGCCGAACGCCAGGGCCGCGAAGATTTCCGCCATCTGCCCATCGTCACCATCGACGGCGAAACCGCGCGCGACTTCGACGATGCTGTTTACGTCGAACGCCGCCCCGGCGGCGGCTGGCAACTCCAGGTGCATATCGCCGACGTCGCGCATTACGTGCGCACCGCAACGCCGCTCGATCAGGAAGCGCGGCTGAGGGGCACTTCCGTGTACTTCCCCGATCGCGCTGTACCGATGCTGCCTGAGGCGCTCTCCAACGGCATGTGCTCGCTCAAGCCCCGCGAAGATCGCCTGGTGATGAGCGCGCTCATGGAACTCGATGCCGCCGGCAACATTCGCAGCGCGCGCATGACCTCCGGCGTCATCCGTTCCGCCGAGCGCATGACCTACACAAACGTCAACAAGGTGCTCGAAGGCGATGCGGAAATGACTGCGCATTACGCCGCGCTGACCCACCATTTTCGCGACATGAAGGAACTCGCGTTGCTCCTCAATGCCCGCCGCAACGAACGCGGCTCGATCGATTTCGATCTTCCCGAGCGCGTCATCGAATTCGACGAGCAGCAGAAAATGATCAACATCGCGCGCAGCGAGCGCAACATCGCGCACCGCTTGATCGAAGAATTCATGCTCGCCGCCAATCGCTCCGTCGCGCACTATTTGCTGAGCCGCGCGATTCCCGCGCTGCATCGAGTGCACGAAAAGCCCGATGCGCGCAAAGTGCTGGAATTCGAAGAACTTGCCCGCGCCTTCGGCTACTCACTCGGTGTCGAAGGATTACACCAGCGCGAAGTCGCCGTCCGCCACGGTCGCGTTCCTGCTCCTGCGAAAGCCGGCCGCCCCGATTCCTTCGGCCATGGCCGCGAACGCAATATGCGCGTCGCCCTGCCGGGCTCGTCAGAGGAGTTGCGCATCACGCCGCAACATTATCAGCGCCTCGTTCGAAAACTCGTCGGCAAGCCCGAAGAGCGCATCATCTCCTACCTCATGTTGCGGTCGCTCAAGCAGGCCCGCTACGCCGCTGAATCGCTTGGCCACTTCGCCCTCGGCTTCGACGAGTACACTCACTTCACCTCGCCGATTCGCCGCTACCCCGACCTCATCGTGCATCGCGCACTGAAATGGGCGCTCGATCATCCCAAGGAGTCCGCTCCCGCCTCTCCAAAGCCGGTGCCCAACGCCGAAGCCTTCGTCTATTCGCAAAAGCAGCTCGAAGAAATGGCCGTCGAAACCTCCGAAGCCGAACGCCGCTCCGCCGGTGCCGAACGCGAGCTGATCGACTGGAAGACCGCGCAATTTATGGAAGAGCACCTCGGCGAGGAATACGACGGCCTGATTATTTCCGTGCAGAAATACGGCTGCTTCGTCGAACTCTTCGATGTCTTCGTGGAAGGCCTGCTTTCGATCAACGCGCTGGAAGAGGCCACGGGGGCCCGGTGCGTCTATCGCGAAAAGGATCACGCCATCGTCGCCATGTCCAACCGCGGCGACGACCGTCGTCCCGGCAAAGGGCGCGGTGCCCAGCGCAGCAGCAGCGGCAAACAGCAGCGCCAGCTCATGTGGCAACACGGCGACCGCGTCCGCGTCCGCGCCGAACGTATCGACCCCATGCGCCGCCGCGTCGAATTCGCACTGGTGGGGTAAAGCTAGACTAACGGCGGGTTTCGGTCAGAAAGCGATGCTGCAAAACAACCCTCGCCACTTCAGCGGTTGCCCATTCATTCTGCGTCTTTTGAAGTACGTGGAATTCGCCCTTACCACACAAGCGGCCGCAACGTTGCTCCACCCAAACGACGGCGACGGTTCTCTGTGAATTGAAGCCGACCGCAGATAACAGAAAGTAGCCGCCCGAGTCAGGGTACGCGGGCATCTCCCATCTGTCCTGGTTCTTTCCCATGAATGCTTCTGATGACAACACCACATACGGCTTGTCCGTTTTAAATTTTCGCTGCAGGAACCACATTCGTTCGTTCTGTTTTTTGTAGTCTTCGATTGCCTCGCCGATAAGTTTCCCTGACTCCGGTTCGGGTTCGAGGCACATTTTCGCCGGGTAGGTCTCCTGCTGAACGATGAGTTGCTTGGCCGGCTTTCCGTAGAGCATCCAGTCCTTGGGAAGCACAGCGGCGTACACATCGTACGCGTCGGCGATCTCGTAGGCAGGTTTCAGAGACGATGAAGCGGGCGTCGCGCCTCTATCAGACTGACTTTGTGCGAGGCCTAGTGTCAGAAGCACTGAAAGGAGCATTCGCAACACGTGCCGTCTCCGCTGACCGACATTGTGGGCCAATCTTACACGAAGCCGAACCGTCCGCACCGCCGCACACTTCTGTTATTCTGGAATGCTAAACACGCAGCGGCGAAACTCCCAGACGCGCCGTAACTTCCAGAGAGAGGATCAGGCCACGTGAGCTCTACCACTGCACAACACGCCGTCAAGCGCGCCTTCAACTTCAACGCAGGACCGTCAGCTCTCCCGCTTTCCGTCTTGGAACGTGTCCGCGAAGAGCTGCTCGACTGGCACGGCACCGGCATGTCCGTCATGGAGATGTCCCACCGCTCGCCCGAATTTGAAGGCATTAACGCCGCCGCCGAAGCCGGCCTCCGCAAGCACCTTTCCATCCCCGATGACTATGCCGTCCTCTTTCTGCAAGGCGGCGGCAGCATGCAGTTCACCATGGTTCCGATGAATCTGTGCCTCCCGGGCAAGCCGGTCGATCTGCTCCAAACCGGCGCCTGGACCGCCAAAGCCCTCGGCGAACTGAAAAAGGGCATCCTCCACAACGTCGCCGCCACCACCGAGCCGCAAAAATTCACCCGCGTCCCCGCGCAAAACGAAATCAAGCTCTCGCCCGAATCCTCCTACGTGCACATGTGCACCAACAACACCATCGAGGGCACGCAATATCACGCCATCCCGGAAACCAACGGCGCCCCTCTCGTCGCCGACATGTCCTCCGACATTGCTTCTCGCCCAACCGACGTGAAAAAGTTCGGCCTCATCTTCGCAGGCGCCCAGAAAAATCTCGGACCCAGTGGCGCCACGGTGGTCATCGTCCGCAAGGATCTCGCCGAGCGTGCCGACAAAAATCTCCCCACCCTTCTCCAATACCGCACGCACATCAAGGAAAAGTCCCTCTACCACACGCCGCCAACCTTCGCGATCTACATCATCGGGCTGGTCATGGACTGGATCACCGTCGAAGGCGGCATCAGCGCCATCGAAAGGCGTAACGAGAGCAAAGCTAAACTGCTCTACGACACCATCGACAACAGCAACGGCTACTATGTCTGCCCGGTCGAGAAGGCCTCGCGCTCCCGCATGAACGTAGTTTTCCGCGTAGCCGCGGGAGACGAAGCCAAAGAAAAGAAATTCGCTAAAGAAGCCGAAGCCGCCGGAATTGTAGGCACCCCCGGCCACCGCTCGGTAGGCGGCATGCGCGCCTCCCTCTACAACGCCGTCACGCCGCAAGCGGTCGAAGCCCTGACCCAATTCATGCGCGAATTCCAGCGCATCAACGGCTGATTTCCCTCGAGGCCCGCTGGTCCGAAAGTACAGGTGTGCATTCGTCACACTTTCTTCATTTCTGATTCCGGCTCGCCCGCGAGTCCGGAGAAAATAGGGCTATCTCGCGTGCTCAATTGACTATGGCGGCTGGCTAGGTCGACCGCAACCCCGGCTGCCGCGAAGGATGGCCTTCATGACGGAAAATGAATATCTCCAGCAAGTGGCGACACAAACCGGATTCCAGCACTATCCCCTCCAGGGACCGTGGGGAAAGAAATCAGGAAGCGTCATCGGCACACGCGATGGCTTCATTGTAGCCATCGGATTCAATCACAGCCGTCAGGGCGCAACGGTCAGCATTCTGTATCGTTTCAAGAAACTGCCTCAAGCCGATGCTATCAAGTCGGCGCTCAAGCAAAGCGGCGTGCTCCCCAAGAAACAAGGCAAGCTCGCTGACGCTGGAGCCGATTTCCTGGGCTGGGAATGGAAGTATTCCTTCGTGAAGCCCAAAGTCCAGGAAGTGGTCAAGCTCGTCGAGACCTTGCGCGAAGCGCTCAAACCCCTGGCATCGGGCTTTGACGGACGCTGCCAGGAATGCGCGTCCAACTCAACTCCCGCGCTAACTCTGATGAACGGCATTCCGGGATTTGTGTGTGCCGGCTGCCAGGAGAAGATCCATCGCGATCTGGATCAGGCTGCCGTCAACTATGACGCAATCGTTCCCAACTATCCCAACGGGTTGGTCCTTGGACTTGGTGCAGCTCTTCTCGGCGGGATCGTTTGGGGTGTCGTGGCCTATGCCATCAATTACATCTTTCTTTATGGCGCGATCCTTATCGGATACTTGATCGCCGCGGCAGTCTTAAAAGGAACCGGAAGGGTCACGCGCTTTGGACAAGTCATCATCCCAATTCTGACGATGGCCAGCGTCCTAGCCGGTGACGCCATTTTCTACACGCTCATCGTTATGAAACAGGAGCACATCCCGTTCTCCGGGCAGTTGCTGAATGCCATCGTCGTGCACTTGTGGGACATCGAGACCAAGGGCAGTGGCGTCTTGTCGATGCTCTTTGCGCTTGTTGGCGCGGGATATGCAATTTATGCCGCCCGTAAACCCAAATTCAAGACCGCCTTCCAGCCCCTCGGTGCTCCCACACTTTGAGACAATCTGGATCGTAACAACTCGTCAAAAACAAAAGGGCGGCGGCTTCACGTTCGAGACGCGGGCCACCGCCAGTTTCCTCCCGACATCACTTCAAATCAAACAACAGCACCTCGGCATCTTTCACTCCCGTCAACTCCACGGCCTTCTCTGCCGAGATCGCCGCGCCGTCGCCAGTCTCCAGCTCCGTGCCGTTTAGCTTCACGCTGCCGCGAGCCACCTGCACGTAAGCGTGCCTTTCCGGCTTCAGCGCATGCCTCACCGACTCGCCTTCACCGAGCACCGTCGCATACAATTCATTATCCTGTCGGATTTTCACCGAGCCGTCTCGACCATCCGGTGACACGAGCAGCCGCAGCTTCCCGCGCTTCTCCGCCTCGGAAAAATTCTTCTGGTCGTACGTCGGCTTGTGCCCCTTCCTATCCGGGAACATCCAGATCTGATACAGGTGCACCGGTTCGGTCTTGGACGCATTGAACTCGCTGTGCGTCACGCCCGTCCCCGCGCTCATATATTGGACATCGCCCGGCTTGATCACCGAGCCGTTCCCCATGCTGTCCTTGTGCTGCAAAGCCCCTTCCAGCACATAGGTCACGATCTCCATGTCCGCGTGCGGATGCATCGGAAATCCCCCGCCGCCCGCCACGCGGTCATCGTTCATCACCCGCAGCGTGCGAAAGTGCACGTGCTTGGGATCGAAGTAGTCCGCGAATGAAAACGAGAATCGCGTATCCAGCCAGCCGTGGTCCGCGTGCCCGCGTTCCTCACTCTTGCGAATATCAATCATTGGCTCACCTCCGGGTCTCTCAATAATCTCGACGGGCTAATAATACTCGTTATAACGACTATTGTCAAGAGGTAGATCTGCCGAGCACAGCACCCTGGAATATCAGCGACTTAGAGCCGCCCTCTTCCACCGGATTCTTGGAGCGACTCATTTTTCCCTCCGATCGCGCTTTGCCTTTCTTGCTGCGCCCTGTTCCGCCATTGCCGATGCCGCAATTCCTCCCCCGCTCCTCCGCCCATTCCCGCAACTCCCCCTTTGGTGTAGAGTTAGAGAGCAAGGCGGTTCTTCCCGCTACTTGCCCAAGGGATCGCTCATGGAATCCGCTCCGTCCGTCACGCAAACCAAAAAATCCGACGGGTCCGGCGCATCTCGCCAGACGCTCACCATCACCGACAATCGCACCGGCAAGTCCTACGAAGTCCCCATCACCCACGACACCATCCGCGCCGCCGATCTCCGCCAAATCAAAGTTAATCCCTCCGATTTCGGCATGATGAGTTACGATCCGGCCTTCAATAACACCGCCTCCTGCATTAGCAAGGTCACTTACATCGACGGCGACGCCGGCATCCTTCGCTACCGCGGCTACCCCATTGAAGACCTCGCCGAAAAAAGCACCTACCTCGAAACCGCCTACCTTCTCCTCCACGGCGAACTCCCCACCGCCGACCAGCTCAAGACCTGGACCTACCACATCACCCACCACACCTTCATTCACGAGAGCATCAAGAAATTCCTCGACGGCTTCCACTACGACGCCCATCCCATGGGCATGATGATTTCCACGATCGCCGCGCTCTCCACCTATTATCACGACGCGAAAGACATCTTCAGCGCCGAGTCCCGCAAAAAGCAGACCTATCGCCTCATCGGCAAAATGCCCACCATCGCGGCCTTCTCGTACCGTCATTCGCTGGGTATGCCCTTCGTCTACCCCGATAACGATTTGAGTTACCCCGGCAATTTCCTGAATATGCTGTTCCGCACCACCGAAACACGCTACCGCGCGAATCCCACGCTCGAGCACGCCCTCGACGTCCTCTTCATCCTCCACGCCGACCACGAACAAAATTGCTCCGCCAACACCATCCGCGGTGTCGGCAGCTCGCACGTCGATCCGTACTCCGCCACCGCTGCCGCAATCGCGGCACTCTATGGCCCGCTCCATGGCGGCGCCAACGAAGAAGTCGTCCGCATGTTGTTGGAGATTGGCTCGGTGCAGAAAGTCCCCGACTTCATCAAGCGCGTCAAGGCCGGCGAGACCAAGCTCATGGGCTTCGGCCATCGCGTCTACAAAAATTACGATCCGCGCGCCCGCATCATCAAGAAGGTCGCCTACGACGTCTTTGACCTGATGGGCAAGAATCCGCTGCTGGAAATCGCCCTGGAATGCGAGCGCATCGCGCTGGAAGACGACTATTTCGTCAAGCGCAAGCTCTACCCCAACGTGGACTTCTACACCGGCCTCATCTATCAATCGATGGGCTTCCCCACCACCATGTTTCCGGTGTTATTCGCCATCCCGCGCACTTCCGGATGGATCGCCCAGTGGGAAGAAATGCTCCTCGACCCCGAACAAAAAATCGCGCGCCCGCGCCAGATCTACCTAGGCCACGACACGCGCCACTACATCCCCATCGACCAGCGCCCCTGATTCCGCTTGGCTAGCTTGGCAAGTCGCGCCACCGTCCATAAGGCTTTAGCCTGTGCGCGCCTTGGCGCAAAGTTAAGCTGAACCTCAAGCTCTGTCTGCCCACCCGCGGCGATTACCTTCCCGAACAAGCCCGACCCGACTCGCTCGACATCGCCGACCCACAGGGTATAGTGGAATCAGAGAGGCTGTATGGGCAACACTCCCAACACGTCGGTAGGTGCCGGCGCCCGCCGGCGTAGCCAGCGCGTCTTGATGCAAGTTGCCGTCCGCATTCGTGGCACCGACGCCCAAGGCAAACAAGTTGACGAAGAAGCCGAGACGCTGGCCATCAACGCCCACGGCGCCCTCGTCCTCCTTGCCGCCCGCTTCACCAGCGGCGCCAAGCTGAATTTGCAGCACAAGCGCACCCAGGAAGATCAGGAATGCCACGTGGCTTTCCTCGGCCCGGTTCGCGCCGGCAAAGCCGAAATCGGCCTGGAGTTCACTTCGCCTGTTCCCAACTTCTGGCGCGTCGCTTTCCCTCCAGCAGACTGGTCGCCCAGGCATCCCGAAGCCCGCAGTTTCACCAGCAAGCGCACCAAACCGGACGCCGTAAAACGAGAGAATCAGTAGGCTCATCCTGGCCTCGAAATCCTCAGGCCCCGAGGTGTAGCCCCTGTAGCTCAGGCCTTCAGGCCTGAGGGTTTAGAGCTCAGTGCAAGCACAAAAAAAAAGGAAGTACGGTGCAAGCAAGTCAAGGCTCACACCTCCCAATTCGCTTATCTCAGTACAAATGAAAATACCCGTCGTGCCGCGCCACATTCACCGGCACGCCAAACAGTTCGCTCAACGCCGCCGAAGTCAGGATTTTTTCCTTCGCTCCATCGCCAACAATTCTTCCTTCGCGCAAACACACCACGCGCTCGATTTCCGGAATAATCTCCGACACATGATGCGTCACCAGCAAAATCCCCAGCCCCGACTGCGCCAACTCGCGCATCGTCTCCCGCAACTGCACTTGCGCCGCGATGTCCAGGGCATTGCTCGGCTCGTCGAACAGCAACGTGTGCGGATCATGCACCAGCGCCCGCGCAATTAAGGTCCGCTTCGCCTCGCCCGAGGACATCTGCGCCACCGAGCGATCCGCCAGGTGCGCGATTCCCAGCCGCTCCAGCGCCTCATTGCTCCGCGCCACAAGTTCCGCCTGGGGTTCATGATGCGGAAAAATCCGCGTGCTGCTGAAAAATCCGGATAGCACCACGTCGCGCCCGGTCGCATCTGTAGTGCACGAAGAGAGCAGATCCGGCGAAACAATCCCCAGCAGCGATCGCAACTCAAAAATATTCCACCGCTCCTGTCCTAGAATCGAAATCGATGAACCCTCTCGCGCCAGCGGATAGCATTCCCGCGTGATCGTCTTGATCAGCGTCGACTTCCCGCACCCGTTCGGCCCCAGGATGCAAACGTGTTCGCCCGCCTCGATGCGCAACGAAACCTCTTGCAGCGCCGCCCGCTCCCCGCGCATCACCGTCACACCATTCAATTCCAGCAGCGTCTTACGCGCTCCCGCAGTAGAGCCCACCGCAATCCCCCATTCGAAAACAAAAACCCATGATATCCGAATCCGAAAACGGCCCGGAACCAGGACCATCCCTAAGCCACGATTTCTCAACCTGTCGGCCCAAGCCCAGGTGTAAGTAAGCGCGCAGCACTGCAGCGCCGGCAGAAACCAGCCGCCAACGCCTAAACCCGCTTTTCTTTTTGTATGAGAACGAGTTCTGAGGAAAAACAAAAAAAGGGAGGCAAAAGAAACTTTGCCTCCCGGGGTGGATGGGGTGTTGCTAGGCCCTTAGGAGGCAATGCAGCCTGCCCTGCCAGGCAGGCTTGCTAAACCCACTCGCTTCACGTGTTCCGCGCTGCGGTTAGGGACTCACCACCAAAGGGCACGTTCCCACGGTTTGTAGCACCAGGTTTAAAACGTGTCAACGTCAAACTGGCGCTGGCATCAACGTTCGTCGCGAATCGTGCGCGCAAAATATACTGTCCCACCGTACAGTCCGCGCTGCTAACCCCTACAGAATGTTGCGGATCAGGCGGCAAAAAAAAAGCGGGACGCGTGGCGTCCCGCTGTGCTTGTTCTTTGCTTTTACTTAGCGATGCCCTCCGCCTCCATGGAAACCCCCACCGCCGTGGAAGCCCGCTCCACCTCGGAAACCACCTCCGCTAAATCCGCGTGATCCAGCCCCTCCCGGAAAGCCGGCTGCTGGACCCCTCGCTCCATAGCGCACCCCGCGTCCAAAGTGATTCGGCATTCCGTAGTGCCTGCCCGGACCCCACGCTTGATAGTCACGTCCGAACCGATGGAAATAATGGCCGCGGACGAAAATCGGCGCCTCAACGACGAAGCCCGGCGAATAGAATCCCCATCCGAACGGACTGTAGAAAATTCCATCTCCAGGAATGAACGTGTACGCGTCAAACCACGGATCCCAATACCATCCTCCGCCGTACCAGCCGGGACCTCCCCCGACATAGGTGCCCGCTGCATCCGCGTTGGCTTCCGCTAGATACGAAGACCGCAAGCTCGTCCACCGGTACAAGTCGGTCATCTCCAAGCTCTTCTTGTCGAACTTTCGGGCTTGCAGTGGCTCCATGGTGAAGTCCACTTCCTGACCGCCCTTCACCTTCACTTGCCGATTGCCGTCCTGCACGATCGCTTGACCATCGAACACCCGCATGCGGTCGCGATCCGCGTCGAAGTCATACAACCCGTTCTTCACCAGTTCCGTGGACCTGCCGTCCTCAATGACCCGCAGAAAATTCTGCGGATGGATCTCCGTCACTTCGACGTTCGCGGCGCCGTGCGTCAATTCCACCTCTGTATCCGTCAGCCTCGGCGAGATGATCCTCGCCACACTGTTGTCTCCAATGCGGAAGAATACTCCCGGCGTTAAGAGAAGCTCCGCTTTACCAGCCCCGGTCGCCAGCGATTCGCCCGGTTGCAGTTCCACTGAACCGATCGATTTCGCATCCAGGTTTTGATTGCCGATCGATATTTGCCCTTCCACATAGTTCAACGACCCCGGTCGTGCCGCGTCGGTGGCCCGTGCGGGGGCCGCGGACAACAATCCCATCAGAAACAAGCTGCTGATCACTGCTGTGTATTTTTTCTGCATGGCCCTAACCTCACCCTATTAGATGAGCAGATGACCTGCGTCGGTGCTTTTTTAATATATATACATGAATAAATGAATATTGGAGTGAACTTGGAAGGTTGGAACAGCATGAAAGGAGGGCAACCGTCGACCGGAGACAGCGCAGCCACCCCCCGGGAGCTTCCGGCCCGATTCAGTCGCCGCAGGCGAATTCAGCCGCGCCGCCCAGAGGAGCAAAATCCTGGCACTGTTTTTCCTGCGCCAGCTCACTTGCCTGGCGCCCGCGATTCGCTTCACAACTCATCCGCCGCGCTTTGCTGCGCCTGTCATCTTGCAACTTCTCACGCAGTCGCCGGTGTGCCCGGAACAATCGCAGCCGCACCGCCACCACCGAAATCCCCAACCGGTCCGCCACTTCCTGCGTCGAATATTGCATTACGTCACGCAGCAGGCAGGCTTGCCGCAAATCCCCAGGCAGTTGCCCGATCGCGTTCGCCAGCATTCGGCTGACTTCCCGCCGCGCGTACTGCTGTTCTGGATTCTCTTCGCGCGCCGGGATTCCGCTGCCCCACGTCTCCTCGTCCGACCCGCTGCGTCGTTCGTCCAGCGACAAAATTTTCCCATCGCGCCGCTGCCGCAGCACATCGATCGAAGTGTTTCCGGCGATGCGTCCCAGCCACGCCCGAAAGTCATCGGAGTTGTCGTCCTGCGTACCGGAAAATTGCCCCAGCCGGGACCACGCCTTCAGCAATGCCTCCTGGCTTACGTCCTCGGCATCGGCCGCGTTGCCGGTCAGCCGCCGCGCGCGCTGATAAACCGTGGGCATGTGCGGCGACACCATCTCCGCGAACGCCTCGCGGTTCCCCTGACGCGCCTGCGCCAGCAAACTCGGTTTGCGGCGCGTCATCCCGTTGAGTTCCGAGAAGCCCAATCCCGCGAATGTTAGAGGCGCGGCGCTCATGTCGCCCACCTGAATGGCAGGCCGAGCGCCACCTCATAAATCGTCCTATCTGACACATACGGAAAGAGATAGCCAAACTCAATGCGCCCAAAACCCCTTCTGAAAGCGACCGTTTATGGGACGGCTTGTAGCAAAACCGGTCATCCTTTCAGCAGCCAAATTGGTGTCCCGCAATCGCACGCCGTTTCCGTACCGGCCAGCCTTAGAACGCCGCTCTGCGTTTCGCTGCCTTGGAAACAGGCCAATCAAGTTGTTGGATCTCGCCGTTCGGAACAACACGCTGAAAACGCACCACGAATCACAAATTTCGGCCATGCAAAATTAACCGAGCTGCTGCCAGTACCCTTCTCTGCACGTACCAACAGCGGCCCGTCCTTTTCCGCACCTCGGCTCAACGCTTATACTCAACCTAATTGCTGTTCCAAGAGAAGCCCATGAAAACCAATCCCGGGTCACGCGTCGCGGCACACATTGCATCGGACCGCGCGGACAAATTTGCAGCGGCATTCTTTTCCCTGAAGCGCATTTTCCTGCCGCACGAAAGGTACCTGCACATCACTGCCGACACCCGCGGCCGCTTTTATCTGGAGACGCGCTCGCCCAGCTACAAAGGCCGCCCGCTGTTCTTTGGCGCTGTGATTTCCGGCCGCGCCCATGTCAGCTTCCACCTCATGCCGCTCTACTGGGACGCCGCACTTCGCAATCGCGTCTCCGCCAAACTCAAAAAACACATGGAAGGCAAATCCTGCTTCAACTTTACGGAAGCCCCAGATCCAACCTTGCAGCGCGAGCTCACCAAACTCACCGCCGCGGGCTTTGCCCTCTATCGCCGCAAGAATCTCCTCTGACCGTCCCTCGCCCCTTCAGGTCCTCCTACAGGCACGAGTACCCGTTTTTGCGCGAAGCTAAAGCCTGACAAATGCGCGGAGGCTGGGACGCGATGGGAATCTTTATTCGTTTACGCTTCCACCTAGCTCGTTTGGTCTTGGCACAGAGGGTCGGACCTTCAGGTCCGACATCACGACCGACGAAAAAAGCTTCAGCCCCTGAGGAAACATCTTGGCTGTCTCGCATCCCATTTCCTAAGACGCGTCGATATCCGTGCGGTCAGTGCTTGCTGCAATTGTCTTTCCGTCTCCTGCAGCTTCTTCCGCCGGATGCCCCAGGCGCCGCATTTGCGCCAGGGGGTTTAGATTCACCTACAAACACCACGAATGCTAGTCGCCACCAACGATCACAACGCAGTGTCGATATCCAGCTCCGCGATCATTTTCGCGATCTCGGAATTGGCGTTGTCACGCCGCGCTTCGGTGTCCTTCATTCTCTTCCGCAACCCATCCAGTTGGGTCTCCTCCTCATCGAGCTGCCGCGTATATCGCTGCAACAGCACTTTCTCCTCGGCGCTGCCTTTCAGCGCCTTCATGTTTTCCCGTAACCGGCCTTGGTCCGCGAAAATTTGGTCGATGGCCTTCTGAAGGGATTGCACCTGTGCGGTCAGGTCCGCGACTTCGCTTTTCTTGGCGGCGATGGCACGCAGGGCCTTCTCAATCTCCGGATTGATGGACTTCTGCCGGAGGAACAGATCCACTTGATCGTTGGTTATGCTGCTCAGCGAATACGCCGCATAGTTCGGCCGCGTCTCGTTGATCACCAGCTTTTCCGTCTTCTTCGGATCGATGCTTAGTCGGAACCGGTACAGCCCCGAAGCCTTTTCCTCCGGCTGCGGTCCGTTCTCGTCGAGCTTGAAATCCGGCCGGGCCGGGTGCTCGATCACCACAACCCGCGAAGTAGTATCTTCGTTGCGCACCGTGTAGGTTTTCTTCTCCCGCAGCTCGCTCGTGGTCGTCATCATTCCGCGATTGATGCGCACGCGTGTCACTTGCTGCTGTTGGCTCTCCGACTTGGCGTCCACCAGCAACCCGAGGTCGGTCGCATAAGAAAGTAGCCGCCGCTCGCCGGGTTTGATCGTCTCCACCAGCCCTTCTCCCGCGAACGTGTTGTCGTCCAGCACGCTGAAGCTGCCGCTGTCGAGCGTAAGCGCGCTGGCATTGTTCACCCACAACGCGCGCAGCGGCCGTGCCATCCCCAGCGATTCGCTCCACAATGAAACCCGGTCGGCGTTGATATCCGTCTGCAGGATCGGCACCAGCGCGGACTGATTCTTGTGAATCGTCACTCGTTCCCTGAGCTTGTACTCGAATAGGTCGCCCAGTTCGCCGCCCTGCGCGGCGGCTTCCTGTCCTTCGCCGCGGTTGTAGATATCCGCGCGTTCGAGGCGATCCGTCTTGCCGGCTATGCCCATCGATTCCCGCAGCGGCAAACCCGCTCCAGGAGCGTGTAGCGCCCCGCCGGCCCGCAAGCGGGCGAGGTTCCCAACCTTCCGTCCGCTCACCGGGCCAGCACTGACCTCAATCGCTTCGGTTGCGGCTCCTAAACGGAGTTGCCCATTAAACGTGTTGCTGCCTGCCTGCGTCTGAAAGTTCGATGCAGCGTAGCTTTGGAAGCCCGAGCTCTCAATTTCAATCCGATAGTTGCCGACCGGGACGTTGTCAAATTCGTATTCTCCGTCTTCATCGGTGGACGTTTGCGCCACCAATTGTCCGTTCTGGTCGATCACCTTCACCGTCGCATTCGCGATCGCAGCGCCGCTGGGATCGGTCACCTCGCCATTGAGTTGGCTGTTTCCGGGCTCCAGCGTCGCCCCGTGCGTTTGCGGGCTGAGCGCGACACTGTGCGGCAATGCCACCACCGGGCGTCGTCCATAGTAGGCCTGCGACAATTCCTGGATGAATGAATGCGGCGCTCCGGCGACGAGCGAAAGCTCCACGTCATTCCAGTCTTCACCCACGGTGTTATCGACAATGGCCCACCCTTGCAGCAGCGGCCTCTTGTCCGCCTTCGTCGGCAGCACAATGCGATACGTTGTCTTCCACAGCGGTACTTCGCTGATGTAGCTGACGTAGAGATTGCGATCGCCGGTCCCGGCGCTCGAAACGGTCATGCGCCGCAGGTCTTGATCGCGCGAGGACGCGATCAGCCCAAGGTATCGCCCCACTTCGATCTGCATCTCTTTCTCGGCGATGCGCACGCTGGTCGCCGGTGTGAGCTCTGTGGTTCGAATCTCGCCGCTGTCAGTCACCAATGAGATTTCATCGGTCACGACAGTGCCGTTAGCTGAGAAATGGTTCTTCTTTTCTACACTCAGCAGCTTGCCGGCCAGCGCTGTCCCGCTTGCGCCGCGAACTTCCAAACGCGCGCCACGGAGCGCGCCGAGAAATTCGGACACGCTGGGCTTTTCGCCCAGCGCGAGACGCAGCGTCGCCAGCCTGCGCGCGAGCGGCGCTTCCGAGTTGTAGTCCACTCCGGTGATGCGGCCGCCGGCGAGGTCCAGCACCGTCAGCGATTTGAGTACGTCGTTGAGTTGCGCGCTGGTGAAATCGATGTGCACGTCCTGGCTCCCGCGCACGCGGCCGAGATGCTCGAAATATCCGACGCCATTCTTGTACAGGACTACTCGGCGTACTGGCAGCTTGCCTGCCGGCGTGGATTCAACGGCCTCGCCACGGGCCTCGGCGACCGCCGCAGCCGAAAACGACTTGTCGCGTGACCTGGATTGATGCTTAACTTCCGTTGCATTTTCCTGGGCTGAAGCGAGATTGCAGGTGAGCAGACACACGCATAGCAGTGCTGGGACTTTTCTCATCGAACCCCCCTGAGCGAAATACTTCCTTGTCAATCGTGATGCGAGTTATTGTGCGTACGTTGTATTCTCGCGGCGCAATTTCTTTGGTGCGCGAACTCCCATGTCGCTCCTTCAATGCGCACGCCGCGCGACGTAAAATACTTGGACACCGCCGAGGGACCGGAGTGCCCATGACCACCGACTGGAAAAATCACGGGCTGCGCATCGTGCGCGCCGGCCAGCTGGATACCAACACGGCGCAGACGCCGGGCATGACTCGCGCCGAGGCCATTTCTCACGCCAAAGTCGGCGCGCAAAAACTTTGGGCCGGCACGGTAGTCGTCCAGCCGGACGCCAAAACCGGCCCGCACCATCACGGCGAACTCGAAACGGTGATCTACGTGGTGAAAGGCCGCGCGCGCTTTCGTTGGGGCGAACGGCTCGAATTCGTCGACGAAGCCGGGCCGGGCGACTTCGTTTATGTGCCGCCGTACGTGCCACACCAGGAATTGAATGCCCGCAGCGACGAACCGGTGGAAGCCGTGGTGGTACGCAGCGGCCAGGAACCCGTCGTCGTCAACCTTGATATTCCTACTCCCGATCCGGCGCCGACCACGCCGCAACCCGATCCCTTTCACTCCTGATGCTAGAGTTCGGATTGCAGGCCGCGTAGCGCGGTCTCCGCGATACCGCGGAGTTCCTTACGGCTGGCGCCGGCGGACGAGCGCACCGACATTCCGTGCAGCACGGCCACGATGTAACGCGCCAATCCCGCGGGATCGCTCCTTTCCGGCAAGTCGCCTTCCTTGCGAGCTCGTTGCAGGCGCTTTCGCAGCGCTGCTTCTCCCGCCGCGCGACGTGAAATCAGCTCGGTGCGAATGCAGTCCGTTTCGCTGCCGCACGCCAGCGCGCCCTGCACGTACAAACAACCTCGCGGCATATGCGGATCCGCGCCGGCATCCGCGGATACCCGCATCAAGCGCTCGACGACCTTGCGCGCCGTGGGTTCCTCCAAGGCCGCTAGCGCCACATTCGCCGGGCCCTTCTGGTAGTGATCGAGGACCTCGCGAAACAATTGCTCTTTGTCGCCGAAGGCCGCGTACATGCTGGGTTTCTCGATGCCCATCGCGGACGTCAGGTCGGCGAGCGACGCGCCTTCGTAGCCTTTGCGCCAAAAGACCTGCAGCGCGGCGTCCAGCGCCTTCTCTTTGTCGAATGAACGCGGCCTCCCTGGAGTGGCCATGGTTGCTCCCTGCGTTTACGGCAACACCTTAACCGCTAGATGCCTTAAGCCCTTAGATGTCAATTCTATACCGATCGGTAAAAAAATAATGCAACCAACGCTGCCCTGGCACATCTATACGGGCGGGCACAAAATTCAGGGCGCCGGTGAAGCGCCAGTCGGGAGCCAGGATATGGCAAAGAAACTCGAAGGCAAGGTCGCAGTGGTAACGGGAGCATCCAAAGGCATCGGCGCTTCGATCGCCAAGCAGTTCGCGGCGGAAGGCGCGTCGGTGGTAGTGAACTACGCATCGAGCAAGAAAGACGCCGATCGCGTGGTATCGGAGATCACTAGCGCAGGCGGAAAGGCTGTCGCCGTTCAGGCGAACGTCTCCAAGCCCGGCGACGTCGATCGCTTGTTTGTAGAAACTAAAAAGGCCTACGGCAAGCTAGACATTCTGGTGAACAACGCCGGCGTGTATGACTTGCAGCCGCTCGAAAATGTGAACGAAGAGAATTTCCGAAGGCACTTCGACACCAACGTTCTTGGGCTGATTCTCAGCACCAAGGAAGCGGCGAAGCTGATCGGCCCGGAGGGCGGCAGCATCATCAACATTGGCTCCGCTGCTAGTAGCCTTACGCCTCCAAACAGCGTCGTCTACACGGCAACCAAGGGCGCAGTCGATGCCGTCACTGGCGTCTTGGCCAAGGAACTCGGCCCCCGCAAAATCCGCGTCAACTCCATCAATCCTGGCATGGTGGAAACCGAGGGCGTGCATACCGCCGGCATTATCGGCAGCGACTTCCAGAAATGGGCGGAAGGCATCAGCCCGCTCGGCCGAATCGGCCAGCCGGCCGATATCGCCCCCACCGCGTTGTTCCTCGCTTCTGCCGATTCGTCCTGGATCACTGGCGAAACCTGGCTGGTTTCCGGCGGCGTGCGCTAAGTACGCTCTTAGTGCACCGCGAGCGGCGAGAGCGGGATGGGCATCTCGCCTCGCCGCTCTTTCTTTCTTCTTCTTTGCTGTCGTCCCGATCGGAGCAGCCTCTATGCTAAAATCGATCCCCAATGCATCCCTCTATCCCGCACCTCCTGGATCTCCAAGACGTTGACCACCGCATCGCCGCCATCCGCGCCGAAATCGACTCCTTCCCCAAAAAGGTCCTTGAAGCCGACGCCAAGCTCTCCACCGCCCGCGCCGCCATAGCCGCCGCCAAGGAAGCCAACGCCGCAAGCGTCTCCGAACGCAAGAAACTCGAACTCGATGCCATGCAATGGAAAGATCGCGCCCGCAAATATCGCGACCAAAGCGGCGCCGTAAAAACCAACGAAGCCTACAAAGCCCTGCAGCACGAAATCGCCAACGCCGAAGCCGAGGTCGCCAAAGCCGAAGATCGCCAGCTGGAAGTCATGGTCGGCGCCGAAGAATCCGAAACCCGTGTCAAAAATGCGGAGGCCAATCTCCGCAATGCCGAGCAAACCGTCAACGCCGACAAGCGACACATTCAGATTCTGAATTCAGAGAAAAAGAAAGCCCTCGAAACGCTGCTCGCCGAGCGCGAACGCGTCATCGCGCCGGTCCCGGAAGATATGCGCGTGCTCTACGACCGTATCGCCAAGCGGCATCACGGTACTGCGCTCGCTGAAGCCCGCGATGGCCAGTGCCGCGGCTGCGGCCTCCGCGTGCTTCCGCATATCCTCCAATTGCTGAAATCCGAAGACGACCACGAGATCTACCGCTGCGAAAGCTGTGGCCTGATTCTCTATTCCCTCGAACCCATGGCTTCGCACAAATCTGGCGAACCCCCGGGCAACGCAGCTTCGGCATCCAGCTGATGGACAAGCGCAAACCAGATTTTCGCGGCGCGGGACTCTTCAAGGACGCAGCGCCCGAGACCAAACCGGCAATCGCCGCCTGGCGCGCCAACATCGATGGCGGCTCCCGCGGCAATCCCGGCCCCGCCTCTTACGGCGTGGTCGTCCGCGACCCCCGCAGCGAAATCGTCGCCCGGCTTAAAAAATACATTGGTCGCATGACCAACAACGTCGCCGAATACTACGGCCTGATCGCCGCGCTCGATTATGCGCAGTCCCAGGGCATTCGCCAGTTGCGCATCGAAGCCGACTCCGAGCTCATGGTCAAGCAGATGCGCGGCCAGTACAAAGTGAAAAGTCCCGAATTGCGCCCGCTCTTCGAGCGCGCCCGCAAAATGGCGCAATCCCTGGAATTCTTCCGCATCGATCACGTTTACCGCGAACAAAACGCCGAAGCCGACGCCCTCGCCAACGAAGCCATGGACGAAGCCGAAGGTCGCACTCCGCGCCCGGCAGCAGCGCCCGCCGCAAAGTCACCCGCGGTCGCCAAATCCACGGTCACACTCCCCACGAAATCTTTGCTGTCGCAGGCGCCCAAATCCGCACCGCTGTCCGCCGCGAAATCCGCGCACCCACAAACCGCCAAGCCCGAAGCCCACCGCTTCCGCGCCCGCTACCGCAGCGGCGTCCTCTACCTCCTCGAAGACGTAAACCTCCCCGACGGCGACGAAGTCGAAGTCCTAATCCGCCCCCTCCCCAAACCCTGATCGCGCCGATCGCAAATCCATCTCGCCGAATTCTCCCATCGATCCAGTCTCGCAAGCCGCGCCAACGAGGGTGACCCATCCTTTGCGCCTTTCGCAAAGGAAAACCTAGCCAGGGTAGCGTTCCGGCTGATCTAATCCAGCGAGCGTTTTTAGCTTTTGTTTTCAATGCAAGGTGGGTTCGAGCTGAGTGTTGCGTCGACCCATTGAGACCACCCGGCTTACCGGGAGTTGACATCACAATGCAGCTCGCCGCTAGTTTCCGGAGTCATTTCGGAAAGCTCATACGGGTGATGAGTTCCCCAAAGCGGGGGTCGCCGCGAAGGCTATCCAGTCGCAGGTCGGCTCTGAGGAAATATGCTAGGTCCGAGGATTTCTCCTCATACGATCTCTCCAAGAATTCAAATGCGCGGTCCTTATCACCAAGACCCGACCAAATTACGGCAATCATATAGGGAGAAACGTAGCTGGTCTTGGATTGGCGCTTCAGGTCTTCAAGAATCCTTTGAGCGTCTGAGCGCCTGCCGGCGACGGCATAGGTGAACGCCAGCGACGCTACGGGGTCCGAATCAGCCTGCGATAGCTCGACTGCCTTTTGAAACTCGGAAATAGCCTCGGATTTGCGGGCCAGGCCCAAATAGCCCGAACCCAAGAAGTAGTGGCTGGACCACTCGCCAGGATTCAGCGCAACACCTTTTAGGCCGACGTCGACCAAATCACGATAGTCACGGAGGTGATAGTGGAGGCCAGATAGATCTTCGTAGCGCATCGGAAATGCCGGATCCAGTTCACGCATCCTTGCAAATTCTGCCAAAGCTTCTTCGCGTCGCCCGCTCCAGCTTAGAAACCATCCGAGCGATTGGTGGGCCCACATGCAACTGGGGTTCAACTCCAACGCGCGCTGAAACTCCCGCTCTGCATTTTGCCAATTCCATTCATATTGCCAGGTCATATCGCCGAGAGAGCTATGAGCTTCCGGGAGCATTTCATCAAGCTCCAGAGCCTTGTGAATGAGTTCGCCAGCACGGCGGTACGCATCTTGAGGGGAAATGCGTCGCTGCATGCCGAGCGTCAGGTAGGAGCCGGCCAGACCAGCATAGGCCACGGCGAACATAGGATCCTTCTGAACGGAGCTTTCGAAGAATTGCCTCGCCATTTTGAGGTTGCCATAGTTCGGGCCCTGGTTCATATAGAAGCTGGCTTTCAGGTAGTCCTCGTAAGCGGATAGGTTGACCGTGGGCGTTGCGCGAAGTCTTGCTTGTTGCTCAGTCGCCAACTGAATGCGCACCTGCTTGGCGATTGCTTGCGCCACTTCGCCGTGGAGCTTCAGGATGTCTCCGAGGTCGCGATCGTAGGAATCAGCCCAAAGATGCCGGTCTGCGTCTGCGTCAATCAATTCGACGTTGATTCGGACACGCTGACCCGAACGCAAAACGGAACCTTCGATTACTGCGTCGACATTCAACTCATGCGCTATTTCGGGAAGGCTTTTTTTTGTGCCTTTGTAGGGTACGGTTGACGTGCGAGAGATGACGCGGAGGGGATGGATTTTTGAGACATCGGCGATCAAGGCGTCTGTCATTCCGTCGGAGAAGTATTCCTGCGCCGGGTCGCGTGAAAGATTCTCAAAGGGGAGGACAGCGAGCGACTCAATTCTCTTTTTGGTGGCAGCATTGCGATGTTCGCGTCCTGCCCATGAGTAAGCCCCGAGGAAAAGAGCCAGGGCAAATCCAATGCCAATCACTGTGTAGATCGCGGGATGAAGGTGAACTTTGCGCGAAGTTCGCGGAGAGGCATCCAACCGGGAGGGCTCCTCCGCAATTGATTGGATGGGCTGAATGAAACGATATCCACGGCGGGCAAGTGTTTCAATGTAGAGAGGGCTTTCCGCTGACTCACCGAGCGCATCTCGGAGTCGCTTCACCGCGGCGTTCAAACTGTGGTCGAAGTCAACGAAGGTGTCTGCCGGCCAAAGTTGTTCGCGCAATTCTTCTCGGGTGACGATGTCGCCGGGGTGCTGAAGGAGAATGACCAAGAGCCGCAAGGGTTGTTCTTGCAACTTGATCTTTACGCCGTTCCGACGAAGTTCTCCTGCGCGCGGGTCGACTTCGAAGATACCAAAGCGAACGGTTCGCGACTCATCGGCGACCGCCATTGCCCAACCCTCATCGGATGAGTGTAGCACCGTAGTTCCCCCGCCCACACATGGACGGCGGAACCAGTGCCTTCCGTGAGAAGGCCGGTATGAGTCAAGTGTGTTTCAGCTTTTCTCTTTTTCTTCCTGGATTCCTTACGTTCTAGCCGGGCCACCTCTGTCGCCATCCTTCCATCCGCACTCTTGGTTGAGCGATTTTCGCTCGGTGCATGGTGGGCGTTCCCAATTCAGTAGGTGCTGCTACCTGATTGTCGACCTGGGCTCCCGTCTTTCGACCGAAGCTGGGCCAGGAGTTAGGCGCAGTCACCTGATCTCGGCGGTTGAGCTCGGTTGTGCGATTCCAACTCTACGCCACAGCGCTCACCACTTGGTGGTTGTTCCGCAGTGGTTCATATACCTCCCCGCTTATCCACAAGTACGCGCGCTGACCAGGCTTGCTCGAGCACGGATCACCGTCAGATGAATTTGCCCTTGGGCAGTGCGATGGCGCACCGGGCTTAACAATTGGGGATCGATTCTCGCTAGCCGTGCCAGCGTTCGCGAATCCAGCCGATCATCCTTTCAACTACTCTCCGTGATTAGTTGCACGTTTCGCGCATGGGCCACGATCACTTCGTGATCCATGGCCGTCAACTGCCGGCTTACCCACGGTGAGTGGGTTCCGGTCTCTTGGGCGATACGACTGCGCGGGATCCTGCTGAAGACCTGGAGGATGCCTTTCGGCGTCGTCGGAAAACTGTGCTCCAGAATCACGTTACCTGCTTCATCCAAGATGCAGTAATGGCTGGTTCGGTCTCCCAAGTCTAGACCAATGGTCAGCTTGGGCTCTTTGAAAATCTTGTTGCCCCTCTTCGCCACAGTGCTAATCTTTTCACAGCCGGTCTCCTTTCTCTTGCGCCTTTGAGCGCGTCGATCATTGGGAGCGTAACGCATCCCGCTGGAGACCGGCCTTCTCATCCCATCTTGGTAAACGCGGTTGCCGGAAACTGACCCACTTCCCCATAGATGGTGTCTTTCTGGAATTTAACTTGGCAAGAACTGTCATCCCGACCGCAGCGACCCGGCTTTTTCCTGCACGCGCCCGTTCCATCAGACAAAAACGCGTGCTGGGTCGCGAAGTGGAAGGACCGTGGCGTGATCAAACCCGCGCCGACACCGATGAAATCAATTACGCATTTAGTCGCCACTCCTACAAACTCCGAATCGCCATCACCGGATCCACCTTGGTCGCCCGCCGCGCCGGAACAAAACACGCCACCAGCGCCACCCCGCACAACAACAGCGAAATTAGCGCAAACGTCATCGGATCGGTGGCACTAACTCCATAAAGCAAATTGCCCACGATCCGCGACACTCCGAACGACCCGAGCAGACCAATCCCCACTCCCGCCGCGGTAATCGCAATCCCTCGCCGCAATACCATTCGCCAGACATCTCCCGGCCGCGCCCCCAACGCCATCCGAATTCCGATCTCCTGCCTGCTCTGGCTCACCGAATACGCCATCACTCCATAAATCCCGATCGTCGCCAGAATCAACGCCAGCACGCCAAAGCTCCCGACCGCCACCGCCGCAGCGTGCAATGGAAACAACGGCACATTCAGATGCTCCTCCAGTGTTTTTACGTCATAGAGCGGCAGCGTCGGATCGAGTGCCCGCACCTCGCCGCGTATCCCCGCAATTGCCGATTGTGGGTCAGCCGGCGTCCGCACGACCAGCACCGCATTCGGTAAATACCACTGTGCGATCGGAAAAAAAGCCACCAGTGTCGGACCCTCTCCATAATTTCGGTAAATTCCGTCCCGCGCCACTCCGACAATCTCTATCACCCTCTTACCGCCATCGTGGAAGCCCTTTCCCACCGCATTTTGCCCCGGCCAAAATCGGCGCGCGAACGTTTCATTCACCACTGCCACCAACGGTGCTCCGGCCTTGTCTTTCTCTGAAAATTCCCGCCCCGCCACCAAAGCCGTGTGCAGTGTCGCAAAGTAATCGGTTCCCGCTCTCACCACGATTGCATCGGGCATCTGCCCGGCCGGTGGCCGCGGTATCCCATCCGGAAATACCCATGTCGTGTTGGTGCTCAAGCTCAACGGCAAAGGGCTGCACAACGTCGCCGATTCCACTCCGGGCAGCGCACGCACGCGATCCAGCAGCTGCCGGTGGAAGTTCCGCCCCTTGTTTTCGTCGTAGCCTTGTAGTCCCACATCCACCGATGCGATCACCACGTGCTCGGGCACAAATCCTGGTCCCATCGTCTCCGCGTGCCGCAAGCTTCGCACCGTCAAACCCGCCGCAATCAACAGCATCAACGAAAGCGCCAGTTGCATGGTCACCAACACGCTTCGTAACCACGCGCGCCGCCGTCCGCCGGTCGCACTCTCGACGAGCACCGAACGCACATCGGAGCGGCTCGCTTGCAGCGCCGGAATCAGCCCAAATCCAATTCCGGTCAGCAATGCCAGTGACGCGACAAAACCCACCACCCGCCAGTCCAGTCGCAGATCAAGCATCAGTCCGAAATCGGTCGAGGGAATTGCCGCCTGCGCGAGTCGCATCAGCACGGAGCCAAGACCTAAACCAAGCGCGCCTCCCGCCGCCGACAGCAGCACGCTTTCCGTCAACAACTGCCGCGCCAGCCGCCACCTGGTTGCTCCGATCGCCATCCGTACCGCGATTTCCTTGCGCCGCAGCACCGCGCGCGCCAGCAGCAAACACGCCAGATTCGTGCACGCAATGAGTAGGACCAACGCGACCGTCAGCATCAGCGCTCCACTGAATGCGATCACCCCCGCCCGCAGTCCAGGAATTACCAGGCCGGGAGGCGTCAGCACAAACGCCATCCTCCCGTCGTCATCCCCCGGATATTCCTTTGCAAGTTGCCGCCCTATTCCGTTCAGGTGCGCTTGTGCCTGCTCCGCACTGACGCCCGGCTTCAACCTCCCGACCGCAAACCATTGCCCGTCACTTCTGCGGCCCAGCGCTTCGACTTCGTCCGGCTCGATCCACGCCTGCATCTGGCTCGGTGTCCAGAACTCCGGCAAAAAAACACTTTCCGTGCCGGTGAATTCCGGCTTCATCACGCCAATCACCACGAAGCTCCGTCCATTTACCAGGATCGTCTTCCCTGCAATTGTGGGATCGCGTCCAAATCGCCTCTGCCAGCATCCGTAACTCAACACCAGCAGCGGATGCGCCGCTACTTCACGATCTTCGTCTGGCGTAAAAGTGCGTCCAAGTAACGGTTGGACCCCGAGCATTTCGAAGTAGTTCCCGGTCACCAGAAATCCCCAAACGCGTTCGTTAGTCCCGCTGTGGCTGAAAGACGCCGGCACAAATCGATATACCGCAAGACTCGACAGCGCCTGGTTCCGGTCTCGCAAATCCTTGTAGTTCGGATACGCCATCGACTGCGAATCCAGTGTCCTCTCATTCACCTGATGCACAGCCACGACCTGTTCCGGATGCGCAATCGGCAGCGGCCGCAACAGCACCGTGCTCACCAGGCTGAAGATCACCGCGTTTGCGCCAATCCCCAGCGTTAACGACAGCAGTGCCACGATCGAAAATCCTGGACTCTTCCGCAATTGCCGCCAGCAAAACCGCAAATCCTGCCACAGCGTTTCCACCACGCCGCCCCCGCGCTCGTCCCAGCTCAAGTCCTTGATGTACCCGCTGTTCCCAAAACTCCGCGCCGCGCTAAGCCGAGCCTCCTGAGCCGACATCCCCCGCCGAATGTTCTCTTCCGTGCGCCGCTCCACGTGAAACGCCCACTCCTCGGCAATCTCACGATGCACATCATCGCCGCGCCGCAATCCCCGCGACCTCATCCGCAAATTCGCCCACCATTCCACGACTCACCTCCCGCAGACCTCACGGCAATCCCGATTGAACTTGAGGGTGGCCCATCCTTTGCGCCTTTCGCAAAGGGTGGGTCCGCTCTCATCCTTCGTGGGCCGGGCACCGCACCGGCTTGCCCTAAGTTTCGAAGGGCGCCTTCAGAAGGGTGCGGCTTCAGATCTAGCTTCAAGCACCACGACTCCCACTCGCCAGCCCACTCTCCGTGCTCTCCGTGCTCCGACCTCCGCGAACTCTGCGTTAAGCCTTTGTCTTACTCCGCCGTCCGCAAAATCTTCCCGATCGCCACCGAAAGATGCGACCAATTCTTCTCCTCCACTCCCAACTGCTTTCGTCCCGCTCGCGTCAACCGGTAAAATCGCGCCCGTCGGTTGTTCTCCGACACGCCCCACTCGCTTGCAATCCATCCGTGCCGCTCGATTCGGTACAGCGCCGGATACAACGTGCCCTCTTCAACCTTCAGCATCTCTTCGGCAAGCTGCCCGATCCGCTGCCCGACGCCATATCCATGCATCGGCCCGACAGACAGCGCCTTCAGGATCAGCATGTCCAGCGTTCCTTGAGGTAAATCGGGTTTTTGATTGCCCATCGAATCTCCTTCCTATTGGCTTCTAGTAGAGCCCGAGCCTATTCCTTCCCCCCTAGAAGGTCAAGGGTAGAAGAAAGAGACTACGCGTCGGCAGGGAGATCGCACCCTTCCAATAAATACTGAACCTCTGGCGCTTACGGAGCATCACACAGGAGTGCGGAAGTATGTGCGCGCAAAACTCCAATGGGCCCTCTCAACGGAAGCTGTTGCAGTTTTCTGTTCTGCGGTTTCATCGCGGCGTTTCTTCTTCTCTCGCCCGTCGCTGCGGACACCACCTATTACCGCCACGTTTTCTTCGACCATAGCCTCACTCGCGATGCCTACTTCTATTCCTCCGGCAAAGCGTCCGCGCCGAGCACACTCCGGTTGCAAAACGGCAAGCTGCCGGTTGACAAGAAGTTTTCTCTAACTCCGCCGAACGCACTCGGTCTCGAATGGAAATCCGCCGAAAACGGCGGATGGGAGGCGCGCATCGACGTCATGCGCTTTCGCAATCGCGAAATTCGCTTCACCGGCTCGAATCTCTATTTCTGGGTGTATTCATCGGAAGGAATTGCCGCGGCCGCGTTGCCAATCCTTCGAATCTCCGATGCCAGCGGCGAATTCTCCGCAGGCCTGAAGTTGCAGTCCGTCGCTGGCGATCTTCCCGCTGCCCGCTGGACCCAGATCAAGATCCCGCTCGATCAGTTCGTCACCGCCTCGATTCACAAACTCGATCCGCAGCAATTACAAAGCGTGATCTTCTCGCAGGGCACAGCCGATGGCGTTCCGCACACCCTGCTCCTCGACGAAATCCGCATCGACAATGACCAAGGCTCAGCGCAAGATCCCCTGCGCTCCGTCGCACCGGCGACGCCGCAGAATCTCCAAGCCACCGCATTCGAACGCCACATCGATCTGACTTGGGACTCGCCTCCGGGCCTGCCGCCCGAGCGCTACGTAATCTATCGCTCCTTCGATGGGACAACGTTTCATCCCATTGGCAGTCAGATTCGCGGAGTCTCTCGCTACACCGATTTCCTCGGCAAAGTTGGTGAAACAGCTCATTACAAAATCATCGCCTCGAACGCAGCCCATCGCCCGTCCGAATTTTCGCGCGCCGCCAGCGCTACGACGCACGCGATGAGCGACGACGAATTGCTCACCATGCTGCAGGAAGAATGTTTTCGCTATTACTGGGAAGGCGCGCATCCCGATGCCGGCATGATGCTGGAGAATATTCCCGGCGACGATCGCATCGTCGCCACCGGCGCGAGTGGCTTCGGCATTATGGCGTTGATCGTCGGAATCGATCGCGGATTCATCACGCGCGAACAGGGACTCGAGCGGCTGACGAAGATCGTCACGTTCCTGGAAAAAGCGCCGCGCTACCACGGCGTCTGGTCTCACTTCATGGATGGGCACACCGGACAAAGCTTGCCGGTGTTCGACGTCTTCGACAGCGCCGGCGACCTGGTTGAGACCGCCTTCCTGATGGAAGGTTTGCTCACCGCGCGGCAATATTTTCGCGGCGATCCCAAACATCCAGATCTTGGTGCCGGCGAAAAAAATCTGTACGACCGAATCACGAAGCTTTGGGAGACCGTGGAGTGGGATTGGTATCGCCGCTCACCGCAAGGCGACGCGCTGTTCTGGCACTGGTCTCCCGATTTTTCCTGGCACATCAATCACCGCATCACCGGCTACAACGAAGCGATGATCATTTATCTGCTGGCGATCGCTTCGCCGACGCATTCGGTGCCTGCCGATCTTTACTACTCCGGCTGGGCCGGGCAATCGAAAGCCGCGGTGAATTATCGCCGGGGCTGGTCGCCCGATTCCGCCGCCGCGCCAAGTCCGGCAGCAAGCGGCACAAAAAAATCGCGAGTTGACTCCCCAAAAACTGCCGCGACAAATTCTCCGCCGGTTGCCGCGGGCGAGCGCTACGTCAACGGCCAGGCTTTTTTCGGCATCAAGCTTGATGTCGGCGTGGGCAGTGGCGGGCCGTTGTTTTTCGCTCACTACTCCTACATGGCACTCGATCCGCGCGGGCTGCGCGATCGCTTCACCGATTATTTCCAGAACAATCGCAACATGGCGCTGATCAATCGCGCGTATTGCGTGAAAAATCCCAAGCACTTCGCCGGATACGGCGCCAACAACTGGGGACTCACCGCCAGCGACGGCCCGAAGGGTTACTTAGCGCATGCGCCTGACGATCTCGACGACGACGGCACGATGACTCCGACCGGAGCGCTCGCTTCGTTTCCCTACACGCCGGAAGCGTCGATGGCGGCGTTCAAGCATTTTTATCGTGATCTCGGTGACCGTATCTGGGGCATCTACGGCCCGCTCGACGCCTTCAACGAATCGCAGGGCTGGATCTCGCCGATCTACATGGGCCTGAACCAGGCGCCCATCGCGGTGATGATCGAAAATCACCGCACCGGTTTGATCTGGCGCTTGTTCATGTGCAATCCCGAAATCCAACCAATGCTCGACAAAATCGGCTTCCAGCGAACTCAGAGAAATCGCTGAGCTGCTAACTCGCAAGCGATACTTGCCGATTGGTGTTTGGGTCCTCCCATTTTTCCAAGCCGCAATTCTTGCAATCCCTTCGGATGTTCCTGTTTCGTGTCAGAAATCGAGCCAGCTCGAAACCAATGAACGGCTTTCCGCACCGTGGACACGGCCAACGGGACAACTTAACATCCGCCCAGATTGCTGCAATCCAAGCAAGAAATAATAAGGCCCAGAGCAGGCGACCGAGTCCGTGCTCAACCGATTGGTCGCCTTGATTGAACGCCACGACAATACAGAGAAGAAGCAGCGCCGAACTGACGAAGCGCTGAATCCACAATTTCCTGTACCCGCGCCAAGCGATTGCAGCGGATTGGACCTCGTGTGCTATTTCATTTGAGGGCGTAGGAGCGGTAGAGGGTGTCGCGCTGGGCGGGGATGAAGCCGGCGTCACTGATGATGCGGCGGAGTTCGGATTCGTTGGTGCGGTTGCGGACGCCGGCGGCGTAAACGACGTTTTCTTCGATGAGGATGCTGCCGACATCGTCGGCGCCGAACTGCAGGCCGACCTGGCAGACCTTGATGCCGGGGGTAAGCCAGCTCGACTGGATGTGATCGATGTTGTCGAGATAGAGGCGGCTGACAGCCAGCGTTTTCAGGTAATCGACGGCGGTAGTTTCCTGCTGCTTTTTGCCGAGCGCGGTGTTTTCCGCGGCGAAGACCCAGGGGATGAAGGCGGTGAAGCCTCCGGTGTCTTCCTGGATGCGGCGCAGGCGATCGAGATGGTTGACACGATGGCGCAGCTCTTCGCCGCAGCCGAACATCATGGTGGCGGTGGTGCGCAGGCCGAGCGCGTGGGCTTCGCGATGAACAGATTCCCAGTCGTCGCTGGTGCATTTGAGGCGCGCGATCTTGCCGCGAATTTCGTCGTCGAGAATTTCCGCGCCGCCGCCGGGAATGGATTGCAGGCCGGCGTCCATCAGACGCTGGATCACTTCGCGCACGGTGAGCTCGGAGACTTCGGCGATGCACAGAATCTCCGGCGCCGAGAAGCAGTGCAGGTGGACCTGCGGGAAGCGCTGCTTGAGCGATCGGAGCAAATTTTCGTAGTAGCCGATCTGCAGGTCGGGATGCAGCCCGCCTTGCAGCAGCACACCGGTGCCGCCGAGCTCCAGCATCTCTTCGATTTTCTTATAAATGGTGTCGAAGCTGAGGATGTAGCCCTCTTTGTCGCCGAGCGGGCGGTAGAAGGCGCAGAAGGAGCAGTACTCGGTGCAGAAGTTGGTGTAGTTGATGTTGCGATCGATCTGATAGGTAACGATGCGCGGATCGTTCTTTTTGAGGCGCTGCTGGTGTGCGTCCATGCCGATGCCGACGAGGTCATCGGACTGGAGCATGTCGAGGGCTTGATCTTTGGTTATCGCCACGGTTGTTCCTTGGTCATGGCTTCATTGTAGCTGGAGAGGCGCGAAGTAATGAAGTAAGGAGGTAACGAGGTAAGGACCGGAATGAGGCAAGAACGCAGCGATCCCGCATCTGGAGCGATGGATCACCCCTCTCCTCCTCCTATGTTTTTGTATCGTGCTGAATTTGCGGGCTTTATTGGCATAGCTGTATCTGATTGAAAAGGCGGGGGTAATTGGCGCAAGTTCGGCTGAGCTTTTCCGAATTGGATTGAGGGGGATACCCCACCGCGGTCGTTTCCCGACAAAGAGTACGGATGTTGCTGATTTTGAGTGAGTTACTCGAAACGGGAGTGCCAAAGAGTGGGGAAATGCAGGGCACCGATGAGTTCTCCGTCAAACCATCGGAAAAATATTCTTGGTCGGGATCGTTGGACAAATTGTCGAGCCGCGAGGAATTGCGTTCAGCGCTTTGGCAGGAAGACACCTTCGTTGACTTCCAAAAAGGCCTCCATACGGCGATCAAGCGATTGCGCGAAGCCTGGGGTCCTTCGTCGAGGGTGCGGCGTACCGGTCGGGCCAATTCTTGTGAGGTTTGGTTTAGTTCGTCGGCACCAATATGGGAGCGCCTTTGTCCTTCACGAAGAACACGACGAATTTCGCCGGTTTGGTTTGGCTGGCGTTTCGACCCACGACGTGAACATCAGAGGGACCTTCATAGAAGGTCTGACCGGGTGTCAGAGTCACTTCCTTCCCACCCCTCACCTGCATCACAATCGAGCCTTCCAGCACATAAATAAACCCATGAGCATTATGGCGATGGATTGGGTCTTTACTGCCCGGCGGATACTCCACGGTGAGCATGACACCTTCCTTGCCGGGAAACTCGGTGAGGTCTTTCGACAGGAGCGGCGTGACCTTGGCCTCTTGGGTATCCAGCGGGAGGGCCACAAGACACACGAGCACCAAAATCAGTTTTGTAATCGACATAACCAAACCTTTCGTGTGAACGAGACCATTAAGATTCCATTGTGGAATGTGTTGGTGTTTCAGCTACGCGTAGCACCCAACCGGTTTCTGTTTACAACTGCACCTCTAGTGAGCGGCTGCCGCCATTTTCGCTGCGGGCTTAGTGAGCCAGGTTTCGAAACGCGTCTCGCCAAGTCGGGCATCCTTGCCGGGGACCAGTGTTCGGTCGTCGACCTTCGCGCCGGAGTATTGCGCGTTCTGGTCGGTGACGACCTCTCGAGAATCATTGAGTTGGGACAAGCGCCGCCGGACTAGTTCATCCAGGCGAAACTGTTCCGGCCCTCCAACTTCGACCGTGCCATTTACCGGCGCTTCTAGTGCGACTCTGGCGACGGCAGTGGCGACATCGTCGGCTGCCATGGGCTGGAAAAGCACCCCTGGCAAGTGCACTTTGCCGCCATCCATGGAAATGTCGGCAATGCCCTTGACGAATTCGAAGAACTGCGTCGCGCGGACAATGGAATAGGGGATGGAGGAGCCTTTGATCAAATTCTCCTGAGCGATTTTTGCACGGAAGTAGCCACTTTCCAGCAGTTGCTCAGATCCTACGACAGATAGAGCAACGTGATGTCCCACGCCCGCGGCCGTTTCAGAGGCGAGGAGGTTACGGGTTGATGTCTCGAAGAATTTCATCACAGCTGAGTCTTCCCACAAGGGAGAGTTCGATACGTCAACGACCACCGACGCACCCTTCAGCGCTTCGGCCAGTCCCTCGCCCGTGATTGTGTTGACACCGGAATTGGGAGATGCGGCAACTGCTTCGTGCCCCTGCTCGCGCAACTTGGTAACGAGCTTTGACCCGATCAGTCCAGTGCCGCCGATCACTACGATTTTCATGGTTGGCACCTCTGCTTCCATGTACCTCCATTCGCGTCTTCCGTCAAGCGAACGAATACGATTCCTTAAAGTCTGGTAAGCCTTAACTGCGTCTTCGACGCGTCGCTGCCAGGAACTTGCTTAGAACGATTTCTTGATTTAAAAGGACTTAACAACAAGTTCCTGGAGAGTCGAGCGGGTGGATGGGTCTAAAGAACCCGTCACTACAAGGCAAAAGAAAGATGGCGAGGCGAAGCTCGCCGCCACAACGGCCAGACCAAGTTCAACGGCGCCCGTTGCGCAAAGCGGCCATTACATGTGGACTTGGAGTTGGATTACGTAGCGGGCGGCGCTGCCGGTCAGGGTGAATTGGCGGAGGTTGGGGGCGGGGATGCCTTCGTCGAGGGCGCAGCGGCCGGGCGTGCAGTTGCCGCCGGCGCTTGCGGTGATTTCGCCGATGAAGTCGTCGGCGCCGTGGTTGGGTTCGTTGGCGTCGCTTTCCATGAACGTGATGGTGACGAGCAGGGCGTTGGCGCCGCTCCAGAGGAGTTTGCCGGGCTGAAGCTTCGTGTCTGTTTCGAACTTGCCGAGTTCGATGCAGGCTAGTTGGCGTTTTTGGGCGTCGCCGGTGGTGATTGTGCAGTAGATTTCGTCGGCGTCGGATTCGGTTTTGGCTTGGCAGTGGATGCTGTGCAGGGTGATCTTCATGAAGCGGCCCCCCGTCGGGAATTCGGTAGCGAAATTGTTGACAGATTAAGGGAGACGGAGCGGGTTTTGTACGTGGCGGTGGTCCTGTGTTGCTTGCGAGGAGACTGGCCGGTGGGGCAGTGTTGGCGAAAACCAAAGATCCTCAGCACAGAGAGCACAGAGTTCACGGGGCGCGGACGCGCCAAGTTGGGAGTGGCCGGGGCGATGGGTGGAGGAGTATGCTCTCGGGGAACTGAGAGCTGCGCGTTGGCCGTTGAGCGGCGGCGTTGGCGCGGCTCGGGCAGACGTTGGCGTCCTGGCATCCCTTCGATTCGGGCAGCTCTCCGTGGCTGCTGTCGTTCTCTTCGTGACTTCGTCGCAGGTGCGAAACGCCGGCCGGGACTTACCTTCGCCTGATTTTTTTACTGAGGAGAAATTCACATGGCTTTGATGCCGGATCCTACTTTTTATCCTTCGCCGGGAATGGCGATGAAGGCCGAACGGGAGCGCCTCGCATACGTCGCTCTGCTCAACGTCAACCAGAACGGGAACAAGACCGGAAAGCGCGACGCCATGGGCGTGATCGATCTCGATCCGCTTTCGGGTGACTACGGAAAATTGGTCGGGCAAACGGATTTTCCCAACGACGATAACGAGCTACATCACTTCGGGTGGAATGCGTGCAGCGCGTGCTTGTGCCCACAGACGCCGCATCCGCACATGGAGCGGCGGTATCTAGTGGTGCCGGGGATCGGATCGTCGCGGATGCATATTCTGGATACGAAGCCCAATCCGCGGCAGCCGAAGATCGTGAAGGTGATCGAGCCGGAGGAGTTCATCAAGAAGACGGGATATACGTCGCCGCACACGATTCACTGCGGCCCGGACGGGATTTATGGAAGCGCGCTGGGCTCGGCGAGCGGCGACGGGCCGGGCGGAATTTTTCTGATGGACGCGAATACATTTGAGATCAAGGGTCAGTGGGAGCAGGAGCGCGGTCCGCAGAATCTGGCGTATGACTTCTGGTGGCATCTGGGACTGGACACGATGGTGACTTCGGAATGGGGCACGCCGAACATGGTGAAGCACGGCGTGAATCCGGAGCTGCTGCTGGGCGGAAAGTACGGGCACAAGCTGCACATCTGGGATCTGGACAAGCGGAAGCATCAGCAGGAACTCGATCTGGGCGCGGAGCAGCAGATGGTGCTGGAGCTGCGGCCGGCGCACGATCCGAAGAAGGCGTACGGATTTGTGGGCGTGGTGATTTCGTTGAAGGACCTGTCGTCGTCGATCTGGATGTGGTATCGCGACGAGAGCGGGAAGAACGGCAAGTGGGGAGTGCGCAAGGTGATCGAAATTCCCGCGGAGCCGGCCGATCCGGAAAAGTTGCCGCCGCTGCTGAAGGGATTCAAGGCGGTGGCGCCGCTGTTGTCGGACATCAATTTGTCGCTGGACGATAAGTTTTTGTATGCGTCGTGCTGGGGGACGGGGGAATTTATCCAGTACGACGTGAGCGATCCGGCGAACCCGAAGAAGACGGGATCGATTCACACCGGCGGGATTGTGCGGCGCGCGGCGCATCCGAAGAAGCCGGGGCAGGCGCTGAACGGCGGGCCGCAAATGGTGGAGATCAGCCGCGACGGGAAGCGCGTGTACTACACCAATTCGCTGTATTCGCCTTGGGACGAGCAGTTTTATCCCGGTGGCATGAAGAGCTGGATGGTGAAGATCGACGCGAATCCGGGCGGCGGGATGAAGCTGGACGAGAAATTCTTCGTGGAGTTCGACGGGCTGCGCGCGCACCAGTTGCGGCTGGAAGGTGGCGACGCGTCGTCGGATTCGTACTGCTACTCGGATTAGCGACGATGCATGTGGAGTTGAGTGCGACGGCGCTGTGGCTAATGCTGCTGCTCGGCGCCTACCACGGGCTGAATCCTGGGATGGGCTGGCTTTTCGCGGTGGCGCTGGGGATGCAGGAGCAGAAGGGCTCCACGGTGGCGAGGTCGCTGGTGCCGATTGCGATCGGGCACGCGCTGGCGATCGGTGTTGTCGTAGCCGTGGCGGCGGTGATGGGACTGGCGCTGCCGCTTACCGTAGTTCGGAGGTGCGTGGCGGCGATGTTGATCGGGTTGGGGATTTATTTTTTGATGCGGCATTGGCATCCACGGTGGGTGCGGATGCAGGTGGGATTTCGCGATCTGGTGGTCTGGTCGTTTTTAATGGCGTCGGCGCACGGAGCGGGATTGATGGTGGTGCCGGTGTTGCTGCGCCGCAGCACCGCGCAAGCGGCGGGGCAGATGGCGGCCGACGGACACAATCACATGTCCGCGGCGGCAACTCCGATGGTTGGATTGTTCGCAACCGGGGTGCACACGGCCGGGTATCTTGCGGTGACCGGGCTGATCGCGTGGGTGGTGTATCGCAAGGTGGGTCTGGCGATTTTGCGGAAGGCGTGGTTCAACGTGGATCTGGTGTGGGCGGCAGCGCTGGTGGTGACTGGCGTAGTCACGCTGCTGATGTAACGGCCGACAGATTTTCGGTCAAGCAGTGACGACGCCGGCTTCACGCTTCCGTGAAAATGTATTCGTGTTGGCCGTCGCGGGTGATCAGGGTGCGTCTGCCGGCGCGCTCGCTGACCACAAATTCAAACCCGTCGTTCGTGGGGTCGATGGTGATGAAGGAGATGGTGCCGTCGTCGTTCTTGCGCGAGGCGACGGTGCTTTTCCATTCGCCGAAATCGAAGGTGGTCACCCCATTCTGGGTGAGCACGTCGAGCTGGCCGAGCTCCTTGCTGGAGTAGCGCTTGGCCAAGTGAGCTACTTGCGCCGGGTCGGCGGGGACGACGAGGCGTTCGCGATCTTTGGCCAAGGCAGCTTTGTAGCGAGCGGCCTGATTTTCGACGTCGCCGGCGGCTTCGAGTTTGCCGTCGAAGACCACCTCCAACAAACGGCGCTGGAAGGGCCTTAGGAGCATGCCGCCGGTGTCCGAGTTGGTAAGGAGGACGGCGCCAACGCCCTGGTCCGGCAGAAGGTACCAATCACTCTTGAAGCCGGCCATGCTGCCGCCGTGACTGACCACCGGGACGCCGTATTTGCGGTCCACGATCAAGCCCATGCCGTACCAGGAGTCTTCACCGAGAGTGACCTGCGGGGCGCGACGCTCGAGCAAGTTTTTCGCCGAAATCAGCTGCTTGCCATTAGGCAATTTGCCCTGCGTGAACTCCAACTGAACGTAACGGATCAGATCGCCGGAGGAGGTCCACACGCCGCCCGCGGGACGTGCGGAGACGATGGAGTAGTTGAAGGCCATGCTGGCTACGTGGGGCTTACCGTCGACATCATCGCCATGCGGCGTGGCGTGATTGCCGGCGAGTGCGCGAGCATAGTCGAAGGTGGTCGACTTCATGCCCAGCGGGTCGAAGATTTTTTCCTGCATAGCTTCGTCGTAGGCGGGACCGAGCGGCTGATTCGGATACACCAGGTGAGCGCCGATGAATCCGGCGGCGGCCGCCATCATATTGCTGTACTGAAAGACCTCGCCAAACTTGCTGGTCGGCTGCATGGTGCCGAGCAAGGAGAGCGTGGACTCCGGCGTGGCATTCTTGAACTCGAATAGCCACTCGAGATCCTGGCGGGGAAGTCCGGTGCACGCGCAGATGAGATTCTTGACGAGGACTTTCTTGGTGGTCTCCGCGCTGCCCAGCTTGAAGCTGGGATAGACATCGACGACGGGCTGGTCCCATTTCAGCTTTCCTTCATCGACCAATTCGGAGAGCAGCAGGGTGGTCATGCCCTTGGTGTTGGAGGCGGCCATGAAGAGCGTATTTTCGTCGACGCGATCGGGCTTACCTAATTCGCGAACGCCAAGTCCACCCTGATACACGACCTTCCCGCCATCGATGAGCGCGATCGAAACGCCAGGGATGCCGAGCTGTTGCATGGAGGTCTCGACGAAGGACTTGAGCTGATCGATGCGCGCGGCATTGAGGGGATGTGCCTTGCGACCGGCAAAGGATTCGCGCTGATAGCCCTTGGGCCGGAGGCTTTCGAAGATCAGCGAGATCGGCGCGCCGCGCTTTTCGACCGTCATTTCGGTTCCATCGAGAATCGCTACAGTCCAATTCTTTCCGGCGCGCAGAGCGATGGCTTGCACGGCGGCACGTTCGTTAGGAGAAGTCTCATAGTGGAAGACTTGGCGTTCATCCCAGCCTTCGCGGGCGGGACGCGGCGTGACGAGTTTGAGCGGATGGGTGGCCTGCGACTTGTAGGCCACCCAGGCGGCTGCGACGGCTTCGCGGGCGTCGGTGGCCTGGGAATCGACGATGACCACGTGGGTGTCAGGCTCGGGCGGATCGACGATAACGAGGTTGGCGCGCGTGGCCGTGGAGAAACCGGCAGGCACGGTGAAGGTCGCGCCGCCGGGCGTGACACGCGGAGTATCCACCGCGACGCGTTCGGGCGTGGACGCCACGCCCTGCGCCTGGTGTGACGCGGGGTCGTTGGAGGCGAAGGATGCGTTGGGCGCGATGATGTTGAGGGCGAGGAAAACTGCGAGAGAGGCGCGAAGGATGAGCATGGGTTCACCTTCCGTGGAGATGGGCTGCGAGTGGGCATAAGAGTACAGAAATCAAGTTGGCATACGCAATGCTTGAGGCGGGACGAGAAGGCAGACCGTTCGACGCGCGACGCTGGCGCTACGACTGGTGGGCACTGACTGCGTGAAGGTCGGAACGGCCGGCAAGGGATATGGGCTTGGGTGGACCGGTCAGGGAAAGTGAAGAGCTGAGCGCGAAGAAGCGGAGGAGGCCCTGGAGGTTGGCGTCGTCGAGAGCGAAGTTGATGTTGTCGGTGAGATAGGTGCGGAGATCGATTTCGGGAAGTCTCAGGTTGGCCGAGCCGTCGGTGATGATTTCGTCGAGATGATCCTGGCCGAAGGCGAGCGAGGACTGGAAATCGGAGATGAGCTCGGGTGTGACAGCGTCCTGGCGGGCGGCCCAGACGGCGAGAACGGCGGGGAGATTGGTGAGGCGGCGCCATTGTTCGACGATGTCATAGACGTGGAGCTCGATGGTATCCGCGAGACCGGCAGCGGTGGCTGCGCAGATTTGTTCCGCGTCTTTGCCGCGGCGGGACTGATTTTCGATGGCGATGGAGAAGCGCAGGGCGGGATCGCCGATGAGGAGGGCGGCGTCGGTGTCGCGCAGCATGGTGGCGAGGTAGGGTTGGGCTTCGCGGAACGTCGGTGAGAATTTCCAGTGGTGGGCGCAGAGGATTTTCGTCAGGGCCTGGGTGCTGCGGGAACTGGCGTCGAGGGTGATGGATTGCGCTTGCTGGATCGGGCCTTTGGAGACAAGCAGGAGGCTGCGGACGCGGCCTTTCGAGGCGATGGAGAGATTCGGGAGAATGGTGAGGTTGTCGATACGCTGGTATTCGATGGCGGGGATGATGGCGATGTCGGCTGCACCGGTGCGGAGTTCTTCGGCGCATTGTGATGGGACCGTGAAGGAGAGTTCGTATTTGCCTTGCAGTGGGCCGTGCGTGAAGCCGCGGACGAGCGGGGCGGTATTGAGATATTGAACGATGGAGATGCGGAGTTTTTTCACGGTTGAATTAAAACCAATTCCTCAGGGGCTAAGTCCTTTTTCTCGAGCTCTCAATGTCGGACCTAAAGGTTCGACCCCCGGTGCCAAGGTCATTTGATCGGGGCTTCTCAATTCCACGTGGCGCGAAATTCCCGCAAGCGATTTCAGTAGCATCCAAGCGTTCGCAGAACCGCACCTTCTATTTTCTAGAAATGCTGGAAGGCCGAGGCTGACGACTAGTGAAGCCAGCATTCAGTATAGGGATGGGATTTTAGGTCGCGCAAGGATGCTTTTGATGTAAAACTTTTCCGCCGCGACATTGGCTGCGAATTTGGAGGCTTTGAAAATGTTGAAAGGTATCGCCGGAGTGATCGCATGGATGCTGCTTGCGGCCGGCCAGTGCGCCTTCTCCGGGCTGAAGCCCGGCGGCTACATAACGATTGAGGCGGCGATTTCGCCGACGTTGACGCGCGCGGAAGACAAGGCTGCGGCGACGATTGCGGAGAAGACTGCTGACGCGCAGAAGCTGGCGGGATATTTCAATCTCTATTGGGATGCAAAGGCGGGGAAGCTTTGGCTGGAGATCGACAAGTGGGGTACGGAGTTTTTGTACCAGACGTCGCTGCCGGCGGGGATTGGTTCGAACGATATCGGGTTGGATCGCGGGCAGTTGGGCGACACGCGCATGGTGCGGTTCGAACGCAGCGGGCCGAAGGTTCTGCTGATGCAGTCGAATCCTGGTTATCGAGCGATCAGCAAGGATGCGGAGGAGCGGCGGGCCGTTCGGGACTCGTTCGCGGAGTCGGCGCTGTGGGGATTCAAGGTGGAAGTGGAAGACGGCGATCGGGCGCTGGTGGACGCCACGGAGTTTTTCCTGCGGGATGTGAAGGCGATTCCGCAGACGCTGAAGAGGACCAAGCAGGGCGCGTACAAGCTGGAGGGTTCGCGGTGCGCGATTTATTTGCCGCAGACGAAGAATTTTCCACTGAACACGGAGGTGGAAACGACGCTGACGTTTACCGGCGAGGACCCGGGGGAGTGGGTGAAGCAGGTGACGCCTTCACCGGAAGCGATCACGGTGCGCGAGCATCATTCGTTCGTGCGGTTGCCCGGCCCGGGCTACAAGCCGCGGGCGTTTGACCCGCGATCTAGCTTTTACGGGATTTCGTATTTCGACTACGCGACGCCGATCAGCGAGCCGATCGTGAAGCGGTGGGCGGCGCGGCACCGGCTGGAGAAGAAAGATCCGCGCGCGGCGGTGAGCGAAGCAGTGCAGCCGATTGTGTACTACCTGGATCGCGGCGCACCGGAGCCGATTCGCTCGGCGCTGCTGGATGGAGCGCGATGGTGGGCGCAAGCATTTGAGGCAGCGGGATACAAGAATGCGTTTCGCGTGGAGCTGATGCCCGAGGGTGCGGACCCGATGGATCTGCGATACAACGTGATCCAGTGGGTGCATCGCGCGACGCGCGGTTGGTCGTATGGCGAGGGAGTCATCGATCCGCGCACCGGCGAAATCATCAAGGGGCATGTGACGCTGGGATCATTGCGCGTGCGGCAAGATTATCTGATCGCGGAAGGATTGCTCGCGCCATACGAGAAGGGCAGGCCAGTATCGCCGACGATGCGGGAGATGGCGTTAGCGCGGCTGCGGCAGTTGGCGGCACACGAAGTGGGTCACACGCTGGGGTTGCAGCACAACTATTCGGCGAGCACGGTAGGGCGGTCGTCGGTGATGGACTATCCGCCGCCGCTGGTGACATTGGGCGCGGATGGCGTGCCGGATGTTTCACAGGCGTATGCGACCGGGATCGGCGAGTGGGACAAGGTATCGATCACTTGGGGCTACTCGGATTTTGCGCCGGTTGTCGATGAGCATGCCGCGCTGGAGAAGGTGCTGTGCGACGCGTTTGGGCGCGGGTTGCGGTATTTGACGGATCAGGACGCGCGGCCGGCGGGCTCGTCGAGCAGCTTGGCGCATCTGTGGGATACCGGCGCGAACGCGGTGGACGAACTGGATCGCTTGATGAAGGTACGCGCAGCGGCTCTGCGGCGATTTGGCGAGAACAATATTCGCGAGGGAGCGCCGTTGGCTACGATCGAGGACGTGCTGGTGCCGATCTACATGCTGCACCGGTATCAGGTCGAAGCGGCGAGCAAATTCGTGGGTGGGATGAACTATACGAATGCGCTGCGAGGCGATGGTCAAGTGACGACGCAAATTGTGGCGCCTGCGGAGCAGCGTCGGGCGCTGGCGGCGGTGTTGGCGACGTTGAAACCGGAAGCGCTGGCGCTGCCGGAGCCGCTGCTGAAAATGATTCCGCCGCGACCGCTGATGTACGAGCGCGGGCGGGAACACTTCAAGATTCACACCAGTCCGGCGTTCGACGCGCTGGCTCCGGCGGAGTCAGCTGCCGAGCACACATTGCAGTTCATGTTCAATCCGGCGCGGTCGGCGCGATTGGTGGAATTTCACGCGCGAGATGCGGCAAATCCCGGGCTGGAAGAGGTGCTGGACGCAGTGATCGCAGCGACATGGGAGACCCCGCATGACGCGGGCTATGCCGGAGAGATCGGGCGCGTGGTTGATGACGTGGCGCTGTATGAGCTGATGGCGTTGGCGACGAATGACCAGGCCACCGAGCATGTACGCGCGGTGACGGCGCTCAAGCTGGAGGAGCTGAAGGCGTGGATCTCGTCGGCGCGAAATCAGGCAGCGAATCCAGCGCAGTCCGCACACCTGTTTTACGCGCTACAGGAGATTGAATGGTTTCAGAAGGAGCCGAAGCGAATCGTTGTACCGGCTCCAGCGGAGCCTCCGGATGGCCCGCCCATCGGGGCCGACGAGGACTTCTGACGCTGACCTCGACAGACCAGTAGGGACAAAATCCCCCGTCGGAGTAGAGCGTCTTTGGATAGTACTAGTACACATTCGAGCACATCGTGGTGCACTGATCCTTTCGTTGCTGGCGTTAAAGCCTAAATATTGTTGCCGGACTTCAACCTGAAGCATCAATTCTATTGAGGTTAGGGATGAAGCTGCGCGTCTCAATAGCGGCAATTGTCCTAGGTGCCTGCGCTGTTTGCGGTGCTGCGACCACGTTCGCGCAGGATCCAAGAGCTGGCGCGGTGCCCGCGGCCGGTCAGCCACAAGCGGAAGTGAACCCGCCACCGGTGGACCCCGCGGATCGGTCGAAGGTTGTTTACGTCACGGACTTTGATGTGGACCTTGCGGGAAGAGACGGCAGGAGTACGCCAGTCAGAGTGAATCCCGCAACCTCGAGCGCCGCTCCGCCGGAAGCGAAACAGGAAACCCCAGCCGAGCGTGCGAGTCGCTTCGTGGATTATGTGTCAGCCACTCTGGTGAAAGAATTGGAGAACGAGGGCTACATTGCACGGCGGTTGCGTGCCGGCGAATCGCGGCCCACTGAGGGGTTGAAGATCAGCGGAGTATTCGCGGAGCCGGATGAGCAGAACCGGTTACGGCGAGCGGTGATCGGCGGCGGACCCGGCGTGGGGCAGATGGCGCTGTTCGTGAGCATCGGGAACCTGGCACGGCCGGACCAGCCGATGTATGCGGTAGTGGATCCGAAGACGGCGGGCAACAACGTGGGGCCGGTGATCACGGTGAGCGCGTATGCGCCGGTGGCACGTTTCGAGATGCCGAAGATGGTCACGGAGAAAGCGGTTCACGATACGGCGAGTTCAATTGTTACGGATCTGACGCAGCTGCTACGCAGCAATGTTGCGGCGCTGACTCGATAAGCGGCGGTATCTCGTCTTTTCCCAGGACAAACTGATGACGATTGGCGGCCCCGGTGCGCCCATGCCCGCTACTTCCGTGTTTTATCCTTTTTTGTGAGGTACCCTGGTACATTTGTACCAGTTAACAAGGAGAAGGCTGAGATGGCGGAACGGCAATTTGTCGTAGAACGCGTGCAGACCGGTGTGCGCATGGAGAAGCGGCTCTTGAAGGTCCTGAAGGGCTTTGCCGAATACAAGGACATGACATTAGGGGATCTGCTGGAGGGAATCGTGTTGCACGCCTTCGACGGGAAGTGCCCCTTCGGCCGCGAGAGCCTGATGCGCATCAGGGAGCTGAGAAAGTTTTACGGCCTGGACCTGGATTCCCGGGCGAGCCATGGCTTGATCGAGGGCGCTGCCGGAGCAGCGGCCGGAAAGGAGCGAGCACGATGAGGCGACAATTGGAAACGGCGGCGATTCCCGCGCTGCGATGGACGGTTGGGGTGGTGGTGCTGCTGGAATCATGCCGATTTGCCTTTTCGACCGCGGCGGCGCATGCCTTTGCGAACAGTGGATTGCCGCTGTGGATCCGGCCGGTGCTTGGGGGGACCGAGGCGCTGGCGGCATTGCTGTTTCTTGTCCCACCGGCGAGAGCCATCGGAGGCGTAGCGCTGCTGGTGATTTTCGGCGTGGCCGTGCTGATTCACCTTTTACATGGCTGGTATGACGTCGGGGCTCTGGTGGTGTATGCGATGGCGGTATTGGCTTGCCTTCCCCGGGCTGCCCGGGATATTGGGTCCAAACCAGCGGTGAAAGAGCCTGAAAGAGGCAGCGCAACAACATTTTGGCAATGGGCCTAAGAACGAGCTAGATGGCCCGATTTCGAGTCGCCTACAGCGGATCTGCATACCCGAGAAATTTGCAACTACAGACCAGACCAAGGCAGGGGTGCGCTCGTCTATTGGGGCAGGAGGATGGGACTATGAACACGCGGACAATCGTTTGCCTGACGGTGGCGGCTGTAGGTTATGGGGCGTTCCTGCATGCGGCCAAGGCGCGGGGCCAGGCGGAGCCGGTGGCCCCAGCGTTGCCAATGGAATTGGCGATGCCCGCGGTGCCTGCGATACCCGCCGTTCCGGTGCGGTTGACGCTTCCGGCCTTTCCGCAGGTACCGGCGGTACCTGCACTGGCTGCTATGCCTGAGATTCCCGCCATGCCGGCGATGCCCGACCTTTCCTCGCTGGATGCTCTGAATGACATGAGCATCTCGCTTGGTCACCGTCACGACGGGCCAGCGGATAGCTGCGACGATCTGAGGATTCGTCTGCATGATGAGAAGCCGGTGATGCAGGAGGAGGAGCGGAGTGTGTCGAAAGCGGAGGCCCGCGTGCTGCGGGTGCATCCGATGCGGAACAGCGGGGCGCAGGTGATGGGCTGGGATAAGGATACGTACTCGGTGACCGCGTGCAAGGCGGCGGTGGGTTCCGATGCGCAGCAGTTGCTATCGCAAATCAAGCTGAAGGTAGAGGGTGGGGAGGTGTCGGTGGAAGGGCCTTCGCGAGATGGAGATGACTGGACGGTGTACCTGCTGGTGCGCACGCCAAAGTCGGCGGATGTGGAGCTGACGACGCATAACGGGCCGGCGAGTTTTTACAGCGTGGATGGAAAAATCACGGCGCGCGCGGAGAATGGTCCGATCTCGCTGGAGAATTGCTCGGGCGAGGCGGACGTGTCGGCGGTGAATGGTCCGCTGAGTTTTTCGGGAGCAGGCGGGAAGCTGCGGTTGCATACGGAGAATGGACCGATCAGCGTGGAGGTCGGCGGGTCGAGCTGGAAGGGCGGGGGATTGGTGGCGGATGCGGTGAACGGGCCGTTGTCGCTGCACGTGCCTTCGGGATTCCAGTCGGCATTCCTGGTGGAGTCGAACGAGCACGCGCCGATGAGTTGCCATGCAAGCATTTGCTCGGAAACGCGGCGTACCTGGGACGATCAGAAGCGGCGAATCGAGTATGGGAACGGGACGCCGGTCATTCGACTGTCTACACAGAATGGGCCCATCTCGGTGGACTGAGGCGGTCACTGGAACACAGAAACTGGAAATTGGAAGTGCGAAGGCGCCGCGTCGATGTTTCACGCGGCGCTTTCAGCTTTTTTGGGGAAATGGCTCGCGTTAAGATGACGGCATGTTGCTGGAAGAGCGCACGGGGCAACCCGTAACGGAAGCCGAAGCGGAAGATTTGGCGCACGAGCTTTACGGGCTAGTGGCCACTGCAAAATCGCTGCCCGGCGAATACGACGACAATTTCCATCTGAAGAAGGAGACGGCAGGGGGCGACGCCGCTGGAGGAGCGGCGGCTGCGGCGGCGTTTGTGCTGAAAGTCATGCATCCGGCGCGGGAGCGGGATTTTATCGATCTGCAGTGCCGAGCGCTGCAGCATCTGGCGGAACGCGCGCCGCAAATCTTGCTGCCGCGCGTGTGCCCGACGAAGAATGGCGACAATTTCGCCGAAATTACGGGCACAGATGGATCGCGGCGGCTTGCCTGGATGCTTACTTATGTTCCAGGAGAAATCCTGGCGGAAGCGCGCCCGCATTCCGATGAAATACTATCGAGCCTGGGGCATTTGCTGGGAGAGATGGACGCGGCGCTTGCGGATTTTTCACATCCGGCGGCGCATCGCGAATTGAAATGGGATTTCGCGCGGGCGGGATGGATTCGGGAGCACGTTCCGCTGATCGCGGATCCTTCGCGGCGGGCGCTGGTCGAGAAATTTCTCGCGCTGTATGAAGCCGAAGTTGTGCCGGCGATGCCGTGGCTGCGGCGCAGCGTCGTGTACGGCGACGCAAATGACTACAACGTGCTGGTCGGTGAGCCGTGGCCGTGGCCTCGGAAAGCGGTCAGCGTCATCGATTTCGGTGACATGCATCATTCGTTCACGGTTTCCGAGCCGGCGATCGCCGCGGCGTACGCGATGCTCGGCAAGGAAGATCCGCTGCGCGCTGCCGCCGCGGTGGTGGCGGGGTATCACGGCGCCTTTGTGTTGACCGAGGCGGAAATCGCGGTGCTGTATACGCTGATCGGGACACGGCTGGCGGTCAGCGTGGTGAATTCGGCGCTGCGCGCTACGGTGAAGCCCGACGACGCGTACGTGACGATCAGCGAGACGCCGGCATGGGAGGCGCTGGAACGGCTGGGGCGATTTCATCCGCGGTTCACGCATTACACGTTTCGCGAGGCATGCGGCTTGCCGCCGGTTCCGAGGAGCGGCGTGGTGCGGAACTGGCTGGCAACTCACGCAATGTCCGCAGCTCCGCTGCTGGATGTGGATTTACGCACGGCGCCGAGCGTCGTTTTTGATTGGAGCCTCGCTAGCGCATCCCTGGGAGCCAATCCCGCGGCGTTGAACCCGATAACTGCGGCGGAGAAGATTTTTGCGGAGCTGAAAAGCGCGCATGTAAGCGCGGGCATCGGGCGATACAACGAGGCCCGGCTGTTTTACACCTCGCCGCTGTTTGGGCCTGCCTCAGGATCCGATGTTGCACCGACCGATGAGCGGCGAACGATTCATCTGGGCATCGACGTGTTCGCGGCGCCGGGTTCGGCAGTTTACGCGCCGCTGCAGGGCACGGTGCATGCGCTGGCAAACAATGCAACGCCGCTCGACTATGGACCTGTTGTCATTTTGCGGCATGTGTTCCGCGATGGCAGTAACAAGAAAGCGGGAAAGAATGGGGGCGAAGAGCACGAATTTTTCACACTGTACGGGCATCTGACGCGCGACACGCTGCGCAACCTTCACGTGGGACAAGTAATCCCGCGCGGCGAAAAATTCGCACGCATTGGGACGCTGCAGGAAAATGGCGGCTGGCCGCCGCATCTTCATTTCCAGGTCATCGTGGACTTGCTCGATAGCGGGACCGATTTCCCGGGTGTGGCCTTTGCTTCGCAGCGCGCGGTGTGGACGGACCTTTCGCCCGATCCGAATTTGCTGCTGGGAATTCCGGGGATGAAGTTAGCCAGCAAAGAATCTGGTCCGGCGGAAACTCTTGCTGCCCGGCGCGCGGTGTTGGGCGGAAACTTGAGCGTGTCGTATCGCCATCCGCTGAAGATCGTTCGCGGATGGATGCAGTATTTGTACGATGAGACCGGGCGCGCGTTTCTGGACGTGTACAACAATGTGCCGCTGGTGGGGCACAGTCACCCGCGCGTGGTGCGCGCAGCGCAAGAGCAACTGGGGCTGCTCAATACCAACACGCGCTATTTGCACGACCACGTGGTGCGCTACGCGGAGCGACTGACCAGCAAGATGCCGGCGCCTCTGCGTGTGTGTTTCATCGTGAATTCCGGCAGCGAAGCGAATGAACTGGCGTTGCGGCAGGCTCGCGCGCATACCGGTCGTGAAGACGTGATTGTTTTGGAGCACGCCTATCACGGGCACACCAACACGCTGATCGATATCAGCCCCTACAAGTTCAACGGTCCCGGGGGCCGTGGGCAAAAGCCGTGGGTGCACGTCGCGCCGATTGCCGACGACTATCGCGGGCTGTACCGCCGCGGCGATCCGGACGCGGGAGCAAAGTACGCGCGTCACGTGGGCGAACTGATCGACCGGGCACGCGGAGGAAAGCGCGAGATCGCGGCGTTTATTGCGGAGACTCTGCCGAGTGTCGCGGGGCAGGTGGTTTTCCCGCGGGGCTACTTGGCGGACGCCTATGCGTATGTGCGCGAAGCGGGCGGAGTTTGCATCGCCGACGAAGTGCAAGTCGGGTTTGGGCGGCTGGGGACACATTTGTGGGGATTCGAAACGCAAGGCGTGGTGCCCGATATTGTCGTGCTGGGCAAACCGATCGGTAACGGATTTCCGCTCGCCGCGGTGGTGACAACTCCGGAAATCGCGGCGTCGTTCGCGAACGGGATGGAATTTTTCAGCACATTTGGCGGCAACCCGGTGGCGTGCGCGGCGGGACTGGCGGTTTTGGACGTGCTGGAAGAAGAGAAGCTGCAAGAGAATGCGTTGCGGGTCGGAGACTATTGGATCGGCAAGCTAAAGGCGATGCAAGAGCGCTTTCCGTTGATGGGCGATGTGCGCGGGTCAGGATTATTCCTGGGGATCGATCTGGTGCGTGATACCATCAGCCGCGTGCCGGCGACCGAAGAGGCCGATTACGTGGTCAATCGGTTGCGCGAGCGGGGTATTCTGGCGGGCACCGATGGGCCACACCACAATGTGATCAAGCTGCGCCCGCCGCTGCTGTTTTCCGAAGCGGATGCGGATCTTTTCTGCGCGACGCTCGACGCGATCCTGCAAGAGGACGCGACGCAGCCGATTCCTCAACCACAAACGCGTTCTCATGCCACCGCCCGTTAGTGAACAACTGAACCTGCTGGCAGCGGCGTCGCTGAACTCCAGCGAGAAAAAGATCTTTGAATTGCTCGGCGTGGACGAACCTAAACACATTGAAGACATCGTGGAGCGATCCGGGCTTGCACTCTTCCGAGGTTCTAGCTACGCTTTTCGACCTGGAGATGAAAGGACTGATTCGACAGCTGCCCGTAAGCAATTCAGCAAGGTTTTGCTCTAGCGCCGCAATCTGCTGAAAATAAAAGCATTATGTGATCCTTCAGAGTAGGTGTGAATCCCCGAGGGGGTTTTACGCATCTGCTTAGGGTAGCGAGAAGGACACAGGGCCCCGCCACAAGGCCTTCCAGCACAAGAATCCGGAGTTACAAAGACAAGATGGCACGTTCGTTAGTAATTGTGGAATCGCCTGCCAAGGCGAAAACGATCAACAAGTATTTAGGACGGGATTACACCGTCAAGGCGTCTATTGGGCACGTCATGGACCTGCCGAAGAAGACGATCGGTATTCGCTTACCCGATGAGCCCAAGAAGAAGAAAAAGAAGAAGGGCAAAAAGGGAAAAGCGGCCGCGGAAGATAAGCCCAGCAAACCGATCACCCTGGATGATGCCAAGATCTTCGAGCCTACCCTGCAGATCATTTCGGGCAAAGGCAAAGTCATCAATGATTTGAGGAAGTCGGCGGCGACCGCCGACCGCGTGTACCTGGCTGGCGACCCGGACCGGGAGGGCGAGGCGATCTCGCAGCACTTGCACATGGTGCTGTCGAAGCCCACCAAGTTTGAAGAAGCTGATCCCCCGTCGAACGGGAACGGCAAGAATGGCAACGGAACCGGCAAAGTCGAGAAAGCCGAGGAAGAAGCCCAGAAGGGCAAGGCCGGCAAGAAGGGCAAGGGCGCGAAAGGCAAAGATAAGGATGAGATCAGCGTCCCGGCCATCGATCCCAAGAAGATATTCCGCGTAACCTTCAACGAGATCACGCCCAAAGCCATCCGGGCGGCTTTCGACAAGCCACGACAAGTGGACGCCAACCTGGTGGACGCGCAGCAGGCGCGCCGGGTGCTGGATCGCATCGTCGGGTACAAGATTTCGCCGTTGTTGTGGGACAAAGTGCGGCGAGGGTTGTCCGCGGGCCGCGTGCAGACGGTGGCGCTGCGGTTGATCGTCGAGCGCGAACTGGAGATTCGCGCGTTCGTGCCGCAGGAATATTGGTCGATTCACGCAATGCTCGATGCCGGGCAGCCGCCGATTTTCGAGGCCAAGCTGAGCAAGTACAAGGGCGAGGATATCGAGGTTGGCAGTCAAGAAGCGGCCAACGCGGTACTTGCTGCGGTGGAGAAGGCCAAGTGGCAGGTCGCGTCCGTCACGCAAAAGGAAAAGCGGCGCAATCCGCCGCCGCCGTTCACGACTTCCAAGCTGCAGCAGGCGGCATACAACCGGCTGCGCTACACGGCCAAGCGCACCATGGGTATCGCGCAACGTTTATATGAAGGCGTGGACCTGGGCGAAGAGGGATCGGTCGCGCTGATCACCTACATGCGCACGGACTCGGTCAACGTATCGCCGGATGCGCTGGCGCAGGTGCGCGAAATGATTCCGCAGCGGTTCGGTTCGAACTATCTGCCGGAGAAGCCGAACTACTACAAATCCAAGAAGGATGCGCAAGAAGCGCACGAAGCGGTGCGGCCGACGGATGTTTCGCGCGCACCTGAAGACGTTCGCAAATATCTGGATGACGATGTTTTCAAGCTTTATCAATTGATCTGGCAGCGCTTTGTGGCTTCGCAGATGCTGCCTGCCGTTTTCGATCAGACCACGATTGACATTTCCGCAGGCGACTACACGTTCCGCGCGACCGGTTCGGTGCAGAAATTCGACGGCTATCTGCGGGTGTATCAATTACCGGTAGCGGCCGCGGATCGCGAGGACGACGAGCGCGACGACGAAGGCGAAGGCAAGGCTTTGCCGCGTGTCGAGGAAGGCCAGGTGCTGCGGCTCGACCAGATTCGGCCCGACCAGCACTTCACAGAACCACCGCCGCGCTACACGGAAGCGACGCTGGTGAAAGATCTTGAAGAAAAGGGCATCGGACGGCCGTCCACATACGCCTCGATCATCTCCACGATTGTCGAGCGCGAGTACGTGCGCAAGGACCAGGGGCGCTTTACGCCGACGATGCTCGGTGAGCGCGTCAGTGTGCTGCTGGTAAAAAGTTTCGACGACGTCTTCGACGTCACCTTCACTGCCCGGCTCGAGGAAGAGCTTGACGAAATCGAGGAAGGCAAGCTGCCCTGGCGTGACGCTGTACGGGAATTTTGGGAGAAATTTGTCGTCGATCTGGCCAAGGCCGGCGATGAAATGATTTCGTACAAAGCCGGCATCCCCACGGGCAAGACCTGCGAGAAGTGCGGGCAGGGGGAGCTGCTCGAGCGCATCAGCCGCCACGGATTTTTCCTCGGCTGCTCGCGCTATCCGGATTGCGATTTCATCCAGGACATGGCTCCGGAGCTGAACGACGACGCCGAGAGCAAGACCGAGTATTGCGAGAATTGCGGCAAAGAGATGCTGCTCAAGCGCGGTCGCTTCGGTGCGTTCCTGGCATGCAGCGGCTATCCAGACTGCAAGACCACGCGGCGCTTGGTGGCGGGCACGCGCATCGCGCATCAACCCGACGAGCCGCTGGACGAAAAATGCACCGTTTGCGGCAACGGGCTGGTGAAAAAGCACGGGCGCTTCGGCGAATTCATCGGCTGCTCCGGCTATCCCAAGTGTAAATACACGCGGCCGATCACCATGGGCATCAAATGCCCGAAGTGCAACGAAGGAGAGTTTGTGAAGCGCGGCAGCGCCGGCAAGGGCGGACGCGGGCGTCCGCGGGTGTTCTATGGCTGCTCGCGCTATCCGGACTGTGATTTCACAACGCCGCACATGCCCATCGCGGAGCCGTGCCCGAAGTGCGGAGCGCCCTTTATCGTCGAAAAGCGAAGCAAGATCGGCACGTTGCATTCCTGCATCAAGGAAGGCTGCGATTGGGAGCAACTCGCTCCAGAA
>DATNCJ010000019.1:0-13992 GCA_035607215.1 Candidatus Eiseniibacteriota bacterium
CCGGTATATACGTATAAAGGCACGGACAAGAAAGGCGCGACCGTGAGTGGCGAAGTCACTGCCACCAACAAGGCGGAACTCCAGAATCAGCTGCGGCGCCAACAGATTACGCCCAGCAAGATGTCCGAGAAGGGCAAGGAATTCAACCTGCCCAGCTTTGGCGCGGGCGTCGATTCCAAGGAACTCGCGGTATTCACGCGCCAGTTCTCGGTCATGATCGATGCTGGGTTGCCTCTGGTGCAGTGTCTGGAAATTCTCGCGGGCCAGCAGGAGAACAAGACTTTCCAGAAGGTGCTCACCGCCACGCGCGGCTCGGTGGAGGGTGGTGCGACCCTGTCTGCCGCCATGCGCGCGCATCCCAAGGTGTTTGACGCGCTGTACGTCAACATGGTGGAAGCCGGCGAAACCGGCGGTATTCTCGACACTATTCTCCAGCGCCTTTCCAGCTACATCGAAAAGAACGTCAAGCTGAAGCGCGCGGTGAAGTCTGCGATGGTTTACCCCATCGGCGTTATTACGATTGCTGGTGGCGTTATCACCTTGCTGTTGTGGAAGGTCGTTCCGATTTTCGCTACTTTGTTCGCCGGCCTGGGCGTCGACCTGCCGCTGCCCACCAAAGTGGTGATTGCCTTGAGCAATTTCATCGGCAGCATCTTCGGCCTGCTGATCCTGGTGGGCATCATCGGCATGGTGATTGGCATCAAGGTTTGGTATGGCACTGAGCAAGGACGGTATGCCTTGGATTCCTTGATCTTGAAGCTGCCCGTCCTGGGCATTTTGATGCGCAAGATCGCCGTGGCGCGCTTCACCCGCACCCTTGGAACGCTGATTGCCAGCGGCGTGCCCATCCTGGAGGGTTTGGACATCACCGCCAAGACTGCGGGAAACGCGGTCGTCGAGCGCTCCTTGCAAAAGGTCCGCAAGTCGCTGGAAGAAGGCAAGACGCTCACCGAGCCGCTCAAGGATTCCGAAGTTTTCCCGGGCATGGTTACGCAGATGATCAGCGTCGGCGAACAGACCGGTGCGATGGACGCCATGCTCCAGAAAATCGCGGACTTTTACGAGGAAGAAGTTGACGCGGCGGTGAAAGACTTGTTGACCGCGTTGGAGCCGGTCATGATCGTGTTCCTCGGCGTGGTCGTCGGCGGCGTGGTCATTTCCATGTACATGCCGCTGTTCTCGCTGATCGGCAAACTCAGCGGCAAGTAACGGCAACCGGCCACGAAGTCGCAGCTAGTATAATTTTGAATGCCGGGGCAGGAAGGGGGCCTTCCTGCCCCGGCACTTTTCCAGCGTGTAGGCGAAATGCCTGAAACTCGAAATAATTCCGGGCGCGGAATGTCCGTCGATCAGACCTCCAGCAGAAAGGAATGGCTGGATTGGCTCACGCGTGTGCGCCTGTTGTTGATCGCGCTGATCCTGGCAACCGGGGTCGGGCTAACCCTTAGCCGGTATTTTCTGCCCCTCATCGTTTTCTGGATCACCCTCGGCACCATCCACATCATTTTGTTGCGCTGGATTCCAAACGCCCGGTGGCACGGCGGCCTGCAGGTCATCAGCGACGTGGTCATGGTTTCCGCGCTGGTGTATGCCACTGGATTGCAGGATAGCTATTTCATTTCGCTGTATCTGCTGGTAATCATCGTCGCCAGCATTCTGTTTTCCCGGCGCGCGGCATTTGGTGTTGCCACCCTGAGCCTGCTATTTCTGGGTGGTCTGACCATGCTTGCCTACACCGGCAGGATCCCCCGCACTTACATCTCGCCGGCGACGGCGGACAGCCTGCGTTTCTGGCTGCTCAGCAATCTGTTTGGATTTCTGGCTATCGCCTACCTCGCCAGCTTGTTGGCGCAATCGCTCCGTCGAAAGGGCATCGAGCTTGAGGAAAAGCGCGAAGAGTTGCTCGACCTCCAGGACTTCACCGAAGACATCATCCATTCCATGCGCGGCGGTTTGATTACCACCGATTTGGAGGGCCGCATCGTCCTGCTCAACCGCACCGGCGAAGATATTCTTGGATACCGGTTCATGGATTTGCGGGGCAAAAAAGTGTCTGAACTTAACGAGGCTTTCTGGGGCCCGGGCATGCCCGAAGCCAACGATAAGCTCTCTCTCCGCCGCGAAATCGAGTTCAAGACCGCCGACGGGCAGTTACGCTATTTGGGTATCAGCATTTCTCCACTGCGCTCGCGGGACTCTCAGCGCAGCGGATTCGTCTATAACTTTCAAGACCTCACCGATTTTCGCCGCCTGGAGCAGGAAGTCGCCACCAAGGAGCGCATGGCTGCTCTTGGGCGGCTCTCGGCGGCCATCGCCCACGAAATCCGCCAGCCGCTGACTGCCATGGTCGGCGCCGTCAAGGAACTTGCCCGGCTGGTGCCGCTCGAAGAGGATCAGGTGCACCTGGTAAGCATTGTCAGCAGGGAATCGGAGCGGCTGAATCACATCATCACCGACTTCCTGAACTATTCGCGCGAAAAGACTTATGAATTTCAAGACGCCGACGTCGGCGCGCTGCTCAACGAAACTCTCGTACTGGTGGAGAAGAAGCCGGAGATCGGCGAGAAATATCAGATCTCGCGAGCCTTTAACGGCCACGAACTGCGCGCTCGCGTTGATCCCCACAAGATCAAGCAGGTCTTCTGGAATCTATGCGACAACGCGCTGCGCGCCATGCCCGAGGGCGGCACGCTGACCGTCGGCTTGGAAGAGCGGCCCTTCTGGCTGCGCATTGCCTTTCGCGATACCGGCATTGGCCTCGACCCCAAACAGCGCGCCAAGATTTTTGAGCCTTTGCAATCGGGGTTTCAGGGCGGCACCGGGCTCGGCCTCTCCATCGTCTATCAGATTGTTCAGGCTCACAGCGGACGGATCAGCGTGATTTCGCAGAAAGACCGCGGCGCGGAGTTCATCGTGGAACTCCCGCGCGTCGCATGAGGGTGCTTTATGCAGGCTGTTAAAACCGCCGCCAAGAATCAAAGCCGGGAAACGGCCCACATCCTTGTGGTAGACGACGAGCGTTCCATCCGCGAGCTCCTCGAAATCACTTTCCGCAAGGAAGGTTATCGCGTCGAGGTGGCCCACAATGTCGATGAGGCCAAGCGCAAACTCGAGTCTCAGATTTTTGACATTGTGATTTCCGACGTCCGCATGCCCGGCGAGAGTGGCGTTGACCTGCTCAAGCTGACCAAGGAAATCGCTCCGGATTGTTTCTTCCTGTTGATCACCGGCGTGCCTACCGTCGAGACCGCCATCGCCGCTATCAATTCCGGCGCCGACCGCTTCGTCATCAAAGACCACGAACTGGTCGATCAGCTGCGCCGCGCCATCCGCGAAGTTTCCGAGAGCTTGAAGTGGAAAAAGGAAGCCGGCTACCTGCGCCGCGAACTTCGCCGCCTCACTGGCCTGGACAACATCATCGGGCAAAGTCCGAAAATGCGCGCGATCTTCGACCTGATACAGACCGTCGCGCCACAAACCAGCCGTGTCTTGATCACCGGTGAGAGCGGCACCGGCAAGGAGTTGGTGGCCCGCGCCATTCACGAAAACAGCATGCGCGCGCAGGCTCCGTTCATCACCATCAACTGCGGCGCGTTTCCCGAGACCCTGCTGGAATCCGAACTCTTCGGCTACATGAAGGGCGCCTTCACCGGCGCCAACGAGAACCGCCAGGGCCTGTTCCAGGCCGCGCACGGCGGCACTTTGTTCATGGACGAGATTGGCAACATGCCGCTGCCGATGCAGGTAAAGCTCTACCGCGTGCTCCAGGAAGGTAAAGTTCGCCCCATCGGCAGCACCGAGGAAAGCGACGTGGATGTCCGCATCATCGCCGCCACCAATAAAGACTTCGAGAAAGAAATCGCCGAGGGCCGCTTCCGCGAAGATCTTTACTACCGCCTTAGTGTTATCCCCATTCAATTGCCGCCGCTCCGCGAGCGCCGCGAAGACATCCCGCTGCTGGCCCGCCACTTCCTGGAATCCTTCCGCAAGACCATGGAGAAGCGCATCGAGGGCATATCTCCGGAAGCCATGCGCCGTCTGGAATCCTACGACTGGCCCGGCAACGTTCGCGAACTCGAAAACACCATGGAGCGAGCCGTGGCGCTGGAAACGTCACCGGAAATTACCCTCCGCGTGCTACCCGACCGCATTGCCGGATATTCTGGAGGCGGCTCGGTGGCGGGGGCCAATGGCGTTGGTGCCGTATTTCCAACGGAAGGCCTCGACTTTGAAAAGGAGATCGCTGAGGCCGAGCGGCGCTACCTGCAAGGCGCCTTGGAAAAGACCCATGGCGTGCGCACGCAGGCCGCCGACCTGCTCAAAATTAGCTACCGTTCTTTCCGGCACTACGCCAAGAAGCACAACCTCTAACCCCTGCCAATTGAGCGAAGTTCAGCGCTGTCCCCAGGTGCATTTGCGATGCCCGTTTCCGTCTTCAGCCCCGCGACAAAAAGTGTCACTTTCAGGGCGCGCCGGGCCTGGGTGAGTAATTTCCCAGCAAGGAAGAACAGTTTTTTTTCAGTGTAAGGGATGTAGTATCAATGAGATAGATAAAAATAGTACAGGTCCTCGCGCAAAGCCTGAGAGTGGCGTTACCCTTGCACTATAGGGGGCCGTGCTCTGGCACCACTACACACTCACTCTCTCAAGGAGATAGCAGCATTATGAAGAAGCAGAAGGGTTTCTCTCTTATCGAGCTTTTGATCGTCGTGGCGATCATTCTGATCATTGCCGCGATTGCCATCCCGAACCTCATCAAGTCCAAGATGGCGGCCAACGAGGCTTCCGCGGTTGGCTCAATCCGCACGATCAACACGTCGGAAGTTGCGTTTGCGTCGGCCTGCCCGAACCTGGGCTTCACCGGCACGATCGGCGACTTCGCGACCGGTGCGGCCACCTGCCCGGGCGCCTCTGTTTTGCTTGACTCCCAGCTGGTGACCGGTACCAAGAGCGGCTATTCGTTCGCGCTGACCTCTGCGGGCGCCACGCCGCGGACAGCGTATACGGTTACGGGCAACCCCAACAACACCACCTCCGGTACGCGTTATTTCTTCAGCGACGAGTCTGGTGTGATCCGTTACGCCACCGGCGGCGCCGCGGTGGTTACCAGCCCGGCACTGCAGTAAGCGGAGCTCAACTCGGTCTGAACTGGGGGGAGGCCCCAAAAGGCTTCCCCTCTTTTTTTAAGCAGGTGAGTGTTAAAGCACTAGGAAATTGTGGGGATTTGCAGCGTTTGAGCGGGCGTACTAAAGCGAGGATTGCAATGAGAAGCGTACAAAAATTCGGAGACCGCCGATCCAGAAAGGGAAATGTTTCGGGATTCTCCCTGATCGAATTGCTTATCGTCGTAGCCATCATTCTGATCATCGCCGCGATCGCCATCCCGAACCTGGTTCGCGCGAAGGCCGCCGCCAATGAATCGGTCGCCACCGCTTCGATCCATGCGATCAACACCGCTGAAATCGCCTATTCTTCGGTGAACCCCACCATCGGCTTCGCCGCAGCTTTGGCGGACCTGGGGCCTTCAGGCAGCGGTTACCTCGAATCCAATCTCGCTAACGGATCCAAGAGCGGCTACAATTTCGCCTATGTGCCCGTTGGTGGTGTGCCTTACCAAGGCTACTCGGTAAACGCTGATCCGATCGTCCGTTCCATTACCGGACAGCGCAGTTACTTCTCCAGTCAGGAAAATGTGACGCACTACGACCCCAACGCTCCGGCTACCAACGCAAGCCCGGTCCTGCAGTAAATCCCCCTTCGATTCTAGTTCCGTCTTCGTAGTTCTTCGCCGGACCTGATCGCGTCGATCTCGGTTCACCTCTGTAGCTAGCCCCTTCAGGTGAGGCTCTTCCGATCGCGGCAAGATCGAGCCATGGACGCCGGCTGTTGCGTCAGATGGGCGCCGCCGTTGAAATTGCTATACTCCAGCCAATGACCTTTTCCTCCGATCCCGGGGCGAGTTGGCTGGTTCCAATTCTTCTCGCTGTCATCGCCTTGGTTCCCGCCCTTGGCCTCGGCGGCACTCCGCCCGATCAGCTCAGCCAGTACGTGCGCCTCTTTGAAGCTCGCTACCGCGCGGCCCGCACGCTGCAAGCGACTTTCTTCGAGGAATACAAGGACAATGGGCAGACCGTGCGCACCGAGGCCGGCACCGCCTATTTCCGCCGCCCGGGCAAAATGCGTTGGGAATACGAATCCCCGGAAAAAAACATCTTCCTGGTGGACGGCAAGACCGCATGGTTTTACGTTCCCGGGGATCACACCGTCATGCGCGTTCCGGCGAAGGAGAGCAGCGACTGGCGAACTCCGCTGGCGCTGCTCGCCGGCGAGATGAAAGTCTCCCGGGTTTGCGCGCGTGTGGATTTCGCCGATAAGGAAAAGCCCGAAGACGAAGCAACCGTCGTGCTTCGCTGCCGGGTACGAGGAGCCGCCTCGGATCGAGGGACTTCCGTGACCAACGACGCCGCGGCGCCGAAAGGCGGCCATGACGATGGCGGCCATGACGACATCGTGCTCTTCGAGATTGGCCGGCAAACCGGCGAATTGTCGCGCCTGGTCATCCGGCAGGGCGGCGGCGTGCAGGTCGAATTCCGTTTTGCGAAGTGGCAGATGAACCCCCCGGTGCCGGAAGCAATGTTCCACTTCCAGGTTCCCGTTGGTGTCGCCATCGTGAATGGCGAATTGCCCGCCGGCGAACCTGGTGTAAAATAGTTCTTGCCCGCCTGCAATCGCGTCGGAATGATCTGGAAATAAGAAGGTTACGTACTGGGAACGGCCAACCCTTCCGGGCTTCCCAGCATATCAATTACCTGAGGTACACTGAGAGCCTATGGGGGAGTTTGTCTGCCGAGTAGCGGATGGCAACGGGCGAGTTTTCTCGCACGTGGAGGCTGCCGGTACGCTGGCCGAAGCGCGTCAGAAATTGCTCGACCGCGGGCTGTATGTGTATTCCGTGTCTTCGCGCAGCGGAATCGTCGGCGGGTTCACACGGCGTCGCGGGCGTGCCATCGGCGGTTCGGACTTCCTGATTCTCAATCAGCAATTCAACACGCTGATCAAGGCCGGTCTCCCGATCCTGCGCGCCCTGGACCTGCTTGCTGATCGCGCCTCTTCTCCCAAACTCCGCCCGGTGATTTCCCAAATCCGCGATCGCGTCCGGGAAGGGAAGTCTCTTTCTGAAGCGGTCACCGAAGCGGGGGTTTTTTCGAAGGTCTACTCCACGGCAATTCTGGCCGGCGAGAAAAGCGGCAACCTGTCCGGCGTGCTCGAGTATTACATCGCCTATCAGAAGGTCAGCACTGGAGTGCGCAAGAAAATCCTCGCCACGCTGGTGTATCCGGCGTTGTTGATAACGGTGGCGACCGTGGTGGTCACTTACCTCGTTACCGCGGTCATTCCCAGATTCGCACTGTTGTACCGCGATCTGAATGTGGAACTGCCTACGCCCACCAAAGTGCTCATTGCCCTCACTGTCGATTATCGTTACGCATTCCTCGGCATGATCGGGACGATCATCGTGATTGCCTTGGCCATATACTCGTGGTCGCGCACCGACGAAGGCGGAGTTGCCTTTGATCGGCTGAAATTCAGGCTGCCCGTGATCGGCGACACCATGCTGAAGTTTCAGGTGGCGCAATTCTCGCGCACCTTGGCGACGCTGCTGACCGGCGGCACGCCGCTGGTGGCCGGCCTGCAGACCGCATCCGATTCCATCGGCAGCAAATTGGTTCGCGGCACGGTTGGGCAGGCGACCCAGATGGTCCGTGAAGGAGAATCGCTGCACGTCGCCCTGGCCTCCAAAGGCGTAATGCCGCCGCTGGCTCTGGACATGATCGAAGTCGGCGAATCCAGCGGAGCGCTGGCTCCCATGCTCACCAGCGTGGCGGAATTTTACGAAGACGAAGTAAACCTGAAGCTGGCCGCGATGGTTTCACTGATCGAGCCGATGATGCTGATCTTTATGGGTATGTTGGTGGCATTTATTCTGATTTCGCTGTACTTGCCCATTTTCTCGCTCTCCACGACGGGAATGAGCAACTAAGGAACACATGGCAACAACTGATCAACAGTCAAACGCGATGGCCAGCCTGGCCTCGGCCGCCGACGAGCAAAACGAACGCGAGGTCTCGCGCAAGGTTGCCGAGCGCTACCGCAAGGAATTCATCGACCTGCGAGAACAGCGCATCGATCCGGAATTGTTCCGCGCGATTCCTGCTGACCTGATGTTTCGCTATAACTTCGTGCCCCTGGAAGTGCACAACAATCTGCTGTCCATCGCGGTGGCCGATCCCAGCCAGGTTTTGCTCAGCGACGAACTGTCGCTGCTGCTCGGCAAGAAGCTCCATATCAAGGTGGCCACGCCGCGCCAGATCAGCGATCTACTCAAGCGCACCGAGCAGTCTCAGCGTGTTCTAGAGCAGGCCACCGAGGCGTTTACCCTGCAGGTCTCCAAGGACGAAGAGGAAAGCGACGAGACCATTTCCGGCGATCGCCTCACGCGCGACACCGCGGTCAGTCCGGTCGTCCGCCTGGTGGAAACCTTCATCTTCACCGCTCTGGAGCGCAGGGCCAGCGACATCCACATCGAAGCGCGCGACACCGAAGTCGCCGTGAAGTACCGCATCGATGGCGTTTTGCAGCATGCCATGCAGCCGATCGCCAAGGAATGGCATTCCACCGTGATTTCGCGCATCAAGGTGCTCAGCGATCTGGACATTGCCGAGCGCCGCGTGCCACAGGACGGCCGCTTCCGGGTGAAGTACAAGGGCCGCTTCATCGACTTGCGCGTTTCGATCATGCCTGCGAGCCATGGCGAAGACGCCGTGCTGCGCGTGCTCGACAAAGAAACCCTGTCCGAGAAATTTCATAGCCTCAGCCTTGATGTCGTTGGTTTCTCCGCCGAGGAAATGCGCCGTTTCCGGCGCTATATTCGCGAGCCCTATGGCATGGTGCTGGTGACCGGACCAACGGGATCCGGTAAGACCACCACGTTGTACGCCGCTATCAACGAGATCAAGACCGATGAAGACAAGATCATCACCATCGAAGATCCCGTCGAATACCAGTTGCGCGGCATCACGCAAATTCCGGTAAACGAGAAAAAGGGCCTGACCTTTGCTCGAGGGTTGCGTTCCATTTTGCGCCACGATCCGGACAAGATCATGGTTGGCGAAATCCGCGACCAGGAAACCGCGCAGATCGCCATTCAGTCAGCGCTTACCGGTCACCTGGTGTTTACCACCGTGCACGCCAACAACGTCACCGACGTCATCGGACGCTTCATCAACATGGGCGTTGAACCGTACAACTTCGTTTCCGCCCTCAATTGCATCATGGCCCAGCGCTTGGTGCGTATGATTTGCCCCAACTGCAAGCGGCCCAAGCGGTATAGCAACACCGAACTCCAGGAACTGGGTCTCGATCCCGCGCAGTGGTCCGGCGTGGTGCTTGCCGAAGGCGCCGGATGTCTGGAGTGCTCGGGTACCGGATATCACGGGCGCACCGCCATCTGCGAATTGCTGGATCTCACCGATCGTATCCGCGAGATGATTGTGGATCGCCGCCCCACTTCAGAAATCAAGCGTGTGGCCCGCGAAGAGGGCATGACCACCCTGCGTGAAAGCGGGCTGGCCAAGATTCGCGGTGGCATCACCAGCGTGAAGGAAATCAACAAGGTGACTTTCGTTGAGCAGTAGCGCGTTCCGCCAGGGAATTTACCAGAGCGAATTCGCGCGCAAGATTGCGCGCTGGCTCGAAGCCATGCCGCATCCTGCCTTGGCCATGGAAATCAGCCAGGACCACATTGCTGGAGCTCGCTGGACGCGGACCGGGGGGCTGGACGACTTTGCGGCGGAGGCGCTGCCGTCCGGAGCGTTGACGCCTTCGGCGGTCGAAAGCAACATCACCAATCCTACGGCGGTGAGGAGCGCCATTGCCGGCGTGATGTCTCGCCTGCGCGCCAAAGATGAAGACGTTGCGATGCTCGTACCCGATCCGGTCATCCGTGTTTTCGTGCAGCACTTCGAACAGTTTCCCCGCTCGCCTCAGGAAGCCGAGCCCATGCTCCGCTGGAAGTTGAAGAAGAGCGTGCCCTTCGAGGCCGATGAGACGGTGATTTCCTACATGCGGCAGGCGCCACGCGAAGACGGCGTTGACGTGGTAACCGCCCTGGCGCGCTTGCGCATTGTCCGTGAATACGAAACGCTGGCGGAACAGGCCGGCTTGTATCCCGGCGTGGTGTTGAGCTCTTCGCTGGCGGCGATCACCCTGCTCGATGACCGCCATCCCACGTTGCTGGCGCGTATATCCGGATTCGCGCTGACCACCGCAATCGTCCGCGAAGGCGTGCTGTGCGGCTACCGCTGCACGGAGCTACCGGCGCAAAGCGGTGAGCTGACGCCGCAGATGCTGCTGGAAGAGATTTACCCGGTGGCAGCCTACTATCAGGATACCTGGCAGGAGGGCATTCAGGCGGTGCGTGTAGCGGGTTTGGGCGCGCGGCTGCCGGAATTTGTCGGTCCGCTGGAAAATGAGTTTAAATGCGAAGTGCGTTCGCTGCTGCAAACGGCGATGTCCGAAGGCCGCGTGCCGGAAGCGGCGCAGGCCATGGCCGATTATGAAAACGAGGGCCTGGTGGGCTGGATGTTGCATCGCAATTGACCTTGTAGCGGCGGCCTTCTAAGGCCGGCGGTTTTGGCTCGAACACATTAGGTTTTGAGGCGCGAAAGAAAATGAAAGCCAGGCTCAATTTATCGACGAAACCCCTGCAGACGCACCGCAGTTTTCTTGCGGGCGCCGGAATAATTGGCGCCGTTGCGGCCATTTTCTTTTTGGCCCTGGGGTGGCATGTGTACTCGGTGCGCAAGGCCAATGAGTCGCAGCGGGCCAAGATCGCCCAGTTGCGGCAGGAAATGGCCGGTCTGGAATCGCAGCGACAGGATCTCGAGAAGTTCTTTGCGCAACCCGACAATGGCCGGCTTCACGAACGTTCGGCATTCCTGAATACCCTCATCGATGAGCAGAGCCTGAATTGGACGAAAATGTTCATGGACCTGGAAAAGATCATGCCTGCCGGAGTGCGATTGCTAAGCATCGAACCCAAACACGACAAGGGCCTTGTGGAGGTAAAGATCACCATCGGCGCGATGAGCGATGAGGCCAAGCTGAAATTCCTGCACGCGCTGGAAGCTTCGCCGGCATTCACGCACGTTGTGCTGGTAACGGAAAAGGCGGCTGCGTCTACGCCGGGCAGCATGGACCGGATGGAAGTCCAGCTGAAAGCGATTTATACGAGGACCTGATGGGCCGCGATTTCAAATTTCAGAGGCGAGCGATCCTGCTGGGCGTGGTCCTGCTGGTCGCTGCGGACATTGCGCTGGCGGCGTACAGCTGGAGCTTTGCCTCCGCCCCCAAGCCGCAACAGGACCTGATGATGCTGACTCGCAACCGGGATTTATTGCGCGCGGACATTCTTCGCGCGCAAGATATTCGCAGCAAGATTCCAGCGATCCAGAAAGATTGCGACGAATTCGAGAAGTCTCTTTATCCGGCGTCCACCGGATATTCCGCAGTGAGCGCGGAACTCGGTGTCATCGGGCAGAAAGCCGGTTTGCACATTGAAAACAGCAACCTTCGCGAGGAGGGAGTGAAGGCGCGGCAGCTCACCGAAGTGCAGATCGAAATGATGGTAGTGGGAAGCTACTCCGGCGTAGTCCGTTTTCTGAATGGATTGCAGAGATCCAATGTGGTGTATGCGGTGGAAGGCTTGTCGGCGAGGTCGGAAACCGGGCAGGGCGGCCCGACCGGTCAGGTGCGCGTGACGCTGCACATCAAGACGTATTTCCGGACAGCATGATGAGCGAGAAGAACAAAGGGATTCTGCTGGCAGTGTTGATCGCGATCGCTGCGCTGGTGTGGTATGTCAGCGCTAAAGGCCCGTCCGCGGCAGCGAATACCTCATCGGATTCCACGGTCACGTATCGGCCGCTGGCGGTGGATAATCCGGAACTGCAGCGCGAAAAATTGCGTCACAGTCGCGACACCGAATACAAAGGCACGGGTCGCGATCTCTTCAGCGAACTAGCGCCACCTCCTCCCACACCGGTTGCATCGAAGGTCGATCGCCAGCCAACGGGTCCAGTTGTTCCGCCTCCGCCGCCTCCGCCGGCGCTACCGCCGAACCTAAAATTTTTCGGCTACGGCACGATTCCAAATGGCACAGCGCGGCGCGCGTTTTTGAGTGACGGTGATCAGATCTTTATCGTCGGCGAGGGCGACACGCTGCTGGGCAAATTTCGGGTGGTCAAGATTGGCAATGCAAATCTGGATTTTGAAGAAATCGGCAGCGGACGTCGGGGCAATACGCCGCTGACGGACGAGCCCGTCGCGGCGCCCGCGTCCTGACCTAAATTGAGGCAATCGGCCGTCAACGGACTTCGTTTCCCACGGGCAAGAAAGTACGGCACAGAAATGCCACAGTATCGAAAGACGATGAAGAGACGCTACTTTGCAACGCGCGGAACACGGCGCGAGGGTGGATATGCACTGATGCTGGCAGTGTTTCTGACTTCGCTGATGCTGATCGCCGGGATTGTCGCCGCGCCGTCGGTGCGCACGGAACGGCAGCGTGAAAAAGAACAAGAAATGATCTGGCGCGGCAAGCAGTATGTGCGCGGGATCAAGATGTACTACCGCAAGAACGGCAGATTCCCGACCAATCTGGATGATCTGATCAAACCGCAACTGGGCGGCGTCCGCTATCTCCGGCAAAAGTACAAAGACCCGATGAACAAGGAAGACGGGTCGTGGCGGCTGATTTACGTCGGGCCCATGGGCCAGCTGATCGGCAGCACCAAGCCTCCACAGAGCATTCAGTTTCAGGCGGGCCCCGGCGCCGGGGCCGGAAGCCAGCCTGCCGGTCAGCCCGCAGGGAGCAGTGGGTCGGCATTCGGTGGCGGGTTCGGATCATCGCAGCCTCAGCAGGGAAACACCGGATCGTTGCCGGGGACTACGCGCAACGGCCCTGGGCCGGGGCAACAAGACAGCGGGCAGAGCACTGGGCAGCCTGGAGCGCCAGGTGCCGCGACCGGCTCTGGCAGCGATGCGCCGGCACCGGTGGATACTTCCAACTTTGTCGGCGGCAACATCATCGGAATCGGCAGCAAGGCCGACAAGGCGTCGGTCCAGGTGTACGAAAAGGCGACGAACTATCACCAGTTTGAGTTTATCTGGGACCCGTCAAAGGATGCGCTGGTGATTGGCGGCAGCGGCCAGCAGGTCGGAACTCCCGCCGGGCCGGGTCAGAACCCTGCCGGGCTCTTTGGGTCGCAGCCACAGCAAGGGACCGGGACGCAACCAGGAACCGGGACGCAGCCGGGCAACCCGACACCGTCACAGCCAGATATGCCGCTGACGCCGAACAACCCGCCTCAGCAATAAGGTTCGAGACTAATTCAGTTAAACAATCGAGACGAGCGGCCCCACCCCTAGGAATCTGTATCGTACTCAATCTAAGCGCTTTGCGAGTCGGCCTGCAATTGCCTGGAAACAAAGCATTTATCTGTGCGGGTGGCTCCAAAACGAAAAAGGCGCCGGAAGTCCCGGCGCGCTTATTCAAATAGGTACTATAGCACAAGATAAACTCTTTGTCAATGGAGGTCTTGCGTACTTCGCGCAGAGATCTGGCAGCGGCGTCAGGGTTGGCTGTACGGGGCCCGGCTCGGGGCAATCGTGGGCGAGGAGCCGATCTTCGCGGAAGTTGCGTTGGGTGCGCGGGACTTGCGCTGGGCGTAGCTGCGGCCGACCTTCCGGATGTAGGTCTGGGTTTCGCGGAACGGGGGGACGCGGCCGTAACGCTGGATGGTCTGGGGACCCGCGTTGTAGGCGGCCAAAGTGAGTGCCAAGTTGTTGTCGTAGCGCTTGAGGAGTTCACTGAGGTATTGGGTACCGGCGTTGATGTTTTCGGCCGGGTCAAAGATATTTCTTACGCCAAGG
>DATNCJ010000041.1:0-3191 GCA_035607215.1 Candidatus Eiseniibacteriota bacterium
AAGTGACGAAGCGCTACGCGCATGTCACCAACTACACGGATCTGCCGGAGATCACGCTGCAGCAGATCCAGCACTTCTTTGAACACTACAAGGATCTCGAGCCCGGCAAATGGGTGAAAGTCGTGAAATGGGGCGATGCAACGGAAGCCAAGAAAATGCTGTTGGAGGCGATCGAACGCGCGCGCGCGTGAAACGCCTGTCATTTCGAGCCACTAGCAGCCTCTGCAAAACCCAGCCAACGAAGCGTTGCGGAGCGGCGCCGATTCGGTCACACTCGGATAACGCGCGGAGCCGTTAATTCGGAGATTGAAAATGATCGCCCGTGTCGCCTCAATCGCTTTTGCATTGCTGCTTTGCCAGCCGGCCTTTTCAGATGAACCGGGTTATACGCGCCATCGCCACCGGGACGGGGCGGTTTATCCTCATGTGGTTGAGCTTGTTGCTCCGCCTTTCAGCGGCCAGTTTGTCATCAACGGTTTTCGCTACGACGGTGTAGCGCCTGCCTGTCTCGGCTGGGTCCCCGGACAACCTGTGAGGCTCGTCTCAGGCAGCTGGTACGGTGACTGCGCCAGTGCCACATTTTACAACGGTATCACACGCGACACTTGCGAGACCGTATGCCGAGGACGCGCGTGGTGGTGGGGCTGGTGAATGACAGGCGACATGTCCGCTAAGGACCGATAGCGGGCATTTACTTATTCGGCCGCGCGCCGTGTCATTTCTAATTCGAGATAGCCATCGCGAGTCTGCGGCAATTTCCAGCCCAGCATTTTCGACGCCACCAGCGTGCGCAGAACCTGTGCCGTACCCCCGCCGATCGTGAACATCCGCACATCACGTGCCATACGCTCGATCGGAAGATTACGGGAATAACCGCGGGCGCCGAAGAGCTGCAGACAATCATTGACGATCTTGATCGCCGCCTCGGAGGCGAAGATCTTGGCTTGCGCTGCAAGCTCCGGATCGGGGAAACGGCTTCCGTCAGGCCCGCGCGAGCGCGCCGCGTTGTAAAGCATGAGGCGAGATGCGTTGAGCTGTATCTGCATGTCAGCAAGCATCCATTGCAGCCCCTGGAATTCACCGATCGGGCGTCCGAACTGCTTGCGCTCCTTCACCCAATCGAGAGCGTGATCGAGTGCCCCTGCCGCGATCCCCATGGCGCAAGTGCCGGCCCCGACACGCTGGCTGTTGTACGCGTTCATGAGATCGGCAAACCCGCGCTTGAATCCGGAGGGCGGCACGACGGCCATACTGTTTTCCACGAAGAGATCCTTGAACAGGATTTCGCCTTCGGGCATTCCGCAAAGACCCATCGTGGGTTCGCGCCTGGGCACGCTGATCGCGCCGCTGTCGTCGCGAACCGCGAGGAAGCCGCCGATACCGAGATCTTGTCCGCCTTCATCGAAAACGCGCGCAAAAATCAGGTGCAGTCGCGAAACTCCAGCGCCCGTAATCCAATGCTTCTTTCCATTGACCACATAGCCGCCGTTCTTGCGATCAGCCCGTGTCGTCATTGCAAGAGCGTCGCTGCCGGCCTCGGGTTCCGTGATGCAGATCGCCGGCTTGTCTCCGGCGATGACCAGTTCTGCCGCCAGCTTCTTTTGCGCCTCCGAGCCGTACTCCATCACGGTCGCTATGGCGCCCATGTTGGTTTCCACGACAATCCTGGCCGTTACCGTGCACGCCTTTGCCATCTCTTCGATGACCAGCACAGCGTCGAGATAAGAGAGGCCCTTCCCGCCGTACGCTTCGGGAATCGTCATTCCGCAAAATCCGGCCTTCGCAAGCGCAGTGACAATTTCCCACGGATATTCGCCGCTGCGGTCAACCTCTGCGGCCCGGGGTGCGACAAACTCCTGGGCAAACGCCCTCGCACTTTCCTGGAGAGCACGTTCACTCGCTGACAGTCCGAATTGCATGAACCACTCCTGCGGCGCGGGCTCAGGACATGCGCCCTCAAAGGTGGACGCTAACACAGAGCGCGCGCGGTGGGCTTGTGGCAGCGTGCAATGTCTCCATAGTCTGGCGCGCAAGAATCGTGGGGGGCACTTGGACTCGACCGGTCGATTAAATTCAACGGCCGTCGGCATTGTCTGCGGAATAGGGGCATCCCTCTTCTGGGCGGCCGGATTTGCCGGTGTCCGTCACGGCTTGACCGTCGGATTTTCGCCGCTCGATCTGGCAATTCACCGCTACCTCTGGGCCGGAATAGCATTCCTGCCGCTGGTCGTTCGCGGCGGCCTGCGCGATCTCAACGGCATCGGCTGGGGTCGCGCGATCCTGCTGGCTATTCTGGGCGGCCCCTGCTTCGTCCTCATCAGCAACGCAGGTTTCCTGTTGGTCCCCCTTGGGCATGGCGGCGTGATCCAGCCGTCCTGCGCAACGCTCGGTGGGCTGCTTCTCGCCACCTTTTGGCTCGGAGAAAAGATCACCACGATGCGCGTAGTCGGCGCGGTGATCATCGTTTGCGGATTGTTGGTGATCGGCGCTGAGTCGGCGGTTGCGATAGGCCTGCACGGCGTTGCCGGCGATCTCATATTCGTTCTGACCGGGCTGATGTTCGCGACGTTCGGTATACTGCTCCGTTTCTGGCGCATCTCGGCAATGCCCGCCACCATGGTCATCAGCGTCATATCGCTCGTCATCGTACCCGTGGACTGGGCCCTCGGCGGTCTCGATCGGGCGATGGCGCTGGGCTGGCGGGAAGTCTTGCTGCAGGCCATCTTGCAAGGCGTGCTGGCAGGCCCAGCTGCAATTTATCTGTTCGCTCAGTCCGTCCATCTGCTGGGTGCAGGACGCGCTGCGGTATTTCCTTCGCTGGTGCCGCCATTTGTGCTGCTGGTTGGATGGCTGGCGCTCGGCGAGACACCAACCGCTTTGCAGATAGCCGGTGTGATCGTGGTGCTGTTCGGCTTCCGGCTGGCGCAAAGCACATCGCGATGATGGTCGGCAATTGTTGGGTCAGCCCGCAAGTGGCGAAGCCCGTTGGCTTCCTTCACCAGATCGTGGAAAATGACGACGGGATGCGCAGTTATCGGCACATCGCAGGGCGCGGTCTGCTTGTAGTGCTCACGTTCTGGGCGCTGGCGATGATCATTCCCGATTTCTATCGATTGTATCAGCCACTGGGTTCGTTCGGCTTTTACGCCAACAACGATGGCATCATTACCGATGTACAGGGGCCGTTTCTC
>DATNCJ010000043.1:0-7264 GCA_035607215.1 Candidatus Eiseniibacteriota bacterium
TTAGCGGGCCGGCATCAAGCGCGTCCACGATGGCTGACGAAATAGGATCGAGCGCGAAAATTCCGCCGCTGGGAACGAGATAGAGAAAATCGTTAGAAGAGCCACGAAACCTGTGCCCCTCGGCAAGCGCGTAAGTCGTCATTGCTCCACCTGGATCATTGAGTCACCTCTGGCTGATCCCAACGCATGTACTGCGGAATTGCCACGACCAGATAGCTGCGCCCCGACACGACCTGCTCGGCTCCGGAAGGTTTGTACGTGGCCACCACCCAGACATCGCCGTAGTTGTTGCGACCAAATTTGCGCTTGGGATTCGGCCCATCCAGCGCCGGCGTGAACAGGCCCGTCGTGGCGTCGAGATTGCCGACAAATTCGACGTCGTCATCGCCCATCGTGGCGACAAACTCTTCCAGCTTCCAGCTAGCCTTCACCGGCCCCAATTCAAGGTCGTCCGCGGTGCCTTGCTTCCCGTCAGGACCATTCGAATACGCAATGGCGTCAAACTGCATGTACCCTTTGGCGTGAGGCTCGCCGCCAAGATGCGCGAGCGGTGTTTGCGGCGTCACCTGCAGATAGTCGATTTTGTCGTAGACCGCGAACGCCGCGGGTGCAAGAGAATTCTTCACTACGACGTCGCGTTTTCCCAGCACGGCACCACTGGTAACGTCCACACTGATCTTGATCAACTCCGGCGTCTGACTAACGACTTTCTTCACCGTCACGCCGCTTCCTAGATCGATGTCCGCTGCCGAAATTGCCGTTGGAAAATGATCGCCGTATATTTTAACTTCGTTCCCGCTGCTCCCCGTCTTGAGCGAATATACATCCACGCCAAGCACCGTCAGCGCCGCTGAAGCGCGGCGCATGGTGGTATCCATGCCAAATTCCTGATACGCGCCCCAGAACCAGCGACCTTCGAGTTGTGACTGGTCGCGCGAGAGCATCATGACTTCGCGCACCACGGTGGGATCATTTGGCCCGGCGTTAACTTTCTCGCTGGTCGATCTTCCGCGCCACGCGTAACCCGTGTACACCAGCGACTTGCCGTTTTCGGTCAGTACGGAACCATTCCCTGGAAATGTCAGCTTGGTCTTGGTCGAAAAGCCATCTGTCGATGGGACCGACTCAATATCCATGACGCCGAAGAATTTTCCCTTGCCCGGCTGAGCACCGGCAACGAGCCAATGTCCTGTCAATCTGGGCGCACGCATGCTTGCCCGCCACTCCGCCCACTCCGGCGAATGCAGCGATCCGCTCTGCGCCAGGAATGCCAGCGCCTGATCGACCGGCTGCTTCGCATCTGGTGCCGGCGGCGGCTGACCAGGTCGCGGTGGCTGTCGCTGAAAATTAAGACCGTCGACCCACGGATACAAAGCGATATGTGTGTTGACCAACAATCTCCAATCTTCCGCACTCCGACGCCACGAAAGCGGCTTTGCCAGCGCGTGGCACGCCACGCACGAGCGCGTCACATCCTCATTCGGCACCTTCTCGTCCACCATGCGATGCTCGGGGAAATACTCGACCGGCTTGGCTTCCTCGGGAGCAAGTCCGTGCTCATCGCTCAGGTACCGCAGAATTGTTCGCGCATCGTCTGGCTCGAGTGAAACGCCTTGCAGCCGTACCATTCTTTTGATCGCTTCTTCCCAACCCTCCGGCGTGGTGCGAATCCAGGAAATGCGCGTCATATTGCCTTTGGCGTCGCGCAGGTGACACGAACTGCACTTACTGATGACGCGTTGATCGTTGACAGGGAATCCGTCTTCGCTTGGTGCCTTGGAAGAGTTCTCGGGCTTCGGCTCGCTTTGCGAAACGGACTGAGGAGCAATGGCGGGCACGCAGATTGCGAGAAAGACCGCTACGGCTGCGGATGTTGTAAAACTACGTCGCCGGTCGAAAAAGGTGCGCCGCTCCATTCATTTCCTTTCACATCCAGATATATCGCTCAGATCGCTCGGCCGGGAGCAGTGTGCGGACACAACGCAGTGTCCAGATAGCGACCAAATCCAAAGGGTGGTAGAGGCCCGAATAAAGTAGCCATGTATCCTGCCGATTTTTTGTAAGAAGACAAGATCAAAAAATGAATCGGCGCGATTCCGATTCTTTCTGAATGTTTTCGCGAAGGACACATCGCAACCCGACCGCAGCGCCCCGCAATTACGACATCGCTATATCACAACGCACTGCGGATGGTCCATAAAGCCCCGACGGATCGCAAGGAACCGTCGCGATAATCGCCTTGCGTCAACAATCACGATCAACGTGATTCAAATTTTGCGTTTGCGTTTTTTTAAGAAGCGTTCAATATACCGCAAAATTCAGCGGGAGGAACCGGCAACGGTTTCCAGCTGAATCCTCGAAACGGTGGTGTAGTTCCACAAAATCACCCGGTTCCGTTTCGAAATAGCAGCGAACACTCCGTTGTGTTGGTCGATCTGAAGTCACGCTCCACGAAGAGCTGAGAGTTGGGCCCAGCAGCGGCGCCCCGGTGTGGTCAGCGCGCGCGACTGCGCTCCACGCGGCCGCTCCAGCCGCAGATTTTGCACGCTCTTCGCAATGAGAGATGAGGTGACGAAATGAGTGTTCGCTTCGCAATTCACACGCAAACTCACGAACGGCCGGATTGGCTGCGCTTCCTGGTCTTCTTTATCGCCGCAATCGTAACGCTGCTTGTCTACACCACGCCGTCGCTGGGCCAGTCCACCTTTGGCACCATCATAGGCACGGTAAAAGACGCATCCGGCGATGTGGTCAACGGCGCGACCGTCGTGCTGATGAACTCCGGCACGGCCGCCAAGCGTACCCTGGCCACCGACCAGAGCGGCTATTTTTCGTTCGTCAATCTGGATCCTGGCACGTATCAGCTCGCCGTGGAACAAACCGGCTTCCAGAAAGTGGAGTTCGTCAATTTGGATTTGCAAGCGCGCGAGACCAAGCGAGTCGATGCGCTCCTGAAAATCGCCACGCAGTCCCAGACCGTGCTGGTGGAAGAGGCGGGCGGCGCGGTAGTCACCACCGACGTTTCGAACCTTTCCGAGACGAAGACCACGAAGGAACTCATCGATCTTCCCGTTGCCATCTATTCGCGCTCCGCCGGTTCGACCAGCCCGATCTCCACTTTGACTACCCAACCGGGCGTGCAGACCGATGATAGCGGCAATCTCACCATCGCGGGCGCCACGCCGGCGTTGCTTTCCTACACGATCGATGGAATCAGCAGCGTCAACGTTGAGTTGAGCGGTCCCCTCAACGAATTGTTTCCTTCGTTTAATTCCATCGCGGAAATCAAGGTCAGCGAGACCAACAACAACGCCGAATTCAGCGGCGTCAGCGACGTCACCACCATTTCTCGCAGCGGCACCAACAACTTCCATGGGGGCCTGTTCGAAAATCACGAAAACTCCGCGCTCAACGCCGGCAACCCGTTTGCCAGCAGCAAGCCTAAGCTCATCATGAATGATTTTGGCGGATTCCTTGGAGGACCCCTGATCCTTCCGAAGCTCTACAACGGGCGCGACAAGACTTTCTTCTTCATGAGCTATGAAGGCCTGCGCCTGCCCCGCCAGACGCCACTGCTGGAAAGTGTTCCCTCGCTGGCGATGCGCGGCGGCGATCTCTGTTCTTACCTGAACGGCGTACAAGTTTACCAGCCAGATGGAACGCCAATACGTTGCAATGCTGTCCCCGTTTCTTCCATTGCGGCAAACACGATGAATGCGTTGTTTCCACTCCCGAATGTGGGCGGCGCGGGCTCGATCTCCAACAACTATCAAGTGAATTTCCCCGCGCCGATTTCCAGCAACCAGGCGGACCTACGAATCGATCAGAAGATATCGTCGAAGCAAACCATCTACGCACGCGGCACCTATAAGAACCGACAAGTGCAATCGGCTCCGGTGGCCAATTGTCCGGGTTTCTGCGCCACCAGCGGGTCGCCAGCGCTCGGGCCGTTCTCGCAGCCAGAGCAGGACGCCGGCTTTACGGTGGCGCACAACTACGTGATCAAGCCCACTCTGATCAACGAACTTCGCGCAGGCTACAACGGCATGCACGCGCTGACGACATTTAATATGGATACGCAAGCGATCCTGGACCAGGTCGGGCTAGTCATTCCAGCGGGTGTTACGTTGGATTCCCTGCCAACGGTTCCGAACTTCCAGATCACCGGTTTTCAACAGACAGGCGGAGCCAACCCTTCGAAGCAGCGTAGCGGAATCTTTCAAATTCTCGATAACGTTACATGGACCAAGAGCAACCATACCTTCAAATTCGGCGGTGACTTCCGCCGCATGACCGACCACGACGACAACGTCTTCGGCAACACGCGGTCGGGGCAGTACACCTTTGATGGTTCGACGACCTCGCTCGACGTGAACGGCAACGACCCGGCGACCAGCGGCCTTCCCCCGGCTGTGGGCGATCCCTTTGCTGCGTTCCTCCTCGGCTACCCCGATTACACCGTTCTTTCTCAGGTCAACAATCCCAACATGAATGGGCTGGGATATTCCTACGCCGTATTTGCGCAGGACGATTGGAAAATTACGCCGAGCCTGACGCTGAATTTCGGATTGCGCTACGAAATTCATCCGCCGCTTAAAGACACCCAGTACAACACCGCCGCGTTCCTGCCAAACTACTCGGCCACCATCAACGGGCAGCAGATCACCGGCGCGGTAGCAGTGCCAAACGAGAAGGGACTCAGCTGGACAATCCCCGCGTTCGCAGAATCCATCGCTCCGACGCCCATTCTCACCGCCAAGCAAGCGGGCATCCCGGATAAGTTGCGCTACACGGACAAGACCGATTTCGGTCCGCGCATCGGTTTTGCCTGGCGCCCGTTCCACAACGACAAGACCGTAATTCGCGGCGGTTACGGCCGATTCATCGAAGCGCCCCTCGGCTTCTCGCTTGTTTCCGGGTGGGCCGTGCACGCTAGCAGCGTTCCGTATTACTTCCAGGCATTCGATGCCAGCGGCAATGCCGATCTCGCGTATCCTTCGCCGTTCCCGTCAAACCTCAACGTTTCCGGCTCGCAGACTTTTTACTACGCGTTCCCGGTCAAATATCACGACCCGTCGGTCCAGCAATGGAATCTCACTTTCGAGCGCGACCTGGGTTATGGCACTGGCCTGCGGCTCTCCTACACGGGCAGTCACGGCAAGAACCTGGAAACAATGGAAGACCTGAACCAGGTTCCGGCAAACACCGTCGGATACGGTGTCGCAGGCGACTCTCGTCCATTTCCGATCTGGAGCGTCCTCCAGAGCGTGTATAACGCCGCGGAAAGCAATTACCACAATTTCACCGCGGACCTGAAGAAACGTTATTCGCACGGACTGCAATTCGAAGTCAGCTATTCGTTCACGCGCGACCTTTCGAACGAGGGCGGCGGGAATCCCAGCAGCTTCGTGGCGGCTGGCGGCAACTGGCTTTCCGATCGCTTCCATCCCGGTGTGGACTACGGCAACGTGATCTACGATCGCCGTCACCGCTTTCTGGTCACGTATTTGTATGAATTGCCGTTCGGAAAAGGGAAGCGCTACCTCAGCACCAGCAATGCCTTTACGGACCGGGTGGTCGGCGGCTGGGAAGTCGGCGGCGTAATCGTCGCGCAAAGCGGCCCGTTTCTCACGCCGTACGACACCAGCGCCGATCCTGCCGGTACTAACCAAGTCAACACCGCGTATTTCTCGCGGCCCGACGTGGTCGCCGGCGTTTCACCTTACGCGCACGGACTCACAAGCCCCGATGGGCCGCTGTTTCTGAATCCCGCGGCCTTCACGATTCCCGGCAACGCGATCGGTCGCTTCGGCAACGCCGCAGTGGGAAGCATCGTGGGACCGGGAACGACGGCCGTTTCCATGTCCATGATCAAAACGGTGAAATTCACCGAAGGTCTGCGCCTGCAATTCGGCGCGGAGATCGCAAACCTCTTCAATCATCGTAACTACGAACCGCCGAACATGGCCGTCGATACAACCGGGTACGGAACACTGACGGGTTTGCAAACCGCCGAGGGCGCCGGACCCCGCGCGATCCAGTTGACCGCGCGGATCAGCTTCTAAGTCTCTCCCCCTGCGGAGAGTTGCCTCACTCCCTCGGCAGCTCTCCGCGCCTCCTCTCTTGCGGCGTTGCGGAGTATAATTCGCCCGGTCTGCAAGAAGGGCCGATTGTGCGTCTGCTTAGAACCCCGCATGAAGCACGTTTCCATCGCGCATTCCTTGCGCTATGAGGGTTGCCTGTTCTGCGTATCGGCGGCCAACGGGCAGCAACCCGAGCGCCCTGCGAAATCGCTGATCGTCGTGGTGTGCTCTCGGACTGATTAAATTCCCGTGCGGCGCGGATCATCGTCCGATCGTACTCATCGACTCAGGCTGATGCTCAGCCCGCGGGACAACCGTCAGGGGATTTCCTTCGAGAGGTCTGTCTGAGAACACATTCACAAAAAAGAAGGGGATCTCATTGCTGTGCGTTCGTGTCGGCATGGATACATCATCAGACGCAACGCAACCTTGGGCTGGTACGTTGGAGCGAGCTTTTTTGATTCTTCGCGATGATGAGTATTGATGTGGTTGCATTGTCTTGGCGACCTCGCGCGTACATTGCTTCTTGGGGCCGTCACCGGTCCTTTCTTTTGCGCAAGATTGACCAAGCTATTTCTTGTTCCCACTCTGTGAAACCTGAACTGGCCCAGCATCGCCACCCATTGTTCGACTTCCCGAGAATATGTTCGAACTGTTGTCGGGCAGGTCTTTTCCGGCGCGAAATACCCAGAAGTTTTCAAAGCGGTCCTGGCGGCAACGGTTCTGAAAAAGGCCTTGGGATTTGTGTTGTGCAATCACCCAATCCACGACGATCTGATAGGTGAGTGAGTTGTTGTATCCGAAGCGGGAGTCTCGGTCGAAATGAAGACTTGGTCCAGCATTCACAGGTTGTGTGATCGCAAACTGTGATAGCGCCGCGAAGGTTTCTTCGGAGGTAGCAGCGGCGTGAGTCCCGAGCACAATGGGTCGATCATCGACAAGTAGCTGAGAAACGGCTTCGAGAGTGAGAATCGAAGCGGCTTGGTGTGCGCCATCAATCATTTCGAAGGCAACAAAGTTCGCGGCAAGAGCGAACCCGCCGCCGATCAGCGCGATCACGATCATCTGTATGGACATTTCGCGTCCATCATACTGTGCCTGTTCGTTAAGAGCAGTGGCGCCCGATAGCGGTAACCGGACAATTGGGGTCCTGGTACGGCATGTCCGGTAGCGCGACTAAT
>DATNCJ010000044.1:0-20406 GCA_035607215.1 Candidatus Eiseniibacteriota bacterium
CTATTGGTTTTGCGGTACTTAGAAAAGAGCATGTGCGAGAGCCGCAATTCGATGCGTTACGCTGGGGCATGACGCGCGGAGAATAGCACGCGAAGCGTCTGCCGCGCCAGCGGCTTCGTTCAAGTCGCGTTACCGGACATCATGTGGTTTTGGTCGAAAATTCACTTTTCCGGTTGATGCCATAACGACGCCGGCCTCGCGTGACCAAACCCCACTTCCTTCGTCCAAGCTGTCGACACGTCCGCAGCACCCGTCTGCCTGCGCCTCAACTTGCCTCACGGGAGATCGCTATGGGCTTCACCCAGGACTTTCGCTTCGCTCTGCGCACACTTAACAAAAGCCGTGGATTCGCCGCCGTCGCGGTGCTCGTACTCGCGCTTGGCATCGGCGCCAATACCGCCATCTTTAGCACCGTGAACGCGGCACTGTTGCGCGGATTTCCCTATCCGCACGCCGATGAATTAGTGATCCCGGTCGCCGTCGACACGCGACTCGGCACGATCGGACTCGCCATCACCTACCACGATTACCTGCAATGGAAGAGCAACCGGCAGGTCTTTTCGGAGGTCGCAGTTTCCGAGGGATTAAGGACAGACCTGGCTGCTGACAATAGCGCTCCGGAGCGCGTGGACGCTACGGCCGTGTCCGAAGACCTTTTCTCGGTGCTCGGCGCCCATCCGCTCACGGGCCGCTTTTTTGTGAAAGACGATCACCTCGAAAACGCGGAACGCCGGATCATCATCAGCGAAGCGTTGTGGAAACGCCGCTTCGGCTCCGACCCCGCGATCGTTGGCCGCCGCATCAAAGTCCGCGGCACGGACAGGGTCGTGATCGGCGTGGCCTCACGGCAGTCCGATTATCCGCTGGGGACGCAGATCTGGTTCCCATTCATCAGCAGCGATGCGGAGAAGGACCCGGTCGACAATTGGGAGTATGAAGCCATTGCGCGGCTGGCGCCGGGCGTGAGCCTCGAGACTGCGAGAGCCTTCGTCGAAAGCGTCGGACAGCGCAATGCGAAGGAATTCCCGGCGAAGCGGAGGAACAGCGCGACCTCCGTCGTCACTCTTCATGAAGCAGTCGTGGGACGGGAAACGAAGCGAGCGTTGCTTGTCTTGCTCGCCGCGATCGGCTTCGTTCTCTTGATCGCTACCGCGAACCTTGCCAACCTGCTGCTGAACCGCGCCGCTGCCCGCGCACGTGAATTCTCCATCCGCTCCGCGCTCGGCGCCAGTTCGGCTCGACTTGTTCAACAGGTGCTCATCGAGGCCGGCGTGCTGTGCGTGCTGGGCGCCATCGCGGCGATCTTCATCGCCTACGCCATCATCAAGGCAGTGATCGCTTACGGACCCAGCAGCATTCCGCGTCTCGAGGAAACGTCGATCGACGCCCGTGTGCTGCTCTTCACGCTCGCGATTGCGGCGCTTACGGCCGGCTTGTTTGCGCTCGCCCCCGCCTGGCGCATCACGCGGCAGGACATACGCGAAGCTCTGCAACAAAGCGGCAACGCTGTCTCCTCGGGCAAAGGGAGCCAACGCTACCGGGAAGCGCTGGTCGTCGCGCAGATCGCGCTCTCGCTCATGCTGCTGATCGCCGCTGGCCTACTGGTCAAGAGCTTCGGACGATTGCAGCACGTTGACCCGGGGGTGCGCACCGCGAATCTGCTGAGCTTTGAGTTGGCAGTCTCGGGTCCGCAGTATCCGGAAGACGAGCCTAAGGCCCGTTTCATCGCCGATTTTCATCGCCGCGTCGACGCGATCCCCGGCGTCGTCTCCTCGGGCGCCGTGGGCGCATTGCCGATGGGCGGCGGCGGATTTTATCTCGGCCGTAGCTTCGTCCGTGAAGGTGAGCCATTGCCGCCGAACGGAACCGAATACTCGTCAATGTGGAACGTGATCACGCCGGGATTCATCAAAGCAACCGGACTGCAACTGATCGCGGGGCGCGACTTCAATGACCACGACACGAAGGATTCCGCGCCTGTCGTCATCATCAGCCAGACGCTGGCCAAGAAGATGTTCCCGAATGAGGATCCATTGGGCAGGGTGATCCGCTCCTGGCGCGATGACAACAAACCGCGGCAGATCGTCGGCATCGTCGCCGACGTCAAGGTTGGATCCCTTCAGGAACAGGCAACGGGGACGGCGTTTGTCCCGCATCAGCAGGATCCGTGGGGCGTGCTTGCCTATGTCGTTCGCACCGAGGGTGATCCCAAGCAATATGTCGCCCTCGTTCGGTCCGCGCTCAACAGCATGAACCCGAACATCGCCCTCGCACGCGTCAGCTCCATGGAGGCGATTCGCGAGACTGCGCTCGCCGAGCCGAAGTTCAACATGTTCCTGATCGCCGGTTTCTCGGTGTTGGCGCTCATGCTGGCCACGATCGGCCTGTTCGGGGTGATCGCTTACGCGGTCAGCCAGCGCACGCGCGAGATCGGCATCCGCATGGCGCTCGGCGCGCAGAAGAGTCAGATCCTCGCGCTGGTGATGAATCGCGGCGTGCGCATCACGCTGCTGGGACTGGCACTCGGTCTGGGCGGATCACTCGTGTTGTCGCGAGTGCTGGCGAGCATACTGTTCGACGTGCGTCCGACGGATGTCAGCATTTATGGCGGGCTATTCGTCGTGCTCGGTGTGACCGCCATGCTCGCCACCTACGTTCCCGCGCTGCGGGCCACGCGCGTGGAACCGCTCACGGCACTTCGTTACGAATGAAGGAGCCAGGTCCCGGAGCGGCATCGTAACGATCTGGCCGGGTTCGAGATACATGCCTGGTTTGCACGGATAATCGTAAACTTGAAATGAAGCTGTGAAGAAACCTCGATTGAGAGTTGGACTGAAAATTTAGGGTGAGCTTCCCGGATTGTTGGCCTTCTGCTTCGAACGAGTATCTCGGTCCAATCGCTCTTCTCTTACTAGCTCAGGTGATCGCTGTTGTTGTGCGGAGCTTGTTCAATCGGATCCAATGCTGCAGGTTGTAGGTGAGGCAAGCCCACAGCATTTCCATCTGCACTTTCTTCAAGCCCCGTACATGGAATTGCCGCAAACCCAGTTTGCTCTTGATCCAGGCGTGACAAAACTCCACGATTCTTCCCCGACAACGATATTGTTTGCGGGCTTGTTCGCTAGCCATCTTCTTGCGAAACGCTATTACCACCGGACTTTCTTCGGGGTGCGCCACCGAACGGCCGCGTTTTTGGTTGTCTGGGCAACACTCCGGTTTGCGAGGACAGGCTTGGCAATCTTCCAGCCGGGCTTCGTAGAGGTGGTATATCACCCCTGCTCTCCTCTTGCGTTGTCCCGCCGGATGCAGGACTTTGCCCTGCGGGCAAACACAGTGGTTCTTCTCTGGCAGATAAGGAAATGCGCTCGGCGGAAACCGGTTCGGCAAGTTGGCGCCCCGTGGCACATTTTCATACCGCATGGTCCCCAGAAAATCGATCTCTCGCCCGGCCATCTTCTCGATATTCTCTCGCGTGGTATAGCCACTATCGGCCACCATCTGTTGCGGCTTTTTCTCCAGCCGCTGTTCTAGGCTATCCACCGCTGGCAATAACTGCCCGCTGTCGGTGGGCTCCTGGGTTACCGCTACTCCCACAATCAGGCCTTGCGCCGCATCGGTAGAAATCTGCGCGTTGTAACTGAGCGCTAATCCGCCATCGGCTTGATGCATGGCCCTGGCTTGCGGATCGCTGGTGCTCACTCGCGTTTCCTTCTTGGCTTTTTCTCCGCTCTTGCGCGCCTGCCACTTCTGCAACTCTTCCAACGCACTCTCTAGCCGCTCTTGTTGCTGGCGTCGTGCGCGCACTTGCGCTTGCTTGGCTTTCGGACTGCTCTCCTCGTTCCGGGGATCGCCCATCTCCGCTACACGTCGTCGCGCCCGCTCCAGATGTTCGCGAATGGTTTCCTCTTGGCAATAACTCTTACTGCTCGCCTGCGCCTTGATCTTGGAGCCATCTTGCATCACTTGCTCCAGCGTGATCGGTCCTTCCTGGCTCAGCGCCGCCAGTACCTGCGTGAACAGTTCATCGAGTTCCTGCTGCTTCTCCACACGGAAATCCGCCAGCGTGTGATAGTTCACTTCCTCCCATCCCGTCAGCCACTGGAACGCCGGATCGTACGCACAGCGCCGCGCCACTTCTCGCGCCGAACCAATCCCCTGGCTATAGGCGTACACCCACAAACTGATCAGCAGTTGCGGATCAATCGCCGGCCGCCCCCCTTCCTCCGTGCTGCTCTCGATGGCTTGATAAAAGGCGCTCAGGTTTAGGCGCTCTACCAGTGTCCAAATGGCTCTCGCCGGGTGGTCTTCGCTGATCAGGTGTTCTACATCCACGGCCCGCCAACTCATCTGCTGTCGGTTCACGTGGCGAATCAGGGGCTGCTTGCTGATCGGATTTTCTTGGCTCATGCCGCGAGCTTACGGCAGGCCTCTTTTTTTGCAAGACGGAAATTCAGAAGGTTTTTTCACAGCTTCAATCCACATGGACGGTAACTGCGTTCGGGAGCTGACAAATTAGGCGAGCACAGGGCTCTACTTGGAACGCACGCTCGTGCGCTGCGCGACAGCCCGGCCTCTGCCAGCGAACCCTCATTTCACCAGAAATCGCTAAGGCCTGTAATTCCTACCAGTTTCGAAGATTCCTCAATCGCTTTAACTTCCGGGTAAGGGTCTCTTGAGAATCGCGTTCGTGTGTGAGGAGGTGCAACGTGAAGGCTTGGCTTTCCTTTGTACTGACGTTTGTAGCATCCGCCACATGTATCGCGCCTGCACGATCGCAACAGCCAAGAAAGGGCGCGCTTGCGGATGTTAGCGCGATCGGTGATCGCAATGTTGCTCGCGGGCCCAATTTTTATTCGTTGCAGCGTGAAGTTGATCTTGGTAAGAAGCTGGCTGTCGAGATCGACAGCTCAGTGAGATTTATCGACGATCCTGTGGTAGCGGAATACGTAAACAGGATCGGACAGAACCTGGTCCGCGATTCCGATGCGCAATTTCCCTTCACGATTCGGGTTGTGGATTCCGACGAGATCAATGCGTACAGTCTGCCGGGGGGATTCCTGTACGTGACTTCTGGTTTGATGCTTTTTGCTGACGAGGAGTCGGTTCTAGCAGGCGTAATGGCGCACGAAATAGCGCACGTATGCGCGCGTCACAGCACCCGAGTCGCAACGAAGAGAACGATCGCTCAGGCGGTTGCTACACCTCTAATTCTTTTAGGGCCGGGCGGTTGGGTCGCCTACGCGATCTATGGCGGCGTGCGTCTTGCGGTACCGCTCACGATGCTGAAATTCTCTCGGGCGGCTGAGATGGAGGCTGACTATCTCGGTACGCAATACATGTACAAAGCAGGGTACGATCCGAATGCGGTTGTCGCATTTCTGGAAAAGATTGCTGCCGATCGCAAGCCTACCCGGAAGGCATCACGTCTTTTTTCTACGCATCCGGAGCTCCGAAGCCGAATTCAGGCAGTCGAGCGGGAAATCGCAACCACCTTGCCAGGACGAGAGGAATATGTCGTGACTACTTCTGAATTCGAACAGGTGAAGAAGCATCTCCTGGCGATTTACGATGAGTCGCATTAGGGCGCGAGCGAAGATTCGGAAAAGCCAACGATCCACAATCGCAGCGATCGAGATGCACACCAGCATTAGATGAATTTCTTCATAGACTCATCCTACTCATGTCATGCCCGGGAAGCAGACACTTCTATTCGTTCTTGCCGAACTACATCGTACGTTCGGTCGCCATATCACTTTTAGAGGTCACGTCCTGGTAAGTCGGCTAACCGGACATCAAGTGGATTTCCCTTGAGCTAAGGGGATGTGGGCCGGGTCACGGGCTACCAACCGTGCACCGGCTGTGCACTCAAGCATGGAAAACCTGTCTTTACCAGCAGATGCAGGTGAGCGTCGGTCAAGGACACCGAATGTCAGCACACCAGCAAATCCGGTGCACAAATGGTGCACGAAATCATGTTACCCCACCCGAAAAACCCCCTTTTTGGCCGATCAGATGCCTTCTAACCCACTGAAAATACATTCTGCCGACAACCGTTGCCCGTCTGTGGCACCGAATGTCGCGGGTTCAAATCCCGTCTCCCACCCCAAGTACCGAGCCTGCGCAACTCCTCCCTACAGCGCATCCTTCACTAGGCACTAGACCGAAGGGCAGATTGCAAAAGAACGGAGACTTGGTAAACCGTTGTGACCGAGCTTTTCGAGCCCCGCCCGCATCGTTTTATACCGAAATCATAAAAAGTCAGCTCCAAGTCACCTCCGCGCCATTGTGGTCGATAGGTCCGCCGCCGATAGTCGGCCTACGACGGGCGCACATTCGTCCAGTACTACAGGTCGCCCCAATAGTCGAGGACTAACCCATGTTCAGGTTGACCACTGCGATTGTTCTATCCGCGCTCACCTGCAGCCTTCCCCACACGGCAACGTACGATCTCAATCCCCGCCTGCAAGAGGAACCCAAAGCCACTACCCCGCCGCATTTTCCAGCTCCTCTGATGACTCTGCTCGACCTGCAAGAGCCTCCGCCACCGAACGCCTATTCCATTACCGGCAACTATTTGCCCCCGTTTCTCCAGGAAGTCGTGCGCACCTGGCAGCTGGAGTTTCCCCGGATTCCCTTATCAGCAAACAGCATCATCTTCGTGATCCGGCCTGCGGAGTTCTACTCCGACCTGAATCCGGAACAAGGGGCTTGGCTGGCCAGCCGGGAAATGCTCGGCATTCGCAACTTTCCTCTGATCATCAATCCGCTGACGCCAGGTGACGATTGGTACCTGAGGGCGCAGCAGGAGTGGAAGCGCGGCAACAACGACGCCGTCTATATTCTGCTCACGTCCCTGTTTCACGAGATCACGCATACTCAAGATGGTGCGGACGAATCCGCGGCGTATCAGGGTCAACTCGCTTTGTTCCAGCGCTTTCGCAAGCAAGGCAAGTTGGCCAGTCCGTACGCCCGCGCCTGCCACGAATCGCTACGCAACACGTCCGCAGACCTTCGCAAACATCCGGAACAATATGCGCAAGTACAGGTCCACTTCCAACGCCAAACGATCGCCCTGTTGGTGCGCTCACCAAAGACCCTGCCCATTCCCCAGAACCATCCTTTCTGACCCAACGGGACTCGAATTGCGCTCGAAATAAGTCACTTTATGGCTACTATGATAGAATCCCGGACAATCAACGGTCGCCGTTCGTCCTCCCATGTACCGGTTCGACTCATTCCAGCTCGACCCGCGCTCCCATGAGCTCCGGCGCGATGGCCTCCGAATCAAAATTCCAGAGCAGTGCTTCGTGGTCCTGCTGACGCTGCTGGAACGTCCCGGCCAACTGGTGACCCGCGAAGAGCTTCGCAAGGCCGTGTGGCCTTCCGACACCTTCGTCGATTTCGACACCGGCCTGAACAAGATCGTCAAGCAGCTCCGCCAGATTCTGGGCGATTCCGCCGACGCTCCTTCCTTCATCGAAACCGCTCCCAAATTAGGCTACCGATTTATTGCGGAGATTAATCCGACTCGGAACTCGTCCACCCTGCGCGTCAACGCAGGTGCTACCCGCAGCAAATCGCGTGCTGCCATCCAGTCGGTCGGACTGGGAGTGCTTGTCGCGGCGCTTCTTGTCGGCGCCATCCTTTTCTTTCGCAGGTTCTTCCGCGGGCATTCAGCCATTCCATTTGCAAGCAGCGAACTCGTGCCACTCACCGGTATGCAAGGCGCGCAAGACTATCCGGCCTTCTCTCCCGATGGCAACCAAGTGGCCTTCACGGTCCACAACGCCGATGGCGGCACAGGGATATATACGACACTGATCGGCGGCGAAAAACCGCTGCGGCTGACCAACATGTCCAGCCGAAACGGTAACTGGGAGGATTGCTGCCCGGTGTGGTCGCCCGATGGAAGATCCATTGCCTTCAATCGAAGGTCCGAACTGGAGCACGCCATCTATTTGATTCCGGCGCTCGGCGGCACTCCGAAAAAGATCTACACGTTTAACGACCCCGAGCCTTGGGTGGTGGGTGAGACTCGCCAGACTTCCTGGTCTCCGGATGGCAAGACGCTGGCCGTCAGTGCAGCGCCGCTGGCTTCCAGTTCTCGAGCTATCCTGCTGATTTCGCTGGCCGATTTCTCACAGCACTTTGTGACTTCTCCCGGAGCCTCGGATTCCGATTGGTCTCCTGCGTTTTCGCCGGATGGCCGATTCATCGCCTTTCGCCGAACGGCCGGGCCTGGGCTGGTCGACGATTTATATGTCATGCCTTCCAGTGGCGGGGAGCCTCGGCGGGTAACCTCCGACAATGTCTACATCCCCAGTGCGCCCGCGTGGACTCCGAATTCCCGCGAGATCATCTTTACTTCCATCCGTGGCGGGCTGACCACACTGTGGCGCATTCCCTTCACCGGCGGCACTCCCCGGCGAATCGAAGGCATCGGTACGTCTGCTTTCTCTCCCTCCATAGCGCCCAAAGGGCACCGCATGGCCTTCACCAGCGCATTCGCGAATCAGAATCTTTGGGCCGTGAAATTCACCGACAAAACTCACGCCGCCGGCGATCCGCAAGTGTTCCTTACCTCCAAGGGCATGAATGCGCTTGCGCACTTTTCCGCCGACGGGAAAAGGATTGCCTTCGAATCGTCCCGATCTGGCTACAACGAAATCTGGACGGCGAATAGCGATGGCTCCAATCCCGTGCAGCTTACATTTCTTAACGGGGATTCGGGCACGCCACGATGGTCAAACGACGGCCGCCACGTGGCGTTTGACTATCGCCCGCGAGGACGCAGCGAGGTGTATATCGCCGACTTCTCCGGAGCGCCCCCGAAACTGTTCCCAACCAATGCGGGCGCGGATAATTTCGTGCCCAGTTGGTCGCATGACGGAAAATGGATCTACTTTGCCTCCACAAAGGCAAGTGAGCGCTCCGAAGTCTGGAAGATTCCATTTCCCAGCGGCGGTCCTCCCATTCAGCTTACGACCCACGGCGGAATGGCCCCCGTCGAATCCACCGATGGCTTTGTCTACTACAGCCGTACCCAGGGCTCCGACGAGGTGTGGAGGATCTCTCCGCGCGGAGAGGAAGAGACATTGGTCGTGAAAGGCGTGGGGCTCGATTGCTGGTGCCATTTGGCTCTAGCGCCGCAAGGGATCTACTTCATCAGCGACCGGACAGCGGGGAATCGCACACTCTTCTTTTACGATTTCAAGTCGCGAGAGCGATCGTCCATTGCTGCCCTCGGCAGGCTCGCCGGCAATCCGGCCTTGTCGCCAGACGGCAAGTCGCTGATCTATTCGCAAGTAGACCTCATCGATGAGACGATCATGCTGGTCAACAACTTTCGCTGACGGCTCCTTTGCGCGGCCCCTCAACACTCAGCACTGCTACCGCCCTTTCTCATTCACTGCTACGCAACTTACCGTAAGTACCTGCCGGAACTAACTTCATCCAATAACGATTGACCACGATTTGGGAGGAACCATGCCACGATACGGACGATCGGCACAAAAAACCGTCAAGAGCGCCATGCGCCGCAGAAAAAAGGGCACGTTGCGATCCGGAAAGGGCGGCAAAGGCGGACCGGTAAAAAGCCGCAAGCAAGCCATTGCGATTGGTCTGTCCGAAGCTCGCAAAAAGGGCGCCAAAGTTCCACGCAAACGCTCCAGCTAAGCGGGTTGCCCCGGTTTCGCGCAACCCGGTTCTTGTCGGAGATCGTCAACCTGCCAACGACTCGCGAATTATCGCGCCACTACCGCCGTCCGCGGCGGGCGATTTTCGCTCTTGCAAGGAGACCTATCGCCGTGAAAATGAAGCGCAGCCAGAAACTTCGTGTTAAGCGCGAGCGAGGCAAACGCCCCCGCGACCGCGAACAACCTCCACGCTCTTCCGATCCTTCCGCAACCACATCTGCCCACGATCTCCCGCCCAATAACAAACTTCGCAAATTCGCCGACGAAATCTACGGCGACACGGAAATTCCCAAACGCGAGCGTCGCCCCTGACCTGACCCCTTTCGCCGGACCTTCACCAAAACGCATCTAGGGTCCGGTGCACGCCTTCAGTATTATTGGGCATGGGCCAAATCCAATGCCTCGGACTGCTATTCGATCTTGATGGCGTCCTCGTAGATTCGACACCCGCCGTAGCTCGCTGCTGGACCAAATGGGCGATCCTCCACGGCTTCCCCAACGCGGAAGAAATCGTCCGCCTCGCCCACGGCCGCCCCAGCATCGCCACCATGCGCGAACTGCTCCCCAATAGCGACTACGAGGCAGAAAACCGGCAGATGGAGCGATGGGAAATCGAAGACGTCTCCGACGTTGTCGCGCTCACCGGCGCGCCGCAACTTCTCGCCGCCTTGCCGCCGGAGCGCTGGGCCATCGTCACCTCCTGCACGCGCCCCCTCGCCGAAGTCCGCATCCGCGCCGGAAATCTCCCGCTCCCTAAGCATCTGATCACCTCCAACGACATTACCAACGGCAAGCCCGATCCCGAACCTTACCTCAAAGGCGCCGCAGCCCTGGGTCTTTCGCCCGCCGAGTGTGTGGTGGTAGAGGACGCTCCCGCAGGCATTCGCTCCGGCCGCGCCGCCGGCGCATCGGTGCTCGCCTTGCGCACCACCGACATCGACTCCGAGCTCACCTCCGCCGGCGCCAACTGGATCATCGACAATCTCAGTTTTGCGCGCCTCCAGCCCGCCAGCGCAAACCATCATCTTTCGCTATCCTTATCCGAGCCCGCCCGTCAATAAAGCACTGGTGGCGAAATGATTGGCGGCGAAACAATTAATGGGCGATTCCGCGCCGGCAAACCCCGCCTCCACCGGGTTGTGTTCAGACACACTGTGCCTGTCCGGTGTTCCGGTGTTATAGAATCCGCACGGCATTCACAAACGATCGACGCTCAGGAGCTCAACTTGATCTCTCGCCCCGCTTTGCTGTTCGCGCTCGCCGGCTTCACGTTGCTTCCGATGGTTTCGCCCGCATCGCGCGGTCAAGAAAAAGACAAAGACGCCAAGTCCGCCGAAAAGGAAAAATCCACCGAGCCCGCGCCGAAGGAAGAGTCGTCGGTCACCGACCACACCATGAAAATCGGCGGCCAGGCTATTCCTTACAAAGCCACCGCGTCGATGATCTTGCTGAAAAATGAAAAGGATGAGCCCACCGCGCTCATTTATTCCACCGCCTATATCCGCACCGAAACCAAAGACAACTCCCAGCGCCCAATCTGTTTCATCTACAACGGCGGCCCAGGCTCCGCCTCCATTTGGCTGCATATGGGCGCCTTCGGCCCGCGCCGCGTCGTAACCCCCAACGCCGAGTCCACTCCGCCTCCCCCATACAAGCTCACCGACAATTCCGGCACCCTGCTCGACAAGACCGACATGGTTTTCATCGATCCGGTCGGCACCGGTTTCAGTCACGCCGTCGGCAAAGCGCAGGACAAGGACTTCTGGGGCATCGATCAGGACGTTAAATCCCTCGCCCAGTTCATCGTTACCTGGGTCAACCGCAACAATCGCTGGAACTCGCCTAAATTCTTGATCGGCGAAAGCTACGGCACCTTCCGCTCCGCCGCGCTCTCAAACTATCTCCAGTCCCACGACGGCATGTACTTCAACGGCATCGATCTCATCTCTTCGGTTCTTGATCTCCGCACGCTTTCGTTTCTTCCCGGCGACGATATGTCCTACATCTTCTACGTCCCCAGCTACGCCGCCACCGCCTGGTATCACAAAATGCTGCAGGATCGCCCGGAAAACCTGAACGCCTTCGTCGAAGACGCGCGCCGTTTCGCAAAAACCGAATACGCTTCCGCGCTGATGAAAGGATCGCAGCTCACCTCCTCGGAAAAAGCCGACATCGCCAAAAAACTATCGCGCTACACCGGCCTGAGCGAAGACTACCTGCTCAAAGCCAACCTGCGTGTGAAGCTCTTCCAGTTCATGGAAGAACTGCAGCGCGCTCGCGGCTTGACCACCGGGCGCCTCGATGCTCGCTACTCAGGTTTCACCTACAACCTGCTGGCCGAAAATGCGCAGTACGATCCGCAGAGCGACGCCGTCACTGGCGCATTCACGGCCGCGTTCAACGCCTATTTGCGCGACGAGTTGAAATTTAATCAGGACAAGCCCTACCACGCCATCACCGAGCATGTCGGCTCCAGCTGGGACTGGAAACATGGCTCCGGCGGTTTCGGATTCCCCGGCTCACCCAATGTTCAGGGCGATCTCGTCGAAGCCATGATCACCAATCCTCACCTTCAGGTCGAAATCGACAATGGTCTCTACGATCTCGCCACTCCTTTCTTCGCCACCGAATACACCGTCGATCATCTCGGCCTGCCCGAAAAGCTCCAAAAGAACATCCATCTTCAGTATTACGACGCCGGCCACATGATGTACGTCCGCGACGAGGATCTCGCCAAGCTCAAATCCAACATCGCCGCGTTCATCGACTCCGCCTCCAAGCCGTAAAGCGAGCGCGCAAGTGCAGTCCGCTCTTCGGTGCAGCCATCTACACTGTTTCCCCGATATGGGTCACGGCGCACATCGCTCGTAACTTTCACGGCATGCACACGCGGGTTCCATATCAACTCGCTACTCACGCTCCTCTACAATGGCTAGGCGTTCGATTGAACCGATTGTTCTGCTTCAGGCACCCAGCCACTCCGGGTCAACGGAACTCGCGCGAAGGATCAGGGAACCATGGGAACCACTACGCAACAACCAGCCGCGACGCCCCCGCAAGCTGCCGCTCAACCGAGTCCCCAGGCTCCTCCCACACAGCGCACCATCCACACTGCTCAGCTCATCACCGCCATGCTCAAGTCCGGCGCTCATGTGAGCGACCTCATTTTCTCTCCCGGCCGCGCCCCGCAAATCGAAGTAAGCGGCCAGCTCGTCGAGCTCAAATTCAAAGGCCTCGAAAAGCTCCTCCCTGATGACACTCGAATGATCGCCATGGACATCATCGGCAAGAACGAACATCCCTTGAAACAGTTGGAGCGTGACGGCTCCGCCGATCTATCCTACGGCCTCGCTGGCGTGGGCCGCTTCCGCGTGAACATCTTCCGGCAGCGCGGCAGCCATGCCATCGTGATGCGCGTCATTCCCGAAGGCATCCCCACCTTTGAACAGCTGAACCTTCCTTTGCAATTGCAGGAAATCGTCGAGCTGCGCACCGGCATCGTCCTGGTCACCGGCCCGACTGGTTCCGGCAAATCTTCGACGCTCGCCGCCATCCTCGACAAAATGAATGCCGAGAAGGCTTACCACATCCTCACCATCGAGGATCCCATCGAATTTCTCCACCGCCACAAGAAAGCCACGATTCACCAGCGCGAACTGCACACCGACACACCCACCTTCGCGCTCTCTCTGCGCGCCGCCCTGCGTCAGGCGCCCAAAGTCATTCTCGTCGGCGAAATGCGCGATCGCGAAACCATCGAAATCGCCCTGGAAGCCGCCGAAACCGGCCACCTGGTGATGTCCACTCTCCACACCATCGATGCGTCGAAAACCGTCGAGCGCATCATCGGCGTCTTTCCCCTCGCCGATCAGCAAGCCATTCGCACGCGCCTCTCCAAAGCTTTCCGCTACATCGTTTCGCAGCGGTTAATCCCCCGCAAGGATGGCCAGGGCCGCATCGCCGCCGTCGAGATCCTGAAAGCCACCATGCGCACTCGCGATTACGTGGAAAAGGGCGAAGGCGAAGGCAAAACGCTGCTCGACGCCATGCGCGATGGCGACACCGACGGCATGCAGCATTTCGACGGCATCATTGAGAAGTACATTCGCGAAGGCCTCGTCGATTTCGAAACCGGCATGGGTTTCGCCACCAACGCCGGCAACCTGCGCCTCGAGTTGGCCGACCTGCCGCAGACTTCCATGGCTCGCACACCCGCTCCTGCTTCCGCAGCCGCTCCTGCCAAAGCCGAAAAGCGCGAAACTGAAATCGAAATCGAACGCTGATCTCGTTCCCTCGGTGCCATCGTCACGCCTTTTCTCACGCGCTGAAATTTGCCTCTTTGCGGTACTCTCTTCTCCGATGATTGCGCTTCCCGGCGCCACCTGCATTGGCTCCTTTCTCAGTGTTGCGATTCCGCTCCGGCCCGTCGCCATTGCTGCAGTTGTTCTCCTCGCAATTTTTCTGCCGGGCATCGGCCAAAAATGGTTCGCCCGCATCGAGAGCACCTCCTCACGTCTCGCACAACATGCCGTGGCATCGCTTTTCGTCTTGCCCTTATCCGTAATGCTGCTGAGGTTGTGTCTCCTCCCGTGGCTGCGCGTTCCTATCCCCGGCATTCACGACGCTTTCAGTTATCTCCTTCTCGCGGACACTTTCGCACATGGCCGCCTCAGCAATCCCCCGCCCCCGATGTGGATCAGCTTCGAAACCTTCCACGTAAATTGGCTGCCCACCTATCACTCCATGTATCCGCCCGCACAAGGTTTCGCCCTCGCGATCGGTCAGCTGCTCGGACATCCCTGGATCGGCGCGCTGCTCAGCGATGCCGCCATGTCCGCCGCAATCTTCTGGATGCTCCGCGCATGGGTGCCCGCGCGATGGGCCTTCCTCGGAGGCGCACTCGCCGGTATCAAGTTCGGTATCGCCAGCTACTGGATGAACAGCTATTGGGGAGGGGCCGTCGCCACTATCGGTGGCGCGCTGGTGTTAGGTTCAGTCGCGCGCATCGTCAAACAGCAACCGCGCATTCGCTACGCGACTCTGCTCGGCGTAGGTCTCGCCATCCTCGCCAACAGTCGCCCGTACGAAGGCTTTGTGTTCGCAATTCCCGCGGGTATCTGGCTTCTGGTCTGGTTTTCACGTCAGGCAAATTCGCGTGACGCATTGCGTCCTGCGCTTTCCCGGGTGGCCGCGCCTGTACTCGCCATCCTCATGGGCACCGCCGCCTTCATGGGCTACTACAACTGGCGCACCACCGGAAATCCCCTGCTCATGCCGCATACGCTGAACACACGCACCTATCACTCCGTTGGCATGTTCTTGTGGCAGCACGCCTCGCCAGAGAAGCAGTACCGCAACGAACAGTTCGAGGAGTTCTACAACGATTGGGAGCGCAACAATTACCGCAATACCTGGGCCGACGTCCGCCGCGTCAGTTGGGAGAAGATCCAGCGCTACAGTTCCGCTTACCTCTGGTTGGGCCTGCTTCTAATCCTGCCCGCCTTGCCCTTCGCCCTGCGCGATCGCAAAATGCGCCTGCCCTGGATCACCCTGGCCTTCGGCGCCTTCGCTGTTTTTTCCGTCATCTGGTCCAACGCGCATTACGCCGCGCCTTTCACCTGCGCCGTTTATCTTCTGATCGTGCAGGCCATACGCCACCTGCGCACCATGCGCAAGCCGTACGGCGTCGCATTGTCCCGCGCGGTCGTGGTTCTTCTTGTCCTCGACGTCGCCGCCATTGTCCGCCTCCACCGCTGCGATCCCCTCACTTGGACCTGCGAAGGCGATGTCAGCCGCTTCGCCGTCATCGACAAGCTCAGTCAACAGCCCGGAAAACACTTGATCATGGTTCGCTACCACGAGGAAGAACACAACATCCACGACGAGTGGGTCTACAACGCCGCTGACATCGACCACGCCAAAATCATCTGGGCCCGCGAACTCGACGCGCGGCAGAACCGGAAACTCTTCAACTACTATAGCGATCGCCAAATCTGGCTGGTCACCCCGGATTCCGACAACACCTACCTGGCACCCTATACCCCACCCGGAGTTCCGCTGCAAGAATCGCAGTGACCTCACCCCGCCACGCAGCTTCACGCACCAGCCAGACCTGTCAACCTGAGCGTATCCGAAAAGGATAGGCGAAGGACTTCAACATAAGAACCTAGCTAAAACGCAAGAACCAGAAATCATCCGCCAGCGGACGCGCCAATCCACTCGCTCAACGCGCCGCCACCATCAAATTATTCAACCCAAACTCAAACCGCCTATGCAGAAACGTCTGAAATCCGATCCGCCGCAGCATCTGCTCCAGCGCCTCCACCGGAATCCGCTTCTGGTGTTCGTCGCTCTCCATTTCATCGCTGATCAGATGCAGCATATGCAGCACACTCAAAATCGGATCCACCATCGACGAAGGCCACGTCAGAATCAATGATCCGCCTGGCGCCAAAATCCGGTGAGCCTCGCGCAACACCGGCTCCGGCTCCACTAGGTGCTCTAGTACCGCCAGCATCGCCACGTGATCGAACTGCCCGGAGTCCAGCGGCAAGGTAGCGCGAATATCCGCATGCACCCGCCGCCACCTCCCTTGCATGCCGCTTTCGACCTGATCGTCGACGCCAACACCGCTCGCAATCTTATCCTCTGAATAATCCAGAAACGCCGCCTCCAGCCCGCAACCCAGATCGCAAACCCGCGAACCGGCGCGCACATGCGGATACGCCGCGCGAAACCTCATCCGCGCTATAAAGTGATCGATTCCCGTGTACGCCATTTATTTGAGTTCGTAGTCCCCGATGTACGTGCCCCTACTGATCCCAAGCATGCTGAGGAAGAAAGAACCGAAAATTACTTGAATCCCGATGAACAGCCACATCGACCAGAACAAAACCTGCCGCACCGCCTCCAGCGGCCCGAATCCGCTGGCCACCCACGTCCATACCACCCACACGCACCCGCCCAGCCCCACCGCAAACACAATTCCGCCCAGCAGCAATCCCTTTTCCAGCGTGACGTGCGCCAGTACGCGATTCAGCGACACGTTTCCGCGATCGAATCGCTCCGCGTAACTGAAAACCTTCGCGAACGCGCCAATCGACAAAATCTGCACGCCCAGCAGCGTGAAGATCACCCCGAAAATCATCGTATGTACATCCAGCACCACGCCGCGCGCCACGACCCGTGGCCCCGGATACAGCCAGAACACCAAAAACAATCCCACCGCCACCAACGACCCGCCCGGCAACAGGAAAAGCCAGTTCGGCGCGTACAGCAGCATGAACCGCAAATGCCGCCAGCCGTCGCGAAAGCTTCGCAGATGCGGCGGCCGGCCGCGCTTGTCCGGCCACAACGTGATCGGAATTTCCGTTACCTTCGCACGCAGCTGTGCCGCCTTGATCACGAACTCCGACGCGAATTCCATTCCTGTGCTGCGCAAGTCCATGCGGTCATACACCGCGCGCGTGAATCCGCGCATTCCGCAATGACTGTCCCCAATCCCCGCATGGAAAAACAGATTCAGCACCCGCGACAGCACTGGATTTCCGATGTACTTGTGGTGCCACGGCATCGCCCCGCGCTTGATCTCCCCGCGAAAGCGATTCCCCATCACTACGTCGTATCCCGCGCGCCACTTCTCCACAAATCGCGGCACCTCGCCAAAGTCGTAGCTGTCGTCGGCGTCACCCATGATGATGAAGTCGCCGCGCGCTGCCTCAATTCCCGTCCGCAGCGCCGATCCGTATCCGCGAGCTGCCACGCGCACCACGCGCGCTCCCATCTTCTCCGCAATGTCGATCGATCCATCCGTTGACCCGTTGTCCGCCACCACCACTTCTCCGCGCAATCCCGCCGCGCGAAAAGACGTCACCGCCTTCTGCACGCAAATCCCGATCGAATTCGCCTCGTTCAAACAGGGTATGACCACGGACACATCGATCGCCCTCGCGCGCGCCTCAACCGCGCCATCCGTCACGCCTTCCATCTTCGCTTCAGACTCGATCAACGCTCACGCTTCCGAACCTCGCTGTTTCGCCTGTCCGTCATCACTTCGGTACTTCCTCACTTCCCGGCTTGCTTTTTCTCACTCCACCGCTATCATGGCGCAATCGTCCCACAAGCACACTTGCGCCCAAACGCAGATCGACTCTGAGACGCCCCATTGTCTAACACATCCGACGCCCCCGCCACAGCCGACGGCCTCGACCGCAGCGATGCTTCTTCAGCAAGCAGGACCTCATCGCCAGACTCGATCCACTCGGCGAAAAATCGCGGTCGTCTCCTGCAGGTTCTCGGCATGTGGTTCGGCATCGCCGCCGCCGTCGGCAACACCATCGCCGCGGGCATTGTCCGCACTCCCGGCGATATCGCCAGACTTCTTCCCAATATTTGGGTTTTCTTCGGCGTGTGGATTGTCGGCGGCTGCTACGCGCTGCTCGGTGCCTCGTCTCTCGCCGAATTAGGCGCGGCCATTCCCCGCAGCGGCGGCCAGTACAATTACTCCCGCCGCGCCATCGGCGATTACGCCGGCTTCATCGTCGGGTGGAGCGATTGGCTCTCCACCTGCGGCACCAACGCCGCCGTCGCCATCGTCATCGCCGAGTACAGCGCCGCCTTCATTCCTGGCATCGCCGCGTACCAAAAATTCTTCGCCGCCTCCATCCTCGTTTTATTCATCCTACTGCAATGGCGCGGCGTCAAATGGGGCAGCGGCGCGCAACTCGTCACCGCCGCGATGAAAACCGCCGCCTTCCTCATTCTGGTGATCGCCTGTTTCGCGCTCGGCGGCCATCTGCGCGAAGCTTCTCCCGTAGCCGCGGCTCCCGCCCTCGCTCTCCCCGGCGGCTGGCTCCTCGCGGTCGCCCTCATGCTCGGCCTGCAAGCGGTCATCTACACTGTAGACGGCTGGGACGGCGTCATCTATTTCGGCGAAGAAGTCAAAAATCCCGGCCGCGACGTCCCTCGCGCCATTTTCGGCAGCGTCTTCTCCGTGATGGGCATCTATCTGCTCCTCAACGCTGCGGTCCTGTACGTTCTTCCCATGCGCGAAGTTTCCGGCAACATCTTCGCCCTGGGCCTCGCCGCCGAACGCATCTTCGGCTCTTACGGCGACCCGCTCATCCGCGGTATCATGATCGTCTCGCTGCTCAGTTGCATCAACGCCTGCCAGATGTTCAGCACGCGCATCCTCTACGCCATGAGCTGCGACGGTCTGTTTTTTCGCACTGCCTCGCGCGTCAATAAAGGCGGCACACCCACGCTGGCGCTCTTTCTCAGCGGAGCCGTCGGCATCATCTTCATCCTCGGCTCATTCGAACGCGTCATCGCCATGCTCTCGTTCTTCTTTGTCGCCAACTACACGCTCTCCTACACCTCGCTCATCGCCCTCCGCCAAAAAGAGCCCAACATGCCCCGCCCCTACCGCGCCTGGGGCTACCCATACACCACCGGCATCGCCCTCGCCGGCTCCATCCTCTTTCTGATCGGCTCCATCGTCACTGATCGCGACAACGCCCCGCTCGCCGCAGGCATGCTCATCCTCAGCTACCCAATCTTCCGCGTCATGAAATACGCCGCCTCCAAAACTCCCGCAGCCTAACCCCGCAGCTCGGCCGCGCGGCTCAACCCCGCAACACAGCGCTCCACTTCCAATGTGCCACCGCAAGTTTGTCATCCCGACCGGAGCAGCCCGCTTTTTCTTGCGCTTGTCTTTTTAGCACGGGCTGCGAAGTGGAGGGACCCTGGCTTGATCTCACCGGAACGCATCTCGACGAGATCAATTCCAGTCTCAACGCGCCCCACGAAAAAAAATCCCGACGACATGAAAATGCCGGCGGGATCAGTCTTCTTCACCTCATAACTTCCTTACTTCAATACCTCAGATTTTCTCCGCAATACTCTTCCCCTGCATAAACAACAACAAATAATCCTTCCCACCGGTCTTCGAATCCGTCCCCGACATATTAAATCCCCCAAACGGATGCGCCCCCACCATCGCCCCGGTACACTTCCGGTTCAAATACAAATTTCCGACATGAAAAACTTCCTGCGCCTTCTCCAATTTCGCCGGATTCTTCGAGTACACCCCGCCAGTCAATCCAAACTCTGTCCCATTCGCAATCTCCAGTGCATGATCGAAATCCCGCGCCTTGATCACCGCCAGCACCGGCCCAAATATCTCCTCCTGCGCGATGCGCGCCTTCGGGTCGACGTCCGCAATAACGGTAGGCTGCACAAAAAATCCATCGCCGGGCGCGCGATCTCCGCCCGTTAACACGCGGCCCTCTTTCTTCCCTACATCGATATAACCCAGCACCGTTTTCATCGCCGTCTCGCTCACCACCGGCCCCATAGAGTTCGCGGGATCCTCGCTCGGCCCCACGGTCACCTTTTTCGCGCGCTCCGCAATTTTCTTCACAAAGTCGTCGTATACCTTCTCGTGTACGATCGCTCGCGAACACGCAGAGCACTTCTGCCCTTGATACCCGAACGCCGCCTGCGCGACGCCTTCCACAGCCGCGTCCACGTCCGCTTCCTCATCAACAATCGTCGCGTCTTTACCGCCCATCTCCAGCACCGCACGCTTGATCCAGATCTGTCCTGGCGCGCGCTTCCCCGCCGCCTCGCTGATCAGCAATCCCACTTCGTTCGATCCCGTGAACGAAATAAACCTCGTCTTCGGATGCTTCACCAAAGCATCCCCCGCCAC
>DATNCJ010000037.1:0-52532 GCA_035607215.1 Candidatus Eiseniibacteriota bacterium
ATTTGCCGCAGGTTGTTGTGCTCCGGCCAGCGCCAGAACCGCTCGCCTGTTCGGCAGCAGCGTTACAAATGTTCCCAGCACCACCACCACTCCGCCGAGCCAGATCCATTTCACCAGTGGATTCAAATACGTGTGAATGACCGGCACGTCGTTGTCGGGGCTTCTGCCGGCATAGACGACATAGAGGTCTTCGCGCAGCGTCGAATAAATCGCCACCATGGTTCCCGATTCCTGGTTCGCCGGGAAAAACCTGCGCTCCGGATACAACATCATCAGCGGCTTGGCGTCCTTCATCACTTCGACAATCAGTCGCTCCGACGTGTAGTTTGGCTCGGGCTTCGTGTCCATGCTTTGCAGCAACAAGGTGTAGCGGCCGATCGTCATCGTCGACCCCGGCTGCATTTCCTTTTGCACATCCTTGTTGAACGCGGCGCCCGAGAGCCCCACAAAAATCAGCACCATGCCCATGTGCACGATGTACCCGCCGTAACGCCGGGTGTTGCGCATCGTCAAATCGACCGCCGAGGTTACGAAGCTTGCGCCCGACCTCGTACGCAATACCCGGGCGCCGCGGAAGAATTCCATGCCGATCGTCGAGGTCACGAAAACGCACAAAATCAGGCACACCACCGAGTAAAATTCACGCACGCCCAGCGCGAAGAAAATCGCGCCCGCAACCAGACCGGTAACCAGTGGCCAGCCAAAATTCCGCTTCAGGCTCTCCGTGGACGTTTTTCGCCACGCCAGCAGCGGCCCGACGCCGGTAAGAAACAGCAAGATCAAGCCGAGTGGAATGTTGACCTTGTCAAAGAACGGCTTCCCCACGCTGATTCGCGACCCGGACAGCCATTCCGAGAAAACGGGAAACAGCGTTCCCGACAAGACCGCCACGCACGACACCAGCAGAATCAGGTTGTTGAACAAAAAGCTCGACTCGCGCGAAATTATCGAATCGAGCTGATTCTCACTCTTCAAATAATCGCGATTCTTTACATACGCCGCGAAACACACCGCCAGAATCAAAATCAGAAAGCCCAGGAACCAGTTTCCAATACTCGATTGCGCGAACGCATGCACCGAACTCACCACCCCGCTGCGCGTCAGCATCGTTCCCAAAATGCACAGCATGAAGGTGACGAACACCAGCCACACGTTCCATACCTTCATCATGCCGCGCTTTTCCTGCATCATCACCGAATGCAGAAACGCCGTACCCGTCAGCCACGGCAGCAGCGAAGCATTCTCCACTGGGTCCCAGCCCCAGTAACCTCCCCACCCCAGCACCGCGTAAGCCCAATGCGCGCCCAGCAAAATCCCAACGGTCTGAAAGCACCACGCGATCATCGTCCACTTTCGCGTCAGGTGAATCCACTTCTCTCCGGGATACCGCGCCAGCAGCGCGCCGAGTGCGAAGGCAAACGGAATCGTGAATCCCGTGTAGCCCGAATACAGATTCGGCGGGTGAATCACCATCTCCGGGTACTGCAACAGTGGATTCAGCCCGTTCCCGTCGGCGCGCGTAAAAATATCCAGCGTGCCATGCGTACCGGGAGCTGCCAGCACCTTGAACGGGCTGGCCACGAAATTATTTAGCGTCAAAAAGAAAATCTGCACCCCGGCCATCACCACGCCGACATAGGGCATCAATTCGCCATTTTTGTTCCGGTAGGCAATCAGTACGGAAAACACGTAAATCGCAAGCAGGAAGCTCCAGAACAGCAGCGAGCCTTCCTGCCCCGACCACAACGCGGCAATCTTGTAGAAGGTGGAAAGGCTGCGGTTGCTGTGCGATACGACGTAGGAAACCCAGTAAGAATCGGTGAAGAACAGATAGACCAGGCTGAAGGTAGCGAGAAAAATCAGTACGCAGGTGGCCATCCCTGCTTGCCGCGCGCTCTTGACCAGCAAAGGGTGCCGCGTGCGAATCGCCGCGATTCCCCCGATCACCGCATAGGCCGCGCACACAAACGCCAGCAGTAGCGCGAATGACCCGAATACATCCACCTGGACCGCCTTCCGCCGGAAGCGTTGGGCACGCTTCCGCTCACCTACATCGTACTACGTGGGGAGGAATCTGCTGCGGGATCCGTGGCCGCCCGCGGGGCACCCGGAGCGCTAGCGCTCGGGGCCGCCTCATATTTCGACGCGCACTTGGCCTGTACCTGCTCCGCCACAAAACTGCCGTTGGGCGACAAGCTGCCTTCGACCAACGCCTGCGACTTATCCACGAACGTATCCGGAAGCGGATCGCTACCCACGTAGCTCACAGGCAATGACTTGCCTTCCCCCAACAGCACGAAATCCACGCGGCCAGGCGACCGATGAATGCTCCCCGGCTCGACGGTGCCCCCGACGCGCAACCGATGCGCCCGCGCCGCGCCCTGCAACGCCGGCAGCTCCGCAATCGTGTGGTAATACGTCTTGCTCTCCCCATAGCCGAGCCACGCGAGCACACCCATCGACACCAGAATTACCGCCACGCCGATTCCGAATTTTGCTTTTTTCTGCACCTACGACTCCTATGCAGACCTGTTCGCTAAATGCCGCGAGTCTACTATATCGCAAGCCACGGTCTACCGACCACAAGAGCTATGCAGGACTTAGCACCACCGGACAGGTTCTTCGCGCGGTTAGCTGAGGCCTGCTCCCCCGGCGCCAGACAGCAGACGCCGAAGCTCCGCGATGGCCAAGTCAGTTCCTCCGTCATCGAGCGAGAACAACTTATCGCCATCGGTGATCACAGCACTGCCCAAGTCGACCGGCCCGTTAGATCCGAGCAGCAGAGGTTCCAGCAACCGGGAAATCGGCACCACTCGCTTTGGCCGTAAAGACCGCCGGATGCGTGCCGCCGTCGCCGCAAATCTTGCGTCTAGCAGCCTTTCAGCGTCGCCCACGTTTACCGGTCCGAGCGGGCACTCCAGAACATATGTCAGGAACAGGCCCCGGCGTTGAAATTCAACGAGCGTTGCCTCTACGGCTTTCCCAATTCGGGAAATGCCCGCGGCCTCCAGCACTTTCCCGGCCTCGCCGCTGAACTCGCCGGACGGCGAATAAAGAAAATCTTCGTCCTGCGCTGGCGCCATTGCGCCAAGCAGAACCGCCCCGATATGCACGGGCCGGTATCGCGTGGTCCATTCCAGGCGCTCGAAACGCTTGGCAAGGTGAACTGAGGTCGCCGGCTGCCCGCAGCCGTCACAAGTTAGGAGTGTAGAGTCATGCATGGATCACCGTAACAAATCGTAGTCGACACGGGTGCCAGGTGCAAATTCGACGCCTACCGTTCGAGCGCAGAGGCAAGCTAAGCGGAAACAAGGCCCCGCCCGTACGATTCTTATCGGTCGCTCCTCTGAGCCGTACGATCCGGGCAACAAGCCTTCCAAAAATTGAGATCAAAAAACGGCTCCAAATAGAGCTCACCTGTCGATTTCCACCTGCGTCAAACGTCGAGGAGATGTACAGGGTTCAGTCCCGCAGAGGTCACGAAAGTTCAGCCCCGTGCGCAGGTGGGCTCGACCTGGCAGCAGAAACTGCAGTTAATGTACTTTGTTCGCGAGAGTCTAAATCAATCCAAGTAAACGGAGGAAGTCCCATGGGAAAACCAACGCACGAGCAAGCACAACTCCATCTTCAGGTATATGACCAACGGCGAGACGCCAAGTTACGTCAGGCGCGCGATTGGTTCGGCAAAAATTACATCGTGAATTCCATCGACGACGCCATGCGCATCGCACCGATGGGCAGCGAACCCGGAACCTACGTTGGAATGGTAATCGGCTACTGGGAGCAGGCCTGTGCACTACTCAACTATGATCTCCTGCACGAAGACCTCTTTTTTGAAACCAGCGGGGAGTTCTTCGGCGTATGGGAGGCAGTCAAGCCGGTCGTACCGGCGTTCCGCGAGCGCTTTGCAAACAAGCAAATCCTCGCGCACCTGGAACAAGCGGCCACGCGGTACGAAGCCTGGTCAGAACGCCGCAACCCTGGTCACATCGCCGCGATGCGGCAAATGATGCAGCAGATGCGCACTCAGGCTGTATCTGCGGCCAAAGCCTGATTCGATCGAGGGACATCAAACCTGTGTGGGGTGGAGCGGACGACCGTGCCGCCCCGCATCCTTTTGAAGAACTACACAAACCGCACTTCCTCAGGGTTCTGTCTGCGGTAGGCAGGACCCTGAATTCTTGCATCAGCATCGCGACTAAGGTTCGCACTTCCGCACGGTAAGTCTTTTGGCTGCCACACATACGCAAATAGGCCGGGGGGTCGGGGGCCCGTCAAGCCCCAACTCAGGCCTGGCACGAGACGGTCGTGCTCCGGGATGGTAATCGCATCGGACCGCAGCCGGTCCGGCCTTGCTACGAGGTAACTGGCGTATCCGCAGGCAGTTTCGCCCGCAGGCACCACTTCAATTCCTGGCTAAGCTCGGTCACTTCCATGCCCGCCATCACGATGAACTTGCAACTTAGCATCTCGCGCGGCTCGTCATCGTCGGGCAGTTGGCAGGACACCCTGCAGTATTGGCACTCCTGGTTCCAGCAGAAGCGGCCGTAAGGGATTGTCTCCGGGCTGATGAACTGAAAACACCGCAGCAGCGAGTTGCGCTCCGGCACGTGGAACTTCTTCCCGTGGATGGTGATCTCCACGAGTTTTTCGTACGGACGGAACGGTTCCGACATGTAGATGCCGCTCTCCCTGCACCGGAACGCCCTGAAGGCCCTGTTGCAACGGTGCACTGTGGTGATTGCTCTATTAGAGTAGACCCCGGCCCAAGTGGTCACAACGCCGGGTCTTCGTCGCGTAGCGAATGTGCCACTGGGTATTTCGCTGTATCACGGTCATTTGTCCGCCGCACTGGAGAACGCCGGGAGAGAGTCAGCGTCGCGCGAGAGCACCTTTGGGCGACAGCTAACCGCGCCAGCCCAGGAAACCTTCGTCGCCGGGGAGTCTTGAACCGCACAACAGTGACTTGACGCCGGGATTCACGCGCTCAGGTCTTACGCGCCGAGATCAAAGAACTGACCCATATTCCGAAATTTCTCATACCGCGCGTCCAACAGCTCTTTCGTCGGCTGGTTCGATAGCGCCATCAACTGCCGATCCAAAACGGCGTCAAGAGATCGCCCCGCCGCCTCGTAGTCGGTGTGCGCCCCACCTTCAGGCTCCGGCACGATTTCGTCCACGATCCCGAGTTCCTTCAAGTCCTTGGCGGTAATCTTCAGCGCCACCGCCGCGGTCTCCGCCTTGGTCGCGTCACGCCACATAATCGCCGCGCAGCCTTCGGGTGAAATCACCGAATAAAAGCTGTTCTCCAGAATGTTCACAAAATCCCCGACCGCAATCGCCAGCGCCCCGCCGGACCCGCCTTCTCCGGTTACCGTCACGATGATCGGCACGGGCAGCCGCACCATCTCGCGAAGGTTTTTCGCAATGGCTTCGGCTTGCCCGCGCTCCTCGGCGTCGATTCCCGGGTAAGCGCCCTGCGTATCGATAAAAGTGAACACTGGCTTGCCGAATTTCGCGGCCAACTGCATCACTCGCAGCGCCTTGCGATAGCCTTCCGGCTTGGGCTGCCCAAAGTTTCGCAGCAGCCGTTGCTTGGTGTCGCGGCCTTTCTGGTGACCGATCACCGCCACCGGCCGGCCATGAAACTTGGCCAGGCCCGCGACAATCGCTTTGTCGTCGCCGTAGGCGCGATCGCCGTGCAGCTCCACAAATTCAGTGAACAGCAGCGAAATAAAGTCCTGCATATATGGCCGTTGCGCATGCCGCGCAATCTGGGCGCGCTGCCACGGTCCCAGGTGCGCGTAAAATTCATGCCGCAGTTCGGCTACCTGCTGGCGGATTCGTTCCAGCTCTACACCCGCGTCCGCGGTGCTCGCCAAGTGCCGCAATTCCTCGACATCTTTCTCCAACCGGTCGATCTCGCGCTCTCTCGCTCCCTCGGTTACCGGTTTTTTCTCCTTGTGGGGCATCACATCACCACATCGATCGACTCGGCGCCGCACAGTTCTTGGATAGCGGTAACCAGTTCGGAGCTGCGCTGCACCCGCTCACGCAATTCCAGCGTCGCAACCGTCCCATCCGGCGCCGACAGTTGAAACAACACCGGACTGCGCCCCGGATGCGCCCCCAGGCGCTCCTGAAGCTGATCCAGCAATTCCTCTGTGAGGTGGTCCACCGCCATGCGAATACATACGTTCGGCACGCTTTGCTTCTCCACCAATTGCTCCAGCAAGCGCGCCTCCTGCAGCGACAATCGCGTTCCCGATTCTTCCACCTGCACGCGCACCTTCAGCAATAGCGGAACCCGCGGCTTCAGCACCTGCTCCAGTTTCGCGAAGCTCTCGGGGAACGCCAGCATCTCCTGGATTCCAGTCATGTCTTGAATTGTGAAAATCGCCCACCGCGCGCCCTTGCGCGAACGCATCGGGCGCACGCCCACAATCAATGCCGCCACCGTCAATTCTTTCCCGTTGCGCTGTCCCTCGACTTCGCTGAGGCACACTGTCTTCAGGTCCGCCAGCCGCGACGCATACTTCGCCAGCGGATGCCCAGACACATAGAATCCCAGCATGGCGTACTCGCCACCGAGCCGGTCTTCCTCGCTCCAGGGATCCGCTTCCCGCAACTCGAAGGTCACGTGAGTCGGCGCCGCTCCGCCGCCGAACAGACCGTGCTGACCGGACTCGCGCATCCGCGCCGCGCGTTGCTGCGCCGCCAATGCATCGTCCACCGAAGCCAACATGCTCTCCCGCGCTCCCAGCGAATCCATGGCACCCGACTTGATCAAGCTCTCAAACACACGCTTGTTCAGAAACCGCGTCTCGATCCGTTCGCAAAACTCATACAAGGATCTGAACTCGCCCTGGCTTAACCTGGAATCGCGGATCGCCTTGGCGGTGTTCTCTCCCACGTTCTTGATTGCCGCCATCCCAAAACGAATGGCCTCGCCAACGGGCGTGAAGTATAGATCACTTTCGTTCACATCCGGCGGTAGGATCGAAATGCTCATCCCACGCGCCTCGTTGATGTACTTGATCTGACGTTCGGCGTTGCCTGTTTCCGAAGTCAGCAGCGCGGCCATGAATTCAACCGGGTAGTGCGTTTTCAAATAGGCCGTCTGATACGCCAGCAGCGCATACGCGCAGGAATGCGACTTGTTGAATCCGTAGCCCGCGAATTCTTCCATGAGGTTGAAGATGCGGTCGGCCTTCTTTTCCGGGATCTTGTTGTTCGCGCAACCGCTCATGAACTTCGCGCGCTGCGCCGCCATCTCCTCTTTCTTCTTCTTGCCCATCGCCCGGCGCAAAATGTCCGCTTCACCCAGCGAGAAACTTGCCAACCGGTTGGCAATCTGCATTACCTGTTCCTGATACAGGATGACGCCGTACGTTTCCTCCAGAATGTCCTTTAACTGCGGCAATTCATAGGCGACCTTGGTGTTGCCGTGCTTGCGGTTAATGAAATCATCGATCATTCCGCCTTGAATCGGTCCTGGCCGGTACAAGGCATTCAGCGCGGTCAGGTCTTCGATCCGCGTCGGCTGATAGCGCCGCAAGATGTCCCGCATGCCGTGGGACTCAAACTGGAAGATTGCCGTAGTATCTCCGCGAGTGAACAGCTTGTACGTGTCCGCGTCATCCAATGTTAGGATGTCGAGATCGACCCTCATCCCGCGGTTTTTCTCGATCATCGCTACAGTATCGTGCAGCACCGTCAGCGTCGTTAGGCCCAGGAAATCCATCTTCAGCAGGCCGACGCGCTCCAGCGCATTCATGTCGTACTGCGTCGTGATTTCATCCCGGCTGGTCTTGTAAATCGGCACCAGGTCGGTCAGCGGTTGCGGCGAGATCACTACGCCCGCCGCATGTGTGGAAGCATGCCGCGCCAATCCCTCGAGCCGCAGCGCCACGGCCATCAAATCCTTCAATCGCTCGTCGCTGTGCACCGCGGACTTCAACTGCGGCGCCTCCGAAAGCGCGGTTTCTAGTTCGATTCCCAGCGTCGTGGGTATCAGCTTCGCCAGGCGGTCCACTTCTCCGTACGGAATATCCATCGCTCGGCCAACATCCTTCACCGCCGCTTTTGCCGCCATAGTTCCGAACGTGATGATCTGAGCTACGTTCTCGCGGCCGTACTTCTGCGTAACGTATTCGATCAACTCGCCGCGACGCCGCATGCAGAAATCGATATCGATATCCGGCATCGACACTCGCTCGGGGTTCAGGAAGCGCTCGAACAGCAGATTGTACTGGAGCGGATCCACGTCGGTGATTCGCAGCGCATAACTCACCAGGCTGCCTGCCGCCGATCCGCGACCCGGCCCCACCGGAACATCCTGGGTTCGCGCGTAGTGAATGAAATCCCACACGATCAAGAAGTAGCCTTCGTAGCGCATCTTCTTGATCATTTCGATCTCGGACGTCAGGCGCCGCTCATATTCGGAAAGCGGATTTCGCAACGCGCCGGCTTTGGCCAGTCGTTCCAGTCCAGGTACGCGAGCGGCAAATCCCTCGCGGACCACTTTCTCGAAATAGCTGCCAGGCGTATGCCCCGCCGGCACCTTGAATTCCGGGAACGGGTTCGGAATGCGCTCGATCTTCACATTGCAGCGGCTGGCAATGTCCACCGTGCGGCTCAGCGCCTCCGGCACTTCGCCAAACACTCGGGCCATCTCTTCGGCGCTTTTAAAGTAGAACTGGTCGGTGGCGAACTTCATGCGATGCTCATCGCTCATGGTCTTGCCGGTCTGAATGCACAGCAAGACCTCCTGCGCGTGGGCGTCGCCGTGATGCAAATAGTGGCAGTCGTTGGTGGCTACCAGCGGGATTCCGGTTTCCTTCGACAAGCGCAGCAGCTCGCGATTCACCTGCTTTTCAATCTCGAGCCCCTGATCCTGAATCTCGATGAAGAAATTGCCCTTCCCGAAAACGTCGCGCAGCCGGTAAGCATTCGCGCGCGCCTGATCGTATTTCTCTTCGACAACCGACTCGGTCACCGGCCCGCGCAAACAGGCCGACAACGCGATCAGCCCGCGGCTGTGCTTCGCGAGCAGGTCGTAATCGATGCGCGGCTTGTAATAGAAGCCCTCGAGGAATCCCGAAGACACCAGCTTGATTAGGTTGTGGTAACCCTCGAGGTTTTCACAGAGCAGTACGAGGTGATTGCTGCCGCGGCTTCCGGGTTCGGCGTCGCCGCCGTTGCGGTCCTGTCCGTTTGTTCCGTTAGTTTTTTCGCCGCGGTCGTGCCGGCTGCCTTTGGCTACATACACTTCGCAGCCGATGATGGGCTTTACGTCGCGCTTTTTCGCTTCTTCAAAAAAATTCGCCGCTGCGAACATGTTCCCGTGGTCGGTAATGGCCACGGCAGGCATCTTCTGCCGGGAGGCTTCGTCAAGAAGCTCCCCGGTTTCGCAGGCCCCGTCGAGCAAACTGAAATCCGTGTGAACGTGAAGATGAACGAACTGCGGTTGACCCATGGAACTCAATTCTAAAACGCTCGCGAGAGAATTGCGACCCGCATTCTACGTTTCCCACAGGCGGAAATCGTCAGTCGGCGTGCCGTCGCACAGAATTATTTTCGCCCGCTGTGTTTCTTCCCCGCGGCGGCAGCTTTCCCGTGGCGAGGCGCCGGCTTGCCTGCATGCTTACCGGCAGCCAGTCGCTCTTTATGTTGCGCTTTGGTTGTCTTCGGAGCAGGTGGGGCATGTTTCTCCGGAGCCGTCTCGCCTTTGCTTCCCTTCCCAACTGTCTTGCCGCCCTTCTTCTCTTTCTCTTTTTTCTTAGGCGCTTCCTTGATTCCCGAAAGTTTTCGGAGAATCTTCTCGCGTTCTTCCACGGTCTTGCCGCGCCCGGTCAATTGAATCGCGAAGAGCTTCTCCACGATCTCATCGAACTTCGGACCGCGGGCCATTCCCAGCGCCTCCAACTCATTCGCGACCATCGGCAACCCAATCCTTACCGGCCGCCACTTGTGCAAATACGCCCGAATCTTCGAGAGCGCGCCGGAGTTGCTCGACTCCGCCAGCAAGTAAGCCATCTGATCGAGAGGCATAGCCTCCAGGTATTTATACGCATCGATCGGAGTAGCAACTTTCTTGCCTACCAGCTCTTTCTGCGCGGCCAACACGTCTTCGGCGAATCCTTCGATCTTGTCCGCCTCCGCCGCTCGGTAGCCGGCTTTGGACAAAACGCCACCTAGCTCGCGATCCTTCAGCCGGCCAAGAATTGCCAACAACATGGGTGTCGCCAGCCGTGGCCGGAAACCTGCCGTGAACAAATCCTCGCGCGCTTTCACCAACCGCGTGATCGCGTCGTAGTCCGGGTGGCGCTTAGCCAGATGCGGATTCACGGCCTCCAGCAGATCGTGCTGCTCCCAGGCTTTGAGCACCACCGTCGGCCGTTCTTCGCGCGCCAGCGCCCGCAATTCCGAGCCGGCATCTTCGGCCTCGATGGTGCGATGTAGTTCGCGCTCGATGGCCAGGTCAAACCATTCCTGTGTGCGCGACTCCAGTTTGAATCCCATGCGCGCCGCGAAGCGCAGCACGCGCAGCAGACGCACCGGCTGATTCGTGAAGCTGTGAATTATCAGAGCGCGCACTTCGCCGCGCTCGATGTCCGACAATCCGTTCGTGGGGTCCAGCAGCAACCCGCGCGAAGCGGGATTCAACGAGATGGCTATGGCGTTTAGCGAAAAATCCCGCCGCCGCAAATCCTCCATGATCGTCGACCAGCGGATCTCCGGCCGCGTTCCCGGACGTACGTAGTGATCGTCGCGCGCCGCCGAAATACTGCCTTCGACATCGCCGGCAAACAGCACTTCGATATGCCGCAGCCGTTCGTCTTCCACCAGAATCTTCGCGCCGCCCTTTTCCAGTTCGCGCGCGACTTTGGAGGGATTCCCCTCCACGGTAAAATCCAGGTCGCGCAGCGACGCCCCGGTGATCAGGTCGCGCACCGTGCCACCGGTCAGATACAAATTGAAGCCCATGGCCGCGGCCAATTCCTGCACGCGCAACATCACCGCGCGCTGTTCCGGTGACAACCGGCTCTCCAACAGAAACATATAGTCTGGCATTGCTTTTCCTTGTCTTCCGGGTGCCACGCTCACCTATGCGCCGGCACCTCTCTCTTCTTCCCGGGGTGCACCCGCTACGCGCGCGGGTGATGTGCCTTGTACACCTGTTTCAACCGCTCCTCGACAACATGGGTATAAATTTGCGTCGTGGATATGTCCGCGTGGCCCAGCATCAATTGCACCGATCGCAAATCCGCGCCGCGCTCCAGTAAATGCGTGGCAAAACTGTGCCGCAGCATGTGCGGTGTCAGCGCCTGGCGCAAACCCGCCTTGCGCCCATACCCCGACAAGATTTTCCACACCCCGACGCGGCTCAACGAGAGGCCCCGCCGGTTCACGAACAGGTTCGGGCTGTTCGCGGCCTTGGACTGCCGCACCAACGCCGGACGAGCCTCCCGCACGTACTTATCGACCATAGCCAGCGCCTTGCGCCCGATCGGCACGATGCGTTCTTTATCACCTTTGCCGATACAACGCACACAGCCAACCTTGGAGTCCAGATCGCTCACCCGCAAGCTGACCAACTCCGATACCCGCAGCCCTGTTGAATACAGCACTTCCAGCATGGCGCGGTCCCGCAATCCTAGCGGCGTCTTCTCTTCCGGCTGATTCAGCAACTTCTCCACTTCGTCCAGACGAAGATAGCCCGGCAGCGATTTCCGTATCTTCGGCGACTCCAGCTTCATGGAGGGATCTTCGGTGATGATCTCCTGCGTTTGCGCCCAACGGAAAAAATTGCGCAACGTCACCAACTGTCGCGCCACGGTTCGGCTCTCCAGCTTTTCGCGGTACAAACCCGCCAGGAAATCCACCAGATCATCGCGGCTGACGGTCTCCACCAGCAACTTGCGCTTCTTCGCAAAACCCTCGAATTTGACGAGATCCCGCCGGTACGCGGAAATGGTGTTGGCGGACAGCCCCTTTTCCACTCTTACGTGCATCAGAAACGACGAGAGGGCCGCCGAGATCTCCATCACGCCTCCACGTAGGTTTCGCCGCCGCGACTCTTGCGCGTAGCGATGCCATAAATCTCTTCCATCTCGCGGCAACGGAAGATCCAGGCGGTGGCAAGGTACAGCCCAGTCGCGCCTGCCAGCAGCCCCACAAAGACCAGCAACTGCACGAGAAACCGCGAATGGATGGTGAATTGGGTATAGTGCGCCCCGAGCCAGCAAGCAATCCCCATAATCCCGGAGCAAAGCGAGATTCTTGCGAAGGATGACAGGATCGCGCGAATCCCCAGGCGGCCGTAGCGCAGGCGGAAAATGAAAAACAACGCGAAAAAGTCGAAATAGCAGGCCAGCCCGGTAGCCAGGGCCGGTCCGCCATTCTGCACCCGGTGATACAGCCAATTATTGTTCAAAAACGCGACATTCAGCACCACATTGATCACCAGGGACAACCCCGCCACGATCACCGGAGTCTTGGTATCCCGTGTAGAGTAAAAAGCCGGCACGATCAGCTTTACGGTCGCCAGGCCCGGCAAAGCAATGGCGTAGTAAAGCAGCGCGCGCGCCGTCAAGCGCGTCGACTCCGCCAGGAATTGCCCGTGCTGGAACAGGACCCGGATGATCGGTTCGCGCAGGATCATCAGCCCCAGCATCGCCGGAATGGTGATGAACGCCACGATGCGCACGGAGAACGCCAGCGTCTTCTTCAGACCCAGATAATCCTTGGCCGCCGCCTGATGAGACATCATCGGCAAAATCGCCGTGGCCACCGCTATGGCATACCCGCCCAGCACTAACTCCATGACGCGATCGGCCAGGTACAGAGCCGCGAGACTTCCGCCGGGCATCTTTGCGGCGGTGGCAAATCGCGAGTCCACTAGTAAGTTGATCTGCCCGATGCCGATACCAAAAAGCCGCGGGATCATTAGCCGCGCCACATTCCGAATGCCCGGGTGGGAAAGGGAGATGCCAAAATCAAAATGCATGCCCCGCTGCACCAGCGCAGGCACCTGAATCAGGAACTGAAGCACTCCTCCGACCAAAACGCCCACGGCGATTGACGTCGCCGGATCCTTGAAGTATTTCCATACCGCGCTGACGGTAAAGATGATGGTGGCAACGTTCAGCACTACCGGGGTCGCCGCAGGCAGTCCGAATACGTGAAAACAGTTCAGGATGCCCATCGCCAGGGCCGCCAGGGCCACGAAGAACAAATAGGGAAAGATGATGCGATTCAGCTCGATGGCCTGCTGGACGGCGGCATTCTGCCCGGCAAACAGGTGCACGACCGCCGGGGAGAAGACCATGCCCAGAACGGTAATCACGGCGACCAGCAACGCCAGCGTCCAGAACAGCTTGTTGGCAAAGTCCCAAACATCCTTTTGGGGCTTTTCCCGCATGTAGCCCGTGAATACGGGAATAAATGAGGCGGTCATTGATCCTTCGGCCACCAAGCGCCGAAACAGGTTGGGAATCCGGTAAGCTAGGAAGTAGGCCACCGCAGCGTCCGATGTCCCCAAGAGCAAGGCTATCCGCTGATCTCGAACGTAACCGAGAATACGGCTGGCAATCGTGACTAGGGAGATGATCGAGGCGGACTTGAGGATCTGTTTTTTTTCGGTCAAAGGGCGACGCTCCAGGCCCTAACCCTAATGGAAACAATAAGTTGACAGGAAAACTCGCTTAACATAACATACATCCGGAAAATTGGCAAATCAGCCCGTTTTAAGGCTTACGGACTTCTTGAAAACTCGCGCCCCAGCCTCTACTCATAAGAAGGTGGTCGTCGTGTTGGCCGATAAAAAGCCGATACGCGGGTACCTGAACCCCGGCCGCCTGGGCCAATCCGACCCCATTGACCTGCTCACTCCCGACGGCGAGCACGAGCAGGTTCCCCTGGCCAAAATACGCTCGATCTATTTCGTCCGCGACTTCGCCGAAGATTTTGAGCCGGAGCGCAAAGCCTTCCTCAGCCGCCCTAAACTTGACGGCTTGTGGGTCCGCCTGCGCTACACCGACAACGAGACCCTGGAAGGCGTGGTGCCCAACGACCTCCTGTCCCTGCTCGACAATGGGCTCCAAATCACACCGCCCGATCTGAATTCCACCACCGATCGCATCTTTATCCCGCGTTCCGCCCTGGCGGAAGTAACCGTCCTGGGCGTAGTGGGCGTGGCCCGCCGCAAACCCGCCGCCGCAGCTGCCGCGGCACAGCCCCGGCTATTCTCGGAATAAGCGCAGAGCGTTCTCGGCGCTAAAACTCTGCTGGCAAACCCACTCTGCTCTTCTGTACTTCCCTGTGTTCGCCATGCGAGACTCGCATTCTCAAACCTCGCATTCTCGAAACCAGGAGTCCCGTTCATGAAGCTTTCCGACGTCGCGCAAAAACTATTCGCCCGCCTCGAAGGCGACCCCAACGCTGAGATCCGCGGCATCTCCGGTATAGAATCCGCCGAGCCGGGTCACATTACCTTCCTGGCCAACCGCCGTTATTTCCCGCTCCTCAAGTCCACGAGGGCAACAGCAGTGCTCATCGAAGACGGCATCGCGCTGGATCGCGACGCCGGTCTGCCTCCTCTCGCGGCCCTGCGCACCGAGAACCCGTACCTCGCCTTCGCCCACGCCATCGAACTGTTCTACCAGCCGCCGCGCTATGCGCCCGGCATCGACCCGACCGCCGTTATCGCCAAGTCCGCAAAAATTGGAGAAGGCGCGCACATCGGTCCCTACTGCTTCGTGGACGAAGACGCCCAGATCGGCCGCAAGGCCGTCCTGCACAGCTTCGTTACCGTCTACCGCCACGCCAGAATCGGAGACGACTTCTTCGCGCACGCCCACGCCGTAGTCCGCGAACACTGCCGTCTCGGCAACCGTGTCATCCTTCAGAACGGAGCCATCATCGGAGGCGATGGCTTGGGCTACGCCAAACAGAAAGACGGCACGTGGTACAAAATGCAGCAGTCCGGACCCGCCGTCCTGGAAGATGACGTCGAAGTGCAGTCCAACGCATGCGTCGATCGCGCCACCGTGGGCGAGACGCGCATCGGCAAAGGCTCCAAGCTCGACGATCTGGTCCTGATTGGCCACGCCTCCCAGGTGGGACCCAACAACATGCTCTGCGGCCAGGTGGGCCTTGCCGGATCGACTAAAGTCGGTGCCGGGTGCATCCTTGCCGGCCAGGTGGGGACCGCCGGGCACCTGTCGATCGGCGCCGGCGCCGTCCTCACGGCAAAAAGCGGAATCCCCAACGACGTTCCGCCTCGCTCGCTTTACTCGGGCTATCCGGCCGTGGACAACCGCCAATGGCTTAAGACCGTGGCGGCTCTCAATCGTCTCCCCGATCTCCAAAAACGCGTTCGCGACCTCGAATCCGAACTGGACCAACTGAAGGCCCGCCTGCGCATGCCCTGAACCGCGCAAACTCGCAGGATCGTCGGAAGCAATGACTCAAAATTTGTTTGGCTCAAGCCTTCCTTGGATGGTCGCGAAGTCAGGCCGCGCCGGAAAATCCGAGCGGGCGCTGATCGGGTGGCAGCCCGGCCGCTAGTTCATCATGCAGGCGCTGATTCAGGTCCTCGCGCTGCTCCAAGGTGAAGGTCGTCGAATCGATCGGATTCAGAAACTCGACGAGGATTTCGCCGGGGTGCATAGCCAAAGAGCGTTTCTCCATCACCCGATGGGCTCCTGAGCAAGCCACCGGCACGATCGGCACGCCGGCTTGGATGGCCATCACTACGGCGCCCTTTTTGAACTTCTGCAACCGGCCGTCGGGACTTCGCGTCCCTTCCGGGTAAATTAGGAACGATTGTCCCGTGCGCAATTCTTGTACAGCCTTTTCCAGACTTTCGAGCGCGGAGTCACGCGACCTCCGGTCCACCGGGATAAATTTGGCGAGCCGGAAAGCCGCGCCCACGATAGGGTACCGGAACAACGACTCCTTGAGCAGGATGGCAATCCGGCGGGGGATGGCGCCGACGACTGCCGGCGCATCCGCCGAACTGGTGTGATTGGCAGCGAACAAGCACACACCCGGCGGAATTCGCTCAATGCCCGACACGCGCACCCGAACTCCGGCGGCCCGTACGAAAAACATCACGCCGTTGATGCCGGCCCAATAGAGCGGGTCAGGATTCCGGCTGATCAGGGTATACAAAAGCAAGGGCGGCCCTACGATCAGGATGTAGAGGGACAGGAACAGGCCGACGAAAAGGGTGCGAATCATTTGAATCGTTGTGCCGCTACAGGCGCCCGCCTCAGAAGGCGGCCGCTACAAGCAAGGAAAGTGAAACTCGCGCCGGCAACCGAGTTATTGAACGAACGCTGTAACCGGCTGTGTGGTGCCGCGGAGCAATCCTTCACGGATGCGCCGAGCTTTCTCGCCGGCGCCGGCATTTTCGGCAATAACGTAGGAACTCTCCAACGCCTCGCCGATCTTGATGTCCAGACTTAGGCCCTGTTCTTCACGCCGGATTCCAAGATGCAGGGTGTTTCCTTTTTTCTGGGCGTTCAGCCACTCTTCCAGATCGCGCGGAGGCTCGCCGCGATTCCAGGTAAGAATGGCATCGCCCGAACGCAGACCAACCTGCGCCGCCTGGCTGTCCGGATCGACGGAGCGGACGACGAGGGCTCCCGCAGCGTCGCGTCCCAGGGAAAATCCCAGGCTTGGCCGCCGGCGTTCCACGGTCTTTAACTCCAATCCCGCCAAGCCAAGAATGTGTTGATACGGCAATCGTTCGGCGCTTGCCACATATCGCTGGAAAAAATCCTCGAACGATCCGCCGGCCACTTTCTCCGCCGCCAGGCGTACGTCGAGACTGTCGCGATAGCCCTTGTTGGGCTTGCCGAACTCTTCGTTCATCAAACGCACAACATCGTCCAAACTGTGTTCATCGTCGGTTCGATCGCGGATCAAGATATCCAGCAACACGCCCAAGACTTGTCCCTTGGTGTAGTACGAAATGCTGTTCGTAGGCCGATTGTAAAGCGGATATTTCTCCAGCCAGGCGTCCAGGCTGGATTGCTCGGCGCTTTGCCAGGTATTCGCAGGCCGCGCTTCGAGTTCGCTGATTTGCCCGCCGAGGTCTGCGTAAAATATGCCTTTGCTCCACAATCCGGTACGCACCAGCGTGTATGCGGCGTAAGTGCTGGTCACTCCTTCAGCGAACCACAGTGCCCGCGTGTACTGCTCTTTCGCATAGTCCACCGGATCGAGCGTAGCGGGATGAATTCGCTTCACATTCCAGAGATGGAAGAACTCGTGAGCGGCCACATTCAGAAATTCTCCCTCGGACTGCACGGCGATGGCTGTCGAATTCGCGTGCTCCATGCCGCCACCACCGGACGTTCCGGCGGCCTTGCCAAGATGCACAAGGAACGTGTAATTCTCAAACGGCGCGCCTTCCATGAGCTTCAATTCATAAGAGCAGATGCGTCGCAGTTCGTCTCCCAGCCGTTTCTTGTCCACTTTCTCGCTGTGCACAACGGCGCGAATGGGCGCCCCGGCACTCGCGACCTGAAGATCCGTAAACTTGCCGACTTCAATCGGTGAGTCGGCGAGCTCGTCGTAGGATGACCTACTAAAACGGCAAGAAGGCTTTTCCGAAACCGGGCCGCAATCGCTGGGCACGGCACTTGCCGCACGCCAGTTATCGGGAAGATCGGTGATAGCCAGCAGGGCTTTCCTATCCGTGTGGCCCGGCTCGTACATGAGCACCATCGCCGGATTTATGAATGCGTGCTCCACATTGAGTTGCGTCGCAAACGGACCAGGCTCATCCCAGTACGTGCTGTAGTCCAGCCGGACGGTTCCGGTGCCTCTAATTTTCCAGCGCTGCTTGTCGATTTTTTCGATCGGCGCCTTCGCCGTTCCCACATAAGCGTCGACGTGCTGGACGTGGCTGCTGAAATCGCGAATCTGATACAGCGCATTCCACGCCGGCATCTGAACCGTCAGTTCACCGGTAACGTTGGGAATCTTCATCAGGACGTGAAATAGATGCCTCTCAGGATTGGCGAGGGAGATTTCGTAGAAGACAGGATCGTACTCGGGACCGCTGGCTTGTATCGGGTGACCCGCTGCTTGCAGCGGGAATATCGAAATAGTGAGAAGGATGGCGGCCAGCGAATATGCTGGCTTCACCGCCGGCTCGCTCCCGTGGGTTGTGGCACTGATTCTCCTAGCTTTTTGAGAAGCTTTTCGCACAGACCATCGAAGCTGCCGTTCGACATGATCAGGAGCAGATCTCCTGGCTTGGCCTCGCCTGCAAGGTATTCGGCAATCTTGTCGGCGCCTTCAAAAGCTTCGGCATCTTTGCCAAGTTCGCGCACGCTCTGAGCCACAGAATCCGGCGCTAGCCGATTGTCGTCGCCCAATTGCTGCGCGCGGAACACACCTCCGAGCACTACACGGTCGGCCAACGCCAGCGCCCTGGGCAGCGTTTCCTGGAACACCTTTCGGCGCATGGAATTTGATCGGGGTTCCAGAATGGCCCACAGGCGGCGCTTCGGCCAGCGGCTGCGTGCGGCTTCGATCGTCGCTTGCACCGCTGTTGGGTGATGGGCAAAGTCATCCACCACCAGAACGCCGCCCTGCTCACCTTTCACATCCATACGGCGTTTGACGCTGCGGAACGTGGAAAAGGCTTTCACCAGAACATCGGCGCTGATGCCCCGGCCATGAGCGACGGCGGTTGCGGCCAGGGCATTCAAGATGTTGTGACGGCCCGCGGCTGTTGAAGCAAATTCGCCAAACGCTTTGCCACGATAGGTGAAACGGAACCGCGTAGTTTCGCCGTCGACGGATACGTCGCTCGCAATCCAGTCATTATCAGCGGCAAAGCCGTAGGTTTCGACAGGGCAAAATGCTTTCTCGGCCGCCGCTCGCAACGCCGGGCCGGATTGCTCGGTGTCGCCCCAGATCACCACACGCCCGCTGCGCGGCACCAGATTCACCAATCGCTTAAACGCCAGCTGATATACGTCGAAGTCCGGGTAGATATCCGCATGGTCGTATTCCAGGGACGTGATGATCAAATCGTCGGGATGATAGTGGAAGAATTTGGGGCCACGATCCCAGATGGCGGTTTCGTACTCGTCGCCTTCCAGAATGAATTCGCTGCCGCCTTCGAGTCCGTAGCTGCGGCCAAAATTTTCCGCCACTCCGCCGACAAGAAAATTCGGCCGAAGCCCCGCGGTGTGGAAGATCCACGCCAGCATTGCGGTGGTTGTGGTTTTTCCGTGTGTTCCGCTCACCACGATCGAGTGTTTGCCGGGCAGAAAAACTTCCTCGAGCATTTCCGGTAACGAACGATACGGCAGCTTGCGGTCGAGCACTTCTTCCAGTTCGGGGTTCCCTCTCGCGATGATGTTGCCGACGACTACGAGGTCCGGCGCGGGAGATAGGTTCGCGGCGTCGAATTTGTGAAAGAAAGGAATCCCCAGGCTTTCCAGCAGCGTGGAAGCCGGCGGGTAAACGCCCGCGTCCGAGCCGGTGACGCGATAACCCTGCTCGCGCAGCATTCCTGCGAGCGGGGACATCGCAGATCCGGCGATTCCGATGATGTGAATGTGCTTTAACTTGCCTACGGCATCTTTGGTCATGGCAGAGCGGTCATGGCAGAACGGCCGGCTCAAGAATCTCCAGCGTTCCCTCTCCTTTGGATTGTAGTCGGGCCCGTACGCCCAGCGGCAGCGTCAACATGGGCCGCCGCGTGTGCCCGATTGGCGCGTTGAACACGATAGGTATGCCTAGCGGGGCCAATAGTCGCGTACATACGTCTCGCACGCTTGGACTGCCCGCGATGGGCGGCTCACAATCCGGGAAATCGCCCAATCCGATTCCGCGCACGCCGTCAAACTTTCCGGCCTGCTTCAAGTGCATCAAGGCGCGGTCCACTTGCCACGGCTTCATTCCACGGTCTTCCAGCACCAGGACCGCATCTTTGGTATCGAGCTCCCAGGGCGTACCCAGCGTCGTTTCCACCAGCGTCATGCAGCCGCCGAGCAGTCGGCCTTCCGCCGTGCCGCTGGACAGCATCTCGCCGCGCAGAGGTATCAACCAGCCGTCGTCGGTCTTCTCAATGGCGTTCCGCAGCGAGTCGCGATCGTAGCCGTTTTCGCCGCCGGCGCCGGCAGCCAGGGCGGCCAGCATTGGGCCATACACGGAAGTCCAACGCCGCCGCTGCCACAAAAAAATCTGCAGCGAGGTGAGATCGCTGTAGCCGATCAAGCATTTGGGCGGGCCGAGGTCCGCGTCCAGCCGCTCGTCCAGAAGATAGTTTGAGCCATAGCCGCCCCGCACGCTGATGATTCCGTCGATGCGGTCATCGGTCAGCGCGCGGACAAGTTCCGCGCGGCGTTCGGTAATTGGCGCCGCAAAATATCCCTCAGATTGAGCGGGGCGCCGCTGTACCGCAAAGCCGAGATGTTCCAGCTCCACCAGGCCGCGGCTGGCCTGCTCCTCGTCGCCCGGCGACGCGGGAGCAATCACCGCGAGCCGCGAGCCTGCTCGCAACGCCTTAGGCTTTCGCGGCTCCAGCGTCGCGCGTTGATCGGCTGACACTTCCGCCGCTCCTCTCGGGCTCATTCGTGATGCCCCACAAGCGGCGTCAATTCAACGAATACTCCCTCGCGGTTCAATTTCCGCATGATTTTCTCTTCCTGCCCGTGACGAAAATCGCCATCGAATTCCACAATGGTGGTGTCGCCGGACATGGACTGGCGGAAATGCTGCGGCCGCGCGTTCAGCTCGACAAGCATGCGTTGCACTTCGGCGGTCACATTTTCAGCATGACTGGCGGTGATGCGCACGGCAAGCAGTCGCGGCTTCAGCTTGGCCCAGGTGCTGATCCACGCCAGCACGATCAAGCCGAACAGCACGATGCCCGTCGAAAACCCAGCCACCGCGTACAAACCTCCGCCCGCCGCCATGCCGATTGCCGCCTCCACGAAAATTGTAGCGGCGGTGGTCATCCCGATCAGTGTCCCAGATTCCCGCAGGATCGCGCCTGCTCCCAGGAATCCGATGCCTTGTACCAGGTTCGACGCGATACGCGTGCCTGACGAGTCGCCGAGCCGGTGTGCGAGCTCGCCCGAAAGAACGGTGAACAATGCCGCGCCCAGGCACACGAACAGGCTGGTGCGAATTCCGGCGGGGCGCTTGTGGTAATCGCGTTCGATGCCGATCAACGCGCCCAGCAGCGCCGCAAAGCCGAGACGCAGGAAGATTTCGTGTAGAGGGAGCATCCACTTGCGGGCTCTTCGCCCACTGGCGGAAATTTTACACAGCCTAGAGCTTGAACTGAGTCAATTTCGCGAAGTGGCGTGCTCTAGCGTGTATCTCTTTGAGCTTCAGAGTGCGCAGTCGGTCGAGGCCGAATTTCTCGACGGTGAAGCTGCCGAGCACCGAGCCATAGACCATGGCGCGCCGCAGCGACGCATCGCTTTTGTCGCCCACGCTGGCCAGATAGCCCATGAAGCCGCCGGCAAAGCTGTCGCCGGCACCGGTCGGGTCGTGAGGCTCTTCGAGCGGGAATGCCGGTACGCAGAAAACACCTCGCTTATCGACCATCAAGGCGCCGTATTCGCCGCGTTTGATGATCAGCGTGGATGGACCCATTTTGAAGATGTGCTTGGCGGCACGCAGCAAATTGTGTTCGCTGGAGAGTTGCCGAGTTTCGGCATCGTTGATCATCAAAATATCGACGTGTTTCAGCGTTTCGCGCAGGTCTTCGCTGGTGCGCTCGATCCAGTAGTTCATGGTGTCCAGGGCGGCGATCTTCGGGCGTTTTTTCACTTGCTGCAGGACATCACGCTGCAGATCGGGAGCGATATTGGCCAGGAAAACGTACTTCGATTCGCGGTATTTCTCGGGGAGTTTGGGCTTGAACTCGGCGAACACATTCAGTTCGGTAGTCAACGTGGTGCGGTCGTTCAAGTTCTCCGAATACCTTCCGGCCCAGAAAAAGGTCTTGCCGGAGGTGCGCTCCAGTCCTTCACAGTCGATTTTCTTGCCGCGAAAGATGGCCGCATCGGTATCGGTAAAGTCGTCTCCGACGATGCCAACCAGATGGACCGTAGTGAAGAAGCTTGCCGCCACGGCAAAATAGGTCGCCGCTCCTCCTAGCGTGCGTTCCACCCTGCCGTACGGACTTTCAATGCCGTCATACGCTACCGAACCTACAACGAGTAAGGCCACTCTGGTCTCCTAAGAAAGATATTTTCCGACAATCGCTGCGAGCTTCTTTTTCGTTGATGCGGGGACGACTTTGGGATCGGTGATCAGCGCGTGGGCGAGCGCGGTGCCACATTTGCAACTGCGCGGCACCGGCATCTCTTTAACCGCTTGGCGGAGGACGCGCTGGGCGTTCTCGGCGTTCTGATTGAGCGTTTCAATGATTTGCGCCACGGTGACGGAAGCATGGTCGGGATGCCAGCAGTCGTAGTCGGTGACCATCGCGATGGTGGCGTAACAGATCTCGGCTTCACGCGCGAGCTTGGCCTCGGTCACGTTAGTCATGCCGATAATTTCGAATCGCAATTGACGATGGACATGGGCTTCGGCAAGCGTGGAAAATTGCGGGCCCTCGATGCACACATAGGTGCCCCGCCGATGAACTTTCACTCCGCAGTGATCGCTAGCGTCGGCGAGAACGGCGGACACCTGGCCGCAAGTGGGCTTGTCGAAGGTTACGTGGGCGACCAGGCCGTCGCCGAAAAATGTGGAAATGCGCTTGCTCGTACGGTCGAAGAACTGGTCGGGAACCAGAAATTCTCCAGGTCGCAGATCTTCCTGCAAGGATCCCACGGCGCTCACGGAGACGATCCGCTCCACGCCGAGCTGTTTCATCGCGTAGATGTTGGCGCGGAAATTGATTTCACTGGGCAGGATCCGGTGGCCACGGCCGTGACGCGCAAGAAAGGCGACGCGCTTCCCTTCCAGCGTACCGGTTACGATGGCGTCAGAAGGATCACCGAAAGGCGTCTTTACACGAATCTCGCGGGTGTCGGTCAGGCCCTGCATCGAGTACAGACCGCTGCCGCCGATGATGCCGATGGTAGGAGACGCTTGCGCCTTGCCCGGTTTTGTTTTCGGTTTCGACTTGGACGGCATTTTTTCTCCGATGAGAATTTGTTGCGGCAGCGCTGTGGCTGAGGAGCTAAGCGCCTTTACATTTTCGCATGAAGTACGCGTTGAGATCCTTCAGCTGCCCTCATCGGGCGGCTTCAGGATGACACTCCCTGGGCCGCTCGCGGCGCGCACGGATTCAAGTGGGGCCTCGCTCTCCGGGCATACAGGTGTCACGATGCGAGACCACTTTCCGAGAGGATTTCGCCGACCGCGGCGAAGGGATCCTTCTTCCTGCCGGCAACCTCGGTGGCCAGCGTCAGCAGGCGTTTCTCGCCGTCGGGGCCGCCCAGGGCGCGCTGCAGCAGTCGCGATTCCAGCAAGTCGATCAGACGTGCCTTCCAATGCTCGACGTGCTTGCGCTGCCGTTCGCCGCTGGACTCGAAATGCTTGCGAAACTCCGCGACTTTGGCGGCCAGCACGTCGATACCTTTGTTTTCCGAAGCGACCGTTCGAACCACCGGCGGGTGCCAACCGTCGCGCGGCATCACTAGCGACAACATCGCGTGCATTTCCTGCTCCAGGCGATCGGCGCCTTCGCGATCCGACTTATTGACCACGAAAATGTCGCCAATCTCCATCAGCCCGGCTTTCATGCTCTGAATATCATCGCCCAGTCCTGGAACCAAAATTACCAGCACGCAATCGGCGAGCCGCACGATGTCCACTTCATCCTGGCCTACACCGACGGTCTCGATCAGAACCTGTTGCTTGCCGGCGGCATCGAGAAGCAAGGCGACTTCCGCAGTAGCGCGGGCCAATCCTCCCAGAAATCCGCGTGTCGCCATCGAGCGGATGAACATGCCGGCATCGCCAGCATGCCCCTGCATCCGGATGCGATCGCCGAGGATCGCCCCGCCCGTGTAAGGACTTGTCGGATCCACCGCGATAATGCCGACCTGTTCCTTATGCGCGCGATAGTAAGCGCCCAGCCGATCGACAAGAGTGCTCTTGCCTGTGCCAGGCGCGCCGGTCACGCCGGTGAGGTACGCCTGGCCGGTGCGCGGAAAAACCTGGCGCAGCAACTCCTCGGCTTCCGGCAGGTGATTCTCGATCGCGGTGATCGCCCGGGAGATCGCGCGCACGTCGCCGGCGCACACTTTCTGCGCCCAATCCTCAATTGGCTGCGGCATGGTTATCCTGGGGGATCTTCGGCGGCGCTGGGCGCATCGCCTTATTATTTCTTGCCAAGTAGCTGGCGGGCAATGACCAACTTCTGAATTTCGCTGGTGCCTTCGCCGATGGTGCAAAGCTTCACGTCGCGGTAGAACTTTTCGGCTGGATAATCCTTGATGAAGCCGTAGCCGCCGTGGATTTGGACGCATTCGTTGGCCACGCGCACGGCAACTTCGCCGGCGAACAGCTTCGCCATGCTGGATTCCTTCGTAAAACGCACATCCTTGCGATCCGCGAGCCACGCGGCCTGATAGACCAGCAGACGGGCGGCTTCCACTTCAGTGGCCATTTCCGCGAGTTTGAATTGAATAGCCTGAAATTCGCTGATCGTTTGGCCGAATTGCTTGCGTTGCTTGGCATATTTCGTGGCTGCTTCCAGCGCTCCCTGGGCCATGCCAAGTCCCAGAGCGGCGATGGAAATTCGGCCGCCGTCCAGAATCTTCAAGCTGCCGATAAAGCCGTCGCCCTCGGCGCCAAGCAAATTCTCTGCCGGAATGCGGCAATCGGAAAGAATAAGCTCAGAGGTATCGCTGGCACGCAGGCCCAGCTTGTTTTCCTTTTTTCCCGGTTTAAACCCGGGAGTTCCCTTTTCGACGATGAAGGCGCTGATACCGTGAGAATTCTTCGATCGGTCGGTAACCGCCATCACCACCGCGATGTCCGCGTAGTGTCCATTCGTGCAGAAGGTCTTGGAGCCATTGAGTACCCAGCCTTTGGCGTCGCGCACTGCAGTGGTGCGCGTGCCAGCGGCGTCAGAGCCTGCTTCCGGCTCCGTCAGGGACCAGGCCCCGATCTGCTTGCCTTGTACCAGAGGCGCGAGATATTTTTTCTTTTGTTCGTCGCTCCCGAATTTATAGATGTGATTGCTGCACAACGAATTGTGCGCCGCCACGATGATGCCGACGGAACCATCGACCCGGGAAAGCTCCTCAATCGCGATCACATACTCGATGTAGCCGAGACCCGCGCCACCGTATCCCTCCGGGAAAATGACGCCCAGCAGGCCCATTTCGCCAAGTTTCGGCATGATCTCGCTGGGAAAACGCGAGGCCTCATCCCACTCCATGACGTGTGGGGCGATCTCACCCTCTGCAAACTCGCGGACGCTGCGGCGGAGCTGGTTTTGTTCGTCGGTAAAGGCGAAATCCACGGGGTCCTCGCTGTCTTACTGCGGCCTATAGTCAGACCAAGATTGGCTTATAACATTTTACACGAAGGGCGAAGACGGCTTGGCAGCCGTTTCTGCGAACCCGCACCAATTTGGAGCGGCTATTTTATGAGTTCGAGCTACCAGCCTTGCTCGTAGTGATGGGCCTTGTTTTGTTCGTCCAGCCAAGTTTTGAGCGGCGCAAAATAATCGGCCAGCGCGGTGGCATCCATCTGTTTCTCGCCGGTCAGGGTCTCCAGCGCTTCTTGCCAAGGTTTGCTGGCTCCCAATGTCAGCATTTCATTCAGACGCTGGCCTGCGGTCTTGTTGCCGTAGATAGAGCAGCGATGTAGGGGGCCTTGGTAGCCCGCCTCGCGGCACAGCGCGCGCTGGAATTGAAATTGGTAAATGCGGGCAAGAAAATAGCGCATGTACGGCACGTTGGCGGGCACGTGAAACTTGGCACCGGGATCGAAGTCCGTTTCCGTCCGCGCCACCGGTGGAGCGACGCCCTGATACTTCAGCCGTAGGGCCCACCATTCGGCGTTGTATTGCTCCGGCTTGATCTGCCCGGAGAAAACTTCCCAGCGCCATTTGTCGATGGTCAGTCCGAACGGCAGAAACGCCACTTTTTCCAGGGCCTGTTGTAACAGGTAATCAATGTCCCCCGACGCGGGAGGCACTGTTTGGATCAGGCCAATCTGCTTGAGGTATTCGGGCGTGACCGAGAGCGCGATGGTGTCCCCAACCGCCTCATGAAAGCCATCGTTCGCGCTGCCCTGAAACAACGGGGGCTGCGTGTTGTAAGCCCGCTGGTAGAAATTGTGGCCCAGTTCGTGATGGATTACCTTGAAGTCTTCCGCCGTGATCTGGATGCACATCTTGATGCGCAGGTCGTCCTTGAAATCGACGTCCCAGGCGCTGGCGTGGCACACCACATCGCGGTCCGCGGGTTTGGTAAACAGCGACCGTTCCCAGAAAGTATTCGGCAGCGGGGCGAAACCTAGTGAGCTGAAGAAGCCTTCGCCGTAGCGCACCATACCTTGGGCGTCCGTGTGACGGTCTTGCAGGATTTTCGTAAGGTCGTAGTTCTGCGGCGGTTTGGGCGAATCCATCAGGTCGTAGATGTTGTTCCATTCCTGCGCCCAGATATTGCCAAGCAAGTGCGCGGGAATCGGGCCTCTCGGCGGCACCGCTTCGTTTCCATATTTATTTGCGAGCTGACCGCGCACGTACGCGTGCAGCGACAGATACAAAGGCCGAAGTTGCTCCCACAGCCGGTCTGCTTCCTTGGCCAATGCGTCGGGCGGCATGTCGTAGTTGGACCGCCAGAGAGCACCGGCATCGGCGAAGCCGAGTTCTTGCGACCCCTTGTTGCCGAGCTCGACCATACGCGCGTACCGCTGCCGCATCGGAGCGCCGACGGCGTGCCAGCCAATCCAGGCGCGCTTGAGTTCGTCGGCGTCGCGGTTGGTCGCCATCAACTTGCCGACCGCGGTTACGTCGAGACATTTGCCGTCAGCCGCGCCCTGGCACCACTTGCCTTTGCCGTAGTCTCCACTAAGCGAAGCCTCGATCATGGCGAGCTCTTTTTGCGAGGCTGGATCGTTTGGAGCGGGAAAACCAGCAGCCAACTTCAGTAGCGTCATCTTGCGCGCCATCTCAGTTGGGAGCTTCAGACCATCGAAACGCTTGGCTTTCTTGGCCAGATCGGCGCTGAGTGTGTTCACTTGCTCGTTCGCAGCGGCGGCAATCTGCTGGGTGTCGTCGGTAATGAAATTTTCCTGCACCCATTCAGCCCGAGAGGCCTTTACGCCCAAATCGAAGAGCCGCGCTTCAGCGTCGGCGAGAAATGCGCGGGCTTCCTCCACGGTCGCAGGCGCGCCTTCGCGGGTCGCCTTGCGCAGGTGGTTTTTCGGTTGCGCCTGGGCTGCGGCGGCGAGTCCATCCCGACAGCCTAGGTGTACGAGAATAGTGGCTGCGGCCGCAAACCCAATCCATTTTGTGAGCTTCATGCGCTTGCCTTCTGCGGCTGTGCCGCAACTTCTTGAAGTACCGCCAGCGCCCGATCGATTCCCGCATCATCGACATCGCAATGGGTTACGAAACGCACGGAATGCAAGGACGTGTCCTGCGCCCATAAGCCATGTCTGTAGAAAATGTCGCACCATTCCACGGCAGTCTTGCCGGTTTTTGAGCAATCGAAGATCACAACGTTGGTCCGCACTTTTCTAGTATCAATTGCGAATCCTGCGATCCTGGCTATTGCCTCTCCCAGCCGCCTGGCCCGGCGATGATCTTCGTGCAGTCGCCCCGGCGATTTTTCCAGTGCAACCAGACCCGCGGCGGCAAGTACTCCCGCCTGGCGCATGCCGCCTCCGAACATCTTGCGATAGATGCGCGCTTTATCTATGAACGGCTGCGTGCCGACGATCATCGAGCCCACCGGCGCTCCCAGGCCCTTGGACAGGCAGAACATCACCGAGTCAACGTTCTTCGTCATGGTAGCAACGCTATCGCCCAGAGCAACGGCGGCGTTGAAGACGCGCGCGCCGTCGAGATGCACTTTCAATCCAGCATCATGCGCGTGGTCACAAATGTCATTCACCTGAACCGTCGGATACAGCATGCCGCCCGCCATGTTGTGGGTGTTCTCCAGGCAGATCAGCGCGGTCTGCGAATCGTAATAGATGCGCGGCCGAATCACCGCCTCAATTTGCGGCCACGCCAGAATGCCGTCTTCGCCGCGGGCGATGCGCGGCATGCACCCGGCGATGGCGGACATGGACGCGAGCTCATACAGATTTACGTGACTGCGCTCGTCGCAAATGACTTCGTCACCGTGATGAGTGTGCACTTTGATGGCGATCAGATTGCCCATGCATCCGGTGGGAACGAAAAGCGCGGCTTCTTTGCCGAAGATTTCCGCCGCGCAGGCTTCCAGGCGATTCACTGTCGGGTCTTCGCCGTACACGTCGTCGCCGACTTCGGCCGCGGCCATGGCCTGGCGCATTTCGGCCGTGGGCTTGGTTACCGTATCACTTCGTAGATCGACCACGTTCTTGTCGGTTGTAGCTGCTGCTTTTAGCTGATCCGGATCCACACCTGCCTCCGCGGTTGCTGTGATTACCTCACTTCATCAATTCCACGAAAACCTCGTTCGATACACTCAATTTCTTGGGCGCCAGCCGCACGATACTACCCTGCTGCTCGATCAGACCGGCGGCGGTCAGTCGCTCAAAACGCGGAGCCACCGCAATTCCGTATTCCGCCTCGATATTCCCGAGGTCGATACCATCGAGCTGCCGCAGTCCCAAAAACAACTCTTCCTCCAACGCTCCATTTCGCGTCAACAGCTCATACTGTTCCACGGGCAAGCGGCCCGCTTGTAATGCGTTTACATATGCCGCGGCGTCATGCGCATTGGCCCAGCGTTCCGTGCCGGAGAAAGAATGTGCTCCGGCTCCGAAGCCGAGATACGGCTCGCGGCGCCAGTATTTCAGATTGTGCTGCGACTCGAAGCCGGGCTTTGCCCAGTTGGAGATTTCGTAGTGCCGATACCCGGCGCGCTGCAAGAAAAGGCAGGCGGTCTCGTAGAATTCCGCCATCTCGTCTTCGCTGGGCAATTCCCGGGCGCTGTAGCGGGCCCCGCCACGCAGGACCTCGCCGCCCAAATGGCTGCCCTCATCGATTTCGAGCAGATAGATGGAGACGTGCTCCGGCGTCAGCTTGGTCAATTCGTCGAGAGAGCTTTGCCAGGTCTCGGCCGTCTGGTGCGGAAGGCCGGCGATCAGATCGAACGAGATATTTGCGATCCCCGCCTCGCGCAGGATGGCGCACGAACGATAGACGTCGGAAGTGCGGTGCATGCGACCCGAGGCCGCGAGTTCGCGATCGGAAAAAGATTGCACTCCGAAGCTGATGCGGTTGATCCCAGCAAGCATCCATGCGATGGCCTTTTCCGCGGTGATGGTTTCCGGATCAGCCTCCAGCGTCACTTCTTTCAGGTCCGTCAGAAGATGTGTGCGAATCGCGTCCATGAGCATGCGCAGAAGCGCGGGATCGAGCAGGCTCGGCGTGCCTCCACCGATGTACACGGTGTCCGCCACAGCACCGGTGAATGTCTCGGGTAGCGTCACGCCCGATGTCGCATACAAAGTGCGATGCGTGGCAATCTCGCGGCACACTGCGTCTACAAACGGAGCAAACCTGGCGCTGGACACCACGCCGGTGTGGAAATTGCAATAGGTGCACTTGGTCTGGCAGAACGGAACCTGTATGTAGATTCCCACGCGATTCTTCATCGACAAAACTCTAGCACATACTTCATGAGGCCCGGCCGGCTCAAGATGGCTTCTCACTCCTAAAGGGATTTTCCAACGCATATCGAGCGACCTGCTCAATCGGCCGTGACCTTGACCCACATCTTGCGCTCGCGAGGACCGTCGAATTCGCAGAAAAATACCCCTTGCCATGTGCCTAGCGCTAATTTTCCCCGTTCAATGAAGATCACCTGGCTGGCGCCCACCATGATCGCCTTTGCATGCGAATCGGTGTTGCCCTCGGCATGCCGGTACGGCCCTTTGTGCGGCACCAGCCGATCGAACACGCCTTCCAGGTCCGACGCCACATCCGGGTCCGCATGCTCGTTAATCATCACCGCCGCGGTCGTATGCGGTATGTAAACGTAGCAGACGCCTTCTTTTGTTCCTGACTCGGCAACGACTTGCTCGATTTCCTGCGTCACGTCTACTAACTGTGTTCGTCGGTTGGTCTTCACACGCAACATTTGCATCTCGCTCTCCGGTTATGACGCGCTGGGTGCAACGGATAGTTTACTCGCCCGCTGTCTCGTCCAGCCGCTTGCCCATCGCCGTCTATTACTTCGCATTGCGCTGCGCATCCAATAAGCTGAGTGCTCATGATTCCCACTTCTATTCTCGACCTCTCGCCCATCATCGAAGGCGCAACTCCAGCCGATGCCCTGCGCAACACCCTCGATTTGGCGCAGCACGCTGAGAAATGGGGTTACCGCCGCTTCTGGGTAGCCGAGCACCACAACATGCCGGGAATCGCCAGCGCAGCTACTTCCGTGGTGATCGGCTATGTCGCTGGTGGCACGCAAACGATTCGCGTGGGGTCCGGTGGAATCATGCTCCCGAATCATTCGCCCCTGGTGATCGCCGAACAATTCGGAACCCTCGCGTCACTGTATCCGGGCCGGATCGATCTGGGCCTCGGTCGCGCCCCCGGCACAGATTCGCTCACCATGCGGGCCTTGCGCCGCGACGCCGCAACCGCCGCCGATAGTTTTCCCCGTGACGTCCAGGAATTGATGTACTACTTCCGGCCCACGGAGCCAGGTCAAAAAATCCGCGCTGTCCCCGGCGCTGGCCTTGATGTTCCGGTTTGGCTGCTGGGCTCCAGCTTGTTCAGCGCGCAACTGGCCGCGCTCTTGGGGCTGCCCTTCGCGTTTGCTTCGCACTTCGCACCGGCGGACTTGATCGCGGCCCTCAGAATCTATCGCGAGCTTTTCAAGCCGTCAGAGCGATGGAAGCAGCCCTACGCGATAGCGGCCGCCAACGTGGTTGCCGCTGCGACCGACGGCGAAGCACGCCGGCTCTTTACCTCTATGCAGCAGAGCTTCTTGAATCTTCGCCGCGGCTCGCCTGGACAGCTACCTCCGCCGATCGATGACATCGAGCCGTATTTCGGCTCCCCTGCCGAACGCACGATGCTGAATCAGACGTTGTCGTGCTCCTTCGTGGGTTCACCGGAGACGGTGCTACGTGGAGTGCAAACCTTCCTCGATCTGACTCAGGCGGACGAACTCATCGTTACCGGGCATATTTACGATCATTTCGCGCGGCTGCGATCCTTCGAGTTGCTTTCCGAAATTCGCCAAGTGCTCACAGCTCGGAATCCAGACGCCGCAGCGGTCGTACGAGTTAGCTAGATACTGAAATCACGGGCAACGCCAACGCCAGCAAATCTGCGGCGCTCTCAAGCGTCATAGTGGTTTGCAGATCGCAAATAAGAAAAATGGGGCGAACCCCGTGCCGGTCGACACAAGAACTCGCCCCTGGCCAACGCTTTTCACAATTCTAGATTTCAAGACATTAGGAAGTCATAAGGAGCCCAGCGGCAATGCCGACGCGTATGCTGCCGTCTTTGGATACCGCCAGAAACGGGATTCTGAAGCGCGAGAACTAACCTTGCCGGTATAGCGCAAGTCGGACAGAAATGGCGCGCGCCATCCGGCGATGCCACCACCAGGCCAGAAGTAATTTCATTCCACCAGTCCCCACACGCTATTTAGCATGTGGGGATATGACCGACCCGGTAATTGTGGACGAGTTGTATTCAAATAGTACGGACCAGTACCGCTGTCATGCCGGTTCTCAGCATGCCCCGCGATCTCGACTGCAATCCGCTGTAGGCTGTTTCGGTCGCACCCAAATCAGGGCTTGGACAGCTGTGCCGTCCGCGATGCGCTGTCCGCGCTGTGGTATGAACCCATGATTCGCTCAAACATCGGCTGCGTTTCATGGAATAGCGGCTCAACGCACCACGCGGCGATTCGCGTGTAAGTGTTACCAGATGGAATGATTGCCACCAGAAATTGCACCGGCAGATTATCAGCCTTTGGCAGATTCCCCCGATAGGAAACTAACAGCCCTTGCTTCCCGTCGATGGTGATCGGAGATGCGGAAAGCTCCTCGTAGTTGGATAAACTCTTGCGCGCCACAATTTCGCCGAGTCCCTTGTAGCTTTCCAGCGATCCGTTGTACTCCTCGCGCGACACAATGATGTAGCGCATGTCATCGCGCGAGCTGAGTGCCGCGATGGTTGCCGGCGCCTTCGACAAGTTTGGATTGATTCGCCAGTCTGGCGGCAGCGTCAGGGCAAACTTGCCGCTGCGATTCACGTACTGCGTGCCCTGCAAAGAATCGTCGATCGCCGGACCTTCGCGCTTTCCCGTGGACGCAGGCGCGGCCGCAGGTGTAGCGCTGGTGCTCGGCGCGCCATTCTCGGGAAAACTGATGGTAAGAACGTCGGCACGCTTGAGTTGCATTTTGCCGTAGGCCGTTTCTACCTCGATCTTGTCGGCAGAAAGCGCCGACATGCGCCCTACGATCTTGGTCCCATCTTTCAATGCAATTTCTTCCGCAGCCGCCGGCATGGCCGCAACCACAAACAGAGAGACGGTGAATAGAGCGCGTTGCATTACTCCTCCATAGGCACAGAGATGTGAACCTGCCCCCTGCCGCTTTGCCCAGGGGTGTGGCACGCCCGGCAAGCGCCGGAAGGCGGTCCGACAATGGCCTATTTTCGATGGCGCCTTCGCAGGCGCTCAATGGTACCGACGGAGTCGCTTGTCGAAAGAGAGTCCTGTCCGCACGTCCAGTTCCGCGCCTAACCTATGGGCCAGAAGTGTGCGCCAATTCACAGAGGCCCGGCCGGGCCCAATCCAACGCCGCAGAGATGAAAAAGCATTGAAGGCCGTATCTGCTTGGCCTACGCGCGAATCTAACCCTGCGAAAGGAGATCGCCACATGACCGCAAGCGATCAACCAACAACAACACCCAAATGGGAGAGCTTGCCCGCTGCCAAGAGCGGCACATTCCGTATTGGCGGGGACCTTAGTATTCATCGGCTAGGGTTTGGAGCCATGCGCATCACCGGCCCTGGTGTGTGGGGCGAGCCCAAGGACCGCCAAGAAGCCATTCGCGTCTTGCGTCGCGCCGTCGAACTCGGCATCAACTTTATTGACACGGCGGATTCTTATGGACCGAACGTCAGCGAGGAAATCATCGCCGAAGCCCTCCATCCTTATCCCGCGGGGCTCGTCATCGCTACTAAAGCAGGCTTCGACCGCACGGGCCCAGACCAGTGGGTGACGAATGGTAAGCCCGAGCATCTCCGCCAAGCCTGCGAAGGCAGCCTGCGACGCCTGAAGCTGGAACGCATTGATCTATTTCAGCTTCACCGCATCGACTCCAAAGTGCCGCCGGCGGATCAGCTTGGCACATTGAAAGACCTGCAAGCGCAGGGGAAGATTCGACATATTGGACTATCCGAGGTCAGCGTTGCGGATACTGAGAACGCCCGCAAGACGGTCACAGTGGTATCGGTGCAAAACCGCTACAGCGTCGTGGATCGCGGCGCCGATGATGTAGTGGACTATTGCGAGCGCGCCGGAATCGGATTTATTCCCTGGTTTCCGCTGGCTGCAGGGAAGGTCTCCGATACCGGCTCGGAGTTGCACCACGCCGCAACGCAACTCAAGGTCAGTCCAGCTCAACTGGCGCTAGCGTGGTTGTTGCGACGCTCGCCGGTGATGCTGCCCATTCCTGGAACATCCAAAGTCGCCCACCTGGAGCAGAACGTCGCTGCCGCGGCGCTGACGATACCCAAGGGTGTGCTGGAAGCTCGCGCCAAGGCCAGCGGCGGGGCGTAAACACCTCAGCAGTGCGGTCGACAAGGGCGGCCGGGGCAGGCCGGAATTCTCTAATACTAGGGGATGCGTGCGATGCGGTGTTCTTTAAGGTTGGCACTGCCCGACAGGTCTTTCAGCTGCTTCAAGCCCTGCTGGCCCCATTGGGCCAGGAAGGGCAGGAAACACAAATCCCTCGATTGCAGTGTTTTGTTGGGATACAGCAAATGCTCCAGAAATTCGGCATGCTCACCGATCAGGCCCGCGCGATCGTCTAACGCGCGGCCGGTCTTTTCTCGCAATTTCTCAAGCTGGAAGGTCATTTTCTCTTTGGCGGTGGTCACCGCTCCGGCCAGTGTAGCGTCCAGCTTTTCAATATCTTCGCCGAGTTGCGCCAGCGTGCTTTCGACCAGTGACCTTTTACGGTCGAATTCCGCAGCCAATTCCGTTGGCAGCGATACTGCTTCCATCTGCCGGCGCAGTTCCTGCGGACCGGCCCATACGGCCTCGATACACAAATGATATTTCTGCAGGATCTTGTCGCCCTTGGCATCCAGAATCGTGAAATCCGCGCGCGGCAGGATCACCGGAGCACGCCCTAGGATGTGTTGGTACACCACTTGCGACTGTGCAAGATAAGAGATCTCACTCGAGCCGGCACAGAACGCCACCGTCGGCAGTAAATAATCCTGTAGCACCGGGCGCAGAAGCGCGTTGGGGCTGAATACCTCCGCCGCCTGATCCACCAATCGCAAAGCCTCGTCGCGCGTCCAGGACATCTCACCGGACTTGAATCCTCCAGTATTCCCGCCCTCGGCATTCCCGTTGATCTTGGCGACGATAGGCTGGCGTACGTCATCCTTGATATGAAACAACAGCGTGCCTGTAGCCGACACCTTTACCTGCGGCTCGTAACCCGCCGCTTCTAGTTCCTTGCCGCGCCCCAGCAGTTTTTCACTGAGCGCATCGCGATCTTCCAGAGCTTTGCGGTAGATCGGAGCCGCGATTTTGTGCAGCCTGGCGTCCAGAGGATCGAGCAGGATCAAGCCGTGCTCCGCGAACACCCGAGCGAACAGCTTTCCGAACGCGCTGCCGTATGTCTCGTCAGCTCGATAGCTCTCCAGCAGAAAGCTTGCGACTTCCGCACTCGAGGTCCCGCCGAGCATCTCCGCGGCGGCCTTCGTGATCTCGTCGGCCTGGGCGCCCAGCCGCACCCGGCCTACCGGTCGGCCCGCGGTGCCTTCGCCAGGCAGTTCAAAGCGCGTCAGCTTGCCGGACTTGAAAAACGACACATGGCGAACTTCGTCGAGGTCGTGGTCCTCGGTAGCCATCCAGAATACCGGGACGGCATCGATGCCCTCGGCGGTCAATTCCTCCGCGATGCGAATCGCACTGAGCGCTTTGTAGAACGCGTATGCTGGCCCGCCAAACAGCCCCACCTGCTGGCCGCTGACAATCGCCGCGGCGCCATTTTCCAATCGCTCCAGGTTTCGCTGCGTGGCGTCACCAGATCCCAGAGCTGCATTGGTCTCACGCAGTACCGCCGCCACCTGCTTGCGCCGGTCAACAGGAAAATCCAGCGACTTGGCCACTCGAGCTATGGCCTCCAACGTAAGCGGATGTGTGTAGAAATTCGAGACGCCGGAAAAATCATCAATAAGCCGAAGGAACAGCTTTGGCTGGTGAGGCAGGCGCCGGTACGGTATCGAGACACAGCCCATCGCGAGTTAGATGATACCCATGCCTATTGGTCACAGCAAATCGGGGAAAACTTGCCCCGTTGCATCAGCCCCATTGCATCAGCTAAGTCTGGCAGGCCTTACAACCAGCCAATCGGAACGCAGGCCATGCCGCATGAATGTCTTGGACGAAGCCCGACGGCAAACGGTAGCCGCGGGCCCCGTGTAGAGGCTTTGTGTAGAGGCGATGTGCACAACAGTTGCGTAGAACGGGCTACGCCCGAGCGGCGACGGGCTCCAGGGTCGCCAGCATTTCGAGTATGCGTTGCTTCGCGGACTCCGCCGGTGGCGGGATCGGCAGGCGCGGAATTCCACCCCGATAGCCCCGCTGATCCATCGCAAACTTGATTCCGGCGATGCCCGCTTCCGACACGATCGCAGTGGAAGCTGTAAGCAAGCTTTGCTGCAGCGCGCGAGCTTTGTCCATCTCCCCTCGACGCGAGGCATTGAACAAAGCCACGCACATCTCGGGCAGCGCCGATGCCAACGCCAGGATGCCTCCTCGCGCTCCCACCACAATCGATGGCAGCAAGGTCGGCGGTGCACCTACCAGGATCTGAAAGTCGGCCGGCACTCGGGCCATTGTTTCCACAACGCGCAGGACGTGGCCAGAGCTGTCCTTGATGCCGGCAATATTGGGATGCTGGGCCAGCGTGCCAATCTCCGGGGCCTCCAGCGTAATTCCTGTGAATACCGGCACCGAGTACAACAGCACGGGAATCGGTGAGGCGTCCGCAACTCGCTGGTAGTGGGCGATCAACACCTCCGGCTTGTAGACCGGCTTGTAATAATGCGGCGTCTTCACCAACGCGACTTCATAGCCAAGTTGCGCGGCGCGCTGGGTCTTCTCGATGGTCTCCGCAGTCGATTCCGCGCCGGTGCCGGCGATGAGTCGCATTCCCGGCGCCGCCGTTTCTTTCACGGCGATCAGCACGGTTTCCCACTCGTCGTGCGATAGCAACACCGACTCACCGGTTGAACCCATCGCCACATACCCAGCCAGACCCGTCGAGTTGTAGCGCCCGATGTTGTGCTGGATATCTGCCACCGATACGCTGCCGTCAGCGGCAAAAGGCGTGGTCAGCGCCGGGTAAACTCCCGAAAGATCCATAGCTCAGTCTCCTGTCGCCGTGGCGTCTGACGTGGCGACGCGCGGGCGATGCAAATCCTGCAACGCCGCGACTTCCACGCTCTGATTCAGCAGCGCGCGAATGCCCAGCGCCGCCGCCTGTCCGGCCGCCAGTGTGGTGATGCAGGGAATATTGTGACGGATCGCCGCGCGGCGGATCGATTTTTCGTCGTAAAACGACTCGCGCCCCAACGGCGTGTTAATAATCAAATCGATTTTCCGAGTTTTGACCAGATCGACGATGTTTGGCCGGCCCTCATTCACCTTAAACACGGGCTCGGCTTCGATCCCCGCGGCTTCCAAGGCCGCCGCGGTCCCGCGGGTAGCCAGCAAGCGGAATCCCAGCGCTAGCAAATCCTTGCCTAGTGATCCAACGTGCCGTTTGTCGCGGTCATTAACGCTGAGAAATACCGTGCCTTTTTGTGGCAAGCGTTGCCCCGCAGCGAGCTGTGCTTTCGCAAACGCCAGCCCGTAGGAAGTGGACACTCCCATGACCTCGCCGGTCGAGCGCATCTCCGGCCCCAGGATCGTATCGACGCCCCGGAACTTGTTGAACGGAAAAACCGGCGATTTCACCGAATAGAAATCGTGCACCGCGATCTCCGAAACTCCGTTGTGCCGCACCAACGGCAGCTTCATATCGGCGAGCCGCTTCCCCGCCATAAGCCGCGCCGCCACCTTCGCCAGCGGCACGCCGGTGGCCTTGCTGACATACGGCACGGTGCGCGACGCGCGTGGGTTGACCTCCAGCACGTATACCGTGTCGCGCTGAATCGCGTACTGCACATTCATTAGTCCTACTACTTTGAGAGCCAGCGCCAAGCGCTTGGTGTAGTCCCGGATGGTATCGATGATCTTAGGCGGCAAACTGACCGGCGGAAGCACGCACGACGAGTCGCCCGAGTGTACGCCCGCCTCCTCGATGTGCTCCATGATCCCGCCGATGACCACATCCGTGCCGTCCGCCAGCGCGTCAACATCCACTTCGGTCGCTTCCTCCAAAAATTGGTCGACCAGCACCGGCCGTGCCGGCCCCATCAGCGCCGCCTGCGCTACGTATTCCTGTACCGTATTCACGTCGTATGCGATCACCATCGCGCGACCGCCCAGCACGTAACTCGGCCGCACCAGCACGGGCAACCCGATTTCGCCGGCCACGCGGGCAGCCTCTTCCGGCACCAATGCCGTGGCATTCCGCGGCTGTGGGATGCGCAATTCTTCCAGCAAGCGCCCAAATCGCCGGCGGTCTTCCGCCAGGTCGATCGATTCCGGCGTGGTACCAATGATCGGCACGCCATTGCGCTTCAACTCCAGCGCCAGGTTCAACGGCGTCTGTCCGCCGAACTGCACGATCACACCCTGTGGCTTTTCGCGTTCCACGATCGCCAGCACGTCTTCCAGTGTGAGCGGCTCGAAATATAAACGATCGGAGGTGTCGTAATCGGTCGAAACCGTCTCCGGATTGCAATTCACCATGATCGTCTCATAGCCGTCTTCGCGCAGCGCGAACGAGGCATGGCAACAGCAGTAATCAAACTCGATTCCCTGTGCGATGCGGTTCGGCCCGCTCCCCAGAATCATGATCTTCGGCCGCGGCTGTGGGTCCGACTCATCTTCGTCTTCGTACGTGGAATACATGTACGGCGTGAAGGACTCGAACTCCGCCGCGCAGGTGTCCACGCGCTTGAAAACGGGCGCCACGCCATATCGCGCTCGCTGCAAACGAACTACCGCAGGCGTTGTCTTCCAGATCTGCGCCAACTGTTCATCGCTGGCCCCATGGCGCTTCACCTCGCGGAGCAAATCGCGCGAGGCGGTCTCAACGGTCACGCTAGCGGCGCGCCGGTTGATTCCGTTGATCTCTTCCAACTGGTGAATAAACCACGGATCGATTTTTGTCAGCTCGCAAATCTCGGAACTCGGAAGCCCGCGCTCTACCGCCGTGAGCAGCCAATGAATACGATCGGGTCGCGGCGTCGCCAATTTCTCGCGCAGCAGTGATTCCGGCGTATCCGCCGGCGCACGCCATGGCGTATGCGGTTCCAGCGAGCGAATCCCCTTCTGCAGCGCTTCCTTGAACGTTCGCCCGATGGACATAACTTCGCCGACCGACTTCATCTGCGTTCCCAACGTGGTATCCGCGCCGGGAAACTTCTCGAACTGCCACTTGGGAATCTTCACGACCACATAGTCGATCGAAGGCTCGAAGCACGCCGGGGTCTTCTTCGTGATGTCATTGGATATTTCGTCCAGCGACATTCCCACCGCCAGCCGCGCCGCAATCTTCGCAATCGGAAAGCCGGTAGCCTTGCTGGCCAGCGCTGACGAACGCGACACGCGCGGGTTCATCTCAATCACCGTCATGCGCCCGTTTTCCGGATTGATCGCGAACTGCACGTTCGATCCGCCAGTCTCCACGCCCACTTCGCGAATAATCGCGGCCGCGGCGTCGCGCATCCGCTGGTATTCTTTGTCCGTCAGCGTCTGTGCCGGAGCCACGGTGATGGAATCGCCGGTATGCACGCCCATGGGGTCGAAATTTTCGATCGTGCAGATCACCACGAAGTTGTCGCGGTAATCCCGCATCACTTCGAGTTCGTACTCCTTCCACCCGAGCACCGATTCCTCAACCAGCGCCTCATGCACCGGGCTCATGTCCAAAGCGTGCGCGATGGCCTCGCCAAATTCCTCGCGGTTATAGGCGATCGATCCGCCCGTGCCACCCAGGGTGAACGACGGCCGAATCACCAGCGGAAAGCCCAGTTGATCGCACAGCCGCAGCGCGTCCTGCGCGTTGTTCACCAGCGCCGACGCCGGCACCTCAAGTCCGATCTTTCGGCACGCATCCTTGAACCACAGCCGATCTTCCGCCACCTTGATCGCGCGCAGCGACGCACCGATCATCTCCACTTTATGCTTTTCGAGAATTCCGCCTTCCGCCAGCTCCACCGCAAGGTTCAGCGCCGTTTGCCCTCCGACCGTCGGTAGCAGTGCATCCGGCTTCTCTCGCCCAAGAATTTCGTCGAGATATTCCTTCGTCAGTGGCTCGATATACGTCCGGTGCGCCAATTCCGGGTCGGTCATGATCGTCGCCGGATTCGAATTCACCAGCACGACCTCGTAGCCCTCGTTGCGCAAAGCCTTGCAAGCCTGCGCTCCAGAATAGTCGAACTCGCAGGCCTGTCCGATAATGATCGGCCCCGACCCGATAATCAGAATCTTCTTGATGTCTTTACGTTTTGGCATTTGTCGTTAGCGTTGTCTGGAAAGTCGTCCGCCGCCACGTCATCGGCGCGAGCTCCCCGGCGCCGCAAATTCCTTCATCAAATCCGTGAACTGGCTGAACAAATAGTGCGAATCATGCGGCCCTGGCGAAGCCTCAGGATGGTACTGCACGCTGAATAGCGGCAGCGAACGATGCCGCAACCCTTCGTTCGTGCCATCGTTCAAATTCAAATGCGTCATCTCCACATCGCTCGACGGCAGCGACTCCGGAGCCACGCAGAACCCGTGATTCTGCGCGGTGATCTCCACCTGCTCGGTCAACAGATTCTTCACTGGATGATTCGACCCGTGATGCCCGAACTTCAACTTGAACGTCTTCCCGCCCAGCGCCAGGCCGCAGAGCTGGTGTCCCAGGCAAATCCCGAACACCGGCACACGCCCCAGCAATTTCTGAATGCTTTCGATAGCGTACGTCGCAGGCTCCGGGTCGCCCGGCCCATTCGAGAGAAACACACCATCTGGCCTCTGCGCCAGCACGTCTTCTGCGGACGTCTGTGCCGGCACCACCGCCACTTCGCAGTGATGGTCCACCAGCAATCGCAAAATGTTCTGCTTGATCCCGTAGTCGTAGGCCACCACGCGAAACCGCCGCGTTTCCGGATTCGCGCCCGACTCGCCCATCTGCTCCGACCACGGCGAACTCGCCAGATCGATCGAACCGGTGTCCCACTTGTACAGTTTGTCGCAGCTCACGCGGCTGGCCAGTTCCTGCCCCCCCATCGTCGGCAACTGCTTGGCCTCGTGCACGCACTGATCCGCGGGCGTCCCGTCGGTCGCCACAATCCCGCGCAAGGCGCCATGTTTTCGCAGGTGTAAAACCAGAGCCCGCGTATCGATGTCCCAAATCACCGGAATCTTGTGCCGGTTCAGATACAACTGTGCGGATTCGGCCGAGCGCCAGTTCGACGCCACCTGCGAAAATTCGCGCACGATCAGCGACTCGATGTACGGCCTGCCAGCCTCTTCATCCTCGAGGTTGGCTCCAACGTTTCCAATGTGGGGGTACGTCAGGCACACCATCTGCCCGGCGTAACTTGGATCGGTGAATACTTCCTGATATCCGGTGAGGCTGGTATTGAAAACGACTTCGCCGCCCCGGCGCGTGATCGCTCCGGCCGCGCGGCCGTTAAAAACGCGCCCGTCTTCCAGCGCGAGTATGGCGGGTCGATGCTGTACTTCTGTCAGTGTGTCCTCCGATGCAGTGGCTGTCGACGCTCATACAAGTCATTTCGTCTTGGCTTCCGTCGTCGCCGTAGTGGACAGCGATCCAAAATGATCCACCGGCCAGTATGCAAACACCGCGCGCCCATAAATGTACCGGCTCGCCACGGGCCCGAATACCCGCGAATCATTCGAGCTGATGCGATGATCGCCCATCACAAAATACGAATCCCGCGGCACGCGCACCGGGCCAAAATCGCTCATATCCTCGTATTGCGGGGGCACATAAGGCTCCGGCATCGATTTGCCGTTCACGTACACCAGGCCCTGGCGAATCTCCACCGTCTCGCCAGGCAATCCCACCACGCGCTTGATGAACGACTTGGACCGGTCCAGCGGATACCAGAACACCACCACATCCCCGCGATCGATGGGTTCAAATCGGTACACGAATTTGTTGATAAAAATCCGCTCCTGATCCGACAGCAGCGGCGCCATGCTCGTGCCTTCCACTTTCACCGGCTGGTACAGGAACACAATGATGATCAGCGCCAGGCCAATGGCGATCAGCAGGTCTCGCGTCCAGACTCGAATTTCATTGCGGAATGAATGATCCGTGGACGGCGATTCGGAGGCCGCGCTGGCGGGAGCTGCTGGCGCTGGAACTTCCGAGGCCACGTTGGTCGGAGAATTTCTCTCGTCCGTGCTTTGCATCTTTTCGCTGCCTCGTATTTATAACACGGGCGTCGCGCGCCGCGCCAGAGCTTGATCGCGTTGTGGTGCGACATGCAACACCAAATCGCCCGCTCGGGACGATTTCCCCCACGGTTCCCTTCGTTTGACGCGCTACCGACGTCCTCTGTTGCTTGCGCCGCGCCGCCCTGCAAGCACCGAACCGCTTCTACCTTCGTGTGTCAGGTGCCCAGAGCGTAGTTCAACGACGCCACTGCCGCGATCACCGCCGTCTCCGTCCTCAGTATCAGCTTCCCCAGCGACGCCTCTTGAAATCCCGCACCAAGCGCCAGCTCGAATTCCTCCTCGGTCCACCCGCCTTCCGGACCAATCGCCAGCACCGCTTCTCCCGATCTAACCCCTTCGCCGGCCAGCACTTCACGCAAAGCCGGCGCGCCGATTCGCTCGGAGAGCATGATCTTTCTGGCCTCCGGGTAACCGCCAAAAGCCTGCCCCGGCCGGGTCACTTCCAACAATCTCGGCACACGCACACGCCGCGACTGCTGCGCCGCCTCGGCAAGTATCTTCCCCCATCGCTCAGCCCGTTTGCCGGCCGCGGCCACCAGCGCTCGCTCACTTCGTGCCGCCGCCACCGGCATAATCGCCGCCACCCCCAACTCCGTAGCTTTCTCCAGCGCCCACTCAAACGCGTCAAATTTCACAATCGACAGCAGCAGGCTCATCTCCACTGCCGGCTGATACGAAGGAATTTCCTCTTCCAACGCGAAATCGATACGATCCCGGGACACCGTCTCGATCCGGCCAAGGTAAACTTTCGCCCCATCACTCAATTCGTAGAGCTGCCCAGGCTGCGCCCGCAGCACGCGCCCAAGGTGATGCGCTGCCGGCCCTTCCATGACCGCGCTCGCGGACCCCACGTCAAATTGTGAGACGAAAAATCGTCGACGCACGGCGAGATTTTACCGGATTGTGGGATGTACGCCCAAATTTCCGCTATTCTCTGTATTCTCCGTCATAGTAGTCAGGCCGCAGTACACCAATACCGATCAAGGAGTCGCACATGCCCGAGACGACGGAGATCGCCCCCGACCTTTTCCGTATTTCCGTGTTCGTGCCGGAAATCAACCTGCAGTTCAATCACTTCCTCATCCGCGATGAGCAGCCCATGTTGTTCCACACCGGACTCCGCGCCATGTTCCCTGCGATGTTGGAGGAAGTCCGCAAAGTGATAGATCCTGCCACGTTGCGCTGGATCGGCTTCAGCCACTTTGAATCCGACGAGTGCGGTTCCTTGAATTACTGGCTGGAAAAGGCCCCCCACGCCGAACCGGTCTGTAGCCAGGTAGGGGCGCTGGTCAGTGTGAACGATTTCGCAAACCGACCGGCACGCGGGCTAAGCTCCAAGGACACCCTGCCGACCGGAAAATACCGCTTCCGATTCCATCCAACGCCCCACGTGCCGCATGGTTGGGATGCCGGTGTGCTCTTCGAAGAAACGCAGCGCACCCTGCTCTGCTCGGATCTATTTCATCAATGGGGAGTCTGCGATCCGCTGGCGCATTCCAGCATCATCGACGCCGCTCGTGACGCCTTGCTCCAGACGCAAGCGAGCCCTTTCGCCGATTACATGCCCTACACCCACAATACCGGCCGAATCCTTGAAGGATTGGCGCAACTGCAGCCAAAAACGCTGGCCGTGATGCATGGCTCGAGTTTTTCCGGAAATTGCGCCGAGGCTCTCCGTCAGTTGTCGACCGTGATGCGGGAAGTGCTGGGCCCGCAGGCCACCTCTGCGACGCCCGCCTGACGGACTAACCGAAGATATCCTTAACCTTGTCGAAGATCGATGAATTGCGCTCCGCCGGCTTGTTGTCGACCTTCAACGAAGCTCCGAGCTCTTCCATCACCTTGCGCTGTTCGCGCGTGAGTTTCGTCGGCGTCAACACCCGCACGTGGTAGTACAAGTCACCTTTTCCACCGCCGCGAGGATCCGCCAAGCCCTTGCCCTTGAGTCGGAATACTGCTCCGCTCTGCGTCCCCTCGGGGATCTTTAGGCGTTCCTCACCATTCAGCCCAGGCACCTGCAGCTCCGTGCCCAGCGTCGCCTGCGAGATGCTCACGGGAATCGTGCAATACAAGTCCGCCCCACGCCGCTCGAAGAACGAGTGCTCCTTGACCTCCAGCACCACATACAAGTCACCTAGAGGTCCCCCATTCGGTCCCGGTTCGCCTTCCCCGGCAACGCGCAGCCGCGTTCCCGTATCCACGCCCGGCGGAATGCGCAGCTCAATTGTCTTCTCGCGCTCGATGCGCCCTTGTCCGCGACATTCCGGGCAGCGCTCACGCACAATCTGCCCTGCACCCTGGCATTGTGGGCACGTTCGCGTAATCGTGAAAAATCCTTGCTGATATGCCAGCTGTCCGCGCCCGGCACACGTCTGGCACGTCACCACGCCAGTGCCCTTCTTCGCGCCCGTGCCGTTGCACGCCTCGCAATATTCCTGCCGCGGCAGCTTTACTTTCGTGGCTACGCCCGCCGACGCTTCTTCAAACGTCAGCGTCATGTCGTACCGCAAATCCGCTCCGCGTTGCGTGCGCCCGCGGCCACGCCCTCGGCCACCCGAAAACATGTCCTCAAATCCGAAAAAATCCCCAAAAATGTCGTGGAAATCTTGAAAGATCGTTCCGTTGAAATCCACGCCCGCGCCACCCGCGCCGCTCAAGCCCGCGTGGCCATAGGTGTCGTAGACCTGCCGCTTTTGCTGATCGCTCAGGATACTGTAGGCCTCGGTGCTCTCGCGAAACTTCACCTCCGCTTCCGCTTTGTTCTCCGGATTGCGGTCGGGATGCCATTTGAGCGCGCACTTGCGGTACGCCGATTTGATCTCTTCCACCGACGCCGTGCGCGTAACGCCCAGCACCTCGTAATAGTCGCGCTGTTGACTCTTCACCATGCTGGCCCGACTCCTTATCTAGATCTAATTCGCGCTTCTTTTCGATGCCGCCGTCGGATTCACCGCTACACGCACCATCGCTGGCCGCAAGACCCGTCCGTTAAATACATAGCCGGGCTGAAAGGTCTGCACCACTGTGCCGTCTTCATGGTCGGTCGTTTCGGCTCGATCCATCGCCTGATGCAGATGTGGATCAAATGGCTTGCCGGTCGGGTCGACGCGCTCCACACCCATCCGCGAGATGTTGTCGACCAGCAGCTTGTAAATCAGCTCAAAACCTTTGCGATACACCTCATATTCCTTCTCGTGGTGCGCCGCAAGTGCATGCTCGAAGCCGTCGATTACAGGAATTAGTCCTTCGACCACCCGCGCCGTCGCTCTCTTGGAATCGTCGGCGCGTTCTTTCTCGATCCGTTTGCGATAATTGTCGAAATCTGCCTGCCGCCGCAGCAATGTTTGCCTCAGGTCTTCCAGATCGGCGGCCAGTTTTGCAGTTTCCGTGTCCGTTGCCGCTGCGTCTGCGGCCACGGCGCGTTCTTCCGGTGACTGCTCCAGATTTTCGTTGTTATCCATGGGATTCATATTGGGGTCCGTCTTTGGTGTTGCGTTGCTCTTCTTCTTGAAAAAGTCTTTCAAATTTTGCTCAGTGTTTCACTGAATAGTCGCGCCACGTAGGCCACTGCCGTGATCGCTCGCTCGTAGTGCATCCTGGTGGGACCCAGCACCCCTAGCGAACCCTGCACCAGGTCGTTTCTCATATACGGTGCGCTGATCAGCGCCAGATTTTCCCCCGACTCCGAAATCTCTTTCACCCCGATCTGCACGTGTACCGGCTCTGGCGCGTCGATGCACGCATTCAATACCGTAACCAGCCGATGCTTCTCTTCGATCGCCGCCAGCAGATCCCGGAGCTGCGTCTGGTCCACGAATTCGCCCGCCCCGACCATCTGCGCGGTGCCCTCAACGTGCACCCGGCTCGCGGTATCCTCGCCCAGAATTGCCGGGTCGCACAGCGTCAGCGCATTCTGCGCGATGCCTTCATAACGTTCGCGCTCATTCGCCAGCTTCTGCAGCAAGTCGTCGCGAATCGCTTCCAGTACCCAGCCGGAATAGTGCCGGTTCAAAAACTCCGCAGTCGCATCCAGCTCGCCCTGCGTAAATCGCCGTCCCGGATGCAAAATTTTGTCCCGGGTATTCCCGCCCGGCGAAATCAGCACCACCACTACACGCCCGTCCGGCAACAACCACATCCGCGCATGTTCGAGCACCGTTTTTCCCATCGGCGGCGAAATGATGATCCCCACGCCATTCGAGACTTCCGCCAGCACATGCCCTGCGCGTTCCTTGATCTCCGCGGAATTAGTCGCGCCAGCCATTTCCCTCCGGATCCATTCCTTGTCCACGGCGTTCAAGGTCGCCTGCGTGGCGATTTCCTGCGCGAAAAAACGATATGCTGCCGCGGTCGGCACGCGACCTGCCGAGGTATGCGGCTGGTACAAATAACCCGCCTCCTCAAGTTCCGCCATGGTGTTGCGAATCGTCGCGGTACTCAAGCTCTCCTCAAATCGCTTGGAAATTGCGCGCGACGATACTGGCTCCCCAGTCTCAATGTAGGTCCGGACGATATCCGCCAATATCTGTCGGTCGCGGCGTTCCTGAAGGGCTGAAGTCCTCATGGCCACCACTGATACTTCGCACACTACATCTGCTCCTTCTATTGTAGGAATGCCGTCAAGCCCCGTCAACGCGCCACACGCTGCGGTTGCAAGGATTGCAGATTGTTCCTCGGCAATGGCATTCTGATGCCGATGAGGAAGCAGCGCATCCCCGTCTTCGGCACCCGCAACAACTCGTTGCCGCAGAAGACTCGCTCGTGCGCCTACGCCGTGATCGCCGATGAGCAAGGCCGCATCGCCGCCGTAGAGGAAGAGCACGGCCGCATCTATCTCCCGGGCGGCGGCGTGGAGTTCCTGGAAACGCCCGGACAAGCCCTTCACCGCGAGATCATGGAGGAATTGGGCTGCAAGGTGCAACTCACTACGGTAATCGGACAATCCCTGCATTACATGGAAAGCGACGGCCAGTGCCAGGCCACCTACGCCACATTTTATTCCGCCGAGCTAGGTGAGAAAGTAAGCGCTGACTGCGAGCACGAACTAAAGTGGGTCGCCGTTGAAGACTTCTTCCACGCCAGCCAATCCTGGGCCGCCCAACACTACCTGGTCCTCAAAGCCGCCGAGCAACTCAGCGAAACCGCCAAGGTCTAGCCCGCCCTTGAGTGCCGCACGCTCCCGGTTTAAGCAGGTGCCGGCTTGGATTCCACGCCACCGCGATCGCCACCACCACGCAACCTGTCATCCTGAGGCGATCCGGCAAGGAACGCCTCAGGACCTCAACGTCCACCAATCAAAAACCAAACGCCACTCTGTTCCGTCACGCCCTTAATTATTATCAATCTGCGCCCGCTGTAACCGGTCTGAATAGTCGATATAAACGGTTTTCCACTCGGTATAAAAATCAATCGCCGCAATCGCCGCCTCGCGATGGCCATTCCCCGTCTGCTTGGTTCCCCCAAACGGCAAATGCGTCTCCGCGCCAATCGTAGGCGCATTCACATAAACGATCCCGGTAAACAAATCCCGCGTCGCCGCAAACGCCTTATTCACATCGCGCGTATATATCGACGCCGACAAGCCATAAGGCACGCCATTCGCAACTTCGATCCCCTGCTCGAAACTCTCAATGGGAATCACCGAAACCACCGGCCCAAATATTTCCTCCTGCACGATGCGCATCCTCGGCGCGCAATCTCCGAACACCGTGGGCTCGTGAAACCAGCCCTTGGCATGCTTCCCCGAATCGATCCGCTTTCCACCAGTCAGCAGCTTCGCGCCCTCGCTCTGCCCCACGGCTACATAGTCCATCACCGTCTTTAACTGCTGCTCGTTGATGCACGGCCCCATATCCACCTGCGGGTCCAAGCCGTCGCCAACCCGCAACTTTTTCACACGCTCCACAAATCGCGACACAAATTCCTTGTACACCGACTTATGCACCGCCACGCGGCTCGCCGCCGTGCATCGCTGTCCGGTCGTTCCGAACCCGCCCCACACCGCGCCGTCGACCGCCAGATCCAGATTCGCGTCGTCCATCACCACGATGATGTTCTTGCCGCCCATTTCCAGGCTGCAGTGCTTGAACGTCGGTGCGCAGGCCTCTGCAATCACGCGTCCCACCGATGTGGATCCGGTAAAACTCACCACGGGCACATCCAGATGTTGTGACAACGGCGCACCTGCCCCTGGTCCGTAGCCGCTCACCAGATTCACTACCCCGTGCGGCATGCCCGCATCGGTCAAAACCTGCACCAGGTGATACGAAGACAGCGGCGTATCCTCCGCCGGCTTCAGCACCACCGTATTCCCGCAAATCAGCGCCGGCATCATCTTCCACGACGGGATGGCCATCGGAAAATTCCACGGCGTGATCAACCCCGCGACGCCGATCGACTGCCGCACGCTCATCGCAAACTTGTTTGGCAGCTCCGAAGGCGTTGTCTGCCCGAACAATCGCCGGCCTTCGCCCGCCATGTAGTACGTCATATCGATGGCTTCCTGCACGTCGCCGCGCGTTTCAGCCAGCACCTTCCCCATCTCGCGCGTCATATCCGTCGAAAAGTCTTCCTTGCGCTGCACCAGCATTTCCGCCGCCCGAAACAAGATCTCCGCGCGCTTCGGGGCCGGTGTCAGCCGCCACCCGTTGTAGGCGTTCTTCGCAGCATCCACTGCCGCATCCACGTCTTCCGTTCCCGAGGACGCAAACATCCCGATCAACTCGTCGGTATTGGCTGGGTTGCGGTTCTCGTAGGCCTCTCCGCTTTTGGCGTCCTTCCATTCTCCATTTATAAAGTTCTTGTACACGCGAGGCGCCGCTGCCGTGGCCATACATCCTCCCACAAGGAAAACTCAATCTCGATCGCTCTGACTCTGTTCCGGATTTACTGCAGGACTGTCGCAGGGAACACTAAATGTTACCGCCGCCCGCCACAACCGTCAAACACGCTGCCGTCAAACCCCATTCTCACTCTCAAATCGCAACCCGCTGTCATTCTGAGCCCATCCGCCGAAGGATCTCAACTTCAAGTCCATGAAAGAAGTAAATCATTCGCATGGCCCCCGAAAACGCCCGCCCAAACTTTTACAACTCCGTGACAAACTCGCGGCAAATCCTTCCCGCCCCTTGGCTACACTCCATATCAAGCAATCGAGTGATTCTCCTTGGGCACAACTGGCCGAGGGTTGCGCCCGCAACCTTCGGCCTACTTATTTGCCATGCGATTGTCGCTGCCGCGATTGTCCGCGAATCTCGTTTCAACTACTTCGCAAGCAGCGTATGCTCGAACGGCTGCTTCGAATACTTCTCCTTCACTACTTCCATCACCAGCACGATCGGTCCTTCTGCATCTCGATACGGCCAATCGCGCCCCACATACTTCCGCGACATCGCATCGAACGCCTTCAATTCCGCATCGCGCCTGCGCTCGATCACGCGCCCCTGAATTTGCACTTCCTCGTACGGGTCCACAAAATCCACGATGGAGATCGCAACTCGCGGATCGCGTGCCGTGTTCCTCCCCTTTAGTGATCCGTCTTCGGTAACGATGGTGATAAGCTCCCCTTCCCGCGCGATCCATACGGGCGCGCTGTGCGGAGCACCATCTTCCATCAGGGTGGCAAGATGCGCAAAATTACGCCGGTCGATGAGCGCTTTGGCGCTTGGAGACAGTGGAACTGCCATCGCAAATCCTTTCGTGTTGCCAACGCCGCTGAGCATAGCAGCATGGCTGGGCTGACAAGAATCAGGGCTACTTTGTATCTAATCCTCAACCTATCCGTGCTGCTGGCCGCATTGTCCCTCGCCCCGAAAACTCACGCGAACACCCAAGGCTCGCTCACCGTCGATGGCCGCAAGCGCACCTACGAACTGCACGTGCCCGCATCCTACAATTCTGGCCAGCCCGCCGCTCTCGTGCTCGCACTCCATGGTCGCCTCGGAACCGGCCACAAGACCGCCGATCTGACCCATTTTGACAAGGTCTCTGACGCTCACGGCTTCCTCACGGTCTATCCCGATGGCCTGCACCGCAGTTGGGCCGACGGACGCGGCGCCACCGACTCGGACAAAGAAGGCATCGATGACGTGAAATTTATAAGCGCGCTGATTCGTAGCCTCTCCTCCCACTACCGCATCGACCGATCACGCGTCTACGCCGCCGGCATCTCCAATGGTGGCTTCATGTCCCAGCGCATCGCCTGCGCATTGGCTGATCAAATCGCCGCCGCCGGCGTGATCGCGGCTACGATGGGTGAGCGCACTGCAAATGCGTGCCAGCCCGCCAGACCCGCTTCGGTCATCGTCTTTCAGGGCGACAAAGACCCCCTGGTCCCGATCCAGGGCGGCCCCATGGGACGCAATGGATCGCGCGGCACCATCCTGTCGCTCCAAGCCACCGCCGAGAAATGGGTACGCCTCAACGGCTGCGACTCGACGCCGCAATCGTTGGCATTACCCGACAAAGCCGGAGACGGCACCATCGTCCGCAAGCAAACATACTCACCCTGCAAAGAAAACTCCGAAGTCGTCATCCTACACCATCGAAGGCGGGGGCCACACCTGGCCCGGCGGAAAACAATACCTGTCCGAAATGTTCGTCGGCAAAACTACCCACAACGTAGACGCCAGCGAAACCCTCTGGGAATTCTTCTCCCGTCACACGCGCTAACCGCTCTTCCTTGCGCCCGTGCTTGTTGCTTCCGTGCCTCACTTCGCTATCTTTTATCTACTACCACCGCTCCATCCTTCATCACCCACTTCACCCGGCTCACCGCCACATCAATATCCGCCAGCGGATCACCCTCGACCGCCACCAGATCCCCCACAAACCCCGGCGCGACGCTTCCCAGCTCGTTCTCTTTCCCCAGCAAAGCTGCCGCGTTCGTCGTCGCCGTCCGCAACGCCTGCTCCGGCGTCATTCCCGCCTTCACAAACCAGCCCAGCTCGCGCGTATTCTGCCCAAACCCCGTATAAATCGCGTCCGACCCCATCGCAATCTTCACCCCGGCATGAAACGCCTTCCGCGTCGTCTCCAGATTCCGCTGAATGAACGCCGCCAGCCGCTCCTTATATCCCGGCGCGTACCCGATCTTGTCTCCGTTGTCGATGTAATACCGGTTGTGATCGATCGTCGGCACATAATAGGTCCCGCGCTTGGCCATCTCCGCGATCGTCGCGTCATCCATATCCGTAGCGTGCTCCACGGAATCCGTCCCCGCCCGCACCGCGTCCCGCGCGCCGTCCGGCCCATACGAATGAATCGCGATCTTCTTCCCGAACTGATGCGCCGCATCCACCGCCGCTTTCATCTCCTCGAACGTATACGTTTCGAATCCGGTCACATCGTCATCCGTCCCCGTCGACCCATACATCTTGATCACGTCCGCTCCGGCCGCAATCTGCTGCCGCACCACCTTCAAGACTTCCGGCACGCCATCCGCGATCCCGCCAACCGGCGGCGTCCCCTCCTTCTTGAACGGCGTATTCGTCACATACAAGCCGTATCCGCAGACAAACATCCGCGGCCCGATCATCTCTCCGCGATTGATCAAATCCCGCATCGCAATATCCATGTACTGGTCCGCGCCCAGATCCCGCACGGTGGTCACGCCATTCTCCAGCGTTCGCATGGCACCCTTGCGCGCCATGAACACCGCGAATCCCGGCGATGCATTTAGCGTCTGCTTCTGCATCGGTACGCCCAGCGCCTCTTCCGTGTACATGGTCATATGCGTATGCACATCGATCAGTCCAGGCAGCCCCGAATACTTCGACAGATCGATCACCTCCGCCCCCGCGGGGATCGCCGAAGCCTCCGTGCCCACACTTCGAATCCTGCCGCCCTCCACGATCACAATGGCATTCGTCCAAACCTTCCCCTTCCCATTCCATAACTTCCCAAACCGCACCGCCTTCACGGGGCTCCTCCCAACTGGCTGCACCTGCGCCGCCACCATTGCGCAATTCACAATCAGCCCCAATGCCGCCACAATTCCCAAGAAAATAGTCTTCCCCACACGCATGAAGTCCTGTCCTTTCACACACCAACACGCACGAAACCTGCAACAGGCTCAGACTTCTAATTCAGTTGTCAGTGAATTGCAACACGAACCACAAACTGCAAAAAACCTACTGCTGGGTCGCAGGCTCCCGGTTGGACGAAACCAGCCGCGACGTCGCGTTCGCAGGAATAATCGGCGCTGCCACTCCCGCCGTCTGTGAGCCCAGTCCCAGCTTCGTCAACGTCCGCGCATCCAGCTTCCCCGAGGGATTCAACCCATTCGCGCTCTGAAAATTCCGCATGGCCTTCACGGTTGCGTCGTCCCACTTCCCGCTTGGCGTCCCGCTATACGATCCATCCTTGCTCAAGGCCGTCTGAATCTCCGAGATCCGGTCCGCCGTAGGCGCCTGCTGCCCCCGCTCCTTTTTCTTGCGCACTTTCTTGGACGAGGTCTTGCGGGTCTTGCTGCCGGACGTCGCGCTCACCTTCGAGCTCTTCGACGTCGTCTTCTTCGCTCCCGAACTCTGAGCCTCCGCACACACACC
>DATNCJ010000058.1:0-13300 GCA_035607215.1 Candidatus Eiseniibacteriota bacterium
CTGGGACAGCCGAGCCAACATCGTCGTCGGAGAAACAGAGATTGGAGCGACCATGAGAACGGAATTGCTGCGATTCAATGGGGCTGTCGAGCGGGATCCCACCATTGATGCGTGGATGAAACAGCATGAAGGTGAATTAGGAGCCATCGCGCATCAGTGGTTTGAGATGATGCGAAAGTGCGGGGACGAAGTACGGGAGCTTTTGCATGACGGCTGTCCGGTTGCATGTTTGGGAGATGCGCCCTTCGGCTACGTCAATGTATTCACTTCGCACGTAAACGTGGGATTCTTTCACGGCGCAGCGCTGCCGGATCCGGGTCGCTTGTTGCAAGGCACCGGCAAGTTCATGCGTCATGTGAAGCTGAAATCGGAAACGGCCACGAACGCCGCAGCGCTAGGCAGCCTCATCGATGCAGCGTACTCGGATATAAAGGCGCGTGTGGAGAACGGCTAGCTCAGAGAAACACAACTTTCGAGGGCGACGCGGGTGTGAGCCGCCACGTAAAGTTGCTTCTGGTACGAATTTCCCAGCGGTTCGCGGATGGCCAGGCGCTGGCCAGCTACGTGGGGATCATTCCGCGAGAATACTCCAGTGGAGAGCGACAGCGGCTCGGTGGGCTGGGCAAACAAGGCAGTCCGCTGCTGCGATTTCTCTGGGGCGAGGCCGGAACGCACGCAGCACGTCGTGACCCGGACTTACAATCCTTTGAGCAGACTTCTCCGTTCACTCCTAGGAGTGGTCTTGTTCGTTTCGTTCACCGCTGCATCGACGACCACGGCTCGCTCGTAATCTTTCGGTCGGTTTCCGTCCGACCCATATTTGTTCGATCAAGACTTCGACCATGATTACTAATTCCCACTCCCTTTGCCGGGAGTGGGATGCCCAATCATTGAGACGGCGTTCTAGTTCGCCATGTCCGGTACCGAGCTGTCCCACGTACGAACCGAACTCGAACGACGGCGAATACTCACAACCATTCCGCCACATCCAGTACAACCGAATTGCCAGTCTGCGCCCCATCGCTACCTTGGCAATGCTCCTGTGCCGACGCATCGCTAGGCGCATGTATCGACGTCGCCAATCTGGATGGATGCGCGCTGCTGCTTGGCCTGCCTCCACCAACAAGAAGCGCAACAAGGAACTACCTTGCTTGCTGATGTGTCCCCATCGTTGTTTGCCAGCACTGGACTCCTCACACCGGATCATTCCCACGCACGTGCCGATCTGCTTGCCGCGTTGAAACCGCGTCGGTGTTCCGATGATCAACACATAGGCGAGGGCCGTAAGCGGACCGCCACCGGGATGGGTCATCCGTCGCAGAACCTCGGGCCGCCTCCTGGCTTCCCGCTCGACGGCGGCCGTCAGCTCTTCAATCGTCGGATTCATGCGGTCCAGCAACTCCAACAACTCTTGCCGGCATCGACTGGCCCAAGCAGCTAACGTAAGCTTTTCTAACTGCGCTCGTCCTGGTTCGCTGAATAGTTTTTCTTCCAGCGACAGCCCTCGTTCATGGGCAAGGCCTACAGCTGATTCATGATCCGCGTGCGCATCCGCACCAAGCGATGCCGGTGCCACAACAGTAGCCGGAGATCTCGATTCTCCGGGCTCGGTACCCAGACTTGCGGGAAGTTATTTTCCAGCATCAGCCTGCGTAGGAGTCGGGCCGACATTGTTATGCAATCATTGAGCTCACTTCTCCCTTGAGCGCATTGTCAGACGTGTGCCCCGACGCAGGCCTCGAATTGAGGCCAGGCTGTTGGAGCGCGAGTTGGCGGCGGAATTAAGCTTTGGCGGCGGCTTTTACGCCGTTGAAAGCTAGGGTGAGGCGGGATTTGTAACGGTTGCCGGTGTTTTCGTGGAGGACGCCTTTGGCGATGGCCTGGTCGATGGCGGACATGGTGGGGTGGAGGAGATTGCCGGCGGCGGTGGCGTCTTTGGCAGTGATGGCGGTACGGAGACGGCGCATCATGGTGCGCACGCGGGTGCGGTTGGCGCGGTTGACTTCGGCGCGTTGACGAGATTGCGCCGCGCGCTTCAATACTGACTTTTTCTTCTTCTTTACTTTGGTAGCCTGTCCCTGAGCCATCTAACGCTCCTTTTGTGCGGTACTCAATCTTCTAGTGTTAAGCATGGCGTGTGGATTTGTCAAACTGCGGGGATTTGTGTGGGGATCGTGCATGTCGTGGCGGTAGTGCTTGGAGTTGAATCTAGACCCTGAAAGCGGACCCTTCGAGGCTCCGGGCAAGCGGGTACGGCACCCGGTGCTCGGCGAGCGATCGTCGAGACGCGAGCTAACGTTGTGGCGTTGCTTGCCTGGTGGCAGGGCGCGCTGAAGCGACGCACCTACAAATGAGACGCCGGGCTGAGGCTTGGGCGACGACACAGATTGCGGGGACGGGCTAGGGATGAAGGGGACGACGGAGAAGACGGCAAATAAGGTAGATGAGCTGCGGTTACTGGTGAATTCGCGGCATCCGATTATTTCGGTGGAGACCCCGGAGGAGCAGCGGATTGACGCGCTGCTGGCGCAAGTGGCTCTCGAGCTGGATGTGCCTTTGTATACGTGGAGCGTGACGACAGGATTGGCGCGGATGAAGGGCGCGCCTTTGTACAACACGGATACGCCAGAGTCGGCCCTGACGAATATTGATGTGATTCATGGCGACGGGGTTTTTATCCTGAAGGATTTCGCGCGGTACTGCGATAACGACAAGGTTTGCCGGAGACTGCGGGACCTGGCGGAGAAATTTCGCGGGGAGCGGCGGTCCATTGTGATTACGGCGGCGTCTCTGCAACTGCCACCAGATCTGCGTGGGGATGCAGTTCCATTTCAAATTGGATTGCCGACGATGGAAGAGTTGCTGCCCGCGGTGCGGGCCGCAGCCGTGGAGTTGAACGGAGCGAACCGGATTGCGTTGGAGCTGGATGCGGAGGGCGTGAAGCAACTGGCGAAGAATTTGACCGGGTTGCCGCAGGCGGAGGCGGTGCGGACTTTGCGGATGTGCGTTTTGGCGCGGCGGAAGATGGACGCGGGATTGCTGGATGCGGTTTTGGATGCGAAGCGGACGGCTCTGCGCGGCGAAGGGCTGCTGGAGACGGTGCGGCGAGATACTTCGTTCACCGATATCGCGGGATTGACGCGCTTGCGAGCGTGGATCGCGAAACGGAAGAGCGCGCTTACTCCTGAGGGGCAGAAGTTTGGATTGGAGCCGCCGAAGGGGATCTTGATTACCGGCGTGCAGGGTTGCGGGAAGAGTTTGGCGGCGCGGTCGGTGGCGGGTGAGTGGGGATATGAGTTGGCGCGGCTGGATGCCGGGGCGCTGTACGACAAGTTTGTCGGTGAGAGCGAGAAGAAATTGCGGAAGGCTTTGGAGCTGGCGCAGAAGATGGCGCCGATGGTCTTGTGGATCGATGAGATTGAGAGGGCGTTTGCTTCGGCGGGGACTAGCGGAGATGCGGATGCGGGGTTGTCGCAGCGATTGCTGGCCACTTTGTTGACGTGGATGCAGGATCGGGAGAGCGGCGTGTTTTTGACGGCTACTTCGAACAACATAACGGCGTTGCCGCCGGAGATGCTGCGGAAGGGGCGGTTTGACGAGATTTTCTTTGTGGATTTGCCGGGTGTGGAGGTGCGCAAGGCGCTGTTTGCTTTGCATTTGAAGAAGCGCGGGCGGGATGTGGCGGGGTTTGATTTGGCGGTGCTGGCGGCGGCCAGCGAGGGATTCAGCGGGGCGGAGATCGAGCAGTCGATCGTCGCGGGGCTTTATACGGCGTTTGGGTTGAAGCAGCAGTTGTCTACGGAGATCTTGTTGGGGGAGATTCGGGGGACGCAGCCGTTGAGTGTGACGCGGGCGGAGGATATTGCGGGGATTCGAGAGTGGTCGAAGAGCCGGACGGTGGGGGCGGATTGAGAGAAGGAAGTAGGAAGTAGAGAAGCAAAGAGGTACAGACGGTTCGGCGGAGCTGTCGTCGATTTTGAGTTTGCGTGGAGATCAGGCCGCGGTCCCTCCGCTGCGCAGCCCGCGCGCGTCATTTCCCAAGGAAGAAACGGGCGCGCGTAGGAAGAAGCGGGCTGCTTCAGTCGGGATGGCAGAAAAGTGCCCGCCTCGGAAGGCGGGGCTTGCATGTCGCGGCGGTGGTGCTTGTAGTTGGATCTAAACCGGCAGCCTTGAAACCGAAGGGTGCGGCACTCGCGCGGGAAAAGAGTCACGCCGGGCTGAAGCCCGGCGCCTACATAGACGAGCGTGCGCGCCTCACGTCGCGCGGGATCACGCGAGTTTGAGGGCGGGGTCGGCGTTTAGGGTGAGGTCGGCGAGTTCACCGGCGCGGAGGTGTGGGTAGGCGGCGGCGGCGATCATGGCGGCGTTGTCTGTAGAGAGGGCGCGGCTGGGGAAGAAGGCTTCGAGGCCGGCGGATTTGGCGCGCTGTTCGAAGGTGGTGCGGAGTTGGGAGTTCGCGGCAACTCCGCCGGAGACGAGGATGCTTTCGGCTTGGAATTGTTCGGCGGCGGTCATAGTGCGGTCGACAAGGTCGCGGACTACCGCGTTTTGAAATTCCCTTACCAGAGCAAGCGTTTGCGGGCTGCATAGGGGCAGCAGTTGGTCGAATTTTCTTTCGCCGCGGGCGAGGGCGGCTTCCCTTTCGAGAATTTCCTTGCCGTATTCGCAGTGTTCGCGGACGTGGTAGAGGACAGCGGTTTTGAGGCCGCTGAAACTAAAGTCGAGCGGGTTGCCGCGCGTTTTCGTGGGACTGAATTTGACGGGGGCTGGCACGCCGTTGGCGGCGGCTGCGAGGCGGTCGAGGGTCGGGCCGCCGGGATAGCCCAGAGCGAGGAGTTTGGCGACTTTGTCGTAGGCTTCGCCGGCGGCGTCGTCGCGGGTCTGGCCGATTTTCTTGTAGAGGAAGGTGCCGTTCGTCGGATGCGGCGTGACTTCGTAGAGGACGGTGTGGCCGCCGGAGACGATGAGGCAGACCGCGGGAAGTTTCGGAGTTTTGTCGGATTTGAAGGCTTCGAGAAAGACGGCCTGGACGTGGCCTTCGAGATGATTTACGCCCACTAGCGGTTTGTTGAGGGCTTGCGCCAGCGTTTTGCCGTAGGTGATGCCGACGAGCAGTGCGCCGACGAGGCCCGGGCCATAGGTGACGCCGATGGCGTCGATTTCGGACCACGTGAGATGGGCCTGCGAGAGGGCTTCGCGGACGACGGGGACGATCTGGCGGAGGTGTTCGCGGGAGGCGAGTTCGGGGACGACACCACCGTATTTGCGGTGAATATCGATCTGAGAGGCGACGACGGAGGAGAGGATTTCGCGGCCGTCGACGACTACGGCGGCGGCGGTTTCGTCGCAAGAGGATTCGATGCCGAGGATGCGCGTGGGCATGTGCTGAAATTAGGGTAGCACAGCGGAAGAGAAAGATTTCGCCGCAGGGGAAGTTGCGCAGCGGTGTGCGTGGCGCTTGGGGTTGGATCTAAAGTCCGCGCTGAGCCCAGCACGATCTCATCGATCGGTGTTGAGGTCGGGAGCAAGCCACGGTCCCTTCACTGCGCGGCCCGGCGCGCAAGAAACCGCGCGCAGGAAAAGGCCGGGCAGCTCCGGTCGGGATGACAGGTTTTGCATGGGAAAGTTTTTCGGGGAAGTACAGGGTACGAGGTATTCTGGATTGCTGGTGAATTGACAAAGCTGGTGCGGCACTTTACTGTGCCGAAGGTTTTCATTCCACTGCTTCAGTCGTGCGCGCGTGTGATTCGAGCGGTAAAACACGGCTGAGGTTGAGAGATCACAGGCTTATGACTCCGAATGCTACGCCGTCATCGTCGAGCTCTGCTTCCTCTACGCCTACGCCGCGCCGCGTGCGCAAGGCGGTGTTGCCGGCCGCGGGGCTGGGCACGCGATTCTTACCGGCGACCAAGGCGCAGCCGAAGGAGATGCTGACGGTTGTCGATAAGCCGCAGATTCAGTATGTGGCCGAGGAGTGCGTGGCGGCGGGAATCGAGCACATCATCATCGTGACCGGGCGCGGGAAACAATCGATTGAGGATCATTTTGACTCGTCGCCGATGCTGGAGAGTTTTTTGGAGAGCAAGGGCAAGAAGGACCAGGCCGACCTGGTTCGCGAGATCAGTAACATGGTGCAGGTGAGTTATACGCGGCAGAAGGAGCCGCTCGGATTAGGGCATGCGGTGCTGGTGGCGCGGGACCTGGTGGGCGACGAACCGTTTGCGGTGCTGCTGGGAGACGTTTTGATTCCCGGCGAGAATCCGGCGACGAAGCAGTTGATTGACGTTTATGAGGCGACCGGAGTTGGGGCGATTGCAGTGGAAGAAGTGCCGAGGGAGAAGACGCACCTTTACGGAATTGTGGCGGGAGAGCCGGCGCCACAGCCGCCGTTTGGGAACCGATTGCTGCGCATCAAGGACCTGGTGGAGAAGCCGAAGCCGGAGCTGGCGCCCTCGAATCTGGCGATTACCGGGCGCTATGTCTTACCGCCGGCGATCTTTGATTGCCTGGCGCGCACGAAACCAGGCGCCGGGAATGAAATTCAGCTAACCGATGGGATGCGCATTTTGGCGCAGGAGCAGGGATTGTGGGCGTTGATTTATGAGGGGATCTCATACGACGCCGGTGACAAGCTGGGATTTTTGAAGGCTACCGTGGAGATCGCGCTCCTTAACAAGGAATTAGGCAAAGATTTTCGCGACTATCTGAAGGGGTTGAAGCTGTAAAGTTGGCGGCGATCGATCCAGCGCGTCGACAGAATAACTGCTGTGTCTTCATCCAAGCTCGCGGTCTGAAAACCACAGCTACCGCGAATTTACTTTTTCTTGGCGACCGTTTCGGACTTTTTGTCGCTGGCACTCTCCTTCGCGGCTGATTCTTTCGAGTCAGAGTTCTTGGTGGACGACTCCTTCTTGTCTTTGTCCGTCGAGGATTTGCCGTCCTTCCCTTTTTCCGCCTTGTCGCTGCCACCGGATTTTGCGGCGTAGTCGGTCACGTACCATCCTGAGCCTTTGAATTGAATTGCCGGGGCGGAGATCAGCGACTCGACCTTGCCGCCGCAGTGCGGGCACCTCTTCAGATGCGGACCAGCTACATTTTCAATTTTCTCGGTACGCCGTCCACACTTCAGGCACTTGTATTCGTACAGAGGCACAGACTCTCTCCTCGCGAGGTTGTCAAACGATCAGTATATCATGCGCGGGTTGGTGACCCGGAGCGCGTGCTAGACTCTAGCGTATGAGTGGAAAACTTTCTTCGAGCGATGCGGCCGAGGCAGAGCGGCAGCCCCGCGAACGCGAGGCTACCGGGTGCTTGTACCTGGTGGGAACACCCATCGGAAATCTCGAAGACATTACCTTGCGGGCGCTGCGGATTTTGCGTGAGGCCGATCAGGTCGCGGCCGAAGATACCCGGCATACCCAGAAATTGATGAACCACTACGAGATTTCGCGGCCACTGGTGAGCTATCACGAGCACAACGAGATGACCCGCGCGCCGGAACTGCTGATCGCGCTGGAGCAAGGCGCGAAGATTGCGCTGGTAAGCGATGCCGGCATGCCACTGGTGTCCGATCCTGGGTATCGGCTGGTGACACTTTGTTTGCGGCATCAAATACCGGTGGTGCCGGTGCCGGGACCTTCGGCTCTGCTGGCGGCGCTATCGGCTTCGGGGCTGCCGAATGAAGAGTTTCTGTTTGTAGGATTTTTGCCCGCGCGGAGCGGGGAGCGGCAGCGGGCTCTGAAGCGCCTGCGCATCGAGGACCGCACGATCATTTTGTATGAGGCGCCGCACCGGATTGCCGAGTCGATCGCGGAAGCGCTGGAGATTTTGGGCGACCGGCCAGCTTGTTTGGCGCGCGAAGTGACCAAGCTACACGAGGAGTTTCGGCGGGGAAAATTGTCGGCACTGGCGACGTCGCTGGAGGAGCGGCCGGCTCGGGGCGAGATTACTTTGCTGATTGGGCCTGCCGATCCGGCGGATGCGGGCGCACATGTGGATTCGGCGCAAAGTTTGTCCGAGCGGGTGGAAGAGCTGATCCGGCAGGCGAAACTCGATCGGAAGGAGGCGTTGAAGCTGGCGGCGAAGGAGCGCGGGTTGACGCGAAGAGCGGCGTACGATCAGCTTTTGCAGCAAAAAATCGCCGAGGGGCAAAAACCGAATTGAGCGCGGAACTGACGGCCTGGCTCAGGCAGCGGTTTCGGGTTGAAAGAAGCGGCGGAAGCGCGGGCCGGTAAACTGGACGCCGACGAGATATTCGCCCGGGCCAGTTTGCGTGCCGCGGACGTGAATGACCTTGCCTTGGGTGGAGAAGTCGGACTCCTTGCGTTTGCTGGCCGACTGGGAAAACGGAATATTTATTTCCAAGTCGGAACCTACCGCGACGTCGAAGCGCGTAACGAAAGCAGCGCCGCCGCGGCAGAGATTTTCGCTGGAAGTTTCCTCGACGAAGGTGACCCCACGGGAATCCCGCCCGCGAACGGTAAGCGGCAGGCGCACGGCGATGCGGCGCTCGGCGCGCGGGCGGTCCGGGGCTGTGGATGTCGATGTTCCTGCCTGAATCATGCAAACCCCCAAGTGTTGACCGGTTTCAGCGGGTCAACAGGTCTGCGGCCGAACTTAGCGGCTCGGTCGATCGAATAGCTCGCGATTGAGGTAACCCATCGAAAAAGCGCCAGGCTAAACCTGCACTACCGGGGCCTCATTGCGCTTGCGCGCCTTGCGGGACGGTGGTCGCGGCCTGTTGCAGAAAGAAGCGCTCCACACTATCGAGCACTTCCTGCTGCGTTCTGGATGCGTGCACCGTGCGCCGCAGTTCGCTGCCGTTCCCCACGCCATGCGAAAACCAGCACGCGAACTGCTTCATTTTGCCTACACCATCGGGCAGGTTGGCAGCATTAATTTCCCGGTAGTAGCGGGAGAGTAACTCGTGGCGGTCGGCGTCGGTGGGGGTGTCGTAGCGGCCGGTGGCCGTGTATTGGGCCATCTGAGAGAAGATCCAGGGATTGGTGGCGGCTGCGCGACCAATCATCACGGCATCGCACCCGGTTTCTACCACGATACGCGCGGCATCTTCGGGAGTATTGACATCGCCATTGCCAATGACGGGAATTTTTACAGCTTGCTTGACGGCGGCGATCAGACTCCAGTCGGCACAGCCGCTGTAGCCTTGTTCACGGGTGCGCGGATGGACCGCGAGGGCTTCGACGCCGCAGTCTACGGCCAGTTTAGCGACCTCGACGGCCACGATGGAGTTTTCGTCCCAGCCGGCGCGGAGTTTGATGGTGAGCGGGATGCGCACCGCGGCGCGCACGGCGCGGAAGATTTCGCCCAGCAGCGGGAGATCGCGGAGCAGGCCAGAGCCCCCGCACTTCACGACTTTCTTGGCCGGGCAGCCGAGATTGATGTCCACGGCGTCGTAGCCGAGATCTTCGACCATGCGAGCCGCGTCGGCCATTACTTGTGGATTGGCGCCGAAGAGTTGGGCGGCAATGGGGTGCTCGTCTTCCTGAAAGTAGAGGTAGCGAAGAGTTTTTTTTGCGCTGCGGGTGATGCCTTCGGAGCTGGTGAACTCCGTCATCAGTAGTCCGCAGCCGCCCAGGCCGCGAATGACGCGGCGGAAGAGCGTATCGGTGACGCCAGCCATCGGCGCGAGCACCATGGCGGGGGCGATAGTCAGGTTGCGGACTTTGTAGGCCGGAAGCATGGGTTACACCAGTATAACAACATGAATTGGCCACGGAAGCATCATGGGGATACAACAGTAAGGCGACAGAAACGGGACTCCGGGGCGCCTCAGTCGTCACGGCACCTCTTCAATGATCCGGAACACTCCGAGGAAGAAGAACGATTCATTCTCCTTGGCATGAGCGCAACCTCGAGAACGCTGGTCATCGTGCACTGTTACAGAAAAACCGGATTTGATCCGGATCATTTTCCGCGAGGAAGGCGACGAAGAAAGAGGCGAGATTCTATGAAGAAGGAATATGATTTTTCGAAACTGAAAGAGCTGCGTAACCCGTATCCAGGCAAGAAGAAGGCCGTGGGCATCAATTTGAGTCCGGAGGTCGTGGACTACTTCAAAGAACTGGCGACCGAGACCGGGCTTCCCTACCAGAAGTTGATCGACCTCTATTTGCTGGACTGCGCGAGGCGGCGCAAGAAATTGGCAATGAAGTGGGTGGCATAGTGATGCCAGGAGTGCGAAGAGCCCAAGTTTTGTTCGTTGCGATCCTCAGCGTGGTAGTCGGAATTCTATCTGGATCTGCCTTCTCAGAGAATCATGCGTCAGCATCACCCCAAGAAAAGACACCTCAATCGGAGATGAAACGCCAAGAAATTTGTTGAGGGGTGCAATGCGGTGCTCCTTAAAAAGCCAAAAGCTAAAGCAGAGAGGATTTCGCGTTCGCGACGGTGAAAAACCGACGGGTTTCGTGCCACTTGTTGCCTATCAAATCGCGGAGTCGGGGGGAAGTGACTGGCGTTCACCTAAAGTCTAGCTCCGGCGTACAAGACATTGATGCGCTCGCACTGAATTTCATCCAATCCCGCAAGTACAACGCTCGTCCCGGCTGCCCAGTGATTGACAGCGAAGAGAGCGTTCAAATTCATTTGCAATAAGCGAGATCCGGTTGTGATCCAGATTAGCTCTTGTCAGCGAAAGGCTGCAAGGACATTTGCTGCTGCTCGGACGCTTGAGGTTGCGTTTGGGCTAGCGCAGCTGGAGGTTCTTTGATTTTGAGGAATTCGTCGAGTTTGAGGAATTTGCGGCTGAGGGCTCCGCTGTAGGCGGACCACTCGTCGTCGCCTGAGGGAGTGGAGAGGGCGACGCGGACGGCGGCAATTTTGGAGTCGAGGTCATCGAGATAGTGGAAGACCAGGGCTTCGCGAATCATGGGGAGCTTGGGAGAGCCGAATTCGTATTCGCCGTGATGGCTGATGAGCAGGTGCTGGACGACCGTCTTGAGCTGCGGTGGAAAGCCTTCGATCTTGTCGATCGCGCGGGTTACGGTTTCGAGCTCCATCACGATGTGGCCAAGGAGTTGGCCCGGCGTGGTGTAGCCGATGGCACGCTCGTAGCAGAGTTCTTCCAGCTTGCCGACATCGTGCAGGATCGCGGCGGTGAGGAGCAGGTCGAGGTCGAGCTCGGCATAGTGGGCAGCTACAGCTTTCGCAGAGCCGCAGAGGCTGAGGACATGCTCGAGTAGTCCGCCGATGTAGGCGTGATGCATCACCTTCGCGGCTGGGGCACGCTTGTAACAGCGCGTGAGCGTCGGATCCGCGAGTATTTGAGCGACGAGCTTTTTCAGCCAGGGATTGGTGATGGATTCGGTGTGGGCCAGCAACTCCGCCCACATTTTGTCGACGTCGCCCTTGGTGTGCGGCAAGTAGTCGGACAGATCGATCTCCTCCGGCTTGGCGACGCGAACTTGAACGATGGCGAGCTGCGGGCGATTCTTGTAGACCTCAACGCGGGCCTGAACCTTTACGAAATCGTCGCGATTGATGTCGCGGGCGATAACCTCGAACTGATCCCACATGCGCGCTTCGATGGTGCCGCTGCGGTCGCCGAGTTCCATGCGCAAATATGCACGCCCTTCGCGAGTGTTGCGGACTTCCTTCTCGTGGACGAGGAAGAAGGTAGTGATGGTTTGCTCGGAGAGTAGATCGGTAACGTAAGACGTCTTCATGCGCCGCCGGATGCCGTGCCAGATCGCTTTCCAAAGAGCAGGAATTTCTTGCGGCCCTTCTTGGACTTGGTGACTTCGGGCGTGGCGCTCACTTCCTGAATTTCGGAATTGCCTCCACCGGCAAGTTCCGCGTAACCCGGCTTTATGACCACGTAGCTCTGTTCGCGCAGGGTCTTGAGATATTCGCGGAGCTTGGGCTCCATGCGCTGATTGTAGATGTGCTCGGTGATTTCGTTTTCAACCTTGCTGAGCGGCTGCTCGCCTTCGTCGTAGTGCTCGAGCACCTGCAGGACCAGATAGCCCTGCTTGGTGTCCATCACGTCGGTGAGGCCATTCTTCTTCATGGTGAAGACCTTGTCTTCAAGCTCCTTGGCCAGTTCGCCGCGCTTATAGACGCCCAGGAAGCCGCCCTGCTTTGCAGTGCTGCCGTCCGAAAGGCGCTTGGCGATTTCACCGAAATCTTCGCCGTCCTGCACGCGCTTGAGCGCGGTGTCCGCTTTTTTCTTCAGGTCGGGCAGCTCGGCATCCTTCTTCCCTTCCGTGCTGACCACGATTTCGCGCAATGCCACCTGCTCGGGCCGGATGTATTCCTTCTTGTGCTCGTTGTAATACTTTTCGATCTCGTCGTGGCTAACGTTAATGTGCGAGCCGACTTCCTGGCTGATCACCCGCTGCGTCAGAATACCTTTGCGAATGTTGTCCTTGAAGTCTTCCCAGTTCAGGCCCTGACTGCTGACCGCTTTCTCCAAGTCTTCCATGCTGCCGAGCTTGTTGTTGATGCGGATGGAGTCGAGTCGCTTGATCACTTCGGGTTCGACGCTTAGACCCATATCCTTGCCACGCTGCACGAGCAGCGATTGGTCGATCAGGTCGCGAAGGGCATTCTTGCGGCGGTCTTCGACGTCAGCCTTGAGTTGATCCGGAGTGCAACGACCCTGGCATTCCTGGTTAGCATCTTCCTCGGCAGTGGTGCGCGCTTTGTCCAGGTCGGAGCGGGTAATGACCTCGTTATTCACCCGAGCGATGATTTCTTCGACGATCCGCGAGTTAGCACCTTCGGGAATCTTTTCCGGCTCTTTAGGGGCGGGTGGCTTGGCGGCAGAACGCGACCCGGATTTGGCGGCATTCTTAGCCGGCGCCTTCGCGGCCGGCTCGGGTTCCGGTGCGGCGGTGCCGGGCTTTTCCAGCGCGGGTTGCTGCGATTGCTGATCTTTGGATGACGATTCTTGGGGTGTTTGCTTTGCGGGCATCGGGGCCGCGGGTTTCGCCGGAGCGTCAGGCTCTGGAGCGGCGTCCCCGGGCTTCTCCAGTTGGGGCTGCGCGGGCTGAGATTGCGTCGGCTTGGCCTGATCCTGCTGATCGTCGGGTTTCGCGGCGGGGGGCTTTGGCGCAGGCGTGCTGGATTGATCCTGTGCGCGAAGCGCGAGCGGTGTGCCGGCGGCGATGAGCCCCAACGCCGCGAGAAGTGCCAAATTTCGCATTACTGACCTCATATCTACAGTTTAGCCCTGCCCGCGAAGGCTGAGCAATACGTTTCTCACCGCTGTCGCGACCGGCTCGCCGCGCGTTGTCTCCATCCACAGCACGCCGCTGGGATCCAGTTTAACGCCTTT
>DATNCJ010000038.1:0-2676 GCA_035607215.1 Candidatus Eiseniibacteriota bacterium
GTAACTTCCTGCGCGGTCAAATGGCGAAATTTTCCGGGAGGAACATCGAGCTGCAGAGGCCCGTAGCGCACCCGCTTTATTTTTTCCACGTGATGTCCGACGGTCTCGAACATCTGCCTGATCTGACGGTTCTTGCCTTCAATCAGCGTAACTTCGTACCAGGGATTGTCGGCTTCGCGAATGGGCTTGATCCTGGCCGGCGCTGTTTTTTGCCTTCGGCCGCCTTTACCCTGGATGTAAACACCGGACCGCAATTTCGTCAGGCCATCCGCCGATGGCGTGCCCGCCACCTTGACCAGGTAAGTCTTGGGAACGTGAGATGAAGCTTTCATGAGCGCGGCGGCCAGTTCGCCATCGTTGCTGAGCAACAGCAGGCCTTCGCTGGCGTAGTCCAGCCGTCCGACGGGATACACGCGCACGCCAACGCCGCGAAGCAGGTCCATCACCGTGGGCCGCTTTTCGGGATCAGTCACCGCGGTGATGTAGCCCTTGGGCTTGTTCATCAACAGATATACATATTTCTGCGCGCCGCGCAGCAACTTGCCGTTTACGCGGATGTGATCATGCTCGGGGTCGGCCTTGGTGCCGGGCTCGGTGACCACCTGCCCGTTGAGCGAGACCAGGCCGCCGGCTATGAGCTGCTCGGCCTTTCGGCGCGACGCGATTCCGGCGGCGGCGATGATCTTTTGCAGACGTTGGGCAGGCATTGGAATGGTTCAACACGCGAAATGAAAAATTGCCGGATGAAGGCGGCCAGCCCAGGTCTAAGCGGCGGGATCATTCTCGCCGGCGCTATGCGGTTCGGCGGAAGCAGCTTCGGCCCCGGCTTCGATCGCTTCCGGCCCGGACTCGATCTTCGCTTCGCCGGCATCGGCGGAAGCGCCTTCCGCGCCGTTCTCCGACACGGGCAGCAATTCGTTCTGGAACGATTCTGCCACCAGCTTTTCGAACTCCTCCATGCTGGGCAGCTCGTTTACGTCCTTCAGGCCAAATCGGAGCAGAAATTCCTTAGTGGACTTGTAGAGAATCGGCCGTCCTATGACCGCCTTTCGTCCCGCGGTGGTGATCAATTTTCGATCCAACAAGGTGGCGATGACTCCGCTCGAATCCACGCCGCGGATCTCACTGATCTCAGGCACCGTGACTGGCTGCTTGTACGCGATCACGGCCAGGGTTTCGAGCGCCGGGAGCGAGAGCCGGATCGGCGGCTTCAAGCTCTTGGCAAAATCACGGACAACGTCGTGATGCTCCGGCTTGGTGGACATGCGATATCCGCCCGCGATCTGGCGAATCTCGACGCCGCGATCGGAAGCAGCGCAATCGTCGGTCAGTTCCTCAAGCGCGATGCGGACGCGTGACTTGACCTCATCCTCGGTCGCGCCTTCGGCAATCGCAGACTCATTCAGCAATTCGACAATGTGATCGAGCGTGATCGGCGTTTCCGCCGCATAAATAATGGCTTCGAGTTTCGCTTTAAGACTCATGGTTAAATGCCCTGTAAAGTTTTAACTGACGACCGACGACTGCTTCTATCGCCAGTCGTCCCGCACTGCTGCCTGTTCGGCAATGATGGCTTCAAAGCCGGTATGCTTGCGCAGCAGGATCTCGCCAAAAATGCGGTCCTGCCGCAACTGGATCGCCTGCAGCCGCACCATTTCCAGCAGCGCGAGAAACATGCAGACCAGCGCCTGGTGCGAATTCACGTTGCGCAGGATTTGCTTCAGCCGGAGCGGCTTGTCCTCCAGCGCCAGGCGCCGCTGCAAGTAGTCGATCATCTGTCCCACGGTGACGGTCTCTTCATCCACCTGAAGCATGGGGCGCGAGCGGGCGCGCTCCAGAATCTGCTGGAAGGTTTTCACCAGGTCAATCACGTCGGCGGCGATTTCGGGCTCCGTGCCCTCAGCTTCCATGAATTCGCGGATGGCCGGGTTCGACCGCACGGCATCTTCGATCTGCTGCTTCTGCATCAGCATCTGCGCCGCAGACTTGAACTTCTCATGCTCGATGAGGCGATTCACCAGTTCCGCCCGGGGATCGTCCTGCGCGTCCGAAGCCGCCGCGGGATCGCGGGGCAGCAGCATCTTTGACTTGATGTGAATCAGCACGGCCGCCATGTAGATAAATTCAGCGGCGACGTTTACGTCCAGTTCCCGCAGCTTTTCCACGTAGGCGAGGTATTGCGCGGTAATGCGCGCGATCGGGATGTCGTAAATATCGATGTCCTGCTTGCGGATCAGGTCGAGCAGCAGGTCGAGCGGTCCCTCATAAACATCGCCCACGGTGACAGAAAAGGGGAAGTCGCTATCCGGCTTCGGCTTCTGCGCGGCTGGCATCTGCACCACCGGAGCCAGCGCGTTTTCGGCGTCGGCCGCAGGGTTGTTCACGGACGCGATTTTTAGGTTCTCAGCCATGCTTTTCTTCGTAGTTGAGCGACATGCCCATGGCGTCGCGGACTTCGTCCATGGTGGCCCCGGCCACCTTGCTGGCGCGGGAAGAGCCCGCCTCCAGAATATCCCACGCCAGGCGTGGATTGTCCTCATATTTCTTGCGACGCTCCTGCATGGGATTGAGGATACTCACCAGGGCATCGGCGGCCCAGCCTTTGCACTCGATGCAGCCAATGCCGGCGGAGCGGCAGCCCTCGTCCACTTTCATGATGGTTTGCCGGTCGCTGAA
>DATNCJ010000060.1:0-30685 GCA_035607215.1 Candidatus Eiseniibacteriota bacterium
CCCGCGCTCGTCATCCCCGCTGCCGTTCCTAGCCGCTTCTCCGCTGCGTCATAAGCCGCCCGCGTGCTCAAATCGTTGATCAAAATTGCTGCCCGCCGGTAAGCATCCAGCGCCCCTGCGGCATCCCCCTTCTTCTCCAGCGCCCGTGCCAAGTGCAGTGTCGCCGCCCCATTCTGCGACGCAAACCGCAGCGCCTCGCGATACTCCGCAATCGCTCCATCCACATCCTTTAGCTCCAACAATGCCGTCCCCAGCTGGTCATGCGCTTCCCAATCCGTGGGTGCCAGATTTGCCGCCTGCCTTAGCTCCCGGCTGGCTTCCGCATATTTCTTCCGCAACACCAGCACCCTCCCCAAGCCTAGGCTCGCCTTCCCGTCACTCGGATTCAGTTCCTTCGCATGCTTATAAATCTGTTCCGCGCCATCCAGACGGTGCTGGTTCTCCAATGCCTCGCCCAGTTGATCCGCCAGCCGCGAATCCGAAGGATCGAGTTGTGTCGCCTTGCGAAATTCGGCTTCCGCTGCCGGATAGTCCCCGATGTTCATGAACGCCACGCCCAGCCCCGAATGCGCGTAGGCAAAATTCGGTGACATCTCGATCAGTTCATGAAATTCCCGGATCGCCGCCTGTGTATCTCCATTCAGCAGCGCCGCACCCAGATTTTGCCGCGCATCCACGCGCGCCGGATCGATGCGCTTGGCCTCGCGAAACTCGCGGATGGCTCCGTCGAAATCGCCCTTTTCCAGAAGATCGCAGCCTAGGTGATACCGGCTGTCCGCGTTGTTCGGGTTCAACGCGATCGCTTTCCGGAACGCGGCGATCGCTCTCTCCTCATCCTGTCCGGCGTCGAACAGCAGCCCGAGGTCGTAGTGCACTACCTCATAGTTAGGCTTGATGCGTAGTGCCTCCTGATATTCGGCGTATGCCGCTGCTGGTTTCTCCATTGCGCCGTAGATCAGGCCGAGATTCTTGTGCGCCTCCGCATTCTCTGGATTTTCCTTCAATGCCGCCTTCGCCTGCACCACGGCCTCGTCCTGGTCGCCGGAGCGATACAGGTTGTAGGCTAATTTCGTCGTCGCTTCCGGAAATTCCGGCGACCGGTTCAGGATCTCTTGATACAAGGCTGCCGCCGCGCCCCATTGGTCGGCCCGCCGCAACAGTTCTCCCATCACAAACGCCGCTTCCGGGCCCCGGTTCAGTTGCAGACCTGCATCTAATTCCTTGGCCGCCTCCGCATCCTTCTTCTCCCGCATCAGCTTGCCGGCCGCCGCTAGGTGCTGCAAATATTCCCGCGAAGGCTCTTCGGAGTCCGGAGAAGTCGTAACCTTCGCCTTGTCGTATGCCTCCAGCACCGCAGCATCGGCTCCGGCGCCCACCAACAGAGACCTGTACTCTGCGCTGGGCCGAAACCCGATCCCCTCGACTCCAACGTGATGGACCGCGTTCTCGCTCAGGGCATTTCCTGCCACCAGCGCCAACAACTGGCCTTTCGTCAATGGCTTGCTTGCCGTTTGCGCATTTCCCGGGCTGCCGCATAGCAAAGCGAGGGTCAAAATCGCGACGCAAGGCTTCAGAAATCGAGGCATGGAAGCTCCTTCACTCAGGAGCCGAGTGTAGGAGACCCCTACACCGCAAAATACCTGCCTGCATGTACAGGTGTTTCCGAGTAGGCACGCAGCCGTATGTGCCCTCTCAAAAGGCTCCAGGCGCGCGCCGCCATTCTGGCAATCCTTAATCTTGGGAGGCTAGCCCCGCCATTCGGCCCACCTGAGTAGATAGGACGACCACGCGGAAGTGAGGGGTCAGTTTCCGTCGGCTGCGCCCGAAACCGATATTCCTTGACATGGACGTAACTCTTGCGGTATACTTGTGATTGTTGATAGCGCGAGGGACGAAGGTAAAACTATGTCCGCTCCGCTCCCCACGTCGAACCCCTCGCAGTTTTTTATCTCACCTGTTTTCATGACCTTCCATCTTCCTTGCGAACCCCATCAACACAAAACTGCGCGCAAGTCTCATGTAATCAGCAATCTGCAGCCTCTTGCGAAATTGACGGGGTATACCCTCCTGTTCGCTCGTCTCCACTACTCTTCCGGTTTACTCCCTACCTCTTCGAGACCGCCTCGCTTACACTATCCCGGTTCATCTGCAACGGAGCCAGACATGTCCATCTCACCAGAACTGCTTGCCATTCTTGTGTGTCCCTACTGCAAAACGCCCGTGAAACCTACTCCCGACCAGTCCGCCCTCAAATGCCAGTCGCCTACGTGCCGTCGCGTCTACCCCATACGCGATGAAATCCCTGTCATGCTGATCGAAGAGGCCACCATCGCGCCCGAGTAACAACTAGCGCACGAAAATTCGATGCCCAGCTCATCCACGGATTCCATCGCAAAGCTGAAACGCCTGGTCCCCCGCCTCCGCGGTCGTCACATCGGCGTCGTTGGCGACTTGATGCTGGACCGCTACCTTTGGGGCACCGCTTCGCGCCTGTCGCCCGAAGCCGCCGTTCCCGTCGTCGATTTCGTCGATCAGACCGAATGCCTCGGCGGCTCCGGAAACGTTGCCGCCAACCTCGCCGCCCTTGGCGCTCGCGTCGAACTGTTCAGCGTCACCGGTCCGGAAAAAACTGGAAAGGGCAGCGACGACTCCGCCGCCGCGTTGCGCAAGTGCCTTGCCGATGCCGGTATCGCCCATAAAGGCGTCCTGGCCCACGCCGAGCGCGTCACCACGGTCAAGACTCGCATCATCGCCCGCCATCAGCACATCGTCCGCGTCGATCGCGAACGCCGCGAACCCCTCGACCCGGAAACCGAAGGCCGCCTGCTCCGCGCGCTCTCCGCTTCCCTCAAACATCTAGATGGATTGGTGCTCTCGGACTACGACAAAGGCCTGATCACCGACGAGTTTGCCGAGCGCATCCTCACCGTCTCCCACCGCGAAAAAGTCCCGGTTTTCATCAAGCCAAAGAACTCCCGACTCTATGCCTATCGCGGCGCAAAAGCCATCGTCTGCAATTCCAAGGAAGCGGCCTCGTTCGTAAAGATGTCGCTTACCGACGAAAAATCGGTCGCCGACGCAGGCCGCGCCCTGCTCGCGCACTTCGGCTGCGCTGCCGTGCTGATCACCCAAGGCGAAAAGGGAATGACTCTCGTGGAGGAATCTTCGCCGCGCCACGTACACATTCCCGCGACCGGCGTGGAGGTCACCTACGCGCGCATTGGCCAGACCGGCGTCGACCGCGGCGCCACCGGCCGCCAGGTCTTCGACGTCACCGGCGCCGGCGACACCGTCCTCAGCGTGCTGGCCCTCGCGTCCGTCGCCGGCGCAGCACTACCCGATGCCGCTGTGATCGCGAACATCGCCGCCGGCGCAGTCGTCACCAAACTGGGCACCGCCACGGTAAGCCCGCAAGAGCTCTCGCACGCGCTCGACGAGGCCACCCGGTGAACTTCAGATTTTCACGGAACACGGGCCCCAAACCACAGGCCACCCGCCCGACGATCACGGAGGAAACGTAAACGAGTGATCCTTGGAAACCACCCACACCGCGATCACCCGCGTCTTGTGCGCCTGATCGGCTTGCGCCGGATCGTCAGGGCTCGGCATTGGCGAGTACTGGCTGATGGCCACGGCAACCTGTACGGCGTTGGATCCGTGCGGTGAGTCCTCGCGGATGATCTTGTAGCTCTTCACCGGGCCGTAGTAGCCGGTCGGACCCCAGTCGGCCAGGAAGTCTTCCATCTTGTACGTCGGCTGTGGCTTCCAGAGTTGGTACGCCTTGGCCATATCCCCGGCAACGACCGCGTCGAAGAAATGTTCCGCCGCTTTCTTTTCGGGATAGAAACGGAAGATCCACCAAAGCCCAACGATCGCAACAAGCACCAGGGCAGCAACAGTGAAAGCCATCGGACGCGATTTTCGCGTTGTATCCGGAGGCGGTTCGAGAAGTGACATCCAGAGTTCTCCTGCCCTGCGAGCTTCAGAGCAGCCGCCGGCACAACGCTTGCGCCCGAAGGCGCGAAAAATCGAAGCAGCATCGCGCGGCGACACGTAAGAACCTAACAGAGGAAGAAGCAGCGAAGCAATGCGGCAGTTCGCCTCGAAACGCATTCGCCTTTCGATTGAACAAACGATCCGGGATTGATAGCGTCTACCGCGGAGCGAAGCCGATGTCATCGCAAAAGCGGGCCTGGGTAGTGGCCACTCTCGACACGAAAGCCGCGGAAGCCGAATACGTTTGCGATTTGCTGGAAGCGGCGGGATTGCCAGTCACCTTGGCCGATCTCTCCACAACACCAAGCCCGGCGCGTCGCTCTCCACCCCATCGTGTGTTGATGCCTGGGTCTGAAATTGCAGCGCATCATCCCCAGGGACAAAACGCTGTTTTTTGTGGCGACAGGGGCTCCGCGATTGCGGCGATGACGGATGCCTTCGAGCGATTCATAAGAGTTCAGGAAGACATCGGCGGGATGATCGGCGTTGGCGGGTCCGGTGGTACGGCGATGATTACGCGAGCGATGCGTGCTTTGCCGATCGGGGCGCCCAAAGTCATGGTGTCGACCATGGCGTCCGGCAACGTGGCGGGCTACGTTGGCTCCTGCGATATCACCATGGTTTATTCGGTAACCGACGTGGCGGGCCTGAACCGCATTTCATTCCGCGTGCTCGGCAATGCGGCCCATGCGCTGGCGGGGATGATGCAGCACGCGATCCCTCAACGACAACACCAGCGCCCGGGTGTTGGGATCACCATGTTCGGGGTGACAACGCCTTGCGTGGAACAACTGGTTCGCTCGCTGACGCCTCAATACGAGTGCCTGGTGTTTCATGCTACCGGGACTGGCGGCCAGTCCATGGAAAAACTTCTGGACGACGCCAACATCAGTGGCGTGCTGGACATCACCACTACCGAAGTCTGCGACTACCTGTTCGGGGGCATACTGGCTTGCACCAGCGACCGTTTCGGCGCCGTCGCGCGCAGCCGATCACCCTACGTGGGTTCCTGCGGCGCCCTCGACATGGTGAATTTTGGCGCGCCCGAAAGCGTGCCGCAAAAGTATCGAGGGCGCAAATTGTATGCTCACAATCCGCAGATCACGCTGATGCGAACTACGGTCGAGGAAAACGTCCAGCAAGCCCGCTGGATCGCGGAGCGCCTCAATCAGTGTGAAGGAGAGGTAAGATTCCTGGTGCCGATGGGAGGAGTTTCCGCGCTGGATGCGCCGGGCCAGCCGTTCTGGGATCCTGCCGCAGATACCGCGCTGTTCGATACGCTGGATGCCGCGCTGCGGCAGACCGGTCACCGGAAGATGGTGCGTTTCCCTTACCATATCAATGACCCGGCGTTCGCGCGCGCGGCAGCGGACGAGTTTCAAGCGATTGCCAATCGATGAGCGGAACGGACTGAGGAAAATCGCAATGCCACGTTTTTCACGTCAGGAATTGCGTTCGAAGTTCGCTGAAATGGTTCGCAGGCGCGAACCCATCATCGGCGGCGGTGCGGGAACCGGGCTATCGGCGAAATGCGAAGAGGCAGGCGGCATCGATCTGATTGTGATTTACAACTCCGGCCGTTATCGGATGGCGGGGCGCGGCTCGCTTGCCGGTCTGCTGGCGTATGGCAACGCCAATGATGTGGTGCTGGAAATGGCGAAGGAAGTTTTGCCGGTCGTCAAGAAAACGCCAGTGCTGGCAGGCGTGAATGGCACCGACCCGTTCTGTGTGTTTGACAGGTTTCTCGGAGAAGTTGCCGCGGCCGGCTGTTCCGGCGTGCAGAATTTCCCGACGGTGGGGTTAATCGACGGTACTTTTCGCCAAAATCTGGAAGAGACCGGGATGAGCTACGCGCTGGAAGTGGAGATGATACGGCTTGCTCACGACAAGGACTTGCTGACCACGCCGTACGTCTTCGATCCGCAGCAGGCAGAAGCCATGGCGCAAGCCGGTGCCGACATCATCGTCGCTCACATGGGCCTGACAACGGGAGGCGCAATCGGAGCAGAAACAGCGTTAACGCTGGATGCCTGCGTTCCGCGCATCGACGCAATGGCCCAGGCTGCACTCGATGTGCGCGCAGATATCATCGTGCTCTGTCATGGCGGTCCGATCGCGGAACCCAAAGATGCAGCCTGGGTGCTGAGCCGGTCGCGACATTGTCACGGGTTTTATGGCGCAAGTTCGATGGAGCGGCTGCCGACCGAGCATGCCATCACCCGGCAAACGCAAGAGTTCAAGCAAGTCACTTTCTAGACGCAAAGGCAAAAACCATGGAAAACACCGTGTATATCAGCGATGTGATCGACGCACCCATAGAAAAAGTATGGGGCATCATGCGGGACTTCAACGACATGCCCGCCTATCACCCGGGCATCAAGAAAAGCGCCATCGAAGCCGGGTGCTCCAGCGACCAGGTCGGATGCCTGCGGCATTTGACCCTCGCTGATGGGTTTGTGCGAGAGCGGTTGCTTTGCCTGGACGACAAAAATTACGTGTTCACCTACGAAATCACTGAAGGCTCGCTTCCGGTTCGCAACTATGTTGCGGGAGTGCGGCTCCATCGCGTCACCGAGGGCAACCGAACCTTTGCGGAATGGTGGGCGGACTTCGAAGTGGTTGGCGCCGACCGAGACGCGGTGATTGCGCAGATTGGCAACAACGTTTTCGCAGTGGGCTTCAAGGGGGTGGCCTCAAAGCTTGTCGGCAAGCGCTGATCCTGCATCGGGTGAAATGAATCAGCGTTGGCCCTATTGCGGGGCTTTAGCCTTGTAGAGCGCCGGCGGCGCCTTCGGGCAGCTCGATCTGATATTTCGTGCGCACTTTTTCGGCGTGCAGTTCCAGCGCCAGCGCGATCAGCTTGTCGATCAGCTCGCGAAAAGGAATTCCCGTGGCTTCCCAGAGTTTGGGATACATGCTGATCGAGGTGAAACCCGGAATGGTGTTCACTTCGTTCAGGAATAATTTTCCGCTGGCGCGCTTCTCGAGGAAAAAATCGACACGCGCCATACCGCTCAATTCAAGCGCTCGAAACGCGGTCACCGCGAGCGCTTGAATCTGCTTGATCTGTGCGGGCTTGAGCTTCGCGGGAATCAAAAGTTGCGTGCCGTCTTCGAGATATTTCGCAGTGTAGTCATAAAATTCGCGGTGCGGCACGATTTCGCCTGGCACGGAAGCTCTGGGATCGTTATTGCCCAGCACGGAAACCTCAATTTCCCGCGCGACGACCGATTTCTCGACCAGAATCTTCATCGCAAATTCCGATGCAAGATTCAGAGCCGGAGCCAGTTCCGCACGCGAATGCACTTTGGTCATGCCAACGCTGGAACCCAGCGCCGCAGGCTTTACGAATACCGGGTACTTGAATGCTCTTTCAATTTCGCGCTGAACTTTTTTCGGATCGCGCTCCCAATTGTGACGATGAACCGTGACCCACGGCACCACAGGAATTTTCGCCACCTGAAGCAATCGCTTGGCCACGTCCTTGTCCATGCCAATCGCGGAGCCGAGAACACCCGCGCCGACGAAGGGAAGTGCGGCGAGATCGAGGAGGCCCTGAATCGTCCCGTCTTCGCCGTACGTGCCGTGCATCACCGGGAAAATCACGTCGAGCCGCTGGCCTCCGCTGCTTCCCGCGCCGCCACCGAGGGGAACCAGCGAAGCGTTGGTCGGGTCAGCAGTCATCATGACATCCTGCCCGCCACGCAAGACTTCCGGCAGCATCTTCTGCGCGCCCGCGCCAATGCGCCAGTGACCTTCCTTGGTGATGCCGATGGGCACGGCTTCGTATTTTTCGGGATCGAGGCCGCGGATCACCGAAGCCGCGGAAGCCAGGGAAACTTCATGCTCGCCGGAGCGCCCGCCAAAGAGGACGCCGACGCGTAGTCGCTTGTTGGGAGACACTAGACAATCCTATGGAGCCAACGCGTGCGTTTTTGCCGTTGAATCTCAGCCTTCAGTTATACGGCAAACAAAGTTTGACCGGGCAACGACTCGCGACACTGGTTCTGAAACTGACAATGCCACACCAGCGGCATGGAGCTACAGCGAGAGTTCGCCTTCCGTGATTTCGACGGCGTGTCCGCCAACGCGGACGTTGGTGATTTTGTCGCCTTGTTGGGAAACGCGCATGAAGATGTGGCTAGGGCGCTTCATTTCGACGCCTTGTAGGTTGTGGACGATCTGGTCCGGAAGCACCACGCCGTGACGCACCATCCAGGAGATGGTGCAACCAGACGCAGAACCGGTGGCGGCATCCTCGCCATTGGAAAACAGGCCGCGCGACCGGATGCTTACTGCCGAGTCCCCGGTGTCGCGGGTGATGTAGTAGAAGTCGATCAGGTTTTTCTCGTTCGCAAAATAGGCGTGAACCTTTTCCGCACTTGGATGCAGCGACTGCAAAGTGCTGAGATGTCTCAGAGGAACAATGGCGAACGGTATGCCCGTCGAAACGGTTTGAATCGGCCATTGCTCGTTGATTTCCGAGGGCTGCACGCCGATCAGCCCTGCGACCGTTGCGCGGTCGTGGGTGGCACCGAATTGCGGATCGACCTGCGTCATCTCGCCAAAAACGCCGCCATCGCGGTTGCTGAAATGAACGGGGACCTTGCCAACCTTCAAATCTAGAAAGATTTGGTCGACATCGCCACTCTTCATGCGATTGCGCAGCGCGATGGCCGTGCCCAGCGTCGGATGGCCGGCAAAGGGGAGTTCCTGGTCCTCGGTGAAAATGCGGACCTTGATTCCGTGGTCACGCTCGGTGGCTGCATCGCGCGGAAAGACGAAGGTGGTTTCGTTCATCCGAGTTTCTCGGGCGATCCCCTGCATTTCGCTGTCGGAAAGCCCGCGGGCATCCGTAAAGACCACAAGCTGATTGCCTTCCAGACGGCGCGAGGTGAACACGTCGAGCTGGACATAGGGATAGCGGCGAGAACGCTGCGGTACTGGCATTGGCCAAGCGGGTTTTGGGGTGCCTGCCACGGTTGCGGCGAGGCCGGAGATGCCGAGTTCCAGAAAGGTGCGGCGGCTGGGTGTCATGGGAGCCGATAGTAGCGAAGCGGGCGGGTGTGCACACGCGCCAAATTGGGCCGGGGCGAGAAGTAGACCAGCGGGCGGGAACGAGGAAGAAAATTCTTCGGGCACGGGGAACTTCTCGTGACCAATCGACGTTTACAACGTCTAGTTCCTGTGGGAGTGGCACAGGAGGTCTGAGCGGCTCCTGTGTAAATGCCACATCAACGGCCGAGGAGGGAAATTGTCGCCGCAACTGGAGATGTTCAAGGGAACGCTGGACCTGATGGTGTTGCGGACGCTGGAGGCGATGGGGGCCATGCATGGGTTTGGGATCGCGCGACGGATCGAGCAGGTCAGCGGGGAGTCTATCTTATTGAATCAAGGGACGATCTACGCGTCCTTGGTGCGGTTGCAGCAGCGCGGGTTGATCCGAGGGGAGTGGGGCATTTCGGACAACAACCGAAAGGCGAAATTCTATTCCATCACCAAGCGGGGGTCGAAGCGGTTGGCGGAGGCGGCGGAGAATTGGGATGCGATGGCGGCGGTGATGGCGAGGTTTTTTGCGGAGGAGGCGAACTGACAGCGCGGATGTAACCGGGGATGGCAAATCGGAGTATTCCATGGGGCGTTTTTTCTCTCGCTCGTTGCGAGCGTTCCGCAAGACGCAGTGATACTTGAGACTTCTGCAGGAGTGCATTGGGATGAGCGACGCGATGCGGACAATGTGGGCGAAGGCGCGGGCGGTGCTGGGAAAGTCGCGAGAGGAAGAAGAGTTCAGCGAAGAGCTGGCGGCTCATGTCGATCTGCTGGCGGCGGAGAACGAGAAGGCTGGAATGAACCCGGCGGAAGCGCGGCGGGCGGCGAATTTGCGTGTAGGAGGACGGGAAACCTTGCGAGAGATGCACCGTGAAGAGCGCGGGCTGCCGTTTTTGGAGGTGCTGGGACAGGACTTGCGGTATGCGGTAAGGACCTTGCGGCGGGATGCGGGGTTTTTCTTCGCGGCGGTAGCGATCATGGGGCTGGGGATCGGAGCGAGCTGCACGATTTTCAGCGTGGTGAACACGTTGTTGATCCGCCCGCTGCCATTCAAGGATCCGGCACGGCTGGCGTGGATCGCGAATCATGAGGATGGGACCGGAGATTTGTCGGGGATGACCTCGCAGGTCGATCACTTCTTGGACCTGCGGGCGCAGAACAAGTCCTTCGAGGACATGGCGGCATACATGGCGTTTTACGGCGTGGGCGACGCCAAATTGATCGGAGACGGCGAACCGGAAAGATTCACGAGCGTGCCAGTGTCGCAGAATTTCTTTCCGCTGCTGGGCGTGGAGCCGCAGCTCGGCAGGCAATTTAGCGCAGACGAGTGCAAATGGAATGGGCCGCGGGTGACGATGCTGAGCGACGGAGTGTGGCGGCGAAAGTTTGGCGCGGATCCGAAGATCATCGGACGGGCGCTGCCGTTCGATGGCGGACCGGTAACGGTCGTGGGAGTGCTGCCGGCATCGTTCGATTTTGCGACGGTGTTCGCGGCGGGAAGCCGCATCGACATTTTTCAGCCGTTTCCGCTGTCGCCGGAGACGAACCGCTGGGGGAACACGCTGTCGATCGTGGGGCGATTGAAACCGGGCGTGAGCGTGCAAAGCGCGCAAGCAGAAGTGACGCTGCTGGCGGCACTCGACCGGCAGACGCACAAAGATCGCAATGATTTTGAGCCGAAAGTATCCGCGCTGCCCGAGCACGTAAGCGGGCGGCTGCGGCCGGCGTTGTTGCTGCTGGTCAGCGCCGTCGGGGTGGTGATGCTGATCGTGTGCGCGAATCTTTCCAACTTGTTGCTAGCGCGGGGCACGACTCGGCAGAAAGAGATTGCGATTCGCGCGGCGCTGGGAGCGGGAAAGGCGCGATTGATGGGGCAGATGCTGACGGAGAGCGTATTGCTGTCAATCACCGGAGCTCTGACAGGGTTGTTGATGGCCTTTGCCGGGACACGAGTGCTGGCGCATCTGACGGCGGTGAGCATTCCGTTGCTGGCGGAAGTGCGGATCGATGGAAGCGTGCTGGGATTTGCGCTGCTGGTGGCAGTGGCGACGGGATTGATTTTCGGGTTGGCTCCGGCGCTGCAGGTACCGAGGTTTGCGCTCAGCGACACGCTGAAGGATTCGAGTCGCGGGTCGAGCCAGGGACGAGCGAGGGGCTGGGTACGCAGCGCTCTGGTGGTGTCCGAGATTGCGCTGGCGTGCGTGCTGCTGGCCGGCGCGGGGCTGCTGATTCGCAGCTTTCTGCGCGTGCTGGATGTGGATCTGGGATTCCGGCCCGAACGCGCGGCGGCGGTGCGCATCGATCCGAGTTCGGGATACAAGACACAGGAACAGCGCAATGCGTATTTCAACGATGCGCTGCACCGCGTGCTGGACGTTCCGGGGATTGAAGCGGCAGGGCTCTCTGATTGTTTGCCGCTGGGACGCAACCGCGGCTGGGGCATCGCCGCGAAGGGCGTGGTCTACACGCCGCAAACCTATCCAGATGGTTTCCCGCGTATTGTGAGCGACGGATATTTTCGAGCGATGGGCGTGAAACTGGTGGAAGGGCGCGACATTTCAGAACGTGATACGAAAGGGACGCTGCCGGTCATCGTGATCAACGAGACCCTGGCGCGGAATCTGTGGCCGGGCCAGGATCCATTGGGGCGCATTGTGAACAGCGACGTGGAGCGGACGGTGGTCGGCGTGGTCGGCGACGTTCGGCACATCGCGCTGGAGAAAGAGTCGGGAAACGAGTTTTACATCCCGATCCGGCAGATCGAGGACTACTCCACGGTCGATCTGGTGGTGCGCTCGTCGTTGCCGACAGCGGAATTATCGTCGAGGCTCCGAGAAGCACTGCGACCGATCGAGCCGAATCTTCCGGTAAAAGAATTGCGGACCCTGGAGACGCTGGTGGACCGTGCGGTGTCGCCGCGGAGATTTGTGGTGGTGCTGCTGGGTGGATTCGCGGTATTCGCGCTGGGGTTGGCGTTGATCGGCGTGTATGCGGTGATTTCGTATTCGGTGAACCAGCGGCAACTGGAGATTGGGATTCGCATGGCGCTGGGAGCTTCGCCGGGGTTAGTGCAGCGGATGGTGTTGGGCGAAACGATGCGGATGGCGGCTGCGGGAGTGGCGATCGGGTTAGTGGGAGGGTTGGCGCTTACGCGATTGGCGTCGTCCTTGCTATATGGGGTGACGGCGAGCGATCCACTGACGTTTGCGGCGGTGGTGGTGATTTTGACCGGCGTGGCAGGCCTGGCGGGTTTTGTGCCGGCATGGAGAGCGGCTCGGATTGAGCCGATGTCGGCACTGCGGACGGACTGAAGCGCGTGGATTGTGACCCGTGGCCTGCGTTCCGTGCTGTAATACGGCAGGGAGCTTTGAATGGACGGCGGGCCGCATGAAAAATACTTTCTGAAGACGGAACGGTTGGGATTTCGGTGGTGGACGGCGGAGGATTTGCCGCTGGCGCGGGAGCTTTGGGGCGACCTGGAGGTGACGAAGTTTTTTGGCGGGCCGTTTTCGGAGGAGGAAATTCGGACGCGGTTCAAGCGCGAACGGGCGCGGCGGATGGTGCATGGGTTTCAGTATTGGGTGATGGAGTTGTTAGAGAACGGGGAGTTTGTCGGAGTTTGCGGGTTGCGGCCTTATCGTCCGGCGGATGAGATTGTGGAGCTGGGATTTCATCTGCGGCCGAAATTCTGGGGGCGCGGGTTGGCGACTGAAGCGGCGCGGGCGGCGATTGCGTATGCGTTTGAGACTTATGCGCCGAAGAAGCTGGCGGCGGGGCATCATCCGGAGAATTTGAATTCGAAGAAGGTGATTGAGAAATTGGGATTCCAGTATTCGCATGAGGAGAAATTTGCGGAACTGGGGATGGAGATTCCCTATTACCTTTTGGAGCCCGAAGGCGAAACTGAGTCTAGCTGAAATCACTCCACGACGACCCTTGGCGGATTTATGCAAAAAGGCGAAGGGCTTCGCGATGGGCCTTTGTTTACAGAGCGACCCACCCTTTGCAAAAGGCGCAAAGGATGGGCCACCCAAGATGATCGTGAGGCCCGATTGCAGCCGTCGCTGCTACTTGGAGTGACACGAGTTTTAAGCGCTTGCAGGATTACAGGATTTTCTGGCCGAGGGCGGAGAGGACTAGCTCGACGCCAAGCAGCGCGGTGCGGTTGTGCTCGTCGAGGATAGGGTTGATTTCGACTACCTCCAAGCTGACCATGGCTTCGCTGTCAGCGATCATTTCCATTGCCAAGTGAGCTTCGCGGTAGGTGACGCCGCCGCGGACGGGGGTGCCGACGCCGGGGGCGTCGGCGGGATCGACGAAATCCATGTCGAGGCTAACGGCGATGCCGGCGGTGTCGTCCATGGCGTATTTGATAGCGTCGGCCATCACTTCGCGCATGCCGCGCTCGTCGATGTCGCGCATGGTGAAGACGTGAACGCCGGATTTTTTCGCGATCTTGCGCTCGTGAGCATCGAGGTCGCGCGCGCCGACGATGACGATGTTGCCGGGCTCGGCCTTGGGCTTGAATCCCATCAGATCGCTGAGTTCGGGAGCGCCGTAGCCCATGATACTGGCCAGCGGCATGCCGTGAACGTTGCCTGACGGCGAGGATTCCGGCGTGTTCATGTCGCCGTGGGCGTCGAGCCAGATGTAGCCGATGTCTTTTTTCTGCTGGCGGTAGTAATTGGAAACACCGGCGGCAACGCCTGCGGCGATGGAATGATCGCCGCCCAGAACCAGTGGCAGGCAGTTTTCGTTGAGCGATTTATCGACAGCTTTGGCGACGTCGAGGCAGGTTTCCGCGATTTCCTGCAAATATTTTGCGCGCTTCTCACCGACGGGCATTTCTTCCGGCTGCTTCACTTCCAGATTGCCGATGTCTTCGACGGTGTGGCCGAGTTTTTTGATGGCGGTTTGCAGGCCTGCGCCGCGGAGAGCGGAAGGGCCCATATCGACGCCGCGACGGCTTTGGCCGAGGTCCATCGGAACGCCGATGATTCTCACTTTTTGCGGCATGGATTCATCCGGGAACGGTGACTTGTGATTGGTGATTGGTGACTAGCTTTTCGCCTGGCACGAATCGCGCGGGCGGACCAGTCACTGGTCACCATTCACCAGTCACTCTGAAAAATACAAGAAAACGTAAGAACCGCAGACCAGCGGGAAGCGATGAAAAATTACCCGCATCAAGGATACACGCGGTAGAGCATGCGCGGGAAGGGGATGACCTCGCGGATGTGCTCGGTGCCGCAAATCCAGGCCACGGTGCGCTCCAGGCCCATGCCGAAGCCGGCGTGGGGGACGCTGCCGTAGCGGCGCAGGTCCAGATACCACTCGAACGATTCCTGCGGCAGGTTGTGCTCGCGGAGGCGCTTCACGAGGAGGTCGTAGTCGTGGATGCGTTGGCTGCCGCCAATGATTTCGCCGTAGCCTTCGGGGGCGAGCATGTCAAAGGCCAGCGCGAGGTCGGGACGCTCGGCGTCGGGCTGCATGTAGAACGCTTTGATCGCCGCGGGATAGCGGTGCACCATGACCGGGCGGTCGAATTCGTTGGAGACGATGGTCTCTTCGTCGCCGCCGATGTCGTCGCCGAATTTCGATGGGTTGCCGCGTTCTTGCAGGACTTTGATGGCGTCTTCGTAGGTGATGCGCGGGAAGGGCGGCTTCACGTTTTCGAGTTTTTTGGTGTCGCGCTTGAGGAGTTCGAGTTCGCGTGATTTATTTTTCAGGACGGATTGCACGATGGCGCTGACAAGGCCTTCGCCGAGCGACATCACGTCGTCGAGGCCGGCGTAGGCGGCTTCGGGCTCGAGCATCCAGAATTCGGTGAGGTGGCGGCGGGTTTTGGATTTTTCGGCGCGGAAGGTGGGCCCGAAGGTATAGACCTTGCCCAATGCCATCGCGGTCGCTTCGATATAGAGCTGGCCGCTTTGCGTGAGGTAGGCCTTCTGGTCGTCGATGTAGTCCACCTGGAATAGCGTGGATGTGCCTTCGCACGCGGCGGGGGTGAACATGGGCGCGTCGGTTAGCGTGTAGCCCTGGCTGTCCATGTAGTGGCGAGCGGCGCGCTCGGCTTCAGCGCGGATGCGGAGGATCGCAGCCTGGCGGGGAGTGCGCATCCACAGGTGGCGATGGTCGAGCAGGAAATCGACGCCGTGCTCTTTGAGCTGGATGGGGTAGGGATTGGACTCGTCGACTTTTTGCACGACGTGGATTTTGCTGACGCCGATTTCGTAGCCGCCGGGAGCGCGCTGCTCGGCGCGGATCTTTCCGGTGACGATGACGCTGGATTCCTGCGTGAGGCCTTTGAGGGCGGCGTAGGCGTCAGGATTTTCTTTCAGCGCGACAACACCCTGGAGGATTCCGGTGCCGTCGCGAAAGATGGGGAACAGCAGCTTGCCGGACTCGCGCAGGTTATAGAGCCAGCCTTGCAGCGTTACTTCCTGGCCCTCGTGCCTGCCGGCGTCTTCGATGGTGATCGTGGTCATCGGACCTTTCGCGTCGTGGCGTCGTGACTTGGCGTTTAGATTGGCGAGCGCCGACAGCAGCGCGGCGCGCCAAATTTCAGCCCTATAGAATATCGCGCACTCACAGAAAATTGCGACTTTGCGACACATCGCGCAGCGAGGCCGGGATACAATGCCCGGCCCGGAGGGATGAAGAGCAATGGCCAAATCGCGCAGGGAGTTTTTGACCGAGACGTCGATGGGATTGTTGGGGGCCGTGGCGTTGGGATCGGCGTCCGCCGATGCGGTGTTGGCACAGACGCCTACGCCTTCGCAGGAGCCGGCTGGTGCTCCTCCAGCGTTTGGGGCGGGGCCGGGGGTGGGGCCGGAGGTTTCGCCGGCGACGTTTACCGAGGCGGAGACACTCGTACAGGTGCAGTTGAATGAGGAAGAGCGGGCGATGGCCGCAGGAAGTTGGCGGCGGACCATGGCTGGATACCTGGAGCGGCGGACCGGGCCCCGGAAGGTGAAGATCGAGGATTCGGTGGCGCCGTACTCGAACTGGAATCCGGTGTTGCCGGGGCGGACGGCGGGGCCGGCGCGGGAGCGGTTCGTGCGAAGCGGCGCCGATCCGGGGCCGCTGCCTGCGCGGGACGAGGACATTGCGTTTGCGCCGGTGACGAAATTGTCGCGTTGGATCGAGAAGCGGAAGTTGACGTCGGAGCGATTGACGCAGATTTATATTTCGCGGATCGAGAAGTTCAATCCAAAGTTGCGATGCGTGATCACGCTGCCGAACGAGCACGCGCTGGCGCAGGCGAAGAAAGCGGATGCGGAGATCGCGGCGGGGAAGTATCGCGGAGCCTTGCACGGGATTCCGTGGGGTGTGAAGGATCTGGCCGATACGGCGGGGATTGCGACGACTTATGGGGCCGAGCCTTTTCGCGATCGCGTGCCCTCAGCCGATGCGGCGATCGTGAAGCGATTGAACGATGCGGGCGCAGTGCTGGTGGCGAAGCTGAGTCTCGGCGCATTTGCGCTGAACGATATCTGGTTTGGCGGGCAGACGATGAATCCGTGGCTGCTGGAGGAGGGCGCTTCGGGATCGAGCGCGGGACCGGGCGCGGCGACCGCGGCAGGGCTGGTGGCTTTTTCCATCGGCAGCGAGACGGGCGGAAGCATTGTCAGCCCGTCCATGCGCTGCGGCGTGACCGGGCTGCGGCCGACGTTTGGGCGCGTCCCGCGGACCGGCGCGATGACGTTGTGCTGGTCGCTGGATAAGCTGGGACCGATGACCCGTCATGTAGAGGACGCTGCGCTGGTGCTGCACGCGATTTCGGGGCCGGATGCCGGCGATCTTTCCAGCGTGCCGAGCAAACTCGATTTTGATTCGAACGCGTCGGTGAAGGGGCTGCGCGTCGGCTATTTTCCGAAGTGGATGAACGAGAGACCTGCGACGGAAGTGGATCGCGCGGCGCTGGAAACGGTGAAGAAGCTGGGTATGACGCCCGTCCAGGTTGCGATTCCGGACTGGCCCTACGGTTCGCTGCAACTCATCCTATTTGCCGAGGGCGCGGCGGCATTTGAAGAGCTGACACTGGACCGGCGCATGAACACGCTGAAGGCCCAGGTCCCGGATGCCTGGCCGAATTTGTTCCGGCAGACGCGGTTTTTGTCGGCGGTGGACTTTGTGCAGGCGGACCGGCTGCGGCGGAAGGTGGCGGAGGAGATGGCGCGGGTGTTAAGCGAAGTCGATCTGCTACTGGTGCCCTCGCTGCGCGACGAAATCTTGACGATTACGAATTTCACGGGTCAGCCCTCGCTGACTTTGCGCGCGGGATTTGTGGAAGTGTCGCAGGCGCGCAGCGACTGGGCGCCGGATCCAAACCACCCGTTGCCGACGTTTAATCCTCCACGGCGGGTGCCGCACGGGGTGACTCTCATCGGGCGATTGTTCGAAGAAGGCACGATGTGCTCGGCCGGAATTGCCCTGGAGCAGGCCTTTGGCGTACTGGGCGAGCGGCCGCCGGGGTTTTAGTTCAAGACCTGTAGCAGGCGTCGATCCGTAAAACTGTCAGCCAAGTACTCCGGTGTCGGCGGCGCCTTGCAGGCGTGCAACCCAACTTAGTTAATCGGGCGATTGTTTTCAGTGGTTTGAGGAGCGTTGCAGACGGGCATCAACGTGCTCCTTCGTTGCAGGTTCGCTGGGTGATTCACATTCGAATTCCAAATGTAGGTGAAGTGGGGCCTGCATGTCAGTTTTTTCTTCTACAGGAATTTCCCGCCGGGCTTCACGTCAAAGCAACATATTTTTCCGCAGTAGAGGCCTACCTATGACTAAACCGGTGATGCGAATGGCGATCGTCTGCTTGCTTGCGATCTTCGTTGGCGGTGGTGTCCATGCGGCTTCTTCGCATGGGAGCAAGGGCTCGCGTGGGGGCGGACATTCGGGCGGCGGTGGGCATTCGCACGGCGGCGGACACTCCGTCGGCGGCAGGTCGCACGGCGGCTCGTTTCATGGAGGCGGCGGCTCCCGCGGCATGAGGTCACATGGCGGCGGACGGTCCGGGGGCGGCAGGTCGCACGGCGGCGGCTCGTTTCGCAGAGGCAGTGGATCTCACGGAATGAGCTCTGGTGGAGGCGGCATGTTCCGCGGCGGGAATTCCCATTCTGGCGGCGGATCGTCGCGACACAGCGTAATGGGGAATCGCGGCGGGCATTTTGGTGGCGGTTCGCATGGAATGACTGGAATGTCTCGCGGCGGTTTTTCGCGGGGCTTTGGATCGCGTGGGTACTCCAACTCCGGCGGCAACCGCTGGGCAGGTTCGGGCAGGCCGCGTGGCGATCGAATGAGCGCGGGAAATTTCTCTGGGCGAAGCAGTTGGGGGCCACCGAGAGGGCCTTCGCGCACTTCGAATGGATTTTTTTACAGTGGGAATCGATTCAACGGCGGCCGGTCGGGTTCCGCGGGAAACTTTGGCCGCGGCACTTCGTGGGACCGCGGTTCGGGACGATCCTCCTTCAATTCGAATCGCACGGCGTCGCGACAGTTTGCTTGGAATCGCCCTGCGAACGGGAGTTCCCGTTGGGCCGGTAATTCCGGACGAAGGACATCGGTGGGAGCGCACCGGTCCTTCGATCGAAGCGGATCGTTTGGCGGAAGCCGCGCATTTGACGGGCACCGGCCACCGTCGAGCTCATCCAATTTCCGAAGCGCTTCGGAGCACGGTGGATTCCGCGCAAGAAACGCTTATGGGAGTGGCCGTACACTCGGCGCGGATCGGCCAACAAATAGAGGGGGCGGTGGGCTGGGAAGCCTGTCGGGACACGGGCGTGGGAATTCGTGGGGAAATGCGTGGCAGTTCGGCGGGCGCCACGGGCACGACTGGCGATCTGATTTCGGCGGCTCGCGCTTCGGCGGCCGCGGAGGATTCCGCAATGCGTCGTTCTCGCGATTTGGAGATCGCGGATTCCGAGGTTCGCGCGGTTATGGTTACCCGCATGGGGGATTTGGTCACGGCGGCTGGGGTTATGGGGGATATCGGCACAACGGATACGGGTTCGGCGGCTGGGGCGGCGATCCGTGGCTCAGCGACTTGTGGATCCTGGGCGATTTGTTCGGGCTGGCGCTGAATTTCGGTCGCTTCGCGATCGCGCCAGCCTGGGGGTTCCTGGCTCCCAGTCTGCTGAATGTAGGATTGCAGGCGGTCAATTCCTTCGATTCGAATGATGATTCGTATGGCAACTCTTACGACAGCTTCTACGGCGGGTACGAGAACGCGCAATACTTCGACAACGCAGAGGACTATGCGTACAGCGCACCATCCTATCCGGCGCTTTGCGGACGGTACTATTCGGACGAAAATCCCGGATGTCGCCAGGAATTCTAAGCTTAAGATCGCTTTGTGAATTTGATTTTGGTGGCGGCGCGGAGTGGGCGATTTAGCCCCATGCCTCTTCGAGGCGATCGAACGACTTGCGCGCGGCTTCCAGCTGTGCGTGAGTCGCCGGCGCATCAGGACCAATCTTTTCTTTCAACTCCAGCACCAGCGGTAAGTCTTTTTCTGGCGCGGACTTGAGCGTCTTGATGGCCGCGGCCCAATCGATCGAGCCATCGTACGGCGGCAGGTGCTCGTCTTTTTCGCCATGATTGTCGTGGACGTGCACGCCGGCCACGAGATCGCGCAGCGGCGTGAAACCGGTTTCGATGCGGTCTTCCTCGGCCCCATCGGCGAGATTCGCATGACCAATATCAAAATTGAAGCGCACCGGCAGGCGCGTGTCGTCGGCGAACGAACGCAGGAAAGTGGGCGCGCCCATTTCGCTGGTGGTGTTTTCGATGCAGATGGTGACGCCGGCATGCTTGGCGTGCAGGATCAGATGCTCCAGGGTGCTGAAAGCGGCGTCGCGCTTGCGCATGTCCGGAGTCTCGCGAGAGCCGCCCATATGAAAGATCATGCGAGAAAAGGGCAGATCGTTGGCCACGTCGAGCGCGCGCTTCAATTCGTCCATGGCTTCGATGCGCCGCACACGCTCCACTTCACAGATCGAGAGCGGCTGGCCGCCCTCGCGGGTGGCGCTAAGGTCGCGACTAGTCGGCGCGTGGAGCGACGCCAAGGTCAGCCTGTGATCGGCCAGGGCCCCAGCGATGGCCCGAATCTCGGCGGGATTGGTGTAATCAAAATGCGCGCGCGAGCAGAAAATCTCTATGCCCTGAAAACCGGCCGCAGCGATTTCGCCGAGCAATTCGCGCGTCAGCTTGCGCGACACGAAGAGGTAGGTTGAGAGCAGGCGTTGCATAGTTCGCCCGGATATTATCCATGAGATTTGCGGGCGCGCGACGCCTTCGTGATGCAGGTGTGCCAGATCAGAAAAGGAGTGAGTGTGCTGAGAGTCGGTTAGTAGCCGATGGCCGACCCTTCGTCGCGCGGATCGGCGGCGCCCAGGCGGTCGTTGGTCTTGGGATCGATGCCGATGGCGTTGACCAGGCCGATGTGGCCGCGGCGCTTCACGGCAAAGCCGCGCGCCTTCAACGCTTCCTCCATGCTGTCCGGAAAATTTTGCTCCATCAAAACCTGATCGGGCAGCCACTGGTGATGAAAGCGCGGCGCGTTGATGGCCGCCTGTGCGTCCATACCCAGGCGCATCCAATTCAGCACGCTGAGTAACGTAGAGGAAATGATCGTAGGTCCACCAGGTGAGCCGGTGACGAAACTCAATTTACCGTCGCGCAACAAGATCGTCGGCGTCATGGAGCTGAGCGGGCGGTGCCCCGGGGCGATCGCGTTGGCCTCCGACTGAATCAGCCCGAACAGCGCATTCGGCACTCCGGGTTGCGTAGTGAAATCGTCCATCTCATCGTTGAACAGAAATCCAGCGATGCTGGTGACCTTCGATCCATAACCGTTGTTCAGCGTGTAGGTGCTGGCGACGGCGTTGCCCGCGGCGTCGACTACAGAAAAATGCGTGGTGTGCGGACCGTCGCCAAGACTGACGATTTCCGTCGGCGCGCGATCTCTGTCAGCGGCAGCTCCGCAAGCATGAGGCGTGCCCGCTTTCACGGTCTTGCTGGACGCCGCACGCTGCGGATTGATGCTCGCCGCGAGTTCCTTCGCGTAGCACGGATCGGTGAGCCCCGCCACGGGCACATTCGTGAAATCCGGATCGGCCAAATAGGCAGCGCGATCAGCGAACACCCGGCGCATCGTTTCCGCAACCATGTGCACGCTTTCGACATCATCCCAGCCCTTGATCGGCACATCTTTCAACATGTTCAACGCTTCGATCACCGCCACGCCGCCGGAACTCGGCGGCGGCGAGGTGAGCACCGTCCATTGATGACCGCCGCTCTGGTAGTCCGCATGCAAAGCCTCGCGAACTTTCGGCCTGTAGTGGGCCAGGTCGTCCATTGTGATTAAGCCGCCAGAACGCTGCATGTCCTCCACGATCATGCGCGCCGTCTCTCCGCGGTAAAAATCCTGCGAACCCTTGGCGGCGATGCGTTTCAGAGTCGCGGCCAGCTCCGGCTGCCGAAACGTCTCACCAGCGCGGTACAGCTTGCCGTCGTTTAAAAAAATCCGCCGGCTGAAGGGAAATTTTGCGAGGTCCTGCTGTTCTTCCTCAAGCTCCTTCGCCAATTTTGCATCGACCGCGAAACCCTTCTCGGCCAACCGAATGGCAGGCTCCATCACGTCCGCAAGTTTCATGCTGCCGTAAGTTTTCAGGGCCAGTTCGAGCCCTGCGACTGTTCCGGGAACCGCGACCGCGCGATAGCCAGTCACCGAAGCCTCCGGATCCAGCTTGCCATCTGGATTGATATACATATTTCGTGTCGCTTTGCCCGGAGCCACTTCGCGATAATCGAAGAACGCCGTCTTTCCTCCAGCCAGCCGCACCAGCATGAATCCGCCACCGCCGATATTTCCGGCGGCGGGTTCCACGACGGCAAGCGCGAAAGCGGTGGCAACCGCGGCGTCAACGGCGTTGCCGCTCCGCTTCAAAATTTCCACGCCGGCTTGTGAGCCGAGCTCCTCATCGGTAGCGACCATGCCCTTTGCGGCGCGCACAGCTTGCGTGGGCCAATTGTCTTTGCTCTCCGCGCGCTGGCGATATTCCGACGCCGCCTGGCCGTGCAAACGCTGCGCTGCCAACAAACAGAGAGCCAGAATCATTCCGCCGCTAGCCGAGATTCGAAAAGTTTTCATCGTGTGCCGACACTAGTGGATTCGCTCATATGCGTCAAGATTGCAGTTCCGCAATTCGCTTCGCGCTCGCCGCTGAGCATGTGGTTTAATGCACGCCGACTTTATAGGAGCTTTCTCATCATGCCTTCGATGCGTGCGATTCGTTTCCTTGTGATTGTGTTCGCGGTCGCGTGGGTCAGCGGCGCTGGCGCAGCCGCCCAAACAAATCCGCCAGCCGATCTGGACGCCTACGTAACTCGCGCGATGAAGACCTTCGACGTTCCGGGCATCGCCGTAGCAATCGTCAAGGGCGGCAAGGTAGTCCTCGCCGAGGGTTACGGCGTCCGCAAACTCGGCGATTCCACGCCGGTGGACGAGAACACGCTCTTCGGCATCGGCTCCAACACAAAAGCATTCACCGCCGCCGCTCTCGCCACGCTGGTCGATCAAGGCAAGCTCTCCTGGGACGATCCGGTGTACCAGCGGCTCCCGGGATTCCAGATGTATGACCCGTACGTCTCGCACGAGATGACCATTCGCGACTTGCTGACGCATCGCAGCGGCATGGGCCTGGGCGAAGGCGATCTACTGTTCTGGCCGCATACCACCTTCACGCGCCAGGAAATCATTTACAAGCTGCGCTTCATGAAACCCGCCTCCAGCTTTCGCAGCCGCTATGCGTACGACAACCTGCTGTACATGACCGCCGGCCAAATCATTCCCGCGGTGACCGGCACCACGTGGGACGACTACGTCCGCGAGAAAATCCTCACGCCGCTGGGGATGAAAACGACGAACATCAGCAACACGGCGTTCAAGCCCGGCGACAACTATGCGTTTCCGCACTCCAGGGTGGACGGCAAGCTGCAGGTCGTGTCCTTTCAGGATCTGGACAATGCCGCGCCGGCTGGCTCAATCAATTCGTCGGTCGCGGAAATGTGCAAATGGTTTCTGCTGCAGTTGAACCATGGAAAATTCCCAGACCGCGATGGGCGCCTTTTCAGCGAGGCGCAATCGCACGAGATGTGGTCGGCGCAGACGATTCTGCCCATCGATGCGGGTGAAACCGGCCCGCTGTCCGCGCTGCGCGGCCATTTCCGCGCCTATGGCCTCGGCTGGGGCTTGAGCGACTACAAAGGGAGAAAGCTGATCGGCCACAGTGGCGGCTTGTCAGGCTTCGTCTCGCGCGTGCAATTGATCCCGGAAGAAAATCTCGGGGTCGTGGTGCTGACCAACGCCGAGCAGGTTGGCGCGATGGAGTCGATCCTGTTCCACATCGTCGATCACTATCTGGGCGGCGCGACCAGCGATTGGACGGCCGCCTTCAAGGCTCATGACGAACAGGACGAGAAAGACGCCGCGGAGATCACGAAGAAGGCGGCGTCGGGTCGTGCCGCGGATTCCAAGCCGTCACTCCCAGCCGAAAAATACGCCGGAATTTACACCGATCCCTGGTACGGGCCCGCAACGATCAAACTGCAGAATGGACAGCTGGTCTTCACTCTGGACCACACGCCCGCGGCGGTAGCGGACTTGCAGCACTGGCAGTACGACACCTTCAAGGCGCACTGGCGCGATCGCACCATCGAGGATGCCTTCGTAACTTTCGCGCTGAAGCCGGATGGTGCCATCGATCATTTCACGATGGTGGCAGTATCGCCGCTCGCCGATTTCAGTTTCGATTATCAGGATCTGTACTTCACGCCGCAGAAGAAATAGCTGCGCCGTCAGTCGTTCTCGCCGAGGAACTCAACCGTGGCGGGCTCGGGCAGCAACCCGGCTTTCGTGCCTTGCTCGATTAATTCCGTCACCGCGCGTTTCCCGCGTTCGCCGTAGCCCACCGTCCACTTGTTCACGTACATGCCCACGAAGCGATCGGCGACGTCGGTTTCCATGTCGCGCGCGAACTGCATCGCATAGTTCAGCGCTTCTTCACGATGCTCCAGACCGTACTCTACGGAGTCACGAATGGTCTTCGCTACCTGGCGCCCGAGTTCGGGACCCAGCGCCCTACGCACCGCGTTGCCGCCCAACGGCAGCGGCAGCTTCGTGCGATCGTGCCACCACACGCCCAGATCGATTACGCGATGCAGCCCCAGTTGCGGAAACAACAGCTGCCCCTCGTGAATCAGCAGCCCGGCATCCACGCTTTCCGCCTGTACCGCGTCCAGAATCTTGTCGAACGGCATCACCACTGCTTCAAAATTCGGCTCCAACAGTTTCAGCGTTAAATACGCGGTCGTGCGCAGTCCGGGAATGCCAATGCGCTTGCCGGCCAGCTCCTGTGGACGCATCGATTTCGGCGCCACCACGATCGGCCCGTAATTCTCGCCAAAGCTGGCGCCGCAATCGAGCAACACGTACTTATCGCGCAAATAAGGATACGCCGCGAAGCTCACTGCCGTGACGTCGTAGGTTTCCGCCAACGCCGCGTCATTTAACGTCTGAATGTCCGACAGAACATGCGTGTATTTGTAGCCGGGCGTCGACAGCTTGTGCGTGGCTAACGCGTAAAACATAAAAGCGTCGTCGGAGTCTGGCGAGTGTGCAAGCTTGAGTTCCATCGTTTGTTGGGCCGATTTGGAGGTAGCTGTGATACCTGACATGGGCGTCGCTTCCTTTTCGTCTCCGCGTGGCAGCCTCTCCTCCCGGGGAGTTGCACACCGTTCGATAACGCCCTGGCTTCTTAGGTTCTGCGGAGACGCCTATACCGAGGCGCGTTCCGGAACCAGTCGGGAAGGTCCATGCCACGATAGAACGGCGCGATAGAATGGCGCCACTCGGAGCCGGGGCTTTTTTGGCAGGGGAAGCCTAGCATAACCAACGTTACGGAGAAATAGCCCCCGCGCGGGTCCGTAACTTCAATCGGGCCGAGTGCTTGCAGCGTGATTGCTGTATCTCACCCTGTAGCTCACCCCTTCAGCGGTGAGTATTTTTTCGATCGGCGGCGGCCCTCAAGCCACGGTCTCAACCGCCGCCCCGTGCCCGCCCTTGGGTACAAACGCCCTTGAGTACAAACGATGGAAAGGAACGGATGCCGGCGCCCAGGGCGCGCCGCACCTACTCCTTACTGACATTCACATAGTACAGATCGGTCGCCACCTCAAACTCCGCCTTTCGCAACCCGGTTTTCAATTCCTGCCAATTCGTCGTTGGGCGGATGATCTGCCATTTGTCCACCGCTCCCACGCGAACTGGCATCGCAAAGGCCGCTTCGTCTGCTTTCCAGCGATACTTCAGTTCGCCATTGCTCTCGTTGAATTTCAGTTCCAGCGTAGGAATACCCGTGTGCCGCAAATACTGATCGAAGATCGGAGTCAGATCCATTTTGGTGTATTGATTGAAGTACGCGACCACATCTTCGGTCATGATGTTTTGATACTTGAAGTGCTGGAAGAAATCGTGAAGCAGCGCGAACCACTTCTTGTCGTCGTTCACCACGCTGCGCAGCGTGTTCAGGAATAGCGTGCCTTTGAAATATTGGTCCGCCGGCGGCGTGGCGTTCACCCCACGGGCGGTGAGGATGGGTCGATCGTTCTTCACTTTCGGCTTGTAGCCGTTGGTATATTTGATGGCGTCCGCGTACCCGTACATGTATTCCACGTACAGCGACTCCAGATACGTTGTCATTCCCTCGTGGATCCACATGTCCGAGCGGTCCGCGGCGCTCACCGCGTTCCCAAACCACTCGTGCCCGCTCTCATGAATGATGATGAAATCGAATCGCGGGCTGATGCCTACGCCGGTCCAGTCGCGCTCCAGGTACCCGTTCGCAAAATGATTGCCGTAGGTCACCGCGCTCTGGTGCTCCATGCCCGAATAGGGCGCCTCAATCAGCTTGTAGCCGTCTTTCTCGAACGGATATTCCCCAAAGTAGTGTTCGAAGGCCTCCAACATTCCTTTCGCCTGCACAAATTGCTTCTTGGCCTTCTCCAGATCCTCCGGCAACGCGTAAAAATCCAGCGGCAAGTTCTTGTAGCTGTCCGAAAAATGCTGATAAGTGCCGATATTCAGCGACACGTCGTAATTGTTGATCGGATAGTGTACTTGCCAGTCCCACCGCGTGTATCCGTCGCCCAGATCGGTCTTCCCCGCGAATTTTCCGTTGGACACATCCACCAGATCGTTCGGTACCGCGACGCTGATCTCCATGTTCTCCACTTCGTCGCGCCATTGATCCTTGTTTGGCCACCACACGCTCGCGCCCGTTTCTTCACACGCGGTATTGATCCACGGGTGCCCTGACGCATCCTTCTTGAAGGTAATCGCGCCAAACCTGCCCACCTCCACCGGATTCCCCGAATAGTAGAAATCGATCGCGTACGTCTCGCCTTTTCTCAAAGTTTCCGGAAAATCAACAAACACCGCGCCGGAATCGCGCTCGTACTTCAGCGGCGTCGTCTCCAGCAGGATTTTGTCGATGTTCAGTGCCGCGTGCAGGTCCAGTTGGATGCGCGTCGAATCCGAAAGCATCTTGAACCGGATCGTGTTCTTCCCGCTCAGGTACCTCTTTTCCGGATCGACGCGAATATCCAGGTGATACGACAGCAAATCATTGTTCGCTCGATAAGGCCCATACTCGCCGCGCAAGAGATCGGCGTGAGAAGGCACCGCCGGAGGATCAGGCGGTTTGTAAGGCGTAACGTTCTGGCCGCCCTGCGCCGCAAGTAAATTCGAACCCGCGGTAGAAATAAAAAATCCCGCAACCAAACAAAATCGCATCCAGCGAACGAAAGTAGCCATGGCGCCCCTTATATCACATCGCTTTGGACGCACCCCGCCACGATCCGGCAGCCACTTTATAGCGGCCGTCTTCTGCTTGCCCTGAGGTACGAACGGAGGGCGGTTTTGACCGGACAAATCCAACAGGAAGGAGGCTAAAGCGCAGACACCATGTGCGCGATGGCATCGTCAAAAGAAGCCTTGCCGTCCAGATACGGTTGCCAGAACCTCCGCAGCAAACTTAAATAGTTGTCCCACCCGCGCTGATACAAGCGTTCGCGAAACGCATATGGCATATATTCCGAGCCCGTAGCGCCAGTAGCAATAGTCGCGCTGGTTGCGCCATCTCTCGGAGCCTGCGCCTCTTGTGCCGCCATCACCGGCTTGATCACCTCGCCAGTGGTGTAGAACAGCAGCGCGTGCCACAGATCCCGCGGGATGGCTTTATCCCGCTGGCGGCACTCGCGGTTGATTGCCAACTGCACTGGCTCGGCAATTCCATGCGACGCCTCATGAAACAGAATCTCCAGCGCCGCGCTACCCTGATTCCTCGGATCGGTGCTGGCTATGACCACTCGCAATGGATCCAGCGTGGTGTACGCTCCCGCCCAATTCGCGTACGCGGTCACGTCCACGCGAATCTTCTGTTTTGGCCACCGCGCCTGGTAAACCTCCGCCAATCTTTCCGAGAGTCCCAGCCCCTTCTCGCGCACCAGCGGCGCCACTCCCGCGATCCACACGCGGTTCGCTCGATCGTGCGCCGGCCACTCATGCGCGCGATACACCACCGCCGCCGACTCCAGAATTTTTGTCAGCGCCGGCGGCAGCCCCGCATCACACGTTTTCTTTTTGGCGCCGGAAAGTTCATCGCATCCTTCGAATTCTCCCAGCTGATTCTTGAGCAGCGTCAGCTCGGTATTGAATAGCAGATCCTTGTCGGCGTAATTGGCCTGATAGTAGGCCACCGCGGCATCCCACGTCTGCCGCTCGTTCGCTGTGCGATGGGTCTCCACGCCCGGCACCAGTGCTGATGGCGCCGACCGGTCATCGCGCGATTGCCGCGCCTGCAGATATAGCGTGTGATGGAGATTGATCCAGAATCCGCTGTGCAGCTCAAAAACCGGCAGCGGCCCATTCTGCGCATCGAACTGCGCTCGCGCCGGCAGGCTCGATGGCCCGAGCAACGCGAGGGTGAGACCCAACAGAACGGAAGGAATCGCCCATGGTATCAGCCGCATAAGAACTGCCGATGGTAGCGCCAAGCGCGCCGCGGCACAAATCGCCGCTGGCTTGATGTGCGTGTCTGGCTCTTCAGTGACTCAGTAGAGAAAATCAGGCGAGTTTTTTGCAGCAACACGTCTGAAAATGGCGCCCCTGGGCTCCTCCGGCCACACCAGACTCCTATCCGTCAAGCAAACCCAAATGCTGCACTACTGATGGCGTGCCGCTTCCGCCAACCAGCGATCCAGCAGCGCCAACTTCTCAGGCGCTACGTTGGCACCCCAATGGAGCCCCATGCCCAGGCCCGGGCAAACGTATGCGACTCTCGCCGCGGCTTCGAAAGCGGCATCCCCGCTCCGCAACTGCACCTTCACCTGCGACCCCAGCGGCACCGGATTCAGCGTATCGATATAGCAGCCGGTACGGCTCACATCGGAGGATCGCCCGGTCAGCGTCGCTCCCGTGGCGGTCTCCACCACTTCCGCTGCAAGTATGAGTGCGTAGCGCGGCGCTTCGCGCCGGTCCGCCATGACATCAGCCATGTACAGGTCTCCTTCTGCCCGAGAGACCCTGAGGTCGCGCGCTCTTCACGCGGAGCGTGGGGTGAGATGGATGCCCTGATCGTATTGTGTAAGTACGCTCGCGCCGGAGCAAGATCATCCACCGGCGGTTGATACAAACGATTAACTGTACTTTCGCCAGGCCACCGATTTCACCCGGTTACTCCACCTTCGGATCCGTGGCGCCACCCACCGCTCCCTGGTGGTCCGCGCCGTGTAATCCGCCGCTAGCATCACGGAAAAACGATCGCCGCCCGGTGCGGCCGTAAACCTGCGGCGTCGCCGCCAGCTCAAATTTCGCCGGCGCGCCCTGCGAACTTGCCCCGGCGATCACATACCGAAAGGTGTAGCCGTTCTTGGCGCCCGCTGCGGACTCCCGGTCCAGCAGCCCCGCGGTATCGGCATTCGCCGTGGCGCCGCGCGCGGCCGGCCCCATTTTGTCCAGAGACTCCGGAAGGTGCGCATAGGCTTTCCGGTACGCCTCCACGGCGTCCGCAATCGCTTTCAGCTCATCAATTGCCTGGCGCTCCGTCGCGTCGATCTCCGCCGCATCCCACTCCGCGGCCAGCGACGGCAAATCCAACAGCACCAGGCCCACCGACAGCAATTTCCAGTCGCCGTTCTCGCGCACCAACCCCATTTTCACGTGCATGACGCTGCTTCCCGTCGTATCCGTCGCATCACGTACTTCCACCGGCAGGAATGCCAGATTGTCCGACGCATCGGCCCCGCCGATCTGCAGCTCTGCGGCACCCTCCGGAGTTTGGCACCTTACGAGTGGTCTGCCCGAGGAACTCGCCGCCACTGAAGCCTTTCCCACTTGGTTCAAGAGCACGAATCGCTTCATCAGCGCCACTCGCGCGGTCGCCGTCAGCCGCGCGAAAGTCTCCGAGTTCCTCACCGTCAGAAATTTCGCAAAATCCTGTTGGCTCTGCGAACACGCCGCCACCAGCGCATCACGTAGCGCTGCACCCGGACTCCCCGGTGCGGCCGCAACATCACTGCCTGGGCGCACTCCAGCAGTCGTACTCTGCGCCGGCACCGCACCGGCGCCAATACTACCAATGCACAGCGCCACCGTGGCTGCGATCGCCGTCCGCCCTCTCGCTCCAAAAGCTCGCCAACTCACGAATCACTCCAAGGAAACCGGCACGTCACAGCGTCCCGCATCAGGACAGTCGCCCGGTCGCCAGTCACCAGTCCCATCACTCCTTCGCTGCCCCCAAAATTGCCGCCAGGTTCTGCGTGAAGCTCGATCTCGGCATCACTTCATCGCATCCAGCCGCTCGCGCCTGGGCCGCCAGCTCCGTCTGTACGTGCGACAAAAACCCCACCATCCGCACGCCGCTATTTCCCGCGCGTACCCGTTCGATCGCCGCAATCGCACCGCCCCGCGCGTTCAGGTCCACGATCGCCAACCGCGGCGCCGGCTCCATCTGCAACAGCTGCATTAGCGAGTCCGCGGTCGCCGCGACCTTCAGCTCCATTCCCAGCTGCTTTGCCGTCTCCGCCACTTTCATCTGAAAGAACAGATCGTCCATCAGCGCCACTACTCTGGCCATTCGTCCGCCTCTCGCCTTCAGGAATCTCCGCCAGTCTCATTATGCGCGGATTCTTCACCCGCTGCCCGCGTCGCAGCTACAATCACAACCCTTGGAGGTCTCCATGCAGGCCGAACAGGCTCCCGACATCCAGCCGGCAACCTCGCTCCTGGAAAAGACGCCGTTTCTCCTCGAAACGATGCTTCACACCGCGACGCCTCTTGAAACCTCGCCGGCCATGCAGGCTCCGGTAGTGGCCGCCTTCCGAGGCGGGCGCAGTTCGTCCAAGCCCATGCTGCCGGACGATTTATTGCACTGGAAGCCCACCCCGGAACGCTGGTCGATCTCCGAGGTCTTGGCGCACCTGGTGGAAATTGAAGAGTTGTACGCCGGCCGCGTCCGCCGCATGGTCGCGGAAGACGCGCCCAAATTTCTCCGCTACGTCCAGCCGGATCCCGCCAGCCCCA
>DATNCJ010000039.1:0-3562 GCA_035607215.1 Candidatus Eiseniibacteriota bacterium
GAAGCGGATCCGCGTCGGCATCATCGGCGCCGGCGGCCGCATGGGCAATCTCATGGACTCCGCCGACAAAGTCGGCACCTGGCAAATCGCCGCAGTGTCCGACGTCTACACGCCGCGTCGCGATGCCGTGAAGCAGCGTGCGAACGGCAACGCCGCCACCACCCACTCCGACTATCGCGAACTCCTCGACCAGAAACTCGACGCTGTCTTCATCGCCTCTCCCGATCACTGGCACGTCCGCATGGCCGTCGATGCGCTCGCCGCCGGCAAAGACGTCTACCTCGAAAAGCCGGTCACCCACACGCTGGAGGAAGGCGCCACGCTCACCAAAGGCGTGCGCTCCAGCAAACAAATCCTCCAGTGCGGCATGCAGCAGCGCAGTTGGAGCCACTTCCGCGACGCCGTCGATCTCATCCAGGGCGGCAGCCTTGGCCGCATCCCGCAAATCCGCACCTACTGGTGGCAGAACTATCTCTCCTGGGTCAGCAATCACAAACCTGTTGACACTCAGGCCCTCGACTGGAAGCAATGGCTCGGCGGCGCGCCCCCCCAGCCCTTCAGCGAAGAAAAATTCTATCTCTGGCGCTGGTTCTGGAATTTCGGCGGCGGCGCCATGACCGACCTCTTCACTCACTGGATCGATGTGGTCCATTGGGCTATGAAAACCGACCAGCCCAGGCAAGCGCAAATCCTCGCCGACAAATACACCTTCACCACCTGGGATTGCCCCGACACGCTGCAGGCGGCCGTCCGTTACCCCGGCTTCGACGTCGTCTACGAAGGCTCCATGGCCTCGTCCATCGACGACGGCGGCCTCGATTTCCGCGGCACCGAAGCCACCCTCAAGATCAACCGCAGCGGCTTCAGCGTCTATCGCGAAGGTATGGGCAACGTCGCCCCCGGCAAAGACGTCGCGGTCGTCCACGCCGACTCCTTCCGCGACGGCACCATCGATCACATGAAAAATTTCTTCGACTGCATCCGCACCCGCAAAGAACCGAACGCTCCAGTAGAGACCGGTGTATCCGCCGCGCGCGCTGGCCACATCGCTAACGCTGCATACCACCACGGCGGACAAATCACCTGGCCGGCAAAACCCTCTGCCTGAACGGTCCGTCTATTCAATTAGCAGTAGACGAAAGGGCCATGCCATGTCCGAACCAGGAACACAAGCCGCGGCATCCAGCAACGAGACAGAGATCAAAGGGCTCATCGACCGATGGGCCAAAGCCGTTCGCGAAGAGAATCGCGCGGCGATTCGTGCCGACCATGATCCCGACATGCTGATGTTCGACGTCCCGCCACCCTTCCTTTCGCAAGGCTTGGACGCTTACATGGCCACCTGGGAACCGTTCTTTTCGACAGCTGAGAAGCCTGTCAGATTTCACTTCACCGATGTGAAAGTGACTGCCGGCGACGACGTCGCCTTTGCTACCGCGATCGGACATTGCGTGGACCTTTCGAGTGGCAAGCGCGAAGAGCTCGATTTTCGCTTGACCATGGGCCTGCGCAAGATCGACGGCCGCTGGCGCATCCAGCACGAACACCACTCTCTTCCGGCGGTGTAGCATTTTGTTGACTGATCGCACGCAAACGCGACGCCCTGGCGGCTGAATGTAAATGAAAATGGAACCAGAGTATCTGCGCGATGTTGCGCGGCGCTACACTGTGGCCTGGTGCAGCCAGGATGCTGCCAGCGTTGCCGCCTTCTATTCGCCCAACGGCTCCCTCCGCATCAATGAAAACACACCTGCGATTGGCCGCGCCGCCATCACCGCCGCCGCGCAAGAATTCATGACCGTTTTCCCCGATCTTAAGATCCTCATGGATGGTCTGGAGATCCACAACGATCGCGCCGTCTACCGCTGGACCCTGGAGGGCACAACCACAAGTACTGGCGGCACCGGCAAGCGCGTTCGCATCAGCGGCTACGAAGAGTGGCAAATCGGATCGGACGCCCTGATCGCCGAATCCAAAGGCCACTTCGACGCCGCCGACTATCAGCGTCAGCTTGCGTGACGAATCGATCGACAATTTTCGGGCCGCGGAATCTACTTTGGGCTCTTCCGCTCGTGGGCCATTCTCTCAGCCGTCGTCAGCGCCTCGGCGGCTGATACTTTCACATCCGGCTCCACGCCCGTGCCTTCCCAATTGGTCTTCGAAATAGGATTGATGGCCCGCGCAAACGGCACGCCGATGATGAAGTGCTCATCGATCCGATGCCCCGACACCGGATGCGCTCCTCCACCCGTCGTCTCTCCCACCAGTGTCGCGCGCTTCAAATTCTTCAGGTTGTAGCAGAACTCTTCCGCCCCCGAAAATGTTTGCTTTGACGTCAGCACATATACCGGCTTGCCATCCAGCCGCTTCCCCGGCACATACGGCAATGTCCAGTATTGCTGCGTGGTGTTGTCCTTGCGCTGCCACAGATCGTTCAAATGCGTCGGCTCCGCAAACAGGTACGTGGAAATCAACGCCACCATCTTGGGATCGCCCCCGCCGTTCTCCCGCAAATCAAAAATGATCGCATCCACATTGGCCAGAAAATTCATGGCCGCAATCGCCGTGGGTCCGCATGTCTCTGGATCGCCGAACATGTTGAACTTCACATATCCGACGTTCCCGCTCAGATGCTCCACCTTCTTGAATCCGCAATTCATCTTCTCCATCTGTTCGCGAAAGCGCGCCATGTCCTCGGGACTCGGCTTGGCATCATCCGCCCGCTCCGGGATTTTCATCGGATCGTAGTTCACGCGCAGATGCTTGTCGTGGCTCACCTCCTGAAAATTGTCGGTGAGCTTCGCGGCCAGCCTGCTGCCATCCGTAATCTCGTCGTATTCCCCGCGTTTCTGGCGCGCTCGCACCGCCTCTTCCATCTTCTTCGCCACCTCGGGAAACACGTAGGTCTGATTCATTTGCGCGATCGCGCCGTCAATCACCCGCGTCCGCGTAGCCGCGTCAATCTTGAACACCAGTTCCGACACATCCGCCCCCGGCGGAAGCGCCCGCAACCCGGCCTGCACCACCACCGCAGGATCGCCGTCCCTCACATCCAGCGTCCCCACCGCCCGCGTTTCGCTGTTCCGGTCCTTCACCAGATATTCCAGATGCAGTCGTTCCGCCTTCAGAATCTGCACGACCTCGAACCCCCCGGTCATATTCCGGAACCCCATCATTCCGTCCGCCGTCTGCTTCGGATCATACTTGGCGCAATAAGCCTCCATTTGCGCCCGGTCTCCGCTGTTGAAGGCCTGCAACCAAGCTCTAAGGGTCGCGCCCGCCGGCCCATCGGGAATCGCCACCTGCGGCAGTAGCGGGCGCGGCGCAACCATCAAAAACAGAGTTGCCATGGCCATAAGAACAATTCGATGGAGCATCAGCGCACCCCACGGCGATCAGCTAATTTGGAGGTCCAATCGGAAGGGCCCAAATCTACTTGGACGCGCGCAGAGGTGATTTGTGCCCGAAGAATCGCTCGCCAATCGGGATTCGTTGCAAAGAACGCGGCGAAACGTCGCGTTGAAACTTGTTCCCCTAACCTAATGTCAGACGGCCCGCGAGC
>DATNCJ010000074.1:0-3248 GCA_035607215.1 Candidatus Eiseniibacteriota bacterium
GTCAAGTCGGTCGAAGTACGCGGCGGACATCCGGTGCTGGTGCGGGCGGCGCAGGACGCTATCTACAAGTGGAAATGGGCGCCGTCGGCACGCGAGACCCGGGAGCCCATCGAAGTCAGGTTCGATCCTCAACAATAAGAACAGTGCGGGTCGGACACAAATCCAGACCCACGCTCAGTCCGCCTCGGATTTTCCTCGAGTGTGATACAAAATTCTGTGATCCTGATGCGCCTGCAGCGTGCCTGCTATCTCGGTCGTCTGGAGCGAACGCGGTGCTGAGGGCGCTCTTTATTTCTCTTTCGGAGAGCCGCTGGTTGCGCGGGATGGCCGAACGCTCCGGCGTGGGGCGGCGCTTGTCCAGCCGTTTCGTGGCTGGCACCCAGGTCGAAGATGCCCTGCGGGTTACACAAGTCGTCAACCGGGCAGGCCTTAGCGTTTCGGTCGATAACCTCGGCGAGAACGTCACCAACGCCGATGAAGCTCGCGACAGCGCCCAACTCTACCACCAGATGCTGGATGAAATCTCGAGCCGCGGGCTCAACGCCAATGTCAGCCTGAAGCTGACCCACATGGGCCTCGACGTGGACGAGCAACTTGCCCGCGATCTGGTTACCGGACTGGTGGCGAAGGCCGCGGCCATGCAGCCGCCGAATTTCGTCCGGGTGGACATGGAAGGCTCACCCTACACCCAGCGCACCCTCGATTTTGTGCATGAACTGCACCGCATGCCCGGCCATGCGGGCGTGGTGGGCGCGGTGATCCAGTCTTATATGCGCCGCGCGGAGAGTGATATCGAAAAGCTGCTGGCCGAGCGTATCCGCATCCGCCTGTGTAAAGGGGCTTACAAAGAACCGGACGAAATCGCTTTCCAGAAAAAATCGGAAGTGGATGCTAATTACGTCCGGCTGATGAAGGTCCTGATGAAGAGCGGCGTCTATCACGGGCTGGCGACGCACGACGAAAAGATCATTCAGCAAGCCATGTCCTTTGCCGCGCAGGAACACATTCCACCCGACGCCTTTGAATTCCAGATGCTGTACGGCATTCGCCGCGACTTGCAGCGGCGCCTGGTGCGCGAGGGCTGGCGCATGCGCGTCTATATCCCGTTTGGCACGGAGTGGTATCCCTACTTCATGCGCCGCCTGGCCGAACGGCCGGCGAATGCGTTTTTCCTGGCTCGGAACCTGTTCCGCTAGTGTGCCGCGATCGAGTGCGCCTTGATGACGTACATAATGTCGGGAGGGCGACTTCAAGTCGTGCCGCGAATGCCAAGCAGTTTGGGAAGGGCTCTACTTCAGTCGTGCCACAAAATGCTGGAGATTTGGCGGCGCTTTAGCGCCTGAGGTTTGCTTTTCTCGACCGTGAAGCTCACCGCAGACGCTAAAGCGCTCCTGCGTTCCGGAATCAGCGGCACGACTGAAGTCGTGCCCTCCCGTGCCCTTGCCAAACCGCACATGCCCTTCCCAAACCGGTTGCACGAATAATTCAGCGCCTCCTGAACCCTTTGCTCTACATGATTCACCGTATTGGAAGGTCTGAGTGTTGCTGTAACAATCTCAATCTACGGAATTTAAAGTATGAGTATCAGTGACACTCCGGTGACTGCTCCGCTGGCGCCGCCGGCGCAGTGGCACGACCATGATTCCCATGGTCATGTGGTCCAGTTTTATACCGGGGACGCGGCCCTGCTGGGCGCGATCAGCCGCTTTATCGGTACCGCGCTCGGGGCCGGCGATGCGGCCGTGGTGATCGCGACCCGCGCCCATCGTGATGGGCTCTTTCAGCAACTGAAGGAACGCGGCTTTGACGTATCCGGCGCGGTCCGGCAGGGACGGTTGATCGCGGTCGATGCGGCCGAGACGCTTTCCCGGTTCATGCTCGATGGCTGGCCGGACCCGGAGCGCTTCGCCTCCGTGGTTGGAAGTTTTTTCCATCAACTCAGGGCCGTCACCGGTACCGGGCAGCCGCGAGTTGCCGCCTTTGGAGAGATGGTAGCCCTGTTGTGGGCGGAGGGACATTCCGAAGCTGCGATCCGGCTCGAAGAGCTGTGGAACGATCTGGCCCGCACTCATTCCTTCGCTCTCCATTGCGCCTATCCCATCACTAACTTCAATCGCGACGAAGATGGCGACGCCTTTTTGAGAATCTGTGCCACGCACTCCGCGGTGATTCCGGATGAGAGCTACACCGCGTTGTCCACCGATGAGGAACGCCTGCGCAGCATTTCTTACTTGCAGCAGAAAGTGCAGGCGCTCGAAACCGCGAAGACCGAGCGCAGCCGCGCTCAGAACTCGCTGCGCAGCAAACAGTCAGAATTGGCCGATTTCCTGGAAAATGCCGTGGAGGGGGTGCAGCGGGTGGGCCCGGGCCAGAAGATCTTGTGGGCCAATAAGGCTCTATTGCATCTGCTGGGATATTCCCCGGAGGAGTACGTCGGCCATCAGTTCTCCGAGTTCCACCTCGATGAAAATGTCTTTGCCGAATATTGGCGAAGGCTGATGCGGGGCGAAGATATTTACGATTGTCCCGCCGAGCTGCGCTGCAAGGACGGTTCCATCAAGCAGGTGCAGATTTACTCCAACGGACTCTGGGAGAATGGCGAGTTTATTCATACCCGGTGTTTTGTGCGTGACGTTACCGAACAGAAGCGGGCGGAACAGGCACTCCGCCAGAGCGAAACCAATTTGCGCCTGGCGAACGATCGGCTGGAATCGCAGGTAGAACAGCGCACCGCCGCCTTGCAGCAGCTGTCCACCCGGGTGCTCAGGTTGCAGGACGCGGAGCGCCGCCGCATTGCGCGCGAACTGCACGACAGCCTGGGACAGTACCTGGTGGGTTTGAAACTCAATCTTGACATGCTCCGACAAGCGCCGGACCAGGCCGGCCTGTGGACTGAGTCGCAAGAGTTGATGGAGCAATGCGTCTCTGAAATCCGTACGCTCTCCTACCTTCTGCATCCGCCGATGATCGACGATGTGGGACTGGCCTCCGCCGCCCGCTGGTTGGTTGACGGGATCGCGCAGCGCAGCGGAATCCAGGTCAGCCTGGATGCGCCCGGCGATATGGCGCGTTTGCCGGCCGAAGTGGAAATTGGCCTTTTCCGCGTCCTGCAGGAGGGCTTGACCAACGTACACCGGCATTCCGGTGCGTCAGCGGCGAATGTGTTGATCCGGCAGGAGGCTCGGCAGATAATTCTGGAAATAAAAGACAACGGGCGCGGCATCAGGCAGGAAGCGCTCAGCCGCTTT
>DATNCJ010000087.1:0-24459 GCA_035607215.1 Candidatus Eiseniibacteriota bacterium
GGCGACTTTAGCTTTACTGTAGCTTAACGAAACGGATTCAATTTTTTGCGCCGCATCGACTAGATCGCGCTCGCTGGTGACGTTGTAACGGTCGAATACAGAACGCGTCTTGTGGCCGCTGATTCGCATGGCGACCACTTCGGGAACGCCACTGCGTACCATGTTCCGCACTGCAGAGCGCCGAAGGTCATGGAATAACAAACCCGGGCAGCCGGCCGCTTTCGTGACGGTTTCCCAGGTTCCCCGAAAGTCAGACACGACCTTGCCCTTGCGCGTGAATACCGGCGCATCCGGCCCTTTCCCCGCGATACAAGAGGCCAGCAACGCGCGCCTTTCAGCGGTGAGCGGCACCGTACGCGGCTCTCCGTTTTTAGATGTGCGAAGCCTGACTGTTCCGCCTAGAAGATCGCAGTCGGAAACCCGCAGCGTCAGCAGCTCGCCCTTTCTGAATCCGAAATTGTAGGCCAGCGCGAGCATGGCGCGCAGATACAGGTCTGTGCATTTCGCGGCAATGGCGCGGTACTGTGCTTCCTCGATAAATCCCTGGCGCGGCTTTGATTCCGGCAGACGGTCAAAGTAGAGTTTCGCGGCAACGCGAGCACAACCCCGATGCTGTAGTGGTGGATAGCGACGGCATCGGTAACACCGTCTTCGACCAGCTGAAATTCCATAGCTATGGACGCTTGCTCTACGCGTTTCACGGCGGCAAACCGGCCAACAACGCTGCACGGTATTTCAATCGGCGCGCTGAAGTGTGGGGACTCATGCGGGATTGGCTCAAGGCGAACGCTGAAATCCCCGACGAGCCGGAAATCGAAATGGACCTCACCGGCCCGCAATACGGATTCTCGGCGCAACAGCAAATCCAGCTGGAGCGCAAAGAGGACTTAAAGAAGCGCGGCCTATCCTCACCGGACTACGGCGACTCTCTGGCCATACCTTCGCCGTGCAGATCCTGGCGCCGCCGAGGGTCGAGCCGGTCAGGGAATACTACTCCCCAGGCGAAAAGGAGCTCTCATGGCTAGCATAAGAAGGGAAGGCAAATGAGCTATCAGCGAAATATCGGGGCATACCTCCAGAGTGAGCAGGCCGCGCTACTCGGCAATCCGCTCACCGGCCAATACCTGCTTTCCGCGAACGGCGCAATTGACCCGCACAGCCCGGGCAGCTATGTGATCACAAAGGGCTCGATTTGCGCCTTGACGCTCGGCGCCCCACTGGCTGGCACGGAGGATGGGCTGCAAATCACAATCTACTCGTTCACGGCGTTTCAGCACACGCTCACAACGGCCGGCCTACTGCAAACAGGAGCGGCGGCTGTGAACACTGGCACATGGAGCACGAGCGCTGGCGGACAGATGGTTCTGATCGCGTTTAACGGCAAATGGATAGCGGATGGCAACGGCGTGGTGTTCTCATGAGATGGCCGAGAGCGATGGCCCAAGCGTTATTCCATGGGGACTGTTCGAGTAAGAAAAACACTATCAACCTGCCGACCTTCCATGGTCGCAAGTCTTTGTTGAGCAGATTCAATGGCCTCGTGCTCATGCCTGCTGATTTCAATGGGAGTTTTAAGTCTCTCTTGGATTGCCGCATTCGCATCGGCAATTCGGAGAGCCAATTGAACCGCGTCCAACTCAAAGAGGGCGCCGATGTATGCTGTTCGCCAAGGGGACGAAGAAGGGTCACTCATAAAGCCTTCTTTCAGGGAGGTAACTCCCGCAGTTCATGCCTGTGGGTCGAGTCTCACTGTAGCGGTTTTCAACGGGCCAAATATGTGCAGTTACGGACAGCGCCGCCCGCCGTAGAGGAAAAACGATTGAGATTAAAAAACAAGAGGCGGGAGCGGGCGGCGCAGTTACTTGCCGAAGATCTCCGTAGCGACTTGAAAATAAGCGAGTTGTGCGGCATTCACATCGCTACGCTCTACAAGTGGAAAAAGAGGCCGGAAATTGTCGAGCGGATCGTGGAACTAACGCAAATCTATGCAGACAAGGCTCTAAAGACGGGTTTAGCGCAGCGGGACAAGCGTGTAGCGGTCTTGCGCCAGATGCATGACAAATTGCTCCAGATCGTCGAGGAACGCGCGGCAGACCCTCGACTAGAGAGCGTCCCAGGCGGCCAGACCGGCCTTGTCGTGCGGGCCGTCAAGGTGATCGGAAAACAAGTACACGAGACGTTTGTTACCGATACCAGGCTAGTGAAGGAATTACGCGAGACGGGGGAGCAGATTGCGCGGGAGCTGGGCCAGTGGCAGGAGCGCATCGAGGTTGAGGACGCCTCTTTGGCCGAAATCATGGCTAAAGCCTGCCAGCGCGGAAGATACCAGAATAAAGCTAGCTCAGGAAAGTCTAGCGTTGCTTAAAACCGAATGTTGCAAGGAATCCAGCGAGACTCGTTGTTAATAGGGGAATCTGACGCCGTCATAGTTTGCTAGAATCGACCTCGATTTCCTCTACCGATCTAACCAATCGCGCTCCAACCAAAGGGCAGGACAGCGCATTCCCATGAGTGTAGAATCCTGCAATGGCCCGAGAATTGATATGGGTCGAAGGCCAGCCGCGGTTCTTGGGCTGGGGGTGTTCTGGGTGTGCTTGGGAGTTCAGTCCCTTGGTCGTTCCCACCGGTACCACAATAAATGAAATCGCCCAGAAATATGAACAACAGCGCGACGAAGAGTTTGAGGCGCATGTGTGCACCAAGTACCCAAGGCGGCCTACCAAACAGTAGAACCTGAGCAAGGTTATCTGAACAATTTAGGCCGCAGCCAAGAACGGCACTAAGGCAGAGCGCGCAGAGCAAGCGCGCAAGGCGGCTCAGGCCCGCTGGTCTAAAGCGCAAAAGAAAGACGCCTAACTCTCCTGTCAAGCTTTGACTTATCTATAACTCAACGACGAGCAACGGTGAGCAAAGAAGCACATGCGTGAAATAGCGTAGAAAGTACGGTCGATAAAGCGTGTGGAATGTTGAGTATCGGTGAGTAGGTTTGATGCTGTCGGGCACGCTGGCTTTTGAGTCTGCTGCGTCTGCCAGTTCCGCCACTCCGGGCCTGCTTGCAAACCTAACATGCCACGCCGCGTCACTCAAGCACCTACAAACCGCGTGGCGCCCAGGCAAAGACATCTCCCACTACCAATGGGCAGCGCGACTCTGCTTGCAGCGATTGAACCGTTCTCCCAAGTGGCCAAATTAGGCAGAGTTCTTCCCGTCAGCAAGCCTTCGGCCCGGCGCGAGTCAACTCCTTAGTTACAACGGGCGGCCATCGATTCCTTTAAGCTATTTGTTATCAGTAGCTTGTCAACTGCAACAAAACAACCGACTTTAACTGCCAGATAATGAATGACTTACAGACCAACGGGTGGAATGCCACGTTTGGCGCATGCAGCACGCCACGCTGTTTTGGAATCGGCCGTGCTCCTTACCAAGTCGAACTTCGTTCAGCGCCAAGCACTGAGGGTTGTCGCTGACGCCGCCTCGCAGCACGTTCTGCGCGGGTCGCGCCGACTAAGCCGGTTGGGGAGAACCATGGCCCGAGCTGACAACCCGTCTATCGCTCCATTTCCGAGACTCCGACAAGCCACATCCGACTCCAGGGCTGACCGGCCCACCACCAGGCAAGTTTTTGGCGCCCGCCTTGCCTCGTCGGCCGCCCAAGAATTTCTGGAGCGCAAATTCTTTGAACGCGTGGCTCTTCCCAATGGAACGTTCAAAACCACCAACGCGCATCGGTTGGACGACCTGAATCAGGCGGTACTCCCGCATCTACCGCAACTCCCCGGTCGTGCCTTGAAAATCATGGACGTAAGCATTTCTTCGGGAGTCAGCACGCTAGAGTGGCACGATTTCCTCAACGAGAACGGTATTCGCTTCGAGCTGGTCGGCACCGATCTGACGGTGTACACCTCACTGGTCAGCCTGGGACCTCAACTGGAGGCGCTAATCGACGGTGGCCGCAATATTTTGCATCTGGATGCCTTTGGGCGCGGCCTGCACCCGCGCGGCGATGGCTTGGCCGGGCTTGCCGCCGGAATGATTCGCATGCTGTTTGAAGCCGCCATGACCATTGACAGGAAGCTGCCGCCGCTGCAAGGGCGGGTTCAGCAGGCGGCCGAAGGGCGCGTGCTGAAGTGCCAGCCGGTCACATTGCTTACCCGAGGTTTTTCCCAGCGTGAATCATTGCAGGTGTTCGAGGACGATTTGCTCGGCAATGAGCGGCCGGAGTTCAAGAACGCATTTCATGTCGTGCGTGCCGCAAACATCTTGAATCGTGCCTATTTTCCCGACCAGACCCTGACGCGCATCGCCGCAAAACTGAAGATGCGCCTGAAGGCAAACGGCCTGCTGATCGTCTGCCGCACCTCGGACAAGGGCAAAAACAACGCCACAATTTTTGAGGCCCGCCCAGGCGAAGGCTTGCGAGCGGTGTCGCGGCTAGGCGCCGGCTCCGAGATCGAAGACCTGCTAGTCGGTCTGTGACCCGCAGTTGGCGCACAGTTTCCTCCATCACGTAGTTCCGTGATTGTTGCCGTGATTCGGGTCGGTGGATACACTCTCGAGCGTGAACCGCATCGCTGACGCCAGCAAAGTCTCCCGCCCCGGGCTCGGCGGGTTCTGGGCGCTGGTCGCGGTGCAATTTCAAAACGCGTTCAGCGACAACGCTTTGAAATGGCTGGTGAGTTTCCTGGTGCTCGAAGCCGCACTCAGCAAAGCGCAGCGCGATTTGTGGTTCGTCCTCGTCGTACCCCTGCTGTTCGCGGTTCCCTTCCTTCTCTTTTCGATCCCCGGCGGTTATTTCGCCGACAAGTACAGCAAGCGCAGCGTCGCCCTCGCCACCAAGCTTTTCGAACTCGTAGTCATGGCTCTGGCGACATTCGCCTTCGCGCGCAATCGTCTCGACATCGCCGGTATCGCGCTGTTCCTGGCCTGCAGCCAAGGCGCGATCTTCGGCCCCACCAAGTACGCCCTGTTGCCCGAGCTGCTGCCCGAATCGCGGCTGAGCTGGGGCAACGGCATCATCGAGTTGACTACCCTGCTCTCCGCCATTTTCGCCGCGCTCGCCGGCGGATTTCTCGCCTCCTACTTTCGCGGACGCCAGGGTTGGTCCGGCGTCGTCTTCCTGGCGCTCACCGTCGTCGGCTTGCTGATTGCCCTGCGGATTCCTCGCCTTCCCGCCGCCGACCCTTCGCGGCGCTTCGACTGGAACTGCGCCCGCGAGTTCTTCGTCGAAGTTCACCGCATTCGCCGCGATAGGGTCCTGTGGGTCGCGGTGCTTGCCAACACCTTTTTCTGGTTCCTCGGCTCCCTGCTGCTGCTCAACATCGTCCTTTACGCCACCGACGTTTTGCGCGTGGACGACGCTCACAGCAGCTACCTGCTCGCGGCGCTGAGCTTAGGCATCGGCGTCGGCAGTTTCGTTGCCGGCTACGCCTCGGGAGGCAAGATCGAACACGGCATGGTTCTGCCCGGCATGTTCGGCATAACCGCCATGGCCGCGTTCCTTTCGCGACCCGGGCTGAGCTTCGCCGCCGTGGCCGCGCTGCTCGCACTACTCGGCACCGCGGGCGGATTTTTCGTGGTGCCGGTCAACGCACTGATCCAGCGGCGCCCTGCCGCCGCGGAGAAGGGCCGTACCATCGCGGTCGCTAATTTGTTGTCCTTCATAGGCGTGGCCCTGCAACCTCTGGCCCAATACGCCATGCTGCGCCTCGGACATCCTGATCCCGCGCGCGTGTTTCTGCTGTCGGCCGGGATGACCTTGCTGATGGCCATTGTGTTGTTGCGAATGATGCCCGATCTCGGCCCCCGGGCGCTGGACTGGACGCGCTTGCGCCCGAGGACTAACCTATAGGGCCCGTTCGGCAGGGGCTGTCGTAGCCGGTTAGCCGCCGAGCCAGTCAACCGGCTGCGCCGAACATTGTCAGCAAAACGTCGAGGAGCACATGGCTACTGTTACCTCCCTTTCCGGGACTCTGCCGGAACGTCGCCGCCTTTCCCACTGGATGGAGCGGGTGCTCAAAGAACTGGAAAACGTCCGTGAGTCGCCCGATGCCGACGCGGTGCACGATTTGCGCGTGGCCATCCGGCGGTGCCGGTCTGTCGCTGCGGTTTTCGAGGAAGTTGATCCGGATCCGGCCTGGCAGCAGCTGCGGCGCGTGCCAAGGAAATTGTTCCGGCGGCTGGGAAAGCTGCGCGACGCGCAGGTAATGGACGGGTGGGTAAAGAAGCTTGCGCCGGATTACGATGCCGTGCGCATGCGTTTGCATGCCGCGTTTCAGGCCGAGGATGGGGATTTGCGCGATTCAGCGCGCGATGCGGCAGAGAAATTTGACGCGAAATCGTGGAAGCGCCTGGAGCGCGAGTTGCGCAAACGGGCGCGATTTGTGCCGGCGGGGAGTTTGGCGGCGCAATGCCTGGCGGTGGAGCGCCTTGAAGAAGCGAAGGAGTTGCACACCCGAGCCCAGCGGACGGAAAGACCTAAGGCCTGGCACGAACTGCGCATCGGCATCAAGCGGCTGCGCTACACGGTCGAGAATTTGATGCCCGAGCTGTACGCCTTGTGGAGCGACAATCTGAAGCGTCTCCAGGATTTACTCGGCGAAGTGCACGATCTTGACGTGCTGGCGGACCTAGTCAAGCGGACGGCGTCGGCGGAGCCGGTCGACTCACTGAATTTGTGGGAGGAAACCATCGGGCGCGAGCGGTCGCAACGCGTCGATTCTTACCGGCAGTTGACGCTTGGCCGGACCAGCATTTGGAGCGATTGGCGACATGGTCTGCCGCAAGGCAACCGGCTGGGTTTGGCGGCCATGGCGCGCATCCGCGTAACGGCGCGCGCGACCGATACCCATCCGCGGCGGACCGCTCAGATTTCACGGATAGCGATTGCGGTATTCGATGCGCTGCGCCGTGCGCATGCGGCTCCGGCGTTCGGCGAGCACACCATGCGGCGAGTGCTGCGCGCGGCAGCGCGGCTGCAACGCGTTGGTGACGCCGTGCATGCCCCATCGCATCGAAAAGCGGCACAGCGCTTCTTGCGCGAATTGCCGCTGCCGCCCAGCTGGACGTTCGAGGAATGGGAATTGCTCGCGCAGACGCTCCGCTACCATCGCGGCGCAGAACCCTCGTCCGATCGCGGAGCATTCGGGCGGCTGCATGAGGACGAGCAGAAGAATATTCGCGCGCTGGCCGGCGTGTTGCGCCTGGCGCGCGCGCTGAGAAAGTGCAGCATCGATAGCTGCCTGGGAATGCACGCGGAGAAGTCCGCCGACGCGGTTACATTACACGTTCCCGGGTTGCAGGATTCCGCAGACACTGCGGCGCGCCTGGCGGCTGGCAAACATTTTCTGGAAACCTATCTGGGCAAAGCGTTGATCCTGAAACCTGCGCCAAAGCTCGAAAAAGTCGATAAGGTGGTTGCGCTGCTGGCTGATTTTCGCAACCACCAGCAGGCCCTCCCCGCCGCTGCATCCGACTAGTTCACCCCTCGCGAAGATCCCCTTTGGGAATTGACAGCGGAGCGCCGGCTACGTACTGTGGCAGCGTTCCGAATGGTCAAGTGGAGACTCTCGTGATGCGTGTAACCCGCCGCGATGCGCTGTTGTCTTCTCTGGGAGTTGCGGCTTCGGCATCCTTGTCTGGAATCGAAGCTTCCGGCCGTGAACCAGCGCACGATGCTTCCGTGTCCTCTGCACCTCCAAGCCAGACCTCCATGACCGACCCGCCGTTATCGCTGAACGACTATGAAGCGATAGCCAGGCAAAAGCTCTCGCCGATCGCATGGGAGTACTACGCCAGCGGGTCCGGTGATGAGCATACCGCGCGATGGAATCGCGAGGCGTTGGCGAATATTCGGCTGAAGCCGCGAGTGCTGATCGATCTCGGGCACATCGACACGCGGATCAAACTGCTCGGCGAGGAAGTGCCGCACCCCATCCTATTGGCTCCGACTTCCACGCACATGCTGGCCCATCAGGAGGGCGAGGTGGCTACCGTGCGTGGCGCCGGTGCAGCTGGAGCGACGCTCATTGTCAGCACCGTTTCTAACCGCAGCATTGAAGAAGTGGCGCAGGCAGCGACTCGACCAATCTGGTTCCAGCTTTACGTTGAAGACGATCGCGGCCGAACGAAGGCCTTGATCGAGCGCGCGGAAGCGGCGGGTTGCCGCGCGCTTTGTATTACCGTCGACAACCCATGGCACTATGCGCGCAACCGGCAGGACCGGATTTTCGACGCCGCGCCGAAATTTCCGTTTCCCAACATCCATCTCGCTTCTGGTGGCCCGGGAGGCCGCGGGCGGGAAGGCGGCGGCGCTAAGCGCTTCACATGGAAAGATCTGGAGTGGGTGCAGTCGTTCGCCAAGACGCCGATTGCACTGAAAGGGGTCTTGAATCCGGAGGACGCGGATCGCGCGGCCAGGGCTGGCGTCGCCGCGATTATTGTATCCAATCACGGAGGTCGCGGATTGGATGGCGTGCCCGCGACGATTGAGGCTCTGCCGGTGGTGGCCGACAAAGTTTCCGGACGCATTCCCATCCTGATGGATGGCGGGATCCGGCGCGGCGGCGATGTCTTGAAAGCGGTGGCGAACGGGGCCTCGGCGGTGTTGATCGGCCGGCCCTATCTCTATGGGCTGGGCGTGGCCGGCGCGGATGGAGTTCGGAACGTTATCGACATCCTCCGCACGGAATTCGAGGCTGCCATGGCGCTGACGGGCCGAACTTCGATCGCGGCGATCGATCGATCGGTGTTGTGGCAGTGAAAACCGGGTAGCGGAGAGCGAGTAGCTTCCCAGGGAGCGGCTTGGACGATGACCATCTTGCGGATTGTTCTCGGATTCGTGCTGGCGGCTTTCTTCATCCTCGGCGGTTTTATGCATTCCATTCTGGGCTGGCGGAGTCTCTCGAACCGGTTGCGGGATGCGCATACTCCGGAAGAATTGATTGCCCAACTCGCGCTCGGTTGGCACCTGGGCGGCGCGGCGATGGTCACCTTCGGATTGATGCTAATTTTTCTGTACGTGAAATTCTTGCGGGATCGCGCGACTTCGCTACGCATTGCGCAGTTGATCGCGATTTTTTATATCGGCTTTGGCATCTGGGCGCAGGTGGTGAGCCACCATGCGTTTTTTACGGTAATGTTTATTGTTCCGGGGTTGCTGCTGTTGTTCGCGGCTTCAGCCGGTCCGCCCAAGACTGCCTAGCGTCCAACTGTTGCCAATGGCCCCCGCGTTGAGGCTCGTTGACCATCCTTGTCGGGGCCCTCAGAATGACATGATTCCCCAAAGTCAATGCTTGACAGACGACGCACTGGACGTCTCGCCAGCGGCGCCGCCCATCAGCAGGATCAGACCGTCGGCCAAGGTACCGCGCCAGCTCAAGTAGTCGTGGCCACCGTTGAATTCCTGGTAGTGGACTTCGTACCCTTTGGCCAGCAGGACGTCTCGCAAGTGGCGATTCGGCACAAGGATGGAGGCACCTTTGCCGGAGAGGTCGATCTCGTCGCTGCCGGCGTCCATGTAAAAGCGCACTGGAAGCTTGGGGCTGGAGATAAATTGCTTCGCGACCCAGTTGGGTTCGGCGCTGGAATCGAAATCGGATCCACCGGGCGTCTTTGGCGGCGTCCACCAGTAGGAGCCGGACTGCGACAACACATTGCCGAAGGTTTCAGGGTGGCGTAGCGCAGCATACGTTGCAGCGAGACCGCCGTAGCTGGAGCCGCCCACTACGATCTGTTGTGGATCGGTAGTCACGTTATAAAGGCGCCGCACCCACGGGACCAGTTCAAAGTTCAGGAAATCGGCGAAGGTCGGGTTGCATGGCAGCTCGCGAGACCGGGCGTTTCCGGGTCCATTGTCAACGAACACCGCCACCATCGGCGGAATTCGTTTTTCGGCGATCAGATTGTCGAGAATCGCTTCGGTTGGGACTCTGGCGGACTGCTTGTCGTTCTTCAGGTAGGCGTTTTCATCGAACAAGATCAGCAGGCCATAAGACGGGGCCGTTTTGGCATAGCCTGCCGGCAGATAGATTCCGATTTCGCGCTCGTTTTTCATTAAAGCGCTGGTCAGCATGTGGCGCTCGACTTTGCCTTCGGGGATGCCTTTGCGGCGCGTGTCCCAGGGCTGAGGCGGCGCATCGGGCATTTCTACAGCGGAAAAGCCCTGATGCGCCGGCACGTCGGGATCGTCGGGATCTGGAGCCCAACGATTCCCATTCAACGGATCGATCTGCGACCCGGCCCAAATCGTCGGAAAGAGGTCTCCGCCATAGTCGTCCTGAGAGCGAAAACTTGGGGCGTCAGGCGCGAGGCGGTAGATGAAGCGCTTGCGTTTGTTCACTTTGAGCGTTCTGGACCACACGCTGGTGTCTGCGATTTGCGTCAGCCGATATTTGTCCGGAGACTGCATGGTGAACGGAAACCATACAATCAAGACATTCTTCGTTGCGGGTGTGCCCTTCCACAGGAAGGTGACCAACATATTTTCCTGATCGTCGGGCAGCCTTTCGATCAGGGGCGTTCCGGTTTTGCTCATGTCTTCCCAAAATGTTGGGACGACGGAATTGTCGCCGCTCTCAATCGCAGAACGTAGCGCGGCGATCCGGGGACTTTCTTCTTTAGCCCTTTCCGGAGCGAGGCGCTCGGCCAGCGGGACTCTCTTTTTCAAAGTCAGGGTACAGGCGGCGTCTTTGCTCTTTTCGTTTTCGGGAAGCGAGAGGTCCACGGTGTAGCGACCTTCGATTTCGGCGATGAACTCAAAAGTATCGGCGTCCGGACCAAGCTTGGCGCCCCGGGCGCGCTGCCCGGTCGGGGAATAAGCGAGGACGACGATTTCCGAGCCGTGCGGGTCGAGGTACAGTTGGATCAGGTCGCCGGCATGGAGCGGAAGAACGTAGCTGTGGGACTTGTTGCCGCTGAGGATGGCTTCTTCGGCCTTGCCCACCGTGAGTTCGGTGTCAGGCGGATGTGGTGCAGCGGCGGAAGCACCGCAGACCAATAGCGTCATGACTGTGCATATTCGGCTCTTAGCGGTTGGCACGGTGCGTCTCCCTGCAGTAAGACGTACGCCGAAGAGTTATAGCAGGTTCCCTCGAAGAACGGTTCAGTGGACAACAGGTTTCAAAGACACCGCAGGTGAGTCTTCGGTGCCCGGCGGATTTCAGGTTTGGGATGGAAGAAGTGCAACGAAGGCCAACCAAGAGCCTCCGTGCCGGGCGCAAGAGCGAAACCGTGAGGTGCGCGGATTTCCTTCACAGTCTGAGGGCGCAACGCCAGAGATACGGGAACCGTCTTACGGGCAGGCGCGAAATGCGTTGAGAAGGCGGGTTTGCGGGTGTATTTTGTTGGTGCGTAAATATATTCTGAATATCCAGGAAGCCGAGGGCTATGGACATGGTCGGTAGGCGTACATTTTTCCAGTCGGCAATGGGCGGAGTGCTGGGGTCGGCTGGGGCGCTCTCGGCAGTTGAAGTGGCACTGGCCGGGGGGCGCGACGTGAACTTTGTGGAGGCCGTAGCTCCAGGTTCGCAGGACAACACCGCAGCTCCCCAACACCATATCCGGTTCTCGGTGATCGGAGTGAGCCACGATCATATTCTGGGGATGACTGCGGCGGTGATTCGAGGCGGCGGCGAACTGGTGGCGGTCTATGCCGCGGAGCCGGATAAGCGCGAGGTCTTTCTGAAGCGCTACCCGCAAGCAAAAGTGGCAAATTCCGAAGATGAGATTCTGAACGATTCATCGATCCAGCTGATTTTGAGCGCAACGATTCCGGTGGATCGGGCGCCGCTGGGTATCCGGGTGATGAAGCACGGTAAGGATTATTTGTCGGACAAGCCGGGCATCACCACGCTGGAGCAGCTTGCGGATGTAAACAAAGCAATTGCGGAGACCAAGAAGATTTACGCGATCCTGTACAGCGAGCGGCTGGAGGTGAAAGCGGCAGTCCACGCCGGCGATCTTGTGAAGCAAGGTGCAATCGGAAAGGTCGTCCAGACGGTGAACCTGGCACCACACCAGGTGAATGCACCGTCGCGACCGGCGTGGTTCTGGGACCCGAAGAAATATGGCGGCATCATTTGCGATATTGGATCGCACCAGGTGGATCAGTTTCTGTTTTATACCGGATCGAAGCAGGCGGAAGCCCCGTACTCGCAGATCGGGAATTTTGCGCACCCGGATCATCCGGAGTTTCAGGATTTCGGAGATGTGATATTGCACGGGGACGGCGGCGTCGGGTATGTGCGCGTGGACTGGTTCACGCCGGATGGGCTGGGCGTGTGGGGAGACGGCCGGCTGTTCCTGCTCGGCACAGAAGGCTATATCGAGCTGCGGAAGTATGTGGATATCGCCGGCCGCAAGGGTGGAAATCATTTGTTCCTGGTGGACAAGAAAGAAGTGCAGTACATCGATTGCAGCAACGTGGTGTTGCCGTTCGGGCCGCTGTTTGTGGCGGATATCGTGAACCGAACGCATATGGCTCAGGATCAGGAGCAGTGCTTGCTCGCGGCGGAACTGGTGATCCGCGCACAGAAAAATGCGCATGTGTTGAAGATCAAAGCGTGAGTGCGGTATGCGGCTGCAGGTTTCTTGTATTTCCATCGGGAGGATGCCATGAAAAAGCGGCGTGACCGGATCTCACGACGGAATTTTCTGCGGGCGGCTGGAGTGACCGCTGCAGCGGTGGGTTTTCCTGCGATTGTGCCTTCGTCGGTGCTGGGGCAGTTTGCGCCGAGCAAGCGGATCAATGTGGGCGCGATCGGCGTAGGGCGGATTTCGCGCGTCCACGACATGCCGGGAATTTTGCAATACGACGAGGCGCGGATCGTAGCGGTCTGCGACCTGGATGCGCAGCGCGTGGCCGATGGAAAGAAGTTCGTCGAGGATTACTACGCGAAGAAAACCGGCAAGGCGTACGAAGGCGTCAAGACCTACGGCAACTATCGCGAGCTGTTGGCGAACCCGGACATCGATGCGATGGTGATCAGCACGCCGGATCATTGGCACGCGATCATCGGGATCGACGCGGTGCACGCGGGCAAGGATGTGTATTTGCAGAAGCCGGCTTCGCTGACCATTGCGGAGGGCCGGGCACTGAGCAATGCGGTGCAGGCGACCGGGCGAATCTTGCAGATTGGGAGTCAGCAGCGGTCGACGGTGCAATTTCGATACGCGGCGGAATTGGTGCGCAACGGAAGAATCGGCGAGTTGCGGACCGTGGAGATCGGGTTGCCGGGAGATCCCAGCGGCGACGACGAGCCGCAAATGCCGGTACCCAAGAATCTGAACTACGATATGTGGCTGGGATCCACGCCACAGGTCTACTACACGGAGAAGCGAGTGCATCCGCAGACCGGTTACGACCGGCCTGGATGGCTGCGATGCGAGCAGTTCGGCGCGGGCATGATCACGGGTTGGGGAGCGCATCACGTGGATTCCGCACACTGGGGAATGAATACCGAATATACGGGGCCGGTCGAGGTCGAAGGCTGGGCGGAATTTCCCAGCCATGGACTGTGGGATGTGCATGGGAAGTTTCACACCGAAGGCGTGTATGCCAACGGCGTGCGGATGAAGATCAGCGGTGACTACCCGAACGGGATCAAGTTTTACGGGACGAAAGGCTGGATTTTCGTGTCGCGCGGAAACGAGGCGGTGACCAAGAGCGATCCGGTGGCGAAGCTGAAAGATTCCACGGCGCTGGCTTCGAGTGATCCGAAGATCATTGCCTCGGTGATCGCGCCGGATGAGATTCACTTGTACGAGAGTAAGGAGCAGCACGGGAATTGGCTGGAGTGCGTGCGCACGCGGAAGCAGCCGATTTCGCCGGTGGAAATGGGACATCGGGCGTGCTCCACGTGTTTGATCCATCACATCGCAATGAAGACGAAGCGAAAATTGCGGTGGGATCCGGAACGCGAGCACTTTTTGGATGATGCGGATGCCAATGCCCATTTGTCGCGGCCACAGCGGGCGCCGTACGTGATCAGCGCGTGAGGCGAAAGGCGGATAGAATGATTCATCGGCGAGATGTGGTGGTCGGCGCGGTTGTTCTGCTGGCGACGCTAGGCGCCCGGGCGGCGGTGGACGAAGCGAAGATGATCGGACCGTCCGTTTACGACTGGACGAAGATATCGGCGCGGAAGACAGAAGTAGGCGAAGTGCGCTCCTTCTTTCACGGGCCGACGAAGACGCTTGAAGAGCTGGAAGTACACGTCACGACGCTGGACCCGGGCAAGGCGTCGCACCCTCCACACAAGCATCCGAATGAGGAGATGATCATCATTCGCGAAGGGACCGTCGAGACGCTGGTCGATGGCGAATGGCAGCGCGTCGGTCCGGGATCGGTGATCTTCAACGCTTCCAATGTGCTGCACGGCTTGCGGAATGCGGGTGACGGACCAGCGACCTACCACGTGATCAATTGGAAGTCGGATCGCACGCCGAAGGAGTAGCGCGCCAAGAGCATTATTTGCCGATTTTGCGCAGTAGCTTTGGCGTGGCCAGCCAAACGAGCAGGCCGCTCGGCGGCGATATGCGCTTCAGCTCCAGCATCGCGATCCCGGCTTTCTTCAGCGCGCTGACCTGATGTTTTGATCCCAGGCCTGTAGCGATCAGATCATCGAGTTGCGGGGCGTGGCCGAAGCAGAAGACCGTCGCCGATTGCTTGTCCTTCGCCAATTCCTTGTAAAACAGCGTCGCTTCACTTCCCGGTAACAACAAATCCGTGCGACGAATTTTTTGTTTCGGGTAATCCAGCGCGGCGGCAAAGATTTCAGCGGTCTGCATGGCGCGCACGTATGGGCTGCTGATCAGCAAATCCGGAGAGATGCCCAACCGAGCCACGCCTCTGGCAACCTCTTTCGTCTTGTCGACTCCCTCTTCGGTCAGAAACCGCTCCGGGTCGGGAGGGGACTTGGGGTCCTCGCGGTCAATGGCGATTCCGTGGCGCACAATGTAAAGCTGCATTGCGAAATTCTCCTCGAAATGAGATTGCCCCAAAAAATTCTACGTCAGGTAGCGAACTGCCGGAAATACAGCCTTACATGGAATTCCTTCTCGAACAGCTCGGCGCTGCGATTGGCATCGCGCAGGTCTTCGGCGGCATCGCCGCGCGCGGAAATCTGTAAGCCCACCGCGCCGCGCTGGAACGAAGAGGCCAAGCTGGTGACGCGCTGGCGATGAGAGTGATCGAGGGATTCCGCGATCCGCAGAATCGAGGCAAGACGCCGGGCGATGCGCTGATCACCACTGTTGAGAGCGGAGTAGGCGGTATGATGCCCAGCGGGCGCGGATTTGCGATTGTGATACCGGACCAGTGCGGCCGTGAGGGCGCGATCGCGGCCTTCGAGACCAGGAATGTCGCCATTCAGGGCCAGGTACTCGCCGTGCTTGTGATGACCGCGATGGCTCACCATGTGGCCCACGTCGTGCAGCAGCGCTCCGGCTTCGAGCAGCACGCGGGACTGCGGCGGCAGATGATGCGCGGCCTGCAATTGATCGAAGAGCATCACGGAAAGCTCGCGAACGTGCTCGGCGTGCCGCTGATCGTAACCCATGCGACGGGCGAAGCTGCGCGCGCCGACGAGCAGTTGACGCGCGGCGCTGTCGTAACGGTGGGGCTCTTTGCGGGAAAAGGCTTCGCGAGCGCTTTCCTGCAGCAGCGCTTCGCGAATGCCAACGGCGGGAATCGACAGGGTGCGTAGATTGAGGTAGCGGCCGAGAGTAACGAATGTCAGCGCGGCGATGCCCATGACGTCGGCGCGGTCGCGACGCACCGCGTAGGCTTTCATGCGCTCGCGGACGTCGCGCTCCAGAATTCCGGGAAGGCGCTCGCGTAGCAGCGACAGCTGTAGCGTGGTCACGCCATGCTCGCGCGGCCCCGGAGCGATGGCTGCCAGCGTTTCGGCATTGCCGCCGAGAGCCACCGCAACATTTTCGCCGAGATTGGGGCGCGACGGAAGTTTCGATTCGAGCAGGGCGCGAACATATTTGCGCACCTGGTCGGCTTGTACCGGGCGTATCGCGCCGTGAATGCTCAGCGTGGACATTAGCCGCACGGTACCGGCGGGAATTTGTGCGCTTTGCTCAACAGTGTGATCGCGAAGAATGCTGACTTCCAGGCTGCCGCCGCCGAGATCGATCACGCAGCGGGGCGGCGACTCGGGACCGAGGGCGGCCAGTGCGGCCTCGCGGCCCAGACGCGATTCTTCGCTGCTGCCGATCACTTCCAAGGTGATTCCAGATTTTCGGCGAATCTCGCGTACAAAGGCTTTGCGGTTTTGCGCTTCGCGCGATGCGCTGGTGGCCACGGCGCGGTAACGCGTCACGCCGAATTCTTCCATCACTTCCTTGAAGTGACGAAAGGCCTTCACGCCTTTCTTGAAAATGTCCTCGGTGAAGCGATGACGAACAAATACATTTTCGCCCAAGCGCAACGAATAGCGCTCGTTGTGCAGCGGCTCGATGTCCATGGCGGAATAGGCGCGCGCGACCGACAGGCGCACGGCGTTGGAGCCCGCATCGATTGCGGCAAGATGAACCGGCTCGGACATGGCTAGGAGTCTACCGCCAGAGGTGCGCCAGCGCGGCGGAAGGAGCGTATTTCGTCGCGCGAATCCCCAGCTGCTCGCCAATGCGCTGCCGCAACTGCTTGTTCACTGCGGACACACTGGCCTCGCCGTCGAGCTCGATGAAACCCTGGCGCTTGGCCATGACTTCGAATTCCCGCTTGATCATGGTCTGGTAGCGGATGAAGGACCAATACAGGTCGTGTGATAGGGACATGTCGCGGCCGGCTTCCCAGTAGCTGATGGCCTGAGCTTTCTTGAACTCGCGGCCGAAGGCGGTTTCAGGTCGCACGTTGAGCCAGAAGGTGAGATGCGGGCGCAAAGCCATGGCGTACAGCCCACTGATGTAGTCGCGATTGATCCCGCGCACCACGCCACGCGCAATCAGCGTGAAAATAAAACGATCCGCAAGCACAACCGTGCCCGAGCGCAGCGCCGGCAAGATGCGATGCTCGACCTGATCGAAGAAATCCGTCGCGTACATCAGCGACAGCGTAAGGCGCGTCACCGCATTTTTGGCCAGCAACTGATCGATGTCCTGCCCGACCAGATTGGAGCGGCGCAGGCCGCTGGTCTGCACCGCAAAGCCTTCGGATTCCAGCCATTCCTGGAGCAACGCGATCTGAGTGGAACGGCCGGAACCGTCCATGCCTTCGATCACGATCAGGCTCCCGGTGATTTCACTGGGATCGAAACCAACCAACGGCTCGCCGAAAAAGTGTTGCGCGGTCTCTTCTTCGCTGACCGCAGGGACCGCAGGCTTTGCCGGCGCACCGTGAACCGGCGCGGCGGTAGGCTCGCCGGCGCCGCCGTGCGGTTGCGCGGCAGCCTTTTCCTTCTCTGCCTTTTCCCTTTCTTTGTCCTGCTCGGGCATGCTTACTCCGCGTCCGCGGCGTGCGGGGCGAAACGCTTCAGATCGATTTTCGACGCGACGATATCGCGCATCTGCTTTTGTAATTTGTTGACCGGCAAAGTGCCATCGAGCACCACGAAATTATCGGATTCCACCATCTTGTCGTATTCCTCCAGGATGCGCGCTTGGAAGAGGCGGAAGCTTTCGGAGCGATCGTAGCTCAGGCCAAGGTCCATGCCTGCCTCGTAATATTTCAGCTTCGGCCGGCCGCTGAGAATGCGGTTTACCGCCACATCGAGCGGCGCACGGAAATAAAAGGTGATGTCCGGAACGGGCGCGAAGCGATACAAATTGCGCAACCAGCGGGGCGGGCAGCCGCGGGCCGCATCTCGCGCGAACGCGGTGTAGACATAGCGATCGGCGAGCACCAGGTAGTCGCCTTGCAGCAGCGGCATGATCTGGCGTTCGCAGCGATCCGCGAAGTCCGCAGCGTGCAGCAGTGAAAACGTGGTGGGCGTAAGCAGGCGCCGCTGTTTGCCACGGCGCGTGGCGGACTTCACCAGGGGCGAGGAATTCCACTCGGTAAAGTGCAGGCGGTAGCCCCCGATTTCGAGCCAGCGCTTGAGCAGATAGAGCTGCGTACTCTTGCCCGACCCGTCGGTGCCTTCGACGACGATCAGAGCGCCGGGATACGCGCGACTGGGCACGGGGCGCCCGGGTTGCGGCAAGGTGGACTTTGCAGCCTCCGGCCGAGGCACCTTTTGAGATGACTCCTGATTTTCCATCAATCCTGTAGGCACTATCGCTTGCGTCCGAGGAGAGTAGCCTGCTCTTGTTACAGGCTCATTACAACACAGCGGCGGGTGCTACGGCAAAGAAGTGCTGGGGTAGCGCACAGCGCGTAAATGCCAGACGAGGAATTGTTCAGCTTAGCCCCTGCTATGCTAGAAGATCGTGACCTTGAGGTGCAGGAACTTTTTGGGATTTTGGCGAAAATCCCCGATAAGCAGACGCAAGTCGCCAGTAAGGCCCGTCAAATTATCGTACAGTTGAGGGTCCGAAAATAACTTGCCGACACTAGTGGTGTTGTCGTTGAGCTTGGCGGTGGCGGTTGCCAGGTTCGTGCTGGAGTCGCGCAATTTGTTGTAGAGCGCATCATCGGTGGCTAATTTTCCAAGACTGCCCTTCCCGGCGCGCACGTCCCCGATCACGGCATTGGTGTTTCCGATGGCTTCCTTGGCCTGATCGTAGAGCGTTGGATCGTAGAGCAACTTGCCGATGGTGCCCTTCTGCGCGCGGACATCCGCCATGATGGTATTCAGGTTATCGACGGTCGCGTCCACTTTGTTATACATCTCGTCGGTGGCCACCAGCTTGCCGACCGAACCGCGCCCGGCGCGAATGTCCGCGATCATCTCATTGCTGTTGGCCAGTAAGGAATTCAGATTGTTGTAGGCCTTTTCATCGGTGAGCAGCTTGCCAAGATTTCCTTTGCCTTCTTTGACCCCGACGATGAGTTCCTGCACGCTGGTAGTGACCGCCTGCAAGTTGCCGAGCAAATCCGAACTGCGCTCCACCACTTCCATCATGGCCTTTTCTTCGGTGCCCTTCACTTCCTGGTCTTCCTTGAGGGGCGCGCCGGTAATTCCGCGAGTGATGTTGAGGTAGCGATTTCCCAGCAGGCCTTCGGTGACCAGGCTGGCGACCGAATCCGACAGAATATAGGACTGAAAGCGGCGGTCCAGCCGCATGATTACTTCAATGTTGCGGTTTTTGTCGGTGACCTGCTTGCCGTTGCGTGGAACCAGGCGGATGGTCTCCACGTTTCCTACGTCGACGCCGTCGATGCGCACCGGGGCTCCAGTAGCCAGGCCCGGAACCGAAGGCAGAAAGGTATGGAGTCGATACTTAGGTCCCCAGAATTGCGCGCCGGTAACATAAAAAATGCCGACCGCGAGCACAAACAATCCGACCAGCACGAACAGGCCGACGCGTAACTCGGTCCAGGTCAATTGTTTCCGCTGCGCCATGAATGGCTTTCCTCCGGCGTTCCGCCTGAAAAGGCGGCCCGAACGTCCCCACAGACTACAGCAATTTCACACCAGAAAGCGTCTCAGATACGGATCTTGGGATGCCGCAAGTTCCTCAGGCGAACCCTCGAAATAGATGCGGCCATCGCGATAAGCGATAAATCGCGTGGCGGGCTCGTCGGCCGCGGGCCTGGTGATGGGCCGTTCGCGGACCACGTTGTGTGACTGCGGATCGAAGCGAAAATTCGCCAGCGCGAAGCCGTCCTGGACCCGGTGCGTGGCCAGCAGCGCGGTGACGCCGTACACGTCGCGCAGGCGCAGGATCAGCGTGATGATCGTCTGCGCGGTGATGGGATCAAGCCCGGCGGTCGGCGAATCGTACAGCACAATCTGCGGCCTGGTGATAAGCGCGCGGGCGATGGATACGCGCCGGCGCATGCCTCCCGATAGCTCCGAGGGCACCTGATCGAAGGCATGCTCCAGCTCGACGAAGCGTAAAATCTCAAGCACCCGCGGTTCGATCTCGGATTCGCTGACGCGATCCTCGCGCAGCCGGTAGGCGACGTTGTCGCCCACGGTCATGGAATCAAACAACGCGCCTTCCTGAAACACAATACCGATCTCTCGTCGAAACGCGAACAATTCGCGCTCCGGCATGCTGGAAACTTTGTGGCCCAGGACGCGCACAGATCCCTCAGAGGGTTGAAGAAGCCCAGCGGCCATTTTCAAGGTGAGGGTCTTGCCCGTGCCGGTCTCGCCGAGCAACACGAGGGTCTCGCGGGGCTGCACTTGAAAGCTCACGCCCTGAAGAATGTCGCCTTCGTCAAAACCGATGCGCACATTGTCGAATTCCACTGGCGCATAAGCGGAGTCTACAGTGGCAAATGAACTCATGACCTGGAACCCTGGCTGCGGCGCGTTGGGCGAGGCGGTTCGGTACACGAGTGGCGCGCGAGCATCACTGTGCAAAGGATGCGCATTAAAAGAGCTTGTCTCCCAGATACAGTGCCACTTTGGTGAGAAACACGTCGGCGGCAATGATCATGATGTTCGATACCACCACCGCTTGCGTGGTGGCGCGCCCAACGCCTTGGGTTCCGCCGCGCACCGTCAGGCCTTTGTAACAACCCACGGTCGAGAGGATGAACCCATAAACGATCGGTTTCATCATGCCCTGCATGATATCGGGAAATTCCAGCGCATCGATGGCGCGGGTCCAGAACTCCACGGCCCCCAGACGCAGGGAAAACACCGACGCGACGCAGCCGCCGAGCAACCCGACAAAATCGTTGAGCGCGGTAAGCAGCGGGAGCACCAGGATGGTCGCCAGCACGCGCGGGGTAATCAGCTTGCGGCTGGGATCCGTGCCCATGGCCCGCATGGCGTCAACCTGCTCGGTCACCAGCATGGAGCCGAGTTCAGAAGCCATACCGGATGCCACGCGCCCGGCCACCAGTATGCCGGTCAGCGTAGGCCCTAATTCGCGCACCAGTGCCAGCGAAACGATATCGCCGGTCAGTGCCGTTTGCCCGAAGCGCACAAACTGCGAGCCGGTCTGCAGCACCATGACCGCTCCGATGAAAAATCCCGACGCCAAGACGATGGCCAGCGATCCCACACCGATGTCGTCCATCTGATCGAGCAGATCCTGAAAATAACGCGGCGCGGTCAGCAGGTTCGCGAGCGAACGCATCGCCAAGTAGGTGTAATCCTGAATATTGGAGAGAAGACCCTTAAAGGCGTCGATCAGCACTTCGGCCATGGAAAGGCGTTCCACGGGCTGGGTATCTCGACCGGCAACCTGAAAGGAGGTATCTGCCACGATTTCCTATCGTGCGGGCGTTCGAGCAACGCCGTGTGCGAAACAAATACCGCAGAAGCAGCGTAACCGCGCTGCTCTAGTGCGTCAAGAAGGATACTGGCGCACGCGCCCAGATTGCGTCACCCGCGGCTCAATGCCTCGAGCGAAGCGCGTCGCCACACCAGATTACGGCTTCACAAACGCGGGCTTGTTCACGCTATACGTCGAGGGAGGACTTCCCTTTGGCAGCGCTTTCTTCTTCGGCTTTTTGATTTCGCGTTTTCGGGCGTCTTTGTTTCCCATGGGCGATAGCTTGCCACAGGACCACGAGAGTACGCTAGCGCCGCAAATTCCGGAGACTGGACGCCGAGGCAACGGGGCCGTTACACTGTACGTTTCACAGCTGCAATTTTGCGCTTGTGTGAGGACTTGTACGGGGATGCTGCGTTTCTACACTGCGGGAGAGTCACACGGGCAGGCGCTGCTGGCGTTTATTTCTGGGCTGCCCGCTTCCCTGCCCGTGGACCTGCGATTCATCAATCATGAGTTGCACCGGCGGCAGCTGGGCTACGGCCGCGGGGGCCGGCAGAAGATCGAGAAGGATCGCGCGGACATTTTTGCCGGCGTCCGGCACGGGCAGACCATAGGCGCGCCAATCGCCCTGCGCATCGAAAACCGCGACTGGGCGAACTGGGAGAAGATTTTGCCGGTCGAAGGTTTTATGGATGCCGCGAGCGATAAAAAACTGGTCGCCCCGCGCCCCGGACACGCAGATCTTGCCGGCTCGCAGAAATTCGATTTTCACGATGCGCGGTACATCCTGGAGCGCGCATCCGCGCGAGAGACAGCGGCTCGCGTCGCTGCGGGGGCGCTCGCCAAGCTGCTCCTGCGCTCACTGGGCACTGAAATCGCCAGTCACACGCTGCAAGTTGGACACGTAAAGCTGGATCGCGCGGCCAACTGGGACGAAATTCGCGCTATCAACGCCGATCTGGAGTCGCCGCTGCGCTGCGTCGACGCCGCCGTGCAAGAAAAAATGAAGGCGGAGGTCGATGGCGCGCTGAAGGCCGGCGACACCGTTGGCGGAATTTTCGAGATCATCGCTCATAACGTGCCGGTGGGCCTGGGCAGCCATGCGCAGTGGGACGAAAAACTCGACGGCAGGCTGGCCCAGGCAGTGATGAGTATTCAGGCGGTGAAAGGCGTCGAAATCGGAGGAGGCGTCACCGCAGCAGGCTCCTACGGCAGTGAAGTGCAGGACGAAATTTCCTACGATAAGGCGGCCAGGAGATTTCGGCGCTCTTCGAATCGCGCCGGAGGACTGGAAGGCGGCATCACCAACGGCGAAGACCTGATCGTACGAGGATACCTAAAACCTATCTCGACGCTGCGGCGAGCGCTGGGTACCGCCGATATGGTGACCAAGGAACCCATCCAGGCGGCGTACGAGCGCTCCGATTGGTGCGTTGTGCCGGCAGCCGGAGTGGCCGGTGAAGCCATGGTGGCCCTTGTCCTCGCCGATGCTTTTCTGCAAAAATTCGGAGGAGATTCGCTCGCCGAGACGCGGCGGAATTTTGACAACTATGCCCGACAAATCGACGAGTTCTAAGCAAGCCGCTGCGGAGACCGCAGAGGCCCAGCCGGCTCCCCAGGCGCCGCCGCGCAAAATCTATCCGATCGTGAAATACGGCAATCCGATACTGGAGAAATCTACGCCTGTCGTAAAGAACTTCGACGCGGACCTCGAAGAGCTTACCGAAGACATGTTCGCCTCCATGTACGCGGCTTCCGGCGTGGGGCTGGCGGCGCCGCAAATCGGATTGAGTTTGCGTCTCGCAGTGGTCGATGTAACCAGCGGAAAAAATCCCGAAGCGAAAATCGTGCTGGCGAACCCCGAGGTCATTCACTTTGAAGGTGAAAAGCGCGAAGAGGAAGGCTGCCTGTCGATTCCCGGATTTCGCGGCTACGTCGTCCGGCCGCAATTCGTGACCGTAAGAGCCTTCAACGCCAAGGGCGAGCCGTTCGAGATTCGCGGCGAAGACTTGCTGGCGCGCGCGTTCTGCCACGAGATCGATCACCTGAATGGCATCCTCTTTATCCAGCACCTGGGCATGCTCAAGCGCGACATCATCAAGCGCAAGATCAAAAAGCTCCAGAAGCAAGGCGAGTGGTAGGCGCGGGAGCGGATGAAAGTCGTATTCTGCGGAACGCCTCAGTTTGCAGTTCCCACCTTGAAGCACCTGCTGGCCCAGCCTGATTTCGAAATTGCCGCGGTGATCACCCAGCCGGATCGCCCCAGCGGACGCGGGATGAAGCTGAAATATTCCGCCGTCAAGGAAGCGGCGCTCGCGGCGAATGTGCTGGTGTACCAGCCGGAGAAAATCCGCGCCGCCGAGTCGCGCGAATGGCTGCAAAGGCTGGCTCCCGACGTCATCGTGATCATCGCGTATGGGCAGATTATTCCTGCGGCGCTGCTGACGATCCCCCGGCTCGGCTGGATCAATCTGCACGGATCGCTGCTACCCAAGTATCGTGGCGCCGCGCCCATCCAATGGGCCATCGCCAACGGCGAGCCGCGCACCGGACTCACCAGCATGCGCATTGATGCCGGCATGGACACCGGCGAAATGCTGCTGCAGGAAGAGACGATCATCTCGCCGGACGAAACCACACCGCAACTGGCGGCCCGGCTTGCGGAAATGGGCGCGCCTCTTATGGACAGGACGTTGCGCGGGATTGGTTTGGGAACGCTGGCCTCACGGCCGCAGCGCAACGAGGACGCCACCTATGCGCCGCTGCTCAAAAAAGAGGATGGCAAAATCGATTGGAACCGCACCGCCGGCGAAATTTACAACCGGATGCGAGCGTTCACGCCCTGGCCCGGCGCGTTTACCACCTTCCGTGGCGAAACTTGCCACATTAGCGGTGAACCGGCGTCTAAAGAACTGAGCGCCAGCCCTTCGCTGGACGGAAGACCGTTCGATCCGCACGCCGCGCCGGGAACCAGCCGCTCTACCCAACGCGCGATTCTTGTAACCTGCGGCGGAGCAACCGAACTGCGGCTCCTGTCCGTCAAAATAGCAGGTGGGCAGGCCATCGAGGCTTCGGAATACGCTTCGGCTTTACGGTTGACCGAATGGGGACGCTTCGGCGACACGTAGTTTGCGCGCGCGGAAACGCTGGGGCATACTCGATTTTTGCGGTGTCTCA
>DATNCJ010000097.1:0-2743 GCA_035607215.1 Candidatus Eiseniibacteriota bacterium
GCCGCCTTTGCGTCTGGGGCTTCCCTGCCATATCATCAATCCCAAAATCGATGCCCGGTCGGTGAACCAATGCGCCCATTTCTGCTTCCCCTCTCTCTCTCCATAGCCGCCATCTCTATCGCCGTCCTTCTCCCCGGCAACGCCGCCGACACCGGCGCCGAACCCATCACCCTCGAAATTCCCCAACTCCAACTCCAGGTTGAACCCGAAGGCGCGGTCATCATCCCCAGCACCGACGTCGACCAGCTCGTCATTCACGTCGGCAAGCGCCCCAATCAGGTCAATCCCGGCAGCATCTACACCAAGCTCAACACCGACGCCTCCAACATGATCATGACCACCAGCGCCATGGCCGATGGCGTCCTCTGCAAGCTCGATCTCAACCATCAGCAAGGATTTCGCCTTCGCAAGGGCCGCAATTCCTTTGAGGTTTCCTTCACCGATTCCATGCAGCGCGTCCACTACGCATCGTTCCTGATCCAGACGCAGGACACCACGCCCTCCGACAACAAACGCATTTCCATCAAGCCCGATAAGGCCCCCTCGGCCGACAAATATGCCGTGATCGTCGGCATCGCGCGCTACGCCGACACCGCCGGCGGCGTCACCAGCCTGCAGTTCGCCGATCGCGATGCCAAGGATTTTCAGGAATTTCTGCTCTCTCCAGACGGCGGCTCGTTCCCGAAAGATCATGTACGCATCCTGCTGAACGAGGACGCCACCGCGCAAAACGTGCGCAGCGCGCTCTTCACCTTTCTCACAAAAGCGCAGCCACAAGACCAGGTGGTCCTCTACGTCGCAGGCCACGGCGCTCCCGATCCCAACGATCCGCGCAACCTCTACCTGCTCACCTACGACACCAAGCTCGACGATATGGGCGGCACGGCGTTCCCCATGTGGCAACTTCAGGATGTTTTCACGCGGGTGCTGAAAGCCAAGCGCGTGATCACGTTTGCCGACACGTGTCACAGTTACGGCTTCAGCGGCGAGCGCCGCGGCAAAAAATCCAACAATCTCGTCAACCAATACGTCGCCAAAGCCGCCAACGACTCTGACCGCGCTGTCATCACCGCCAGCGATATCAGCCAACTCTCCTACGAATCCGACAAATGGGGCGGCGGCCACGGCGTCTTCACCTTCTTCCTCCTCAAGGGTCTCCAGGGCGAAGCCGACTTCAACAAAGACGGCACCGTAACCGCAGGAGAACTGTTCGCTTTCATCCACGACAACGTCGACAAAGCTACCGCCGGCAACCAAAGCCCCATGGCGCTCCCCGGCCTGGCCGAGCGCCTCCCGCTATCCGGCGTCGGCCTCCGCCAATCCGCCAACGCCCACCTGTTTACGTCCACGCCCACCGATCTCTTCCCCACGCTCCGCGCATTCGCTTCCGAGTAGTAATGTGGGAACGTCCTTGTAGAAGCGCGCTAACACTATGTCTCGACGATCGTTCTGCGGCAGGCGAGGTTTCGCGGCAGCGCATCTATGGGTCTTGGCACCGGGGGTCGGACCTTTAGGTCCGACATTTACCGACAATCAAAAAGGGCTTTAGCCCCTGAGGAAACGTCTTAGCTTTTCTGATGGAACGATGACCACCCCGCCGCGATCCCTCCGCATCCCTCATCTCGCCGCTATCTCTTTCCTCAGCATCCTCGTCACCTTAGTCATCTTCTCCCTCGAACGAGGCGGCCTTCTCAAATCCCTCGACCTCCGCGCTTACGACCTCCTGGTTGCCGCTGAACACCGCGAACCTCCTTCTCCCGATGTCCTTAACGTCGACTTCGATGACGACTTCGTGCGCCGCCACAACGCCTTCCCCATCCCGCGCCTGCTGCTCGCCGACATCATCGCGAAAATTGCCCAGGGAAAACCGAGCGTCATCGGCGTCGACGTCATCCTGGATGTCGCCCGCGCCCCGGACGACGACGCCCATCTCGCGAAAGTCATCGACGACGCCGGCAACGTCGTGCTCATCAGCGAGTATGGCTTTGCTACTTACCAGCAAAGCAATCCGCTGGAGCCGTTCCGCAAAGCCGCGGCAGGCGTGGCCTTCGGCGATCTTCCCATCGACGAAGACGGCGCGGTGCGCCGCATGTTCTTGCGGGTCACCACCGAAAAGTACAAAGGGGTGTCTCTTCCGGTTGCGCTGGCCGATCTGGCCTCCGATCAACACCTCCGCCCGGGCGGCGAAGGATTCCTGCTCTTCGGTCCGCACAAACTTCCGTTGGCCACCACCGATCCCGACTCCTCCTGGATCCACTTCCATCCGTCCGCGCCCACAACCGTAATCTCTGCCGGCATTCTTCTCGCCACCGACTTTGACGCTTCCGTGTTCGCGAACAAAGTCGTCATCGTCGGCCAGTCCAGCGAAATGGGCAAAGATCTGTTCACCACCCCCGCCTCGCGGGCCGGCATAGATATCGGCGGCCGCCACATCCTCTCGGGCGCGGAAATTCACGGTGCCGCCGTCGCTTCCCTGCTGCACGCCAATGCGCTGAACACGCTATCCATACTGCCGCGTGTTTTCGCAGGTCTCCTTCTTGCCTTCGTTGTGATTTTCCTGGCAGTGCGCAGCCGCTGGTCTGTGGCCCTCATTTCTTGCCTGCTCCTCGCGACTGGCGTCTTTCTGGCTGCGATGGTGCTGTTTTCCTTGCGCCACCTGTGGGTGCCGCCGGCCTCTATGGAGTTGTGCCTCCTCGCCGCGTTGCCCGCGGGCCTCGGCTTCCGCTCGGTAGTGGAGCGCCGC
>DATNCJ010000047.1:0-3010 GCA_035607215.1 Candidatus Eiseniibacteriota bacterium
TGCGTCTGCTCCGCCACGGTGTTCTGCAGAAACTGCCTCAACTCATTCATGTGCGGTGAGTTGGCGTGCTTCCTGAACTCGGCCCGGCTTGTCCACGGGTTGGCCGGAATTTGCGTCTGGTCCAGCCAGGCGGGCAAACGCACGTTCTTCTTGCGCATGAATTCGAGCAGGGCCGGAAAGCTCTCCTCGAAAGGCAGCCATTTTCCGACAGGAAACCAGATGAAATGACCGATGCCAAGGGACGCGAATTCCTCGTTCGCATTCCATGACGTGATCGCCTCACGCCTTCCGCCTGTTTCATTCAGCCAGATCTTCTGGCCGATCTTCTTCGCCAGATCGCCCGGCAAGACGAACTGGGGTACAGGTAAGTCCTTGGCTGGATCCTTGGCCTCGTGGCTCGATTTCCGGGCTTCCGGCATTTGAACGGCAGCTTCCGGCGCCGGCTTCTGCACCTCATTCTGTCGCAAAACTGTTTCGGGTTCTGGCTTCTGCGTACGGGATGCTTGCGCGCCGCCAAGCCCACTCTGCTCCTTCTCGTTCTCAGCGATTCGTGTCGCGGCCGGCGCGGCTGTTTCCGCCCACGCGGTTTGCGTCGCCATGCCGGCGACGACGACACACGAGAGCAGCCATGAGCCGCCAGCAAGCGCCTTCGCACTGTACGGTCCGGGTTTCACTTGCCGTGTCGTTCTCTCGCCGCTACTCGCACGCCGGCGGCCCATCAAATCACCGCCCATGTCCATGCTTCCGAAGGCCAGCCTGACGCGAAGGATTTTACCGGCGAACAACATGATGCGTATGGCAAAATCGTGGGGCCATCGTGGCGGGCCGGTGCCAGCGCCGCATGGGCGATAATCAAAGATGACGGTGACAGTGCACGAAACGCTTGAGTGCGGTGTTGCCGCAACACTTATCTCTTCGAGCAAATCTGCCTAACTGCGCACGAACGTGATTTCACTAGCTCGCGCCACGTCCTCACCGCCGCCGCGCCACCGCAACCCCGAGCAAGAACGCCACCAACAACGACCCCAGCGGCGCTTCCCGCGCGATGTTGCTCAGGATGCTGAGCGGCATGCCGGGTTTTTTGCCTTTCTCGATCGCGTCGCCGACGCGATGGGCGGCGCCCCTGACGGCGTCGGAAACTTCTTCAATCGCTGACTTTGATTCTGGACGGGGATCCAGGCCTTCATACACAAGCGGCGGGGAGGGCATATCGTCGGCCATGGCGAATATCCTGATCAACAAGTGATAATCGAATAGGTCGCACTTCGTTCCAGTTTGCGAATGGAATCGCTGTTCTATCTCACGGGACGCGAAATCGTAATTGGCCTGTCGGGAGGGCGAGTTTTCGGGTGCGCCCGCGCAGCGGCGGGCGAGCGAGGCAAATCTGCGAACTCGGACGAGTGATAGTCCCGGCCTTCGGACGTCGCGATGTAGATATCATAGCAGCCGGCGCGAGACATCTCCCGGGCCTTCCTGAGCGCGGCTTCGGCCGTCTTCCGGCGGTGGACCAGATCACCGTGTTGGCAGGGCGCCTAATAGCATTACACCGCAATCTCAATCACATAAGAGTTCGCAGTTTTATTCTGGGCGGCGCGCCAAATGCACGATTGTGCTTTAATGGCGGAATTCGAATCGCAAAAACTGGCAAACCCGTTGAAATCGGAAAGATTTCACTCCGGCTGAGGTTGAGCAACCTGTCGGACGATAGCGACATCTTCGCCTCTCTAAACCGCGACCGGACGGAATGGCGCGAACGCGCTGGCCGTGCGCGGAAGCACGGAAGCGAGTTGCGGGCAGTGCCGCAGAATGACGCTGGTCATTCCGTTCTTCTCGATCCAATCCAGACCCAGCGGCGAATACACCTCTGGCCGGAAATCGACTGTCAGGAATCGATCGCTTTGCAGCCGCCGCGATGCCATCAGGATGAATATGCGGAATGCTGTGTCGCTGAAGCCGAAGCCGTCCGGCGGCGGTTCGGCATGGAGGCCGATCATGGTGTCGACATTGTCGATCGAGCCGTAGATTTCCTTTATCTTCCGGACGGTGTCCTGATCCGTCGAAAGCTCCTCCCAATGGCGGATCGGTGGTCGACGGAGTTTCTGTCGGAAGTCGTTGAAACGTGGCACTCCGCGCCTGCGGTCGCGAACGATGTCGACCACCGAAAGATCGATGATTTCCCCATTCGTCCGTTTGAAGCGCTGCAGCGACTTCGGGTAGTTGTGCAGCGTGATGGCACCCGGGTGGCTGATGCCGAACGAATAGATGACGTTTTGCAGCTGCAGCCGCCGCATCGCATCATCGGTGCGGATCCCCTGGATCTCCTCGAACGTACGAGTTTCTGTCGGTTGTCCTGTCTCGAAATCGTAGAAGACGTAATCGTCGGGAATCAGCGGATGCAGCCGGTAAACCGAAGCGAATTCCTCGGTCAGTGAGTAAGGCACACCGTGGTGGTTGGGCAATGTTTGCGGGATGCCCTTCAACGCATGGGCGTCGAGCAGCCAGATGGCGAGTTGCGTGAGCCAATCCTTCGGGGCGCCGTACCAGTTGGCGGGAAGCCCAACCTCGATCGTCTTCGTGGCGAGAATGGCTGGCGTCCACTCAATCGTATGAATCTTGGCGATCAACGCCGAAACGATCAATCTCGCAGTTTGGTATACCCGCTCGGGCGGCCAGTGCCGATAGGCTCGGTGGAGTTCGGAGCAAAGTACGTTGTGTTCCCGTGCGAACAGGGTGTGCATCATGCTCAAGCCAAGCCACCAGCTTTCGTTGAAGCCGGTCACGTTGAGACCGTTTATGTCGGTAGGAAGATAGCCGTCGACCAGCCGGAGGCGCGCCCCGTCACGCAGAGACTCGGCATTCTCCCTCGTGTCGCCGTAGACCTCGGATCCATCCCACCAGGGCGTGGTGATGTTCTTGAACACAGGATATCCGTCGGCCGTATAGTGCGAGATCTGGTTGCCGGCGATTCGCATCTCGGGTCCTGGCTGCGCCCTCTCGTGGCTCTGCCATG
>DATNCJ010000110.1:0-40468 GCA_035607215.1 Candidatus Eiseniibacteriota bacterium
CGCGACGAATTTCGTCGATGCGCCCGAGCCGCTACCCGACCATTTCCCGTTGCAGACGCTGGTCATGAATGTCACCAACCAGTGCAACCTGTCCTGCCAGTACTGCTACGAGTTCGGCGAAGACAAGATCGCCACGCCAGAAGGCAAGAAGAAATTCATGGACGTGGAAACCGCCAAGGCGTCCGTCGATTATCTGCTCGAACAATCCGCAGGGCGCAACGCCGTCCACATCACCTTCTTCGGCGGCGAAACGCTGATGAATTTTCCGCTGCTCCGCCACATCATCGACTATTCCAGCGAACAGGCCGCGCGCAAGAACGTAAAGATCGACTTCAGCCTGACCACCAACGCGACGCTGCTCACGTCGCAAATCATCGATTTTCTCACGGCGAATTGTGTTGGCGTCACCGTCAGCATCGACGGCCCAAAAGAAATGAACGACGCCTTCCGCGTGTTCTCCAACGGCCGCGGCAGCTACGAAACAATGGAGCCCAAGGTGCGCGAGCTGCTGGCGCGCCATCACACGCGGCCCATCGCTGCGCGCGTCACCATGACGTCTCACGCGATGGACGTCTTCAAGATCTATCGCCACCTCAAAGACGATCTCGGCTTTCACGAAGTCGGCTTCGCTCCGGTCACCACATCTCCCGATCGTCTTTACTCGATCAACGAGTCCGGCATGCATAGCGTGTTCGCGCAATTCGGTGAACTCGCGCAAGAGTATCTGCAATTCGCTTTGCGTGGCGAACTGCACGGCTTCTCCAACGTCAGCGACACGCTGGCTGAGCTGCACCAGGGCGTGAACAAGTCGCATCCATGCGGCGCGGGTCTCGGGCTTCTCGGCGTCGGGCCTTCCGGTGACATCGCGCCCTGTCATCGCTTCGTCGATTCCGACGCGCATGTGCTCGGCAACGTCACCGCCGGCATCGACAAGAAAAAGCGAAGCGCCTTCCTCGATCGCGGCAACATCAACGCGAAATACGCCTGCCATACCTGCTGGGCACGCCCGCTCTGCGCCGGCGGCTGCCATCACGAAGCCCTCGTTCGCTACGGCGACACCGGTCATCCCAATCTCCACTATTGCGACTGGATTCGCGGCTGGACCAACACGTGCCTGGAAATTTACGGCGCACTCGCCGAAAACAATCCTTCGTTCCTCGAGTATTTCGCGGAAAGGAAAGCAGCGTCATGAACCATCTTCGCGCCGTCAACCGCAAAGCGCAGCGCATCGAGCGGCATGTCACCCAAAATGCAAACGAGGACGACATCGTGGCGTTGCAACAGGGCGGCCCCGCGCCCAAACCGCACATCCCGATGGGATGCTCGCTGGTCTTCTATCCCGGCTGGGAAGTTGATTCGGCCGGCGGCACGGCCGGTTTGTGCCAGCCCGTCGAGCGCGACCTCTTCGATTGCTACGTGACCTGTTTCTGGCCCGCTCACGTTCCCGATCACCTCAACAATTCGCCCGACTGGACCAGCAAGTGCGCAACCGGCACCAAAGATTGGCGCAACATCGACATCGTCTTTCCGTAGTGCGCACCGAACGGAGGCTCGCGTTGCGATCTGTTATTTGGTTTTTACCTGCAGCACTGCTGGCTGGCGCTACGACGATTGCATCGGCGCACGCGGCCGATGGTCAGCAGCTCATCTATCTCGCCAGCTGGCCGCATCAGATTCTCATCTTCGACTCCGTCGAAGAAAAGCTTGTGGATACCATCCAGCTCGACAGCGACGTCACCCAGTCCCTGGTGCTGTCCCCCGACAAACGAAGGCTCTACGCCTCGACCGCAAAAGACAATTCCATCGTCACCGTTGACCTGGCCACCCGCAAACAAATGTTGAAGTTCTCGCTCGACTCGGGCAACCGCAGCACCCGCTTCCTCGGCCTCGCACCCGATCCGTCAGGCAAATTCCTGTACTCCATCGCCACAACCGTGACGAAACTCGCCGATCGCTACGAAATTGAGGCCCCCAAACTCGTGGCCATCGACATCGAGACGCAGAAAATTACGCGAGCCGCCGACTTTCCCAAAGATGAAAGCCTCGCCGGAGCCTGGCGCCCGCAAATGAAGTTTTCACCCGACGGCAAATACCTCTACATCTTTCTCAACGGCATCCTTGTCTTCGACACCGATACGCTCAAGCTCGCCAAGAAAATCGATCTCGCCGATCCGCACGTTCCGGGCTTCGCCAACGTAGTTTTCAATCCCGTCGAAGAAGAATCCGCCGAAGATCCCAACGAAGAGCCCGGCAAGCTCACCAACGTTTTCATTTCCGCCGATCCTTACGTCCACCGCGCCGTCTTCGGCATCGCTAAAATCGATCTCGGAAGCCTCACCTTCGATTTCACGCCCGTCGCCCCCGCCACTACGCTTTCAATGACTCCCCTGTTGCTCACTCCGGATCATCAGATCGGCTACACCGCCGTCATCAACGGCACGCCCGGAAATCGCCGCTGTGAATTCTGGGCCTTCGATATGAAGACCCGAAAGCTGATCAACACCAAAGAATTCGATGGCCGCAACCGCTTCTCGTTCAGCCTGTCCGCGGACGGCACCAAAGTTTTTATCTATGGCGCCGGTTACGAAATCAGCGTCTACGATGCCAAGACCTTCGCCCTTCGCAGCACCGTAACTTTGCCCGGCGATATGACCAGCAACATCGTCGTGATGCCTCTGCAGGCCAAGTCCGCCTCTCCTTCTTCCGCCTCTACCGTCTCCGCTCGGGTACAATGAGCGCCATGAAATCGCGGCGCCTCAGGCGCGCTCTTCTGTCCGCATTGTCCATCGGTGTAGCGACGATCGCTGCTGTCACGTCTGCTCGATCGACGGATTCCGCTCCGCAGCTCGTGTTCGTTGGCACCTGGCCGCATCATGTAGTTGTCTTCGATGCCTCCACCGAAAAAATCCTTGACGCCATCGACCTCAAGACCGACGTTCCCCGTATGCTGCTCCTTTCCTCCGACAAAAAGAAACTCTACGCCTCCACGCTCAACGACAACTCCATTGTCACCATCGACGTCGCCTCTCGCGCCGTCACTTCCTCCTTCAGTCTCAATTCCGGCAATCAGATCGTCCGGCTTTACGGCATCGCCCTCGATCCCACCGGCAATTTTCTCTACGGCATCGCCACGTCCGTCACCAAACAGCTCGATCGGTACGAGGTCAGTCCCTCACGTTTCGTCGTGATCGATCTCGCCGCGAAAAAGATCACCCGCACCGCCGATCTCCCTAAAGACGAAGGCCCGTTCGGCTTTCACAACGAAATGAAGCTCTCGCCCGGCGGCCAGCTGCTTTATATTTTTCGCCACAACATTCTCGTCTTCGACACCGCCACTCTCCAGCTCGTCAAGAAAGTAGATCTCGCCAAGCCACAGGCGCCCGGCATCGAAAATGTCTCCCTAGGCATCCTCGAAGATCCCAACGAGCTCCCCGGCAAAGTCACCAGCGTCTTCAGCTCTTCCGATCCGTTCGTTCATCGCGAAGTTTTCGGCATCGGCGTCATCGACCTCAGCAAACTTTCCTTCGATTTCTCGCCCATCGGACCTGTAAACGCCGGCCATATGATGCCTCTGTTTCTCACGCCCGACCGAAAGACGGGCTACACCGTTGCCATAAACGGCGACCCCGGCAATCGCCGCTGCGAGTTCTGGGCCTTCGACATGCCCACGCGCAAATTGATTCGAAAACGCGAGATCGACGGCCGCACGCGTTTCTACTTCGGTGCCTCCGCCGACGGCAAAAAGCTTTTCATCTACGGCGCCGGATATGAGATCGAAGTCTACGACGCACAAACTTTCGAATTTCGCAGCAACATCGAGGCCCCCGGCGACATGACGACCAACATGGTCATGCTGCCAGCGTCGACCGCGGCGATGTAGGAAAACCACTGTAGCGGCCGGTCTTTGGACCGGTCCATGGTGACCAACAACTGCCATGAAGAAATTGCTTACCCTGAAAACCTGGCTCAAAGCCGCGTCACTGCTGTGCCTGGCGACGACTTGTTGCACCTTGGCGTGCCCGCAACAAACACCGCAACCACTCGCGTGGAATCCGGCCGCCGCCGCCAAATATCTCGACGACCGCCAGACCTGGTGGATGAACTGGCCCGAATCCGCTCGCGATCACCGGACATTTTGCGTTTCTTGCCACACTGTCGTGCCCTACGCGTTGGCAAGACCACGTCTCGGCCATTTCCACGGCAGCCCTTCACCCTCCGCGAACGACAAAAAACTCCTAGCCAATGTCACGCTGCGCGTAACTCGCTGGAACGATATGCAACCGTTCTACAGCGACGAAAAAGTCGGTCCGGACAAGACCGCCCAGTCCCGCGGCACAGAGTCCATTCTCAACGCGCTGATTCTCGCTTCTTTCGAACAGGATCGCGCCGCCCCATCCGAAGCCCTTTCCCAGGCCTTCCAGAACATGTGGGCCGAGCAACAAAAATCTGGCGACAGCAGAGGAGCCTGGCTCTGGCTGAATTTTCATACGCAGCCATGGGAAGCCGACGACTCTCCGTATTTCGGTGCGACCCTGGCTGCAATCGCGATGGGCATTGCACCGGAGCAATACGCGCAGAAGCCCGAAATTCAAAACCAACTCCGCGGCCTGCGCGAATATCTCCTGCGCGGTTACGAAAATCGCTCGCTCAACAATCGCCTTCTACTCCTATGGGCCTCCACCGAATTGCCGGGCTTGCTCAAACCCGAACAACAGCGAACAATCATCGACGCGCTCCTCGCGCAACAGCAATCCGACGGCGGCTGGAGCATGTCGTCACTCGTCGGCCCTTGGAAGCGTGTAGACGGTACTCCCCTCGAGAGCAAAAGCGACGGCTACGCCACTGGCCTGGTCTGCCTTGCCATGCAACAGGCTCGCCTGCCGGCAGCCGATGCGCACCTGAAGAAAGGTCTCGACTGGCTGGCGGACCACCAGGATAAGGAACGCGGTCTGTGGCCCGGCTATTCGCTCAACAAACAGCGAAGCCCCTCGGCAGACGCATTCCTGTTCATGAGCGACGCGGCGACCGGATACTCGGTGCTGGCGTTAATTCCGAATGAAGAGAGCCATCCTTCGGCGAAACAAGACGCCAACGAAGCAAAGCAAATGGCCGGTACAAATGGAAACAACTGAGCCAGCCTCCATCCCCTTCGGCCAATACCGCCGCGCGCTCGCCTTTGTCGCGCCGTACTGGCGCGGCTTCACGCTCGTCACCCTTCTCGGCCTTCTCTCCACCGCCGTCGCCCTCGCGCAGCCCTATATCTCGCGTCTCCTGATCGATGACGCGCTCCTCCGCCACAATATGAGCGCGCTCGCAAAAATCGCCGCACTCATGGTCGCCGTCACCATCGTCGGCTTTGCCGTCAACATCGCTTCCAGCTATCGCTACGTCCGCCTGTCCGCCGAATGCCTCTTCGACATGCGTCTCGCGGTCTTCCGCCATTTGCAGCAGCTTTCCCCGCGTTTCTTAGCCAAGAGCAAACTCGGCGACGTCGTCTCCCGCATCAACAACGATATCGGCGAAGTTCAACGCATCTGCTCCGATACGCTGCTGTCCGTTCTCTCCAATGTCCTGTTCCTCGTCGGCAGCCTGATCGTCATGGCTTCGCTCAATTGGCGCCTCTTTCTCGCCAGCACCGCTCTGCTGCCCGTCAGCGTCATCGCTCTGCGCCACTACCAGCGGCGTCTTACCGTCGAAACGAAAACTCTTCGCGAGCGCAGCTCCGATCTCGGCAGCTTCCTGATCGAAAACCTCCTCGCCATGCGCCTGATCGTCGCTACCGGCAGCGAGCATCGCGAAGCCGAAGAATTCCGGCGCCGCAACTCTCGTTTTTTGCAGTCTCTGCTCTCCATGCAGATGATGGGCTTCCTTGCCAGCGCCCTGCCCGGCACCGTTCTCACCGCATCCACCGCCATCGTTTTTCTTTATGGTGGCAAGCTCGTCATCGATAGTCACCTTACCATCGGTGGCCTGGTCGCCTTCATGGCCTACCATCTTCGTCTCCTTAGCCCCGTTCAGGTCATGCTTGGGACCTACACCAACCTGCTCACCGGCGGGGTTGCGCTCGGCCGCGTCTTTGAGCTCCTCGACATTCCCGTCGAAGTCCGCGAATCGCCTTCCGCGATCGTGCGGACCAATTTGCGCTCGGAAATTGCCTTTGATCACGTTCGCTTTCGCTACTCCGCCGATGTGCCCGTCCTCGAAGACGTCTCGTTCCGCATCCCGGCCGGCAGCCTCTGCGCTCTTGTCGGCCCCAGCGGCAGTGGCAAATCTACGCTCGCCGATCTCCTCCTCCGTTTCTACGATCCCGACTCCGGGTCCATCACCATCGGCGGGGTTGATCTCCGTGCCCTTCGCCTCCAGGATCTCCGCCGCGAAATCGCTCTCGTCGAGCAAACCCCATTCCTCTTCCGCGCCACCATTAAGGAAAATATCGCCTACGGCAAACCCGGCGCCGGCGACGACGAAATTCGCGCCTGCGCTCGTGATGCCGCCATCCACGACTTTATTAAGTCGCTGCCACATGGCTACGACACCATCGTCGGCGAGCGTGGCTGCACCATTTCCGCCGGCGAGCGCCAGCGCATGGCCCTCGCCCGCGCCTTGCTATGGAATCCTTCCATCCTCATCATGGACGAACCGACTGCGGCTCTCGATCCGCATTCCGAAGCCGTCGTTTCGCGCACCCTCGCAGGTACACTCAGCGGCCGCACGGTAATCCTGATCACCCATCGCGTCTCGCTGGCAGAAATCGCCGACCTCGCCGGCGTGCTGCAAAACGGCCGGATCGTCGAGTCCGGCAACGCCCGCGAACTTCTGCAGCTACCCAGCAGCGAACTATCTCGCCAGTTCCGCATCACCAGCGTCAATCTTCCCCTAGTCGAAGCCGCCAACCCATGAAGAACCAAACCTCAACCAAACTCCTATCTGCCGCCCCGTTCGCTAACCAGGCACCCTCCCCTGCTCCCACCGCCGAACTCACCGGGGTACGCGGCCTCGCATCCGACCCTGTGGCTCGGGCCTTCAGGCCCGAGGGTTTGGATCCAACCCAACCTACCTCACAACGACAACCTCCGCCCGATCGACCACGCCCGATCCGCATCGCCATCATCGACAGCGGCGTCCACGCAACCCATCCGCACGTCGGCAACATAGCAGGTGGCGTAACCATCGCCTCTGGCACAACTGATGCTCCCTACATCGATCGCCTCGGCCACGGCACCGCGGTCACCGCTTTGATTCATCAGCGCGCGCCGCAAGCGGAACTCTTTGCCGTAAAGGTTTTCCACGACGCGCTCGTCACCAACCTGGCCACACTCCTGTCTGCGGTTGACTGGTGCTTGGACCATGACATGGACTTGATTAACCTCAGCCTCGGCACCACCAATCAGGATCATCGCCCGGCCTTTGAAAGCGTCATCGCTCGCGTTCAGGCAAAACGCAAAGTGATGGTCTCCGCCGCCGAACTGCAATCGGTGCCGGCCCTGCCCGGAAGCCTCCCGGGCGTAGTCGGCGTCCTCGCTGACCCCGCAAAGCAACCAGGCGAATTGGGAACCCGGGTCCGCAGCGGCAAGAACCTCTTTACCGCGAGCCCCTATCCCCGCGAAATTCCCGGCGTTCCCCGCGAACGCAACCTTCATGGCATCAGCTTCGCCGTTGCTCAAGTCACCGCCGCGCTCGCCACCCTCTGGAATTCGGCCTCTCCGGGCAACCCCGAATCACTCCTGCTTCAGATCAGTTCGTCTCCGGCGCCCCGAGCTCTGGCTGCGCCCTGAGTGCCTGCCGTCGACGCTCGATTCTGGGGTTATGCTTTAACTGATGAACGCTCCGCCAATCTGCGTGCAAGGTGCAGGCGTCGCAGCGCTGTGCTGTCTGCGGCTTCTGGAGGGCCAGGCCCAACCCATAGAGACCCGGGCCGAAGCCAAACGAGGCCGCCTCCCGTCCATCCTCGTAAGTCCGAGCACCCAAAAGCTTCTCGCCGACATCTTTCGCGTGCCCCACCTCTTCGACGGAATGCCCCGTATCCGTCAACGAGTCGTCGCCTGGTGCTCGCGTGAGCCCGTCGCGCTACCTCATGACGCCGTCGTAGTTTCCGAAGATGCGCTGCTCCAGCTCCTGAATTCACATCTTCAGGTCCCGCCAACCCATACCGCAGCGCCTTTGGACTGGACCATCTTCACCGCACGCTCCGCACCTGCCCTCCTTTCCGCCTCTCACTGCGATTTCGGCGCCAGAAGCGCGCAGATTCATCCCGTTGACCTGGCGCTGCACGCCGAGCCGGAAACCTGCTGGATCGAGTCCTGTCCGCAGGGCTGGCTCTTTCTCCTTACCACCGGTCCAGCCTCCGGTTCGCTTCTCTCGGTCGGAGATTCGGCCGCATCGCTCCTTGCAACCAGCTCGCTGATTGCTGCCAAAGTGCAGCACCTTCACCCGCTTGCCGGCGAATTTCCCGCTCATCCGCGGACTCTCGCGCAACTTTGCGCCCCTGGCTGGCTGGCCTGCGGTTCGGCCGCCATGGCTTTCGACCCGTTGTGTGGAGAAGGCGCAGGTAACGTCGCCCGGGAAGCCATTTTGGCGTGCGCCGCCGTTCGCGCGATTCAGGAGGGCGAATCCGTTGAAGCGGTTCTATTCGAATATGACGCCCGTCTGAAATTGGGTTTCCTGCGCCACCTAGAGAATTGCCGCGATTTCTACGTTGGCGATTTCCAGACCGAATTCTGGCGCGAAGCCCTGCGAGGGATCGAACAAGGTCTGGCTTGGACGCGAGATCAGCTTGTAACCAGGCAGAGCCCCAAGTTCCGCCTCGTCGGCTTCGCCCTCGACCGCATCGCAACGTAAGCGCCGGCGGTCTTAACGGTATCCTGTCACATGCCCGTAGTGATGCTTGATGTGCTTCAAACCGTCCAGGTCGAAAGTCATCCGTTCGGCCTGAACCTATCTGAGGAAGACCGCAGGGCCCTCATCGCGTTTCTCAAAACCCTCTAATTATCCTTGCGGATCGTCAACGACAATGCCTCGCGGGTGTGTAAACGGGCGATCCTGAAGTAATCCCAAGGTAAGGGTTGCCGACCACTTGGCCAGGTAGGGCACGGAGGTCTTCCTTCGTCGTGTACTATTTCGCTTGCACTCATGCGCGATGCAAAATATATCGGCACCAGAGCGGCGCAGGAACTCACAACGGACGAACTCGTTCACATGATGGTTGGCCGACAGGTAGACAAGACGGAACGTCACGCCTGCTGTGACTCGGCGAGCGATGTTGTTCTTAAGGTCGAGGATTTAGAAACTGAGTTTCTGCAAGGAATCACGTTCTCGGTGAGGGCCGGCGAAGTTTTGGGTGTCGCAGGACTGGTCGGATCAGGGCGCAGCGAGTTAGGCGCGGCACTCTTTGGGATGCGGACACTTAAAGGGGGCACAGTATCGTTGAAAGGCGAACCTTTCGCTCGGCCAGGACCCAGGCAAGCGATCAATCAAGGATTTCGCCTGTTGCCTGAAGATCGAAAGTCCGAGGGACTCTTCCCCCAACTGTCCATTCGAGAAAACACAACCATCGGGGTCCTTCACCGGCTTCGCGCGACCGATCGCGTTCGGTCAGAAGTCGCTCGAGTTGCGGAGTTCTCAGAAACATTCGGCATGCGGTCTTCCATAGAAGCGCCGATCGCGACGCTCAGTGGAGGGAACCAGCAAAAGATGATGTTGGCACGCTGGTTTATGGCCGATCCGGCGTCCTCTTTCTTGACGAACCGACTCGCGGAATCGACGTCGGCGCGAAGCAAGAGATTTACAAACTGATTGACGAGATGGCCTCGCAGGGTAAGGCAATTGTGCTCGTCAGTTCGGAATTGCCCGAATTGTGGCGTTGCAGCGATCGCATTTTGGTTCTCAATTCAGGCCGGCAAGCCGGAATCGTGGACCCGAAAGTCGCAACGCCGGAAGAAGTCATAAAACTGGCAGCGGGCTTAGCGCTCGCGGAAAGCAAATCGTTGAGTGATTTGACGGTGTAGCGCGCGGACTCGGCGCCAGGAGAGCGCTAAGCATGTCAATGACGCAAAGAGACATCCTACTAAGAGCGGGCAGGATTGTCGCAGCCTCTGTCGTCGATGCAGTTTCTTCCGAATCTGCGACCACGACAAAGTCGAAAACGCTACATGCAGATGGGCCGACAATCGATGGCCGAAAAGAATCCACGACGAAATCCGATAGCGGAGCCCGTGCGTTTAACGGTCTCTATCATCGCGAGTACCTGAACCAGATTGCGTTTCCCATGGGTGGGATTGGCGCCGGTATGATCTGCCTCGAAGGGACAGGCGCTCTTTCAAAATTTTCGTTGCGTAATCGGCCTGATTTAACCAACGAGCCCAAACCTTTGCGGCCATATCCCTTAAAGGACCCCAAAAAATAGCGCGCGTTCTGGAAGGCCCAGTGCCCGCGTGGAAGCTACGTCCATTTCTCCCCGGCGTAGAAGGCACCTATCCTGGCGGTTGCTGGGGGCTCCCACGATTTCGACAGGCTACGTTCGAGACCCACTTTCCATTTGCGACTGTCCGACTCCAGGACGCCGACGTGCCGCTAGAGGTAGAGCTCACGGGTTGGAGTCCGTTCTCTCCTGGCGATGCAGACAATTCTAGTCTGCCGGTCGCTGGCATCGAATACCGATTTCTCAATCGAAGCTCGGCGCCAATCGATGCGGTGTTTTCTTTTAACTCTCAAAATTTCTTTGCTGTTCGCGAGGAATCGTTCAACAAAGGAACATCATCCGACCGGATTCGACCGACAACCAGCGGGTTCATCTTGGGATGCACGGCGCTAGAGGCCACCGGCATAAATGTAAAAACGGTCAAGACTAGCTGATTGCGGAGCAGTTTAGTCAAGCGTCGGGATTCACGAAGAGGGTGGACCTGTCGTGCCGCGGTAAGGTGGTGGTGCGGTACGGCGACGCCGTGAGGCTCTGTCCTCTTTCACTTACTCTGAGTTGGCGACCGCCTGTTCCGGAGCCTTGGAGGGAAATGCTCCGGTGCACTGCTCCAACAGTCCGCGCTCTTTGGTGCAGGTTGCAAACGGCATCGGGTACTGGCGCGGAACATCTGGCCCGCCCATCTGACTCGGCTCTCTCCCGTGCGAAGAGGACGCTGCTGTGCGTTCCCCGCAGACAGTAAGGGCTTCCTTTCGGCGCCTGCCGATTCTTTCGCGGCTTGTAGCGTTACTCTCTTCGTTTCTGATACCGAACTTCCGTATGGCCCTTACTTTCAAAGGGTGACACGGTTGAGTCCGGAGGTGGGCCCATGTTTTCCTTAATCGGAGCGCTTATTATTGGCCTGATTGGGGTGCCTTAGCAAAGCTGATCATGCCGAGAAAAGACCCAGGCGGCATCTGGACAACGATGGCCCTTGGAGTTGCTGGCTCCTTCGTCGCGACATACTTGGGGCGAACTCTCGGCTGGCATGCAACAGGTCTGTCCGCTGGCTTTGTAATGTCGATCTTGGGCGCGATGTTGCTGCACTGCTGCGCAAATCCCTCGGCCCGACTCCATCTTCGTGACTTGGCAGGCCGGCTCGATATCGATCCCGCCAACCTGTCGAAGGAGTTGCGGCGCCTCGAAATCGAAGGACTGTTTCGCTCCGAAGTCAGCGGTCGCCACAAGCACTTCCAGCTGAACCGCGAATACCCCTTGTTTGCCGAACTCCGCAGCATCGTTTCAAAAACCATCGGGGCACCGTCCTTGATCGCTCAATCCCTCAAGAAAATGGAAGGAATCGAGGACGCCTACCTCTATGGCGCCAGCAATCAGCTGGATGCTGCGAGCGACATCGATGTGCTCGTGATCGGTGCTCGGCCGGGCGAGGCGCTGGCCGCGGCCATGCGCAAGATCGAGCGGCAACTCGGACGCGAGGTCAGTTGCGTAAAAGGTCCCAGGCCCTGTTGCTCGGAATCAACAACTTACGGCGGATCAAAAGTCCTCTTTCGGACAAAAATCGCGGTGTTCGGCAAAACTGTTTCCAAGTTGTTCCCCACATTTTGATGGCGTACCCGTTCGCATCTACAGCGTGGCCAAAACAATTGCCGACTGCCTCAAAGTACCGGTCGGCGATAGTCGACGGTACCGAGAGCAGACAGCGTACAATTGGGTCTGCTTGAGACTGCAAACGGAAGCGCTCCTGAAAGCCGGTTTAGAGTCATGCCCGATATAATCGATTGGCAGCAACCGCCGCGGCGCCATCACCGTCTGTTTTTCCTTGCTCTTGCCATCCTTGCCGTCGTCATTTTCTGCAGCCGGACGGCGTTATCGTATTACGTCGACACCCTGTGGTTCGGGTCGCTCGGTTACGGGGACGTGTTCCGGAAGACGATCACCCTTCAATGGGCCGCCTTTGCGGGATTTTTTTCTGTCACCTTTCTTTTTCTGTACGGATGGTTCATAGCTCTGAGGAGGGCTTACCGGTCCGATTTACCGGTCGATTACATGATCGTCATCGGCGAGCAGCCGTTGAAGCTACCAGTCGCGCGCATCCTGCGCCTCCTAGGTCTCGTGGTTTCCCTCGTGATCGCCTTCCTGACTGGCGCGAGCATCATGATGGAGTGGCCGACATTCGCACTCTATTGGTACGCACCGCACACGATCGGTGCCCCGGCGGATCCGATCTTCGGCAAGCCGATTAACTTTTATCTATTCGCTCTGCCCGCATGGCAGTTCATCACGGGCTGGCTGCTGACCTTAGCCGTGTTTGCCTCTGTAATCGCCGTTTTCTTTATTTTCGTTACGGGCAGCACTCGAATGCTCTCGGGACGCCGAGGCAGATTTATCTCACTGCCGTGGCGCGGGTTCTCGATTGCGTTTGGCTTCTTGTTGCTGACTCTCGCGATGCGCACTTATGTCGCCCGGTTCGAGCGATTGTTCGACGAACATACGATCTTTGGCGGGGTGACTTACACGGATGCGCACGTCATGCTTCCCGGCATCCTCGCAGTATGTGTCGCTCTTGTTCTTGGTGCTGCGATTACAACCATCAATGTCGTGGCGGTGCCGCGCGCACGCTGGCTGGTTGCAGCTGTGGCTCCAGCCGCGATCTGCTATCTCGTTCTTCAAATATTCGGCTGGTATGTCAGCAGCTTTATTGTGAAGCCAAACGAGCTGGTTCGCGAGCGACCTTACATTGCCTACAACATTGAGCTGACGCGGGAGGCCTATGGATTGGACCGCCTCGCGCAACGCGAATTTCCCGCTGAGACGACCGTTGAGGCCGCCGATCCGACGAACAATCAGGCTACCCTGCAGAACATCCGGCTCTGGGACTGGCGCGCACTCCAGGACACGCTGCGTCAGATTCAGGAAATCCGAACTTACTACGACTTCCCCGATATCGACATCGATCGCTATGAAATCGAGGGCACAACTCGCGAGGTGATGCTCGCCACGCGGGAGCTGAACATCGACAAGCTGCCGGAGAGCAGTCGGAACTGGATTAACGAGAAGCTGATCTACACGCACGGCTACGGTATCACGATGAACCCAGTAAATGGGTTCACGCCGGAAGGGCTGCCTACGCTGATTCTGAGCAACATGCCGGTCCAGAGCACGGTGCGCGGTCTGAACGTGACGCGCCCAGAAGTCTATTTCGGCGAGTTAACCAATACCGATGTCTACGTGAAGACACGGCAGCAGGAATTCAACTACCCGCAAGGTCAGACCAACAGCCTAACGTCCTACGCCGGCAACGACGGCATCGTCCTCGGCGGTTTCTTGCGCCGCATCATCATCGCGCTCGACCGCGGCGATCTCGCGAAACTACCGTTCAGCGATGACGTGAACAAGGATAGCCGGCTGCTGATGCGGCGCAACGTGCGCGATCGCGCATCGACGCTAGCGCCGTTCCTCACATACGATCCGGATCCGTACATCGTGCTTGGCGACGACGGCCGACTGTCGTGGATCATGGATGCGTTCACGGTCTCCGACAGCTATCCGTACTCGAGCCATTACCGTCTCGACCGCAATCTCCTTAACTACATGCGAAACAGCGTTAAGGTGGTCATCGACGCCTACGATGGTACGCCAACGTTTTACGTCTTTGATACAGAGGATCCGATCATCGCAACCTATCGCCGTATCTTTCCGAATCTGTTTAAAGATGCGGCGATGATGCCTCCCGGGCTGCGCAAGCACATGCGCTACCCCGAATTATTGCTCAAGCTGCAAGCAGAGGTGTACGGGCTGTATCACATGACGGATCCGCAAGCGTTTTACAATCGTGAGGATCTATGGACCGTGGCCACCGAGGTGGGCTTGAGCGAAGGGGGGCAGCAAACGACACAGGCGATGCAGCCGAATTTCGTGCTGATGAAACTTCCGGGCGAAACCGGGGTAGAGTTCGTCGAGATTCTACCGTTCACGCCATCCAACCGGAACAATCTGATTGGCTGGATTGCCGGGCGCAGCGACGGCGCACACTACGGCACGTCGGTGGTCTACAACTTCCCTAAAACGAAACTTGTCGACGGGCCACTGCAAATCGAGGCGCGCATTGATCAAAACGCGCAGCTTTCCGGACAATTGTCGCTGTGGAATCAGCAAGGCTCGCGCGTGCGACGCGGGGCACTGCTGGTGATTCCGTGCGGCCGCGCGCTGTTGTATGCCGAGCCGATTTACCTGCAGGCCGAGCGCAGTCCGATGCCGGAGTTGCGTCTGGTCGTGCTCGCGCTGCAAGATCGCCTTGCCTACGGACCGACCTTCGAGTCGGCGATGGCCGCCCTGTTTGGTGGAGCGGTCTCGTCGCTGAGCTCGGCGGTGGTCCCCGCGGAGCAGGCGCGACGCCCGGCTTCCGCCGCATCGCCTCAGCCTGCAGCGGATCTCGACGCGCTCATCGTGGAAGCTGCCAAGAACCTTGCCGACTACCAGCGCCTGACGGCCGAAGGCAAGCTCGGTGAGGCTGGGCAGAAGCTTGAAGAGTTGAAACGCGCGATTGAGAAGCTCAACGCGCGTCAAAGATGATTTCGCAGCTGTGCTGCGCTTTGGAAATCTTTCCGACGAAGAGATGTTGCCGCCGACGTCACCGGCTTGATCATCTACCTCAGCGTGGCGAGTCTCATCTTGCCCGGCATCCTGCTCCATTATTAGCGACGGAAGGCCAAACTGGTCAGTCCACACGGCAATTTAGGAACCTGGTCTACGGTTGCGGTCTGCGACGACCGTCACTTGCAGATCTTGCGCCAGGAGAACGATGTTTTCGGTGAAATTCTTGCCGCGCCAGCCGGTTAAGAAGGGGAACCTTTGAATGGGCCACGAAGACTTGCGTGGCCCGATTGCGGCGAGCGAAATCGACGACGGTCTGGGCCACATCGGCTCCGCCAAGCACTTGCGTTTCGATTTGCAAGCTCCGGGCGAACCGAAGATGCTTCTCAACGGCTTCTCGTTCTCCGGCGAGGTAGTTGCGACAGTTCCGCTGTCCGGTGCACGAAAAGCGCGGTGCAATCGGCGTGAAGATAGTCGGCTACCCGCCGGCCTCTACGAATGAGCATGGCGGCGGCAGGATCGGCCGTGATGTGAATGAGAATGCGCTCCTTCTGCTGGTTATCCGCCACTCCACCGGGACGCGTCTCGGAGATCCCCGCGGGACCTGAAATCCCCGAGCTTCATCGTACACGGACTGTCGGAGATCGACTTCATGCGCCGCTTGGCGAAGCGTCAGCTCGCGGAGTGCGCCTAAGTTAGAGCCCTTGACAAAACCGGTGAGAGCCGCTGCACCATTTCCGGTTTGTAGATGGCGCCGTGCTTGAGGCGGTTGAGCAGGGCTTCCGGGGTCACGTCCACCGCGACGATTTCCGCTGCTTGCCGGACCACCCAGTCCGGCACCGTTTCCCGCGCTTGGATGCCGGTAATCTGCCAAATTTGATCGTTGAGGCTTTCAATGTGCTGGACATTTATGGTGGTCCACACTTCAATCCCAGCATCCAGCAGGAGTTGAACGTCTTCCCAGCGCTTGGCGCGTTCTGAGCCAGGAATATTCGTGTGTGCCAATTCGTCCACCAACGCGATCTGAGGCTTACGTCTCAAAACCGCCGCGGTGTCCATCTCTTCAAAGGTACGCCCAGGATAATCGACCTTGCCGTGCGGAACGAACTCGAGAGATTGAACCTGAGCGACGGTGTCGCCACGGGCGTGCGGCTGAAAGTACGCAACCACAACGTCCACGGCGCGCTGCGCCGCGGCGTGGGCATCCCCCAGCATCTGAAACGTCTTTCACACTCCCGCGGCGTAGCCCACGTAGACCCCGACGTTACTTGGGGCTGCCCGCATCTCGCCGCGCTGTCTTGACCGGCAGCAACATCGAAAGCACCACAGACACCGCGAGGATAGCGCCAACGACGCCCAAGGCTACGCCGACAGGCATCTTGTACAAGTCGAGGAGTAGCATTTTGAGTCCCACAAATACGAGAATTGCCGACAAGCCGTAGTGTAGGTAATGAAATGACTGCATCATTCCCGCAAGCGCAAAATACAGGGCGCGTAGTCCCAGAATCGCGAAGACATTCGAGGTGTAAATGATAAAGGGATCCAAGCTGATTGACATGATTGCAGGTATGGAGTCGACGGCAAAGATTACATCGGTTGTCTCCACCACAAGAAGAACAATGAACAGCGGAGTCGCGACACGACGTCCACTCCGCTCAACGAAGAAACGGCCTTCTTCATAGGTCTGAGTGACGGGCATGAGGCGGTGAAAAAGCCGCAGTATCGGGTTCTTCTCAGGGCGAATCTCTTTATCTTTCTCGATTGCCAACTTGATGCCAGAGAAGACCAGGAAAGCACCGAAAACGTATATGATCCAGTGAAACCGTTGGATCAAAGCAACGCCAAGGGCGATGAAGAGAGCGCGCATGAGGAGCGCACCGACTACTCCCCAAAAGAGAACCTTGTGCTGATGTTGAGCAGGAACTTTGAAATACGAGAAAACAAGTAGGAATACGAAGATATTGTCAACGCTCAAAGACTTTTCAATCAAGTACCCCGTCAGAAATTCGAGCGCCTTCTGCGGCCCTAGCCAGTAATAGAGGCCGGCGTTGAACAGCAAGGCCAAGCCGATCCAGACACCGCTCCAAATTAGAGCTTCTCTTACCGTCGTCTTGTGCGGCTTGCGGTTGAAGACGCCGAGGTCCAGCGCCAGCATCCCGAGCACAAAGAGGTTAAAGCCTACCCAAATTAATATTTTGATCGATACCAACTACACCCTCCGGGGCATTTGGCGCGGTGATGCAATCGACCTATCACAACCCGAGAAGCGGCAGCTCGATGTGCTCCGAGGAATCGTCAAAGTCGCGCAGGATCGTCTCGCGTCGGAAGTGGGAGTTGACCTACTCCTCGTTTCTGACCGCAGCGATGTGACGCCACAAGGTTCGGGCCAATTCTAGTACGACTATCGTTCGAATACTTTGGCTTTCCTGGATGTCAGTGATTCAGACCGTGTTCTCTTTCAACATGTCTTTTTAATCGTTGAAGCGCGAGTCTCCTTAAATCAAAGTTGCAGTGGATCGGTATTTTTCAACAAGCTGTTAGTTTAGTGGCGCTGCGATTTTTGTTTTTGCTGGACTTAATGTTTCTGCTGGACTTCATTATCTAGTCAGTCTTCGTCGCTTCCGGCGCGATGAGGCACGACGAGACCTTGTCGACTCGCTTTCCATCCATGGAAATTCCCGGTTTCCTCACCGGGTAACTCTCGCGCGTGCAGCAGGCCTTTCAAATCTTTGACGGGAAGACTACCGTCCACAAGCCAGGAGCCATCGGCGCGTTGCACCATGTTGTGTTCGTGCGGGATTTCATCGGGCAACTCGCCAACGAGAGCTTCCAGAATGTCCGTTGCGCTCACCCAGCCACGCACACTTCCGTACTCGTCCCACGGCGAGAGCGATGTGCACCGTCGTTTGCCGAAATTGCTCCAGAACTTTGAGCGCGGGCATAGATTTCGGGGCCACAACTGGCGTCTTCACAAGCGCACGAACGTCGGCGTTATCGGATGCCGCCAGAAAATCCTTGGCGTGCAGGATCCCGATCACATGACCCAAATCACCCTCGCACACTGGAAAACCGCGACTTCAGACTTGTACGACTCTGATCGTGTGTCTACACATCTTCATCTTCTCTACCCGCCGCCAAAATAACGCGCAATATTCGCCGGATGGAAGACTTATCGCCTTTGAGTCCACACATGCGGAATCTCACTAAGAGGCGGCCATGTTGCGTTTCCGCTCCATAACTTGCCGCAGGTCAACAACTGGAATGCTTGGACCACCGTGCACGGAGGCATCTATTTCTTGCCGGCAGGCTTGCCTGACTCTCTTCGTTATTATGACTTCGCTCCGGGCAGATCCGCGACGTGCTCAAATTCCAGAAAGATTTCAGCGACGGCCTATCCATTTCCCCCGATGGCCGTTATCTTCTCTACTCTCAGCTCGACGATCTGGCGCAGTCATTCGACCCCGAACGCGGACAACTGACGGGAGATTCCCACGTGGTCGCAACAAAAAAGTGGCGACATTCATTGCCACCGGTCAGTCGCGTGGGAATACAGCGATAGCTGTAAGCCGGCCTTGTCGGGCATCGAGATCGAGGCCTCACTCGACGATTCACTGTCATAAAACGCTGCAACACTTCTACTCAGCGAAGGTAATTTACGGACGCAACGTGGAGCTGATTCCGAACGAGCGCGCGATCCAGGCATTGGGGCGGCACCGGTTGGGAGTCTAATCCATTGCGGGATTCGAGTTGAAGAAACAGGGATCGGGCACCGCGTGACGCTGGATCACACGGGATTTCCGGAGGGCAGCTACGATCATCTGTATGTCGGCTGGAAGGGCCATTATTGGGAGCTCATACGGAAATACTTGCGTAGTAATTGATGGACATCGCTCAATTTTCCGGTTGATTTGCAAGTGGCGAGGCATCGAGTGGGTTTCGGATCTTGAGCGTGAGAACAAGGGCGGAAGCAGCGACGTATGCCAAAGCGACGCATGCGAAGCTCGTGGTCAGCGAATGCGTGCGCTGATTGAAGAAGCCGATCAGGAAGGGTCCAGCGAGCCCGCCGAGTTGCCCAGTGGAGTTAATCAATCCGAATGCTGCGGCGGCAGCAGGGCCGCTCAACATCATTGTGGGCATGGACCAGAAGACCGGGAGGTAGGCGTACACGACGCCGGTGACGAAAAGCAGAGTAAAGACGGAAACTGCCGGGCCAGGGTGAGCGACGATCAGTAGTCCGTAGCATACCGCTCCAAACAGGAGAGGAGCGACCATGTGCTTCTGACGCTCTCCGCTCTTGTCGGAGTGCCAGCCGTTGAGCAGCGTGCCTGCGATACCGATGCAGGCGGGAATCAGCATCAGGAGACTTACGGAGCGATCGGAAAGTCCGGAGAGACGCTTGACGAACGTGGGGATCCAATACACGTTGCCGAGATAGCCGGAAAGAGCTAGGAACCAGGTGAGCGTGAGCAAGAGAACGTGGCGGTCGCCAAGAGCCTGAAGGATCGTGAAGTCGCGAACTCTTTTCTTGGCTTGCACCTCCAAGCGGAGTTCTTCATTGATCCACTGCTGTTCGTCTTGCGGAAGCCAGCGCGCTTGCGAGGGCCGGTCGGTCAGATAGAAGACGGTGATCAAGCCGAAAACGATGGCGGGAATTCCCTCGGCGATGAAGAGCCAGCGCCATCCGGCTAGATTCAGCCAATGAACTCCGAGCAGCCAGCCCGCGAGAGGCGAGCCGAACAAGGACGCAGCGGGAACGGCGGCGTACAAACAGGCGATGGCGCGGCAGCGGTCTGACACGCGAAACCAATGCGTCAGATAGACAATCATCCCGGGAAAGAAGCTCGCTTCCGCGGCCCCTAAGAACAAGCGTGCCACGTAGAACTCACCGGGCGTGCGAACAAATGCCGTTAGAACGGTGACAACACCCCAGGAAATCATGATGCGCGCGGTCCATTTGCGCGCGCTCCATCGCTCGACGATCAGCGCTCCAGGAATTTCGAATAAGACGTAGGTGACGTAGAAAATTCCAATCCCAAGACCAAAAACAGTCTCGCTGAAGCCGAGATCGGCATTCATGCGCAAACCAGCGAACGAAACATTCGTGCGGTCGATGTATGCAATTACATACAGGACGAATACGAAAGGAAGCAGGCGCAAGGCAATACGGCGCCGTGCTCGAAGGCCAACTTCAGAGATGCCTGACGACATGCGCTGGACACCGTTCGTTCAACGGTTGTGGGCTGCAAAGTTTCGGGGGCCCGTTATTGGACGAGAGTATACCTACAGGGAGGCTTGGCCAGTCCGGCGAAGTTGCTGTTGAGTTTAGGAGGTCGATTCATCCAGGCGGTCGGCGAAGTAGGACTTCCAGGCGTCGGGGACGGAGGGGACTTTGTTGAGTCGATCGAGCGCGGCAACATCGGCGGCGGTATAAGCCTTCGCTACGTAGAGGCGCGCGATTTCGCTGACCGGGACCGCACGCGGATCACGGGAGAGCTGCTCGATTTCGTCGCCGGCGCCGACCTTGCCTTCTTTTGTGACCGCGACATAGAAGCCGCTGCGTTTGCTGGCGAGGAATCGTTTAACCATGTAATCGTCCGCGAAGCGCATGCCGAGCTTGTAGCATGGCAGGCGCGGCTGCGTGACCACAACTTCGGCTGTGCCGACGCGAAAGCGATCGCCGAGATAGAGCGAATCTTCGAACAGGCCTTCGGTAGTGAAATTTTCGCCGAAAGCCGCAGCCGGAAGATCGCGGCCGGGCAATTCCTTTTTCCAGTACGCGTAATGTTCGGACGGGTAGCAGTAGACCGCCTTGAATTCGCCGCCGTGCACGGTGAGATCGGCCTGGCGGTCGCCGTCAAGATTCAGTTTGCGCAGCGCGACGCGGCCGGACACGGGTTGCTTGAAGATGCCGGTGGTCACCAGACGATGGTGCCAAGTGACTTCACGAGGCAGGCCGACGCTGAGTGCGAGAAGTTTCATGGCGAACAGTGATTCGATGCGATGCGAGAAATTTCGACGCAAGTGTAGAGCGTGGAACAAGAGTACGGCGCAAAAGAAGACCACGGATTGCTATAGGGCATTCGCCGCCCGTGATTTGTAGGCTTCCTAGCGCTGTCCGAAACTGCTCAACCTGTAACCTTTTGTAACATCGTTCGACAATCGAGTTCCAGGACTATCCGTAGATCGCATTGTAAACATTAGAGTTATCCGAGAATTGTCTGGGCCGGAGGCGTGCTTGCATTCCTGGTAGGGCCCGTGCGCCCTTAGCCCTCCCTTGCCCGCGCGGGCAGGGTAGTCCCCGAATCTAGCCACTTTGGGGAGGCTTCACCCAACGCCGAAGCGAGGATTGACTTGGAATTTCGTGCCACCACGTTAATGGACAATGAGAAACGCCGCAACGCGGCGAAGGCGGACATGGGCGCCGGCGGTGCGCCGATGGTCAGCGCAGTAGCGCGTTCCCGGCGCGAGCCTCTGAACGACTCCAGCGTGGCGGAGGTCGATCGCGCGTTGCGGTGCCTGCACTTGCTGATGCGCTCGGCTCGGCTGTACGAGCGCCATCACCCTCATACGTTGCAGAGCCTAGACAACGCCTACGAGGCCTTGCGCAGCGTGGCGACCAAGCTTAACGGGTTGGAGCTTCGCGTGGAGCGGGGCGGGATCGTGGCGCAGAAGGTCAGCGAGACGCCGCTGCCAGACGCGCGCGGCGAACTGCATGCGTTGGCGGACGACCTGCACAAGGTTGACATTCACACCCTGGTGTTCGCGCGGGAATTTCATGTAGGCGAACTCGACACCCTCGGACAATTGGTGAAAGCGACGTTGGTAAGATCGGAAGTCGGCGCAAAATCGAGCGCCGCGGACGCCTGGGCGAACTTGCTCGAGGCATATCGGGTGGAAGGCATTTCCATCAATACGCAAACGGGGCGCAAAGTGGATTCGGTACTGTCGAGCCTGATCGCGGCGCTGGTGGCGTATGGCGGTCATTCGCCTCGCGAGGCGGACGACGCGCCGATTCAGGCGCCGCGCATCGAGGATCTGATCGACGCGCTTCGATTGCTGGCGCGGTTAACGCCGCCGCTTGAAGTGGCGCGCGGATTGTCGCCCGAAGAGGCGGCGCGAGCGATTCACGGGGCTATGGAAAGCGCCAGTCAGGACACTGTACGGTTGCTGCTCAGTTCCGTCTCGCAGTACGCGCCGCGCCAAGGCGAGCAGCCACAGCCGTATCTGCTGCGACTGTCGGAAAATTTGATCTTCGAAATGATGACGCCGGAATTTTCGTCAGGCGCATTGACGCCGATTGCCGTGCGCTCCACCTTGCACAAGCTCGGCGATGTCTTGGTGACCGCGGGTGCGTACACCGGACCTCATGCCTCCGCGCACCTGACAGCTTTCGCGACGACTTGGGCGACCGAGACGCACCGCGAGAAGCTGCTCGAGAAATTCTGGCTAGAGCTGCCCGCGCGCGAAAAATCCGCGGTGCTGCGCGGTCCGGATGTTTGGTGCGTGCCCATCGTGGCGTTGCGACACACGCTGGGGCAATTAGCAGATGCCGGAGCGGATGCCCCGCGACGCGAAGCCCGCAACATTCTGTTGAACTACGCGCGTCGAATCGAGAATGAAGAAGCGGGCGCGCGGCGTTGCGTCGCGGCCGGCTTGAACGAATTGACGGCGGTGATCGAATCGCTTTGGCCGAACCAGGTACCTGAAGATCTAAGTCGTGGGACGCTGAAGGCGCTGGAAAGCGAATCGCGACCGGAAACCGCTGCGTTGCTCGCGGCATTTTTGGAAACGCTGGGGCGCATCGCCGTGAACCGCGGCGACTACGTGGGCTTCGAAGGCATTTTGAATGGCCTGGAGAAGTCGCCAAAGGATCGCGAGCACGATCACATGACCGCTCTGGCGCGGCGGTTGGTGGCGCAGGACCGCTGGCTCCTGCTGGTGGATGCGTCGCTCGCGACTCGCGCGCTGGATCCGGCATTGCCGCGATTGCTGCAGCGTGATCCGGAGCGCCTCCTGGACCGCCTGACGTTGCTGCTGAGCGAACCTCGCTGCTCGGAATTCCTTCCGGCGATGGCCCGACTGCTTCGCGCCATCGGCGTTCCGGTGCTCAACATTCTTGAGACCCGACTCTACGAAGCGCGCAAGCAGCGCGTCAGCGGCGCCATCAAATTGCTGGGCGCGGCCGATGCCGACCGCTTACTCCGCGGCTTGCCCCGCGCACTGGCAAGCTGGGAATGGAACTTGCAGGACCTCGCGGTCAGCGAACTGGCGCGCCCGGCAAACGCCGCTTCGGCGCAGAGCGCCGCTTTCGTTTTCTCGGCGCTGCTGGCCGACGCCCATCCTCTGGTAGTGCCGATGATGATCGACCAGATCGGCCTGGCACAGGAAACCACCTCGGTGCCTCAACTGATGGAAATCGCCGCTGGAGAACACGAAACTTTGCGCGATCAATTCGTGCGCATCAAGTCCATCGAAGCGCTCGGACGCATGCGCGCGCAGGAAGCTGCGGAGTTGTTGCGCATGCTGGCCGAAAAGCGTGATGGCATCACCTATCGTGAGCCGATGGGGCTGCGCGCGGCCGCCGAAGACGCCCTCGCCTTGATCGAGGATCGCCCGTCATCAGCGCGGGTGCGCGCGGCGTACGAAGCCGCGGCGCAGTCGAGCGCGAATTTCGTGGTCCCACGCCGCTATGTGCGCATCCCGTTGGAATCGCCGCTGCGCGCGCAGATCGATGCGGGGCAAGCGGGGGTTGCGCGCGTCAAGACCATCAGCCTGGGCGGCGCGTACCTGGAGTCGCCCAAGAAAATGAGCATAGGCGATTCCATTCGCCTGGAAGTCCGCACTGGACTGAAAAAAATCCACTTCACCGCGGTGGTACGCAATATCAGCCACGACGGCACCGGCGTCGAGTTCGTACACATGAAGGACGAGGACCGGGAAAAACTCCGCAAACTGGTGCAGCGGCATTTGGATATCTAGTATCGCCTTCAGTTTCCCTATCGATCAAAATTGTTAATGAACAAACGCTCCAGGATTCATCTGCGGCTGGGCATGCCATTGATAAACTGTAGGTGCTAGGAACGGAAACCTATGTTCAGGTCGGCCTTTCCAACAGACAGATGGCGCTCAGCCAATTTCGGTCTGCCAGGCCCTGACGTTAGACACACCAAGAGTGCAGGTAAACAGATGACTACGGATTCAATGATTGTGGTTCTGGGAACGGTAGCCGGGTTTTGCACCACCTTCGCTTACGTGCCGCAATTGATCAAGATCTGGAAACAGGGCGGGCGAGATCTTTCCTATGCGATGCTGAGCCTCTACTTGTTTGGCGTTTGCTTATGGTTGGCCTACGGATTGCTCATTCACGCTCAAGCGGTGGTTGTTACCAACTTGGCAACGGCCATCTTGATCGCGCTGGCCACTGGCTTGAAGGCCTGGACGGCCAAGCGTGACGTGATCAAGGAAACGCTAAGTAACGCCTCGACCGAAGCGGCCGAGCAGCGCGGCTGACTCGCACCCAGCCTCTCTCCTTTAATTAATTCTCTTACACAGCCCAAGAGCCGGCGCCGGTCCGGATTGCACCCTTACAAACAGGGGTGTGCCCGATACGCAGCAGACCTCCTGAGCGCACAAAGATTCCGGTTGAAAGCCCATTACTCTAGGAGTAAAACCCGAAGTATCCATTCGTGCGAGCCGTGCAGTCGGCGGGTAACTCCGTCTCCGCTAGGGGTAGCGGCATGCGTCGGCTGGTTCTTTCAGAATGGGTTCCGTCGGGAGGCGATATGCAACGCAGACCGTGTGTGCGCACTTGGGTAGTGCTGTGCCTTCTGGTACTGAGCTCCGCGATCGGCGTCGCGGCACAGGTGAATACCGCAACGCTATCCGGGACGGTAACCGATCCGCAAGGGCTCCCCGTCAAAGGCGCGAAGGTGACCGTAATCAACTCGGTGACTGGGGCCGAGCGCTCCACCGTGGCTGATGACAACGGCCGCTATAACCTCGTTGGACTGCCTCCAGGTCAATACAAGCTGACAGTGGACGGTGGCGCGAATTTCGGAACCTTTGAAAACAACGCGATCACCGTAACCGTGGGAGAGAACGCTGCATTCGATGCCAAGCTCGAGCTCCGCGGCATGCAGCAGAGCGTAACGGTAACGACGGAAACCGCGCCCATCGAAACCACCAAAACCGAAGTCTCACAAACCGTCGACGAGCGCCGCATCGACAACTTGCCGATCAATGGGCGCAACTACATCAATTTCACCCTGACAAACTCCCAGACCGCTCGCGACGTGGCCCCAACCATCGGTCCGGCGCCGACCAGCGGCTTGAACGTGGGCGGCCAACGGGCACGCTCCAATGTCGTTAGCGTCGACGGAGCCGATGCGGTCGACAATTCCATCAATGGAATCCGCGCCACGGTTTCGCAGGAAGCGGTGCAGGAATTCCAGCTGGTCCTCGGCGATTACAACGCCGAATACGGCCGCGCGACCGGCGGGGTCATCAACATCGTCACCAAAAGCGGCGGCAACGATATCCACGGCGACATCTTCGGCTACCTGCGCAATAAGTCTTTCCAGGCGCGCAACGCATTTTCGGGACAGGTCGATCCCACAACCGGCGAATTGATTCCCACCAAACAGGCCTTCACGCGCGTACAAGCAGGTTTGACCTTGGGCGGGCCAATCGTCAAAGACAAGACCTTTTACTTTTTCTCTTATGAAGACACCCTGCGGGAAGAAACAGGATTTTCCAGCATTGGAGTAGCTCAGGGTGGTGGCGGCCCCTGGGGCATGATTCCCGTGACGTTGCCGACTTCTGCCGGTCCGCTTTCCGTGCAGTTGACACCTTCGCAGGCTGGCGCGGTGCAGACGCTGCTGGCCAGCGGCATCCCTGCATACCAAACGCTGGCAGTGCAATACGGGTTGCTGCTCGGTTCGGAATCCAGCGTGGCGTTGAATAAATTGGATTTCGGCGCGATCGCGGCGGGACTCTCTGGCGGAACGCTGAATCCTGGCCCCGGCGCACAATTTCCGGTACCGGTGTCGTGTCCCGGCGGAACGACTGTGAACGCGATAGTGTGCAGCGGATTCGCGGGATTCGGGCCGGGCGGCTCCCCGGTGCCCGCGGGCGTGGTGCCGCTACCCACGTCCTACAAAGGACTGAACGCGCTGCGTGGAAATTTCCCAACTACAGAAAAGACCAGTCTGTGGTCGGCACGCCTCGATCAAAAATGGAGCAACCGCAACAGCTCCTTCTTGCGCGTAGGCGTATCGCCTTCGCTGGTCACCGGCGTGCAATCCACCGCCCAGAATCAGGTATTCGGCCAGAACGCCGGGTCGCGTACCGGTGTCAATCAATCGCGCGACCTTTCCGCGACCTTCCAGCATGACACTATCGTCAGCGACTCTTCTTTCAATCAATTTCGATTTCAGGCTGCACGCCGCGGATTACACTTCGGATTTTCCGACCTCCCCGGCGGAAGCGACATCGGAGTGAACATCCCGGGCTATGCCTACTTCGGTCGCGAGCCATATTCGACTGTCGATCGCATCGAGCGCCGCTTCCAGTTCACCGATCAGGTCAGCATCGTCCACGGGAACCACACCTTCAAGTTCGGCGGGGACTTCAATCTCGTCCAGTTGCGCTCCGGCAAGGAACAAATCTTCGAACTCGACTATGGCGGCGTCGTAAACTTCGGCGGCCTGGCGGTCTCCAATTTCAATTTGCCAAACTCCGTGCCGCTGCCCTCAGGCGGCAACGTGCAGTTGTTTGGCGCCACCGGGCTGCAAGCCTACGGCCTCGGAATTCCCACCACTTACATTCAGGGTATCGGCCAATCTAATCAGCCTTTCGACAACATTCCTGTGGGATTTTTCGGCCAGGACAGCTGGCGTGCCACGCGCAAGCTTACGCTCAACTTCGGCCTGCGTTATGACGTCGAGATTACGCCCTTGTTCGCGCCCGCCACCACCGTCAACGCCGACGCCGAAAAGGCTCTTGGCATCGTCGAAGGCATTCCCCGCGATTACAACAACGTAGCCCCGCGCTTCGGCCTCGCTTGGGATCCCATGGGCGACGGCAAAACCGTGGTTCGCGCCAGCTACGGACTTTTCTACGATCATCCGCTGTTGGCCGTCGCCTTCGATTCCGCCACCGCAGATGGCGGCCGCTCCGTGCAATTGATTTCCGCGGGCGGCACGTCTTCCGCTTGCGGCTTACTTCCCGGCGCCGGCATTTGCGGCGGGTTGGATTCGCCGACCAATCTCAACGGCTCCACGATTTTCCAGGGCGCCCTGAATGCGCTGCCCAATATGGGCTACCTGTTTAACCAGCAGCGCTTCGATCCCTTCTTTTCGGATTCCCTGTTCGCCAATCAAAACTATCTGACCGCAGGTTTCCCCCTGCCCATTCTTCCTTTCGTCCTGCCGGTAGCAAAAAATTTCCAGTTCGGCTACGCACAGCAAGGCAACTTGACCGTCGAGCGGCAAATCGCCGGCTCCTGGAAGATCAGCGTTGGCTATCAATACACCAGGGGCCTGCATCTCTACCGGCCCGTCGACATCAACTCCACCGACCCGCAATTGCTGACGCAGAATTTCGCGAACGCCACGGCGGCAGGCCTCGGATTCTCCAGTCCGGTAACCGTAGTTGCGCCGTCTGGACCCAAGGCGCCAACGGCAACGACTTGCGGAGTTGGCGTGGTAGCCCCCGGCGTCCTGGGACAATTGGGCGGATGCCCCGCGCCACTTGCGGCTCTCAACGGCCAGTACGTGAGCACCCCCGCATTCTTCAATTTCTTCCGGCCCTCGGGACCCAATCCTTCTTTCGCAGGGTTGGTGACTCCGGTTCCTGGCTTGTTGCCGGGTGGCTACGCCGGCCAGGTCGCGCTCGCCACACTCGCCGGATATCCCGTTGGCTTCGGCGTTCCAGTTCCCTTCAACAGCGTCGACGCGCAGCTTTCCGACGGCAACTCTGTCTATCACGGCCTCACCGTCAACCTGCAAAAGCGTTTCGGCCGTTCCTTCGAGTTGCTCTCCAGCTATACGTGGTCACATACCATCGACGACTCCACCGACCTGCAATCGCCGCTGGAACCCCAGGACAGCCGCTTCCCCTTCCTGGAGCGCTCGAACTCCGATTTCGATCAGCGCCATCGCTGGGTCACCAGCGCAGTCTTCCAGACACCCGGCGCGCATCGCGGCGATTCCGCGTGGCGCTACTTCACCGGGAATTTCACCTTCGCGCCGATCATCGAATACTCCTCCGGCCGCCCCTATACGGTCATCACCGGCACCGACTATCGCCTCAATCTGGGCGCATCCAACGGCAGACCTTCTGTCGGCGCGGGAGGCACCACCACCTCGGCATTTTTGCCGGGCGTGACCTTCGGCGTGCCGAGCCAGTGCCTCACCAACAGCGGCACGCAATTCGGCGTCGCCGGGATCGCCCCGCCGTTCGGTTGTACCGGAAATCTCGGACGGAATCCGTTTACGACTCCGAATTTCTTCCAGCTGGATCTCAGGTTGTCACGGCGCTTCCCGCTCGGAGAGCGCTTCAAGCTCGACGTGATCGCCGACGCTTTCAATCTGACCAATCGCCTGAACGTCGCGGCTGTAAATCAGTTGTGCGACCCCGGCTCCAGCTCCACGTGCAGCGCAGGCCAGCCCACCGCCGCCTACGATGCGCGCCAGTTCCAGTTCGCGCTCAAAGTGTTGTGGTAGGACGCAACGCAGCATTGGCAGCGCAATGCAGCCACAATGCAGGGGCGTCGCTTTAGCGCGCCCTGCCACCGAGCCGAGGCCGCCACAAACGTAAGCTCGAATAGCTCGCAACGATCCATGCCTCCATTATCGTTTCGTTCCACCGAGGTGCGGTGCCGTAGCCCCTTTTCCCATACGCGCACGCGTTTTCAGAACCCAACAATTGCGAGTAAAGTAGCTAGGTAGCCAGTTCACGATAAAAAATGCGCGGCCGACTCAAACAGGCCGCGGGGGACCATGGAAACAGTTCTAATTGGCCTGGGGATCTTGCTGACCGCGCTAGTCATCTGGTTCGGCCTGCAAAATGGCCGCAGCCAGAAGAAAAGCGACGTGCTCGAGAGCCAACTCGGCGAATTGCGCCGTGACTTGCAGACCATCGGTACCGCCCAGGCGCAAAGCACCGGGCAAATTCAGACGGTCGCGCAGACGGTCGCCCAGCGCCTCGAAAGCGTCACCAACGCCCTTCGCGAAGGCGTCACCCACTCCGCGCACATCGCCTCGCAAGGTCAGACAGCCATTGCCACCGAGCTGAAAAACACCCGCGAACAGATCGGACTGATTCAGAAACAGATCGGCGAAGTGCAGGAGCAAAGCCGCGGCCTCTCGCAAGCCACGCAATCCCTCGAACAGGTGCTCGGCGGCGCCAAAACCCGCGGCCTTCTCGGCGAAGTTACCCTCCAGCGCTTGCTCGAAGATTGCCTTCCGCCCTCACAGTTCACCATGCAGTATCGCTTCTCCAGCGGAGAAGCCGCCGACGCAGTAATTTTCCTGCGTGACGACAAGCTGATGGTCATCGACTCGAAATTTCCGCTCGAGGCCTTCCGCCGCATCGCCGCTGACGGCGACGAAGCCCGCCGCACCTTCGCCACCGCCGTCAAAGGACACGCTGATGCCATCGCCAGAAAATACATCGTCCCGGGCGAAGGCACGCTGGACGTCGCGCTGATGTTTGTCCCTTCGGAAAGCGTCTACTGCGAAATGCTCGCCACCGAAGACAACCGTGGACAGCCTGTCGACGAGTATTGCCGGAGCAAAAAAATAGTGGCGGTCTCGCCCAATACCCTCTATGCGCACCTCTGCGTGATCGCCATGGGCCTGCGGGGCATGGCCATCGAAGAAAACGCCAAGCGCTTGCTGGCAAATCTCAATGGCGTGCAAAAACATATGGCATCATTCGCCGAAGTCTTCGAAAAGCTTGGCACGCATCTGAAAAACGCGCAGCAATGCTATTCGCAGTCCGACCGCCAATTCGAAAAAGCGCAAAACACGCTGGCCAACGTGCTCACCGGTGGCGCCCCCGCAAAATCCCTGGAAGGCGAGCAACTCCCGCTCATCCCCGGCCAACCCAATGGCAAATAACTTGCCGTGCGGCGACTCGGCGCCCCCTTTGAGATGTAATCCACCCCGGACGCACATCTGTGCGCCGTGACCGCCGATTCATCTAATTGCGTCAACTCGCCCGCCGGTGCTCTCGCTCGCCCGCCGCCTGCCGCCCACGGGTCGGCTTCTTTTTCTGTGCCGCACTATTCGCCAGGCTGCGTTTCAGCGCCTCCATCATGTCAATCACCGGAGCCCGCGCCGGCTCCTTCTCCACGGTGATGGTCTTGCCTTTCATCTTCGCCTCAATCAATTCCCGTAGCCGCTGCTGAAACGTGTCGTGATATTTCTGCGGATGAAAATCCTCGGACAAGGTTTCCACCAGCTGCTCGGCCAACTTGATCTCCTGCGGCTTCAGCTTGATGTTCCGCGCGGATTCGCCGTAACCCGCGACTTTGCGGATCTCGTTGGCGAAATACATGGTATGCAGCGTCAGCCCGTGATTGCGCGGGCGAATGAACACTGTGTACTCGCGCTGGTGCATCGTGACTGTCGCGATTCCTACGCGGTTTGTGTCCTCCATGGTTTTGTGCAGCAGGGCGTAAGCCTTCTGGCTGTCTCTTTCCGGCATCACCAGGTACGAAGAGTCGAAATAGATCGGATCGATCTGCTCCTGCTTCACGAACGCCAGAATTTCCATGGTTTTGCCCGAGCGTGGCGTAATCTTCTTGATTTCTTCTTCGGTGACCAGAACGTATTGCCCGGGCTCGTACTCGTAACCCTTCACTACTTCGGATCGTTCCACCTGCCGGTCGCAATGCGGGCAATACAGCGGCTGCTTGAGTCGCGTGTTGCACACTTTGTGAAGCTGGTGCAGATTCATGCGTTCGCTGCGTGCCGCGGTGTATAGACGAATGGGCACGGACAGCAATCCAAAGGTGATCGAACCTCGCCACGTCGCAGTCGCCATCGCGCAAAAGCCTCCCAACCTAATGCTAATTCCGTAGGCCCCCTGAGCAATCAGGTGAACACCTGAACTTCGCTGCCGCTCGCACTTTCCGCGTGAGCATCTTATTCTTGTCGTCCTTTCGCTATACTCTGCGCCGATGGCCAAGCTCAGCGAATATCACAAAAAACGCGACTTCCAGAAGACTCGCGAGCCTGAGGGCAAAATCCACGACAGCGCCTCGAAGGTTTTTGTCGTGCAAAAGCACGCGGCTACCCGGCTGCATTACGACCTCCGCCTGGAGCTCGACGGCGTCCTCAAGTCCTGGGCCGTCCCCAAGGGCCCGTCCATGAATCCCGGCGACAAGCGCCTCGCTGTTCAGGTCGAAGACCATCCCTACGATTACCGCAAGTTTGAAGGCTCCATTCCCAAAGGCCAGTACGGCGGCGGCGAAGTCATCGTGTGGGACGAAGGGACTTACGAACCTGAAGGCACTCTCAGCCCTCACGAGCAACTCGCCAAGGGCGATTTCAAGTTCAAACTCTTTGGCGAAAAACTGCGCGGCAGCTTCGTGCTGGTCCGTATCAAGAGCAGTAAAGCCAAGAACGAATGGCTGCTCATCAAACATCGCGATTCTTTCATCGATCCCAACTGGGACGCCGACAAACACGCCGAGTCCGTGCTCACTGGCCGCACCGTGGAAGATGTAAAAGAAGGCCGCGAAGCCTCCGGCAGGCCGCGCAACACCGATCCCTCTGAAGTCACCGGTGCGGTGAAGGCGCCCATGCCGCAAATGCCCAAAGGCGTGCCCCCCACGCTCGCGCAACTTCAAGACCACGCCTTCTCAAATCCGGATTGGATTTTCGAGATCAAATGGGACGGCGTGCGCGCGATCGCCGAGATCGACAATGGGAAAACCACGCTGTGGGCGCGTTCCGGGCGCGACGTCACCCGCGAGTATCCCGAATTCAAGGATTTGGCCGCGCACCTCCGCGTCAAGCGCGCCATCCTCGACGGTGAAATCGCCACTATCGACGAACAAGGCCGCAGCAATTTTCAGCGCCTGCAAAATCGCCTCGGCGTGCAGGACCCCTCGCAAAAGCTTACCCACGCCATTCCATTGAACTATTTCTTCTTCGACGCGATGTACGCCGATGGCTACGACCTGCGCAAAGCGCCGCTCATCGAGCGCAAGAAATTTCTTAAGAGCATCCTGATCGCCAACAACACCATTCAATATTCCGATCATGTCTCCGAACAAGGCGAAGCGCTTTTTGAAGCGGCGCGGGAAAAAGGACTCGAAGGTATCATCGGCAAGAAAGCGGACAGTTCGTATTCCGGCTCGCGCTCGCCCTCGTGGGTAAAAATCAAGATCGTTCAGGAAGTCGACGCCGTCATCGCTGGATACACCGCGCCGCGCGGCAGCCGCAAGTATTTTGGCGCGTTGGTCTTGGGCTTGTACGACAAAGGCGATCTGCAATTCATCGGCAGCGCGGGCACCGGCTTCGACGACGAAACCCAACAAGACGTCTTCGGCAAACTACAAGAGCTCGAGACCTCGCGCGCGGCATTAAGCAAAGTTCCCAAGCTGCGTGAAGAAGTCACCTGGATAAGGCCGGAACTCGTCGCCCGCATCAAATACGGCAACTGGACCGACGACCAGCATCTCCGCGCACCCGTCTTTCTTGGCCTGCGCAACGATCGCCAGCCGAAAGACTGCACCTTCGAAGACTTGCAGCCGGCGGAAGCTCCGCCCGCCGAATCAAAAAAAGCGGCCAAAACCAAAAAAGCTCGCTTGTCCGCCAAGCATGCACCCGCCGATGAACCTGTGGACGATCCTCAACCGGAGCCACGGGAAACCGAACGTGCCGAACCGCGCAGTCAAATCGTGCAAGCTCGCAAGGGTGCGCCTGGAAAACTCTCTTCCGACCCCGCCGGCGAACTCCAAAACGGCAAATCGGAAACCATGGACATCGAGTCCGACGGGCAGCGCCTGCATTTCTCCAACCTCAACAAAATTTATTTCCCCGAAGTCGGTATCAAGAAGCGCGAACTGCTCGCCTACTACTACCGCATGGCGGACTACATCCTGCCATTTTTGAAAGATCGTCCGATGGTCCTCCGCCGGTATCCCGACGGCGTTGACGGCAAAGCTTTTTTCCAGAAAGAAGCTCCGTCTTATCTGCCCGAGTGGATCAAAACCACCACGGTCTTCTCCGACGAGCGGCGGGGCAATATGCAATACATCCTCGCCAACAATCGCGCCACGCTCCTCTATCTCACCAATCTCGGCTGCATCGATCACAATCCCTGGTCTAGTCGCGCCGAGAGCCAAGACAATCCCGACTATGTTTTCTTCGATCTCGACCCCACACCGGGAACTCCGTTCACCGACGTCCTGCACATCGCGCGCGAAATTTCCAACCTGCTCAAATCTATCCGCATGACCGCTTTCCTGAAGACCTCCGGCGCGTCGGGATTCCACATTTTTGTTCCGCTCGAACCCATCTACACCTACGAACAGACGCGCACGTTTGCTGACGTCGTAGGCCGCATGGTGGCCGCCGAAAATCCCAAACTCATCACCTCCGAGCGTACCGTTAGCAAACGCCCCGACGGCCGCATCATGATCGACGCCCTGCAAAATGCCCGCGGCAAACCGCTGGCGTGCGCCTACTCAGTCCGCGCTTTTCCCAGGGCGACAGTGTCCACACCGCTAAGCGCCGAAGAATTGAAAAAGGGCATCGATCCCGAAAAATGGAACATCAAAACACTGGATCAAAGAATCGCCAGAGTAGGCGACTTGTGGGCAGACTTTTGGAAGAGCCGTCAAACGCTCGACCAGGCACTGGAGTTGCTTGCTAAACGGATCCCTAGCGAAACTCGAAAAAAATCGTAGAACTCGACTGGACGCTATCGCCGCGGCGCGCTTTGCGTCGGCGCAAGGTGTATCGATACCAAAAAGGTACCTTGTTGCCGGCCTACCAACTGGAATTGCGCGGAATTATCGTTCCCGCCGCTGCTCGAAACCCGCGCAGGATTTCCGCCGCTCAACTCCGCAATTTCCGGCGCCAGATTACGCGCCTCCAGTGAAATTTTCGAGGTCGTGCCCCGCACGCGCACCGTCAGCGTGCGGTGATCGCCGGGCGTCAACGGCGAAGAATCCGCCTCCAGGGATAGCGCCACGAACTTCACAGAAAAGGGTTGCGCATCATGCTTCGCGCAATTCAACTCTACCAAGCCTTCGCCGGCATCCAGGTCCGCCGGCGGCAGCACCACCAGCGTCGTCGGCGAAGAAGCCAGAACCAGCGCAGTCTTGCCGTCGACGGTTACGTGGTTAGCGTCAGCGTCGCCGCAAAATCCGCGCCCTGACAGCTCGAACCGGTCGCTCAGCGAGGCCACGCGCGGCGCTGTGGAAATTTCCATCGTGGCTGCGGCCGCATCGGTGGGATTAAGTATCGTGGTGTAGACCTTGCCCGCCCGTCCTGAAATGTTTGCAGAAATCGTGCCGGCATTGAGCGGCGCCACAAACATGGCCCGGCCAGTCGCGTCGGTCGTCAAATGATCGCCGTTGGAGAAGACTACCGCCACACCCGGTGTCAGCCGCCCATTCATGTCCAGCACCGCCAGCGTTGCCCGGTCCCCGGAAACGATCCGCCGTGGCAACAGCAGGATGCGTGCGCCGGAGGCCGGCGGCACCTGCTGCCCAGGCACGGGAACGGCCGGCAACATCACCAGCGCCGTGAGTATTGCGATTCCCGCGATGGGTATGCGTCGAAACACCGACCTAATTGTAGCTAAAATTAGCCACTCTGGCTGTTCCCGACAAGGATGCGAGTTCCGTAGAGGTGCAGCACGCTGTACCCCAGGTCCGCACGTGCACGGCGTTGACGCCAGACCGCCTCCCCAAACCTCACACCGTGTGGCTAAACGATGAGTAATTACTAGGGTTCACAGCCTTTCCCAGCACGCCTCGCCTCTGATAGCGTGGGAGCAGGGTTGCCAGCCACGGGTGTGAGCATCCGCGGCAAGCAGGTCTCCCAGGAGCCTCAGTGCAAATTGTCAGCGGCGGCGCGACCAGCGTGGGGCGCGTTCGCACGAACAACGAGGATTGCTTCCGGATTGTCGAAGGCCTGAACCTGTTCGTCCTCTCGGACGGGATGGGCGGCGAGGCCCATGGCGAAATTGCCAGCGCCCTCGCGGTCGAGACCGTCGTCAAGCATTGTCTGGAGACTGAAACCGATCCCGCCATGACCGTCTTCGGTGACATGCCCGCGAAGTGGAGCGAGAAGACCCGCAGGCTATCTAGTGCCGTGCATCTGGCCAACAGGAGCATCTTCGATTCTGCGCAAAAGAATCCCGAGCAGCACGGGATGGGCGCGACTCTTACGGCCATGTGGATCAACGAATCGGCCATCAGCATCGCGCACGTGGGCGACAGCCGTGCCTATCTGTTGCGCAGCGGAACGCTGCAGCAGCTCACCAACGACCATTCCCTGGTAGCAGAGCAAGTGCGCCGCGGCATACTTACGCCGGCCGAAGCCGAACGCAGCGAAATGCAGAGCGTGCTGCTGCGCGCGTTGGGCGCGCATCCCGACATCGAAGTGGACGCCGAAGAACACGTGCTCTTCGGCCGCGACATCCTGCTGATGTGCTCGGACGGCCTCACCCGCATGGTCACCGAGCCCGAAATCGCCGGCACCCTGCAGGCCGAACCCGATCCTGCCAAGGCCGCCCAGCGGCTGGTGGACTTGGCCAACGAACAAGGCGGCGCGGATAACGTAACCGTGATCGTGGTCCGCGCCGACGAGCCCTCCAAGGGCTGGTTTTCCTGGCTGCGCGGCGGTTCTAGCTCCGCGAAGAACGGCACGGCGAGAGGAAGGTAAGCATGGCAAAGCTCAGCCTGATGTTTGAGGACAAGTTGGTGAAGGAAGTCCCGGTCGGCGGCCGGCCCATCGGCATTGGCCGCTCGCCGGACAATGACTTGCCGGTCGACAATCTCGCGGTATCGAACTATCACGCCCGCGTGTACTTCGAGGCCGGACGCCTGGTGGTCGAGGATCTCGACAGCCTGAACGGCACTTTCGTGAATGATCTGCGCGTGGAGCGCGCCACCCTGCACGACGGAGATTCCATTTGGATCGGCAAGCACCATATCAAGGTGGACGCGTCCGGCGACACGCCGGCCGGTTACGACACCGCGCCCAAGGGCGCGGCGGCTCCGCGAATCAACGAAACCATGGTGCTGGACACCAAGGCGCGCCGTGACATGCTGCAGCAGGCCGCGGCCATGGGCGAGCGCACGCAATTCGCTGTGGGCAGGCTGAAGGTTCCGACGCTGGTGGTGGTCGCTGGAAGGACCGACCAGAAAGAATACGTGCTCACGAACAAGCTCACGGTGATCGGCAAATCGAAGATGGCTACCGTCAAGGTGAAGGGCTGGTTCAAGCCACAGCTGGCCGCGCAAGTCAATCAGCGTGATGACGGCTACTACGTGGGCCCCGGCGACAAGGTCCCGACCGTCAACGGGGCGCCGATTCCGGGTCCCCAGCGCCTGAATGATGGTGATGTCATCGAAGTGTGCGGCGTGCGCATGAACTTCGTGTTTCGCGACTAGAGGCGCGGCGCGAAATGGCCAGCGCTCCGTCGGGCGGTTTGTGGCAGCGGAGGGGCCTTTTTGGCGTCTACGAATTGCTGCAGTCGTGGTGGCGGCACCGCGTTTCCTTCCTGGTCAGCGTTGGCATCACCGTCGCGGCGCTTGCTCTGTACTACTTCACATTTCTCGGCGAGCGTCCCACGCCCATTTTCTCCTTCTTGCAGCGCCTGGAATTCAATTCCCTGGACACGCGCTTTCGTTATCGCCCCGCCGCTGCGACGCCTGTTGATCCGCGCATCGTCATCGTGGACATCGATCAGCGCTCGCAAGAAGCGCTGGGCAAGTGGCCGTTTTCGCGGACCAATTTCGCGAAGATGCTGGACGTGTTGCGCGCGGACGGCGCGAAGGTCGTGGCCTTGGACATCACTTTTGACTATCCGGACAAAACCTCGGCGCCCACGCGCAAGATTCTGGCGGAACTGGAAGAGCGCAAGAAACGTGGTGACGCGGTCGATCCGAAATACGAAGCTTGGGTGCGCGCCCTGATTTCGGAATATGACGCAGACAGCGAGTTTGGCGCGGCGCTGAAGCGGTTTGGTGCGGTGGCGCTAGGAAATTTCTTCCTCGAGAAAGAAGAAGCCGCGGGAATCGCGAAAGCCAAGCTGGACGAATACGCGGATTTGATCGACTGGTTTGCGATGGGCAAGAATTCGGTGAACTCGGCCACCGGAAAAAGGGATTTCGCCGAACTGGTGGAGAAGTACGACCGCGAAGGAAATCTGTTTGCGGCCACGGTCGCGAATATCCCGGCGCTGGCAAATCCGGACGATCCGGACAAGACCGCCATGGGATTTTTCAACATTTCCGCGGATTCGGACGGCGTGCTGCGCCGCACGCTGTTGACCGTGCCGTTCGGACGGTCTTCTAACGTCGGCGAATGGCAGATGTACGGTTCGCTGGAAGTGCAGGCGGTGCGGCTGTATCTCGGACTGAATGCCTCGCAGTTGACCGTGAATTACGGACCGGTCGGAATTGTGAGCCTGGATTTTGGCGACAAGCTGCGTGTGCGGCCGGATTCGACCGGGCATATGCAGATCAACTATCACGGGCCACGCGGCGCTTATCCGTATCACTCGATCGCGGACGTCGTCTCAGGAAAATTCATCAGCGGCACGTTCAAGGACAAAATTGTCGTGGTCGGGGCGTCCGCAACGGGAATTGGCGATCAGCGGACGCCGCCGTACGGCGGCATCAACTATCCCGGCGTCGAAGTTCACGTCAACGTGATCGACAACCTGCTGAACCAGGGCTTTCTCGTGCGCGGGGCGCAGCAGGCATTGTGGGATTTCATCGCCATTCTGGCGTTCGGCATTCCGCTGGGCTTGTGGATGGCGCTGGTGTCGCCACGCTGGATGTGGTTCGGCCTGGCGCTGCTGGCGCCTTTGATCGTGCTGGACTACGTGATGTTCCTGCGCGGCTGGTGGCTCAATTTTACAGTGCCCGCGCTGACGCTGACGGGGAACGTGGTGCTGGTGTCTTTGTATCGCGTGCTGATCGAAGACAAAGAGAAACGCCGGGTGCGCAGTGCGTTCGGAGAATTCGTGAGTCCGGAAGTAATTCGCCGTTTGCTGGCAAATCCGAAGCTGGTCGAGCCGCGAAAGACGAACGTCACGGTGATGTTCAGCGATATTCGCGGCTTCACGACGATTTCCGAAAAGCTCGACGCGCAGGACTTGGCGCTTTTCCTGAACGAGTATTTGTTGGATATGACGCAAATCGTCTTCAAGCACCAAGGCACGCTGGACAAATACATCGGCGATGCGGTGATGGCGTTCTGGGGCGCTCCATATGAGGAACCGAACCACGCGATCCGTTCGTGCCAAGCGGCTCTGGACATGATCGAGCGCGTTCGCACCTTGCAGAAAAAATGGGAGGCCGAGGGCAAACCGCATCTCGAGATTGGCATTGGCCTGAACACGGGCGTGGCCAGCGTGGGCCGCATGGGTTCGAGCTTGCGGCGCGGGTATACGGCGCTGGGCGATGCGGTGAACCTGACTTCGCGCCTGGAAGGCATGAACAAGGAATACGGGACCAGCATCCTGGTCAGCGAGAGCTGCTACAAGGCGGCGAAAAGCGCAGAATTCGTATTCCGCGAGCTGGATCTGATCCGTGTGAAAGGCAAGCTGCAACCCGTCACAATTTATGAGCTAGTCGGGCGCGAAGGGGAGATCGCGCACGATCCGGGCACCCGTGAATTGCTGGAGCGGTTTGCACAAGCCCGGAGCCTGTATTGCAATCGGAGTTGGGAGCAAGCGCAGCACGCCTTCGAGACCCTTTTAGCGAAGTGGCCGGAGGATGGACCCTCGCGGACGTACTGGAAGCGGTGCCAGGAGTACCTGTTCGAGGAACCACCCCACGCCTGGGACGGCGTGTTTGTAATGACCAGCAAATAGGCCGGCGACGTCGGTGGTCTCTTCTCATGGAATAAGTTCATTCTAAATGACTTAAACTGGACCGTTTTGGGAAGTTTACCAAATGTTTATTTAAAATGTAGTTAGCTAAACCCATGCGAGCATCCCGTTTAAGACTCGGTGGTGTTGGTGTTCGGCCTACGGTTCGATTCTCTCAATCGATTGCGGCAACCGTATTTGACCTCGGGGTGACCTCGGGTCAGGAGCCGCTGCCTGCCGAATTTCCTCGTCGGGTCGCCCACCGGTGGGCTTCTTGAGGTATAAGTTCCTGCAAATACGGAGTTCCGGAGAACAGCCATGAGGGTCGCGAACGGACTGTGGCGGACGATGTTGTGTGCGTTGTTGTTGGTGTGCGTGGCTGGACAGGCTCGCGGACAGAAGGTGAAGGTGTGGGTGTCGTCAAACGGCGGGGAGCGGTTGACGGCCAAGCCGGTTCTGGAGGTTGAGGCGGGGGATGGGCCGGGCGTGCGGGTGGACGCTACGTTTCATATCGATCCAGCGGTGAAGCACCAGACGATGCATGGATTTGGGGCTTCGATCATGGAAGCCGGATTGATGACATTGAACACCTTGCCTGCGGAAAAGCAGGAAGAGGTGCTGAGGGCGCTTTTCGATCCCAAGGAGGGCGCCGGGTACACGGCGATGAAGACACCGTTGGCAGGGACGGATTTTCAGTCGGCGGGGCCGTGGTTTACGTATGACGACACGCCCGGGGATGTGGAGTTGAAGAATTTTTCGGTGGAGCGGGATTTCGGCCCGAATGGCGTGGGAACGTACATTTTGCGCGCGCGGAAGTACGGGTCATTCGCTTTGCAGGCGCCGATGGACTATCCACCCGACTGGATGCTGTATGACGTGAAGAAGCACCAGGACATTCCGCCGAAATATTATCCGGCGCTGGCAAATTACTTCGTGAAGTACCTGGAGGAGTACAAGAAGCGCGGGATCGTAGTGGACTACTTGAGTTTGTTCAATGAGCCGGAAGAGGTCTACACGAAGATCAAGTATCCGGAGATTCGCGTTTTGATTCGCGATCATGTGGGTCCAGCGTTGCAGAAGTCCGGACTGACGACGAAATTGATGATCAGCGAGGCGCCGGAGCGCGGCGTGGCGGCGCGACGATATCCAGTGGTGTTGGAAGACCCGGAAGTGCGGAAATTTGTGTCGGTGATCGGGTATCACGGATACGATTTCAAGAATTTCGACAAGATTGCGGCTCTGGAGAAGAGGTATGCGCAGTTTCCGTTCTGGATGGATGAGCTGTGCTATGCCTACGAGGCGGGATACCCGAAGCAGAAGAAATTGCCGATTTATGAGTTCGACGACGGAGACGTGTGGGGCAACATTATTTTTAATGACCTGGAGGCG
>DATNCJ010000117.1:0-76499 GCA_035607215.1 Candidatus Eiseniibacteriota bacterium
TGGATACATTTTCTTTCGTGCCGAAGACGCCGATATAACCTTCCACCTTGTCGTAGTAAGGCGCGACGTCGTCGTAACTGATGGGCCAATCGGAGCCCAGGCCGTCGCGCGAGTAGGAACGAAAGTCGATGGGAGCAAAGCGCAGCGCGATGCGGCCCCAATGGTTGGTGCGGCCGCCCACGATGCGCGAACGAAACCAGCGAAAATCGGATCCCGGCGCGGAGGTGTAAGGCTCACCGTGAATATCCCAGGAGCCGTTGGGAGCAAGGAACTCGCCGAAGTCTTCTGCCTGCTTCCCGGCGACGCCCACACCGCGATGCGGCAGGTCGTAAGGCCAGGCAAACATCTTGTAGTCTTTTTCGGGGTGAATCTGCGGCCCGGCTTCGAGCATGGCGACATTGAGGCCGCCTTCGGTCAGGATTTTCGCGGCCATACCGCCGCCGGCGCCCGAACCGATCACCACGGCGTCGTACATTTTTGGCGAACGCGTAACTTGCGCCATCCAGGGCCCCCTCAGTGGATCTGCAGATACCAATTTTCGACTCAGTTTGACGGAAGATGCAAATGCAACGCGATAGCCGCTGCGCTCAATCCCCTGCGAGCAATTCTGCGCGAATGTTCTTGAGCACCCAGGCGGCGCGCTCGACACCGAGAGGCCCGGGCAGGATTGGGTCTTCGTTCTCGATGCTGAGGATGCCTTCGTAGCCGACGTCCATGTAGGCCTTGATGACGGACTTCCAGAGGCTGGCGCTGTGGCCGTAGCCGACGGCGCGGAAGGTCGCGGAAGCCTCGGCGAGATCTTTTTTGTCCGAAGCGAAGTTCAGCACGCCGTATTTTCCGACATTCTCCGGGAACAGCACGGTGTCTTTCATGTGCGCGTGGAAAATCGCGCCCTGCTTACCCAGGAAGTGGATGACTTCGACGGGATCGCAGCCCTGCCAGAACAAATGGCTCAGATCGCAGTTGGCGCCGATCTCTTCGCCGACCGCTTCGCGGAGCTTCATCAGTGTGCGCGGGTTATAAACGCAGAAATTTGGGTGCATTTCGAATGCGAGCCGCTTCACGCCGTGATCACGGGCGAATTTCGCCGCTTCCTTCCAGTACGGGATGATTTTTTCTTTCCACTGCCAGTCCAGCATCTGGCCGTATTCCGGCGGCCAGCGATAGGTGATCCAGTTTGGCTGGGTGTCCTGAGGGGTGCCGCCCGGCGTACCGGAAAATCCGACGATGACTTTGACGTCGAGGATTTCGGCGAGCTGCACGGTTTTCTTAAAGGTTTCCTGATCCTTGGCGGCGTGCTTCGCATCCGGATGGACGGGGTTTCCGTGGCAACTGAGTACGGCGACTTGGATTCCCTTGTCCTCAAACTTCTTCTTCCAGGCCTTGGCTTTGGATTTGTCGGCGAGCAGTTCGTCGATGGGGCAGTGCGGATTGTTGGGATAGTTGCCGGTGCCGATCTCGACGGCTTCGAGCCCGAGCGAGTTCATGGTGTCGAGCATCTGGTCGAGCGAGAGCTTGTCGTATACGGGATCGAAGACGCCGATGGGAATCTTGCGCAGCGAGCCGCTGGGCTTGGCACGTGCGGGTTCGGACGCGGCCGAGGTAGTGGATCCGAAGGTAGCCGGCGGGCCAGCAGCCGCTGACGCGGGTACCGCGGCGGCGATCAGACCTGCTCCGGTGGCGGTGAGAAATCCTCTACGGTCGATCGCCGAGTTCTTGCCTTCGATTTTCATCCAGATCCCCCAGAAATGGAAAAAATGCATTGTGAAATGCGAGTGTAGCCCGCGGCATTATACCTGCTTTGCGAGGAAGGGAAGCGCGTTGGTCGCAGGTTCGCGGTGCTCGCTAGCGGCGGGGAACGAGGGCGTCCAATGAAGGAATAGAGCGCGGCGGGATGAGGACGCGCTCGGGCACCTGCTTTTTCTGCTGCAGGGCTTGCACGAGCATTTCTAGGGCCTGGCCGGTGTTGGGCGGAACGAACACCGTGGCCGCGAGGATGCCGCTGCGTACCCAGGCTTGGCCGGTGTTGGGCAGACCATCGCAGCCGGTAAACGGAAGCTTGAGCCAGCGCTCGCGATCCGCCTCGTTGCTTAATTCCTGAAAGGCCTTACGCGCGCCCATGGCCATGGAGTCGTCTTGCGCGCCGATGAGATCGATGACCGATTTCTGCGAGGTGGTGAGTTTCAGCCAGGAGCGAACCGCGCGCAGCGAGCTTTCCTCGGTCCATTGCGCTTTCAGCAGGATGACCTGGATGCTTGCCGGCTTGGTTTCCTGCATTCCGGCGGTGCGTTCTTTGGCGGCGGAGTTTTCCGACGGGCCCTGAACGTAGAGGACCGAGCCGCCGCGCGGGAGCAGCGCCGCGAATTGGCGGCCCTGGATACGGCCGATTTCGACGTGATCGGAACTGACGTTGAAGATCGGAGTATTTGCGATCTTGCGAAGCTCCGGGATGTAGCTGGCATCGCGGTTGAGGACCGCCCAGCCGATTCCCGCGGCGGCCGCCGCGCGCGCAACCTGTGGCAGAGCAGTGCCGCCCACGGGCTCGAAGACGATGCCATCGGGCCGGATTGCGGGTTCAGACTGCACGGCTTTCAAGATCTGCGTGCTTTGCGTGATGGCGTCATTGTCGGCGTGTGCGATTTCGACGGCGACACCTAGGCGCTTGGCTGCCTGCTCGGCGGATTGCGCCTGCTCGATTTGATAGTCGTTGTCGTTCGTGGTCAGCGAAACGAGAATGCGAAGTTTCTTGGTCATCGCGGTGTCGGATAAGCGCGTCCCTACATTACACCGGGACGATCGCTAGAAAGGAGAATCCTTTATGGGCGGTGCCTCGCCACTAACCACAACCGCGGAACTTGCCGATTTCCTAACAATCGGAAGCGAATCAGAACCAGCACGAGCGGAATCAGAACAGCGATGGACGCGCTGATCCGCCCAGCAGGCTGGTGTTTACGTTGGCGATGGTGTGCGTGCCTTCCTTGCCGCCCCAGGCGAAAAGGATGAACACCTGCGGGAAGCCCCCGGCGCGCAGCGTGAGCCCCGCCGAATAGCTGTGGAACCACGTGCTGGAGCCGAGATCATCGCGGTCGAAACCCACTTTTCCCTGGTCGGCAATGAAGGCGACACCGAGAGGGAGCTTGCCGAGGGAATGCTCGAAGTTTTCACGAAGCAGCATCACGTCGGGCGCGCGGAAACGATAGTCCTGATAACTGGCGAGCAAAGGATTGCCGTTGAGGTCGCCGCCCCCGAGCGTCGGCTGGAAGTAAAACGGGACGACCTTGCCGGACTGGGTGATCGATGTGGAAAGGAAAAATCGAAAGCCGATGCTGCCCTGGAGATCGCGGGTGATCTGTTTGCATTTGGATTTGTCGCTGGCGTTCGCGGCCTCGCAGTCGGCGACTTGCACTTTGTTGTCGAGCGAGCAGCCCTCATAGTCTCCGAGACGATTGATGGAACACTCATCGGGCCCATTGGCGTCGCGAGGCAGATAGAAACGCGTGGTGGATTTATAGAGAGCGAAATTGTGCGACAAATCGAGATTCAGGCGCTGAAACGAAAACGTGGAATTGGAGGGCGCGAAGAACTGCTGATAGGTTAGCTGGTAGTTCAGGTGGAGCAGATCATCGAAGAAGATCGGGCGAATGCGGAGGGCTTCTCCGAGTTGGAGAAAGGCCGGCTGAGAGGCCAGGCCTGGAGCGGTCGCGTCGGTGTAGAGAGCCTCGATGGAAGGACTGCCGTTGCCGGTGGCGGAGCGAAGATCGACAAAGCGGCCGTTAGCCTCGCCCAGAAACGAAGCATTGAGGCGTTGGTAGAACGGCTTGACCAGGCTGGCGCCGGTGACCACCTCTCGCATGCCGAAGTACGTGCGCGCGGTGTCGGAAGTTGTGGAGCCGAGGCCAAAGTACGCGATTTTGTTCAGCGATGTGGCTTGGGCATAGAGATTCACCACCGGATGCTCGGGCAGCTCAGTTTCGTTCGATTTAAGGTTGGGTTTGCCGTGGTGGACGATAATTTTCGGGCGATGCGTGTGCACGAATTTGAAGTACGCACCGGCACGCCAGGAGCCATTCGGCGTGGCAACGGCATCGAGGTTGTAGCTGGGCACCCAGTTTTCCGTCGGCGCGATGAAGCCCACCCAGGCGAGCCCGGCGCCGAAACCGTTTTGCGGCGCGAGACTCCCGACGGCGATGTGCAGGGGCTTGCCGGTGAACAGGAGTTCGGCGCATCCGCCAAGGCTGGAAAAACTAAAACTGGTGCAGGACTCTTTGAATTTGGAGGTTTCGGCAGGATTGTCCACGTTCGGAACGGGTGCGGGCGGCGGATTGTCTTGCGCGCGCGCGGCGGAGGATAGCAGCAGAAAGCACGCAGAGGCTGCCGTGACTAATGTGGAGCGGACGTTCACGATCAGCTCTTGCCTTTCCGTTTGGTGCGTGAGGCCTTTTTTCCCGGTTTGGATTTGCGAGGCTTGTTTTTCTTCGGCGGCTTTGAATCCTTGCCCTTCATGGAGTGCAGTTTCGCAGTCACGTGGCGGATGAATTCGCTGGCCTCGCCCTCGGTCTTGATGGAGTAGACGTCGGTGGGATGATGGTGCTCCCTTGGAAGATGGCGTTGCGCCAGGCTGAGATGCAAAAGCTGGTTGCGGACCAGGTCGGTGATCGGACGGTGCGGCTCAAAACGCTTGGCGTGAGGCCGCGGGACTTTCACAACGTAGGAGTGTTTCGCCATGTCAGTCTCCTATCTCAAACCATGGGATATCGTCATCGGTGCGCATCGCGCCGGAGAGCAGGTCCAGGAAGGTTTCGGATTTAGCCTCGCGGTCGGTGCGCTTGGCATCGCCGTTCAGGAAAAATTGCGTGATGGTGTTAGGGATGCACGCGTGTTCAAAAATGCGGCCGTCGACTACCGTGCCTTTGCGCACGAACGGCGAAATCAGGACCGCGGGTACGCGAACGCCGAGCCGGTCAAAGGCGAATGGCATTCCGGTACCGGTGTCGGCGGGTTGCGCGGTGAAACCGTCAGTCTTGCAAGCCGGAGGAACGACGTGGTCGTAGAGGCCTCCGTGTTCATCGTAGACAATCAATAGTGCGGTTGTGGACCACAAAGCATCATTGCCGCGAATCGCGTTGTACACCATGCTGATGAAGCGTTCGCCCTCGTACACATCGTGTGTGGGGTGCTGGTCGGAGGCGAGGATTTCTCCGCCGCCCGGACCGGTGTGATCGTTGTACGCAGGCTCGATAAAACTGTAGTCGGGTAATTTGCCGACCTTGCAATCGGCGATGAACTGGCTGAACGATCCGAAGACTTCGGGTTGATGCTGGAGGAGATTGACGATCTCCATCGTGGAGCTTTGCTGGTCGTAGTAGTAGATTTTCGCGGTTTTTCAGGCATCGATCATGCGGCCGTAAATACTCTCGATGTCTTTGCCAATGTAGAAGACGTTCATGCCGACCTGGCCGAACGACGTGCCGTAGTGCGCAAAGGCGCGATTGCAGATAGTCGGCCCGGGAATCGAAGAAAACCAGCGATTGAAGAGCGCGAATTCCGTGGCCAAGGTGGTCAGCACCGGAAGTTTTTCCGGCTCGAAGTAGTTCATGATCTCTTTGGCCAGATTCGCGTCTTTCGTCTGCGTGTAGTAGCTCTTGACGAAGCCCTGCATGTTCCCCACACGGCCGGCGCCGGTCTGGCCGCCGAAAATTTGAAGGTCCGTGCCAGGGAAGTGATGGTCGGGATCGTGAACCAGTTGATCGCGATAATCGGCTTGATCCTGAACGGTGACCGGCGTGCCATCGATGCCGGGATTGGACTCGTTGCCGTTCAGGCCATCGATGCGCTTGTCGGTTTTCTTGAGTGCGCCCAGCATGTGATCAAAGGAGCGGTTCTCCATCATGAGCACGACGATGTGTTTCAGTTTGTCGAGTCCGGCAGGCGGCATACACCCTTCCTGTTCAGCGTGAATTCATTTTTCGAGCGTTCACGGACGGCGCCTCAGGGGCCGGGCGACCTCTGCGTTCTAGCGTCACCGATGATGGCCGAAAGGGTAGCAAGTACGGAGGCGCAAAGCTACCAGACGAATATCTTACGTATGACTATCAATCATCACGGTAATCGAAGGCGGCGCCGGGCGGACACGGCGATCTGCTCTTTAACCGCTGCAGGTCGACAAATCTGTAGAGCAGCAAAACGCATTCGAACGGATGGCGAGAAAGTGATAAACTCAACATCGTGGCCCGGTAGAGTAACCGGTTAACTCGTCACCCTCTCAAGGTGAAGATTACGGGTTCGACTCCCGTCCGGGCTACCAATTCCAAGTTGCCTTCTCCCAGCGCTCATCAAAACCGGTTCCCCGCCAGTCACCACGATGGAGTCTTTCGGCATTGCCTGGAGGTGCCGAGCATGTGGCCGAGCCATGGCATTCTTAACTTTTTGGAATCGTTAAAAATTTGCAGCCGCCTCAACCGCGGCTGAGCAGTTCCCCGACAGCGCGATGCGCCTGATCAATGGCCACATTGGTGTAAGCATCCGCGCCGGCGTCGGAGTTGGCGATGGCGATCCGGCCGAACCGTTTGCGGCCAACGATCCACGGTTGCTCGCCGGGCTTCCACTGGGGATCGAACAGCGGGTTCGGCGTGTAAGCGTAGCCGTGCGCCCAGCGATTGACAGTGATGCCCTCGATGTCGCGCGCGGGATCGAACCCCGCTCCGCCGAGCATTCTGGCTAGCTGATCGCGGATGTTACCCTCGAATTTCTCGAACGGAGTGCCCATCAGCTCAACGCGCCCGGCGCGATATTGATCTCGCATCGGCAGCCCCGGGCTGCACGGGGTCCGCAGCATAAACAGCACCATCGGCTCTTCAGGCTTGGAGGAAAATTTGTATTCGCCCAGGCTGACCGGAAAATCCAGCGCGGTGTGGGTGTGATAGCCGCCGGGTGCGACGATCTGCCGAATACCCAGTTTCGAGAACGACGTCCAATTGCGCAGCGCGACGTGCGTGTACACCAGCGGGGCCTTCACCAGATACGCGAGCGCATCCTTTTGCTTCTGCGGCAGCTCCGGGCACAAGTACGGAATCATCATGTTGTAGCACGCCAGCACGCAGTGTTTGGCGCGGACAGATTGCAGTTTGCCGCCGCGGACGTAGGCGATTTCAATTTCTTTCGGCCCGGTACCCGGCGAGCCTCGTTTGCCATGTTGAACGTGAACGGCTGTGCTGTTAAGACGCAGACGGACCGGCGAGGATGCGTCGTCGAGTTTGCCGTATTCGGCGCGCGCGGTTACGACATCTTCCATGTCGTGGCCGGGAACGACCGCCGGTATCAGCGAGCGCACCAGCAGCCGCGCCACGGATGCGTTGCCATCCGGAAAATGAAAGATGTACGGCTCGTCTTCTTCCAGAGGGGGGAGATTGAGACCGTCGAAGCCTGGATAGGTAAAGGATTCGTAGTCGTCCGGATTTTTGTAGCAGGTGGCCGCGGAAACCGCCTCAATCCCAACGGACCAAAGATCGTGGGGAAACGCCTGGAAAAACGGCAGCGCTTCGGGAGTGACCTTGCAGAATTTTGTGAGGTAGTCGGCGTAGGTGATTTTCGCGAGCTTGGCTAGTTTTTCCCGGGGCGACAGTCCCGGCAGATAGTCGACCTTTTCCGTGTACACGCGCGCGATATCCTGGCGCGCGGCGTCGGAGAGCGGCGCCTTGGCGAGAAATTCCGGCCACGGCGTGACGTTGGTGCCGGTCAGCAAGCGATCTTCGCCGAACGTCACTTTGTCGAAGAACGTTGCCGTGCCCAGCTTGGCGTACAAATTCCGATCGTAGGCCTGGTAGAAGCGCTGCAGGCGGATACCCAAGTCAGCGAGCAACGCCTTGGAGACTTCGCTGTATTCGCCGGGACTCTCGATCGATTGCGTTCCCCCGTAGGAGAGCAACGTGCGGGCCCCGGCGCGGAACTCGTTGCGCTTGGCATGGCCGCCGAAATCGTCGTGATTATCGAGGATCAGGATACGGGCGCTGATTCCGGCGCGCTTGCGAAAAAAATAAGCCGCAGCCAGTCCGCTGATTCCGCCGCCGACAACGACCAGGTCGTAGAATTCGCTGGTGCTTTCCGACGGACCAGACGCGTCCCATTTCTGGGCGTCACGCAGGTGGTGCGCGGAAGCGAAACTCCCGTCGTGATTGCCGCGCATGCCGGTCAGCGCGGGCGGGTAATAGTTCTGAGATTTTTCCGGGGCGTCCTCGCCTCCCGCGAGGGAACTTAGCACTGACGGACGGATGGCCGCGCCGCCAATCGTCAGTGCAGCACCGTTCAAGAAATCCCGGCGCGAAATCGGGCAGTGCATCCCGAGTTCGTGGTCTCGTTTTTTCTGGCTCATATTCCGCTGACGCTAGCGCGCTACTTTGACCGTTGCAGCCGAGCGATTCATCCGACAGTGCAAGTCGACCATCGCGCCAATTGGGACCCAATTATAGCCGACACTCCGCTTGTGCAAGGCGCCGAGGGACGCGTAACATCGCCGCGCGACAATCGCGACGCAAAATTGCAGCGCAGCGTCCGATGATTTTTGTCATCGATGAATCTGGAGGAAGAAGTGAAAACACCCAAGGTCAGCTCGATTTTCTGGTCTTTTCCCGCGTTCTTGGTACTCAGCGGCCTGATCGCGTGTTTGATCCTCATTCCGCTGCGCGGGCTTGCGGGTCCGGGCACGAGCGTGTCGGCCGGGCCCGACGACGCGAAGGAAAGGCCGTATGTGATCGAGTACTACTACAAAACGAAGTGGGGGCATGCGGACGAGTTCATCGCTCTATTCAAGAAAAATCATTACCCGGTGCTGAAGAAAGAGATCGAAATGGGCCGCATCTTGAAGGTTTTCGCAGACGCTCCGCGGTATCACTCCACCGAGGACGGCCGGTGGGACTATCGCACCACGATCATCTTCAAGAATGCCGCCGTGGCCAACGCCGACGCCGATAACAGCGCGCTGTTAAAACAGCTTTTCCCCGACCAGGAAACCTACAAGCACGAAGAACAGCGCCGCTTCGAAATCCTGGAGGCCCACTGGGACGTGCCGATCAAGAGCGTCGATCTGGACGCCAAGTAACGCCCGGCGGACTTCCAGACGACACGGCAGGCGCCCAGCGCATCGTACAATGGTGCCAGGAGAACCTATGGCGGATTACACCGATGAACACGCCCGCGCGGGCATCGACGCGAAGCTGCCGAAGCTGGAAGCCTGGCCCAATCAATATCCCAGCTACGTCATCACCACGAAATTTCCCGAATACACTTCCGTGTGCCCCAAGACGGGCCTGCCGGACTACGGCGCGATCACCATTCAGTACGTGCCCCGAAAAGAATGCATGGAGTTGAAATCGCTGAAGATGTATCTGCTGGCCTATCGCGACCTTGGCATCTTCTACGAAAACGCGGTGAACAAGATCCTCCACGACATCGTGGAAGCCATTCAGCCGGAATGGTGCGTCGTGCGCGGGGAATTCACGCCGCGCGGTGGATTGACCACTTCGATCTTCTCTCGCTGGCCCTCCCCATCGCCTCGCGGCAAGGCCGCGGCAAAGGGCGGGGGCACGCGAAAGAAGGCCCGGAGGTAATGTGCGCAGGCCGAACACGTTGCTCGGGGTGATTTTTGAGTGATAACATCGCTGGTGGGGCCCATCCTAGGAGGGTGAATGAGCATTTCGCCGAACGTACCGACTCCGCAGGAGTCGTATCATTACGAAAACACCGGCACGCCGCGATGGATCGCGGTGCTGTTCGGGGTGCTGATTGTCGCGGTGCTGGGATTGGGCTACCTGGGCCATTCCGCGCAATCGCAACTGCAGACCGATCTAGGCAAAGCGCAGGACCAGAACAGAGTATTGAGCGCCCAGCTGGAGCAGGCCAATGCGCGCCTCGCGGACCTGAAGGGCAACATCGAAGTTACTCAACAGAAAGTGGGCCTCACGCAGGCCGAATTGGCCAAGGCGCGAAGCCGCGCAGAGGCTATCCAGAAGGAGCAGATCGCATCCGATCAAAAGCTGGCCACGCAGTTGACCGCGGTGCAGCAGGAGAGCGCGCAGAAGATCGGTGAAGTAGCCACGGATCTGGGCGGCGCCAAGAAGGATATTGATGCCACCAAGACAGATCTGGAAGCAACCAAGGGCAAGCTAGAGCGCGCCACCGGCGACATGGGCGTGATGAGCGGGTTGATCGCCCACAATCGCGATGATCTGGAAGAGTTGAAGCGCCGTGGCGATCGCAACTACTACGAGTTCAAAGTCACCAAGAGCAAGACACCGCAGCGCGTCGGCCCGGTGCAAGTCACGCTGAACAAGGTCGATCAGAAGAAGGCCAAATACACCATGACGGTGTTCGTCGACGACCGCTCGATCGAAAAGAAGGATAAAACCGCGGGCGAGCCGGTGCAGTTCTATCTCAAGGGCGCGGCACGCATGGCTCCCTACGAGATCGTAGTGTTCGACGTTGGAAAAAACGACATCAACGGCTACCTTTCGACGCCCAAGGATGCCGGCGCGGGCTCTACGCCTGCCCCGGCCGCAGCAGCAAAACCACAAACGTAGATTTTTCGTCCCGCTATTCGGTTGGGATCTCGAGCCTTGTTCGGCGTTCTGGAAACTGCACGCGGGACAAGGCTTCTGTCTTTTCCGGAGTGGGTCTAGCATTAAGTAGACGCTTTTTCCCTCCAGGGATTTGCGCGGAGCATCTCCATGAGTTCCAGCCGTCTGCGCGGTGTTGCCTGCATCTTCATCATTTGGGTTTTTTCCTGCGCACCATCCAAGGCGCAAGCTCCTCTGGAGCCGGCACGAATGCCCGCGCGTACTTCCGCCTACTTAATTTGGCGGGGCACTCCCGCCGGCGATGTGCGCAAGGTCAATTCCCTGCTGGCTCTCTGGGACGACCCGGATTTTGCGCCGGTGCGCGCCGCCATGTTCACAAATGTCACCGCGGCCTCGGAGAAGGACTCATCGAAGGCGGCGCTCACGCGCGAGGAAGCCGAGCAGTATTCGACCCTGCTCGAAAACGCGTTCGTCCTGGGCTACATCAGCAAGCCGGAAGCGAAAATGACCGTCAGCGCCGTGCCACCGAAACCCTCCGATCGTTCCTGGAACGGCGTGTTCTTTGTCTACGATCGCACCGGCAAAGAAAGCCTGCTCAGCAAAGCGGTGCTGCGCATGCGCGGCCAGGAAAAGGAAATGCCGAAACTTTCAGAAATCAATTTGTCCGGCATTCCAGTACTGAAGGTTGAGCGCGCAGCCGGCACCACGTATTGGGTCGAACACGGAAAATACGCCGCCAGCGCAAACGAAAAGTCTGTGCTGGAAGAAATCATCGCCCGGCTGGAAGGAAAACCCGCCGGCGCTGCGACTCTGGCGCAATCGGAAGCCTACAAGGAAGCGCAACCCCATCTGGGTGGAGGGGTGATTGAATTTTTCGCTCACCTGCCCAATTTGAAGACGCTCGCGCCCGACGCCAGCGCACAAGGGTTCAAGGTCGCGCCGGTTCTCGACGCCATGAAGTTGGACGCTATCCACTCGCTCTGCGGCCGCGTCACGCTGGACGGCACAAAAACCCGCATTCAAGGCGCGGTTCTTGGCGAAGCCGCTACCGGCACGCTATTCGATCTGTGGGGCAATGGCCAGACATCGCCGGCATCCCTCGCCCTTTTGCCGCCAAACGCTATCTCCTACAGCGAATCGCAATTCAATTTCGGCGCCCTGTACGAGATCGTGATGCGCGGCGTGCGGGCCATTTTCCCGCAAGGACAGCAGAACGGCGCGGCCATGATCGAATCGCTCGCGCAATCGCGTCTCGGCATGTCTCTTCCGGACGCTTTGGGCCTGCTGACCGGTGAATTCGCGTCGATGCAGCTTTCACCCTCGATGGATCCGCAGAAAGCCGTGTATGCGTTTGGCATTCGCAAGAAGCCGGAAACCGTAAAGTTGCTGCACACGTTATTCAGCGATCAGCTGAGCGCGGAACGCAACGAAGGTGACGCCACATTTCTGAAAGTTTCGCTGGGCGGCGGTCAGGGAGGGGCCGGCGTGGCCCAGTGGAATTTCTATCATCTCGCGGTGACGCCGCAATTCATCCTCGCCTCTGGTCGCGCTGAAACCCTCCACGATTTGCTGGCGACGAGAGGCGCGGCAGGGGCCGCGGCAACGGTTCCCGCTGCTTATCAAACCGCCCGTGCCGCCTATCCGGGCAAACTCGACAGCGTGAACTATTTCGATTTTCATGGCGTTGATTGGCCCGCCCTCAAGGATCGCTGGGTGCGGGAAGCAAAAAAGACCAACGCGAAGCAGCTTGCCGGCGGATCGCAAAAGGCGCCGTCCGCGAAAATTCCCGATCTCCTCACCAACGTCAACCCGCAAGTCTTCCCCAAGCATCTACACTTCATGGCCGGCGCCTCGTGGAAAGATGCCAAGGGAATTCACTTCGATCAGTGGCTTGAATAAGTCTGCGATGCGGGATGTTGATTCCGCGCGCGGCGCACTGCGGTTGATCTTCGTTCTGCTGCTCTCGGCAGCCGGCACTTTGGCGCAGCAACCGCCATCTCCGCCGGCTGATTCCATCCGCGTCAGCGTGGATCGCGTCAACGTCGGCGTAATCGTTACCGGCGCGCGCGGCAAATTCATCGAAGGACTGCGCCGCGACGATTTTCACGTATTCGACAACGGCGCCGAGCAGCCCATCACCGATTTCGCGCCCGTCGACGAACCCGCCCAGGTTCTGATGCTCGTCGAGGCCGGACCGTCGGTCTATTTTCTCGAAGCCGGGCACACCCAGGCCACCCACGCGCTGCTCGCCGGACTGTCCGCTGGAGACCACGTGGCCGTCGCAAAATACGATACCTCGCCGCAAATCCTGCTTGATTTCACCGCTAACAAGCAGCTTGCCGAAGCGGCGCTCGCCAAAGTGCGCTACTACATGGGCTTCGGCAATCTCAACCTCTCGCGAAGCCTGCTTGCCGTGCTCGATTCGCTCGCCAAGGTTCAGGGCAAAAAAACAATCGTGCTGCTCTCCACCGGCTTCGATACCTCGCCACCGGATGAAATCTCCGCGCTACTGGCGCGCCTGCAAAACAGCGACGTGCGCATCCTGGCGATTTCCTTGGGAGCGGAACTTCGCAACCCGCCGCCCTCGCCGCAAAAGAAGAAGCAGCAGCCGATCGACAAAGCCGCGATCACCCAACAAGGCTTCGCCGAAGCTGATCGCATGCTCTTGGCGCTCACCGAAGCGACCGGCGGCCGGGTCTACTTTCCCAACTCGGCCAAAAACTTCGCCGCCGTATACTCCGAAGTTGCCGAGTTAGTCCGCCACGAGTACAGCCTGGCCTTCGCTCCACCCGCTCACGACGGAAAATCCCACACGATCGAAGTGCGCGTATCGCTATCGGTAGCCGCCGTTCCAAGCGCCCCCGTGGCCGCCTACCGCATCGACCATCGCCGCGCTTACACGGCACCGCCTGCGCCGTAACGCTATAGCGGCTACTTAGCGACCGTACCTTTCAAGTAGAATAGCTTGCAGTGCTTCTCGCGCTTCGGAATGGAGACTAGGTACAAGTCGGTGACCGAACTCCTCATCTTGTGCGAGTCCCTCCAGGAACTCGCCAAATAGTTCCTGAAGAACGCTCGGCCCGCTCAATGCCAGATCATCCAATAAAGTTGATGGCCGACGACAGAAAATACTCGTCGCGTTGCCGCCGTAATAACTGCCCGCCAATTCTGCATACGCATGGTCGACATCCACGTTCTCGAATCCGGATCGTCAGGCCCGGGAAGAACAGCAGTAAGTTCCGGAAATCGTCCTATGAGGAACTTCAACGCTCCGCGGTAGTCCATGACCGGAACCGGTATTGCATCGTATGGTCCCACTGGCCCAGCTGTCGGAATCGATCCTACTCAAATTCCTTCATCACATGCGCCATCTTGCTCAATCGCTCGTTCACCTGCGCGAAGACCGTGCCGTCGGCAAACGTCCCGTCGCCGTTGCGATGCCCCGCGGTCTTCCCCGTCAGAATCTCGATTCCCTCTTCGATTTTCGCCACCGGCCAGATGTGAAACTTCCCCGCTGCCACCGCCTCCAGAATATCCTCGCGCAGCATCAGGTCCTCAACGTTCGCCGCCGGAATCATCACGCCTTGCGTGCCGCTCAATCCCTTGATCTTGCAAACGCCGAAAAATCCCTCGATTTTTTCGTTCACACCCCCGATCGCTTGAATGTCCCCTTGCTGGTTCATCGAGCCCGTCACGGCAATATCCTGCCGCAACGGTAACTCCGCCAGCGCCGACACCAGCGCATACACTTCCGTCGAGCTCGCGCTATCTCCATCCACGCCCGAATACGACTGTTCGAAGCAAATGCTTGCCGCGAGCGACAATGGCTTGTCCTGGGCAAAGCGGCTCCGCAAATAACCGGAAATAATATGCACGCCCTTGTCGTGGAACCGCCCGCTTAAATTCGACTCGCGCTCAATATTAATGACGCCCGTTTTTCCCAGTGCTGCCGTCGCGGTGATCCTCACCGGCTTCCCAAACGAATATCCGCCAATCTCCAGCACGCTCAGTCCATTCACCTGGCCCACTCGCGTGCCCTCCAGATCAACCAGCAGCGTGCCTTCCTCAATCATTTCGCGAATGCGCGTCTCCACCAGGTTGTGCCGCTCCATTTTCGAAGACAGCGCCGTGCGCACATGTGCGGCGCGCACTACGGATTCGCCCGTGGCGGCCGCCGCGTAGTGCGCCTCGCGCGCCAGGTCCGCGATGTCCACGAATCGCGCCGTGACCTTATTTCGCCGCCCCGCCTGCCGAACACCGTACTCGAGGATCGCCGCAAACGCCCCGCGATCGAACGGCGACAGTCCCTCTTTCTCGCTCAAGGCCCGCAATCGCCCCGCGTATTCCGCGATTACGCCGTCGCTCAACGGCATTTCTTCGTCAAATTCCACGCGCACCTTGAAGATCTTGCGGAAATCCTCCTCGTACTCGTACAACAACTCGTACATCTGCCGGTCGCCGATCAAAATCACTTTCACATTGATCTGCACCGCTTCCGGCTTCAACGCGCTGCCGCCAAACGGATAGAACATTTCCAGCGGCTGAATCTCCAGCCGGTTGTGGTTGAGCGTGCGCTTCAAGGCCCGCCACACGCCGGTCTCAGAGATCGCTTCCATCGAATACATGATCAAGAATCCGCCGTCCGCACGGAGCAGCGAACCGCCCCGCAGATCCATGAAGTCGCTGGTCCACCCGCCGCGTGTGTCGTACGCGCGCTGAATGGTCCCAAATAAATTCGCGTACGTCGGCGTGGTCTCGAAAATCACCGGCGAAGTATCCTCTTCACCGTGCGCCAGAATCACGTTCACCCCATACAAGCGGAATGGATCGCGCTCCGGCCCTCCAGACGGCTTCTGCGGGCCGTCCGGCGACGGCGGCGGGTCGCTCTCGTGCTCGCCCTCACCCTCGCGCTCTTTGAACGGGTCCAAGTTATCCAGCAAGTGGTGCCGCACTTCCTCCAGATACTCCGCCACGCCCGTGCCCGGATATTTCTCTTTCAACTCCTCCACCACGCCATCCACCAGCACCGACGCCGCTTCCTGCTCCAGATAACTCAGCTCGCTCGCCAATTCGCGCGATAACGTCAGCGTCTTGCGATACACCACCGTAAATTCCTGCCGGAACTGCTCATACTTCCGTTCGATCTCCTCCGCCACTGGCGCGTCGAGCTTCCCCTCGTGCACCATCTTCGAAATATCCTCGATCGGCACCATCTGCCCTTCGAGCACCGGAAAAATCTCCGGCAGTGCTACCGCGCCGACCTGCATGTGACCCAGCGCGAATTGGTCGCGCGCGATTCTCCGCGTGAAGTCGTCCATCAACTCCTTCTCACGCACCGTGAACCGTTCGACGATTCGCCCCTTCTGCCGCTGAAAGGGCTCGCCCTCGAAGACCTGCGGAATGCGCCGCCGCAGAAAGTCGATTCCCGCCTGCATATCCTTCTTGAATGAATTGGCCTGCCCGCGCGGAAGTGAAAGTAATCTCGGCCGGTCGGCAATCTTGAAATTGTTGACGTAGCAGCGATCCAGCGAAGGTTTGGTCTGGGGGTGCAGCTCTTGAATCATCTGCGCGATCGTGCCGCCGCGGCTCGTTCCCGCCAGTCCGCACACGAACACATTGTAGCCCGGCGCCGAAAGCTCCACGCCCATTTTCAGCGCACGCAGCGCGCGTTCTTGCCCGATAAATCCTTCGCGCAGCTCCGCTTGTGCGGTCGTTTCGAACGGCAGCCGCGATGCCTCGCACCTCCACCGCAATTTGTCCGGCGCCAATTCCGCGTGAGCCGGGGCGATTTTGTACCCGTTGTTACTCATCTGAGCCGGGTACTCTAGCACACGCGCACGCCCCCGCACCTACTTTCGCCCACGTGCTTTCCAGAAATTGACAAAGAATGAGGCGCTTCTAAGGTGTTTACCTGAAGTTCGTCATTCCATCCGCAAAGCCTGCACCGCATCCAATCGCGACGCCCGCCATGCCGGAATCAAGCACGCCATGATCGCCACGCCGACTAGTACGATCGCGACGCCGGCGAATACGCTCGGGTCCATCGGTTTAACGCCGTATAGCAAATTCCGAATTAGACCCGCCGCCGCAGCGCCACCAGCCAGCCCGAATATCAGGCCGAGAGCGGTAGGCCGCATACCATCGGCCAGCGTCAATCGCAGCACCTGACCACGCTGCGCTCCCAGCGCGATACGCACTCCGATCTCGCTCTTCCGCTGCGCCACCAGGTACGAAAGCACGCCATACAATCCCACCGACGCCAGCAATAACGACAGCACGGCAAATCCCAGCGTCAACTCCGCACTGAAGCTCGTATCCGCCGTCGACCATCCAATCACCTCTTCCATCGTCACGATATCCGACACTCCCAGGTCCGGGTCCTTCGCCGCGATCAATTTTTGAATCGGCGTCGCTAGTTGCGTCACATCGTGACGAGACCTCACCACCAGTCTCGCCGCGTTCTCGCGGCCCGAATATATCGGATAGTAGATCATCGCGTCGGTCGGCCGAGTCAGCGTCTCGCGCACATCGCCCACCACGCCCGCGATCTCAAAATCCTGAAAGCTCGTATTGTCGAACGATACCCGCACGTGCCGGCTCAGCGGATCTTCGCCGGGCAAGAATCGCCGCGCAAACGTTTCATCGACGATCACCACTCTTGTATCCTGTAAGCGCTCTCCTTCGCGAAATGTTCTTCCGCCCAGCAGCGGAATTCCCATTGCCTCGAAATACTTCGGATCGGCATAACGCCGCACTCCAAATTGAAACTCTCCCGCCGGCAATGGAGGATGATCGGCGATCAGGATCATGTTGTCTCCGCCGTATCCTTCCCCCGGCAGTTCGGTCACCAGTCCGGCCCGTTCGACGCCGGGCGTCGCGCGCACGTCGCGCACCAAGTCTTCGAAAAACGCCGCCACAGCCTCCGGCGTCTTGTATCGCGCATCCGGCAACAGGATTCGGAACGTCAGCACATTCTCTGTGTCGCAGCCCAGGTTCGTGGCCTTTAACGCCTGGTAGCTCTTCAACAGCAGACCCGCTCCGATCAGCAGCACCACCGTCAGTCCCATCTCCGCCGCCAGCAGGAATTTCCGCAATCGCGCTCTGCTTCGCCCTCCGCTATGCGTCCTTGCTGCTTCCTGCAGCGAAGCCGCAAGCCACTCTCCTCGCGAAGACCACGCCGAAATCACTCCCGCGATCACTCCGCTCAGCAACGAGATCCCTGCCGCGAACGCCACTACCGCCCCGTCCACATGAATCGCCTCAGCGCGGGCCAGGCCTTGCCTTGTCCGCGAAACCCACTGCACCGCCAGGAACGCCAACTCCAACCCTGCCGCTCCTCCGATCCCCGCCAGCACCACACTTTCCATCAACTGCTCGCGGATCAACCTCCTCCGGCTCCCTCCCAGCGCGCTGCGAATCGCCGACTCCTTGCGCCGCGCCGCTGCTCGCGCCACGACAGATTCGCCACATTCAGACACGCGATGATCAGCACGCATCCCGTCGCCGCCAGCAGTACATACAACGGTGTCTCGTAGTCTCCAACCACGTCTTCAATCAACAGCCGCAAGTTCGCGCCGGCCCCCGCCGTTCTTGTCGGATTTGCTTCCTTAAGCCTCCTCTGAATGGCGTCGATCTCGCTCAATCCCTGCGCCCGCGTTACGCCCTGCTTCAACAAACCAATCACGCGAAATTCGTGATCGCCTACGTCCTCCATCGTTGCCGGCGGCACTTCGTGATGAACCGTCAGCCACACTTGCGTTGACTTGTCCGGATACACAAACCACTCCGGCATAACTCCAATCACCGTGTACGCCTGCGCATTCAGTTGCACCGTCTTCCCCACGATCTGGGGATCGCTGCCGAATCGCAGCTTCCACAACCTCCAGCTCAAAATCGCCGTAGCATCGGCGCCCGCGCGGTCCTCGCGCTCTTCGAATCCTCGCCCCATGGCTGGCCGCACGCCCATGGCCTCAAACAGATTCCACGAAATCGGCGCTCCCACGATCGTTTCCGGTAAATGGCCGTTCGACGCCGACACGTTGTAGCCCTGCTGCCGCCACGCCGCCAGCTGGTCGAAATTTCTGGCTTCGCGCTGCCACGCCAAGAACGCACCGCCAGCCACGCTGTTGTATGGAAATTTCCCATCGCCGCTCTGCTCGTATAGCATCACCAGCCGGTCGGCATCACCAAACGGCAGCGGCTTCAACAGCACCGACCGCACGATCGTGAACATCCCCGTAACCGCGCCAATCCCCAGCGCCATCACCACAATTACCGCCAGTGCAAATCCCGGCGCCCGCCGCAAGGTGCGCAGCACGTAGCGCAAATCTCGCCATAAGTCGTCAATCACGCCCACGGTGTTCCACTCCCACACGTCCTCGCGCACGTTCCGCGCGCTCCCGAACTTGATCTGCGCCCGCCGCCGTGATTCTTCCCCCGTCATGCCCCGCGCCACGTTCTCGTCAACCTCATGCGCAATGTGCGCCTCGATCTCCCTCGCCAATTCCGCGTCCTGGTCCGTCCGCCGGAAATATCGTCCCATCCCCATCTCTCACCTCGTCGCTCTTCGGGTGCTGCACCCTTCCGCTTGTAGAGGAATGCGGGTTTAGGGCCACCTTCCATGTGAATCAATCGGTGCATTCGAAAAACTACTGGTCACGTAGCCAATTCACTCCGCCTCCCGCATCACTCTCCCTATCGCCGCCACCATCTGCTTCCACCGGCTGGCCTCGACCGTCAGCTGTTTGTTCCCCGCCGCCGTCAACTTATAAAACTTCGCCTTGCGGTTGTTCTCGCTGGTTCCCCAGTACGACGCCAGCCACCTGCGCGCCTCCAAGCGGTGCAACGCCGGATATAACGAGCCCTGCTCCACCTGCAAAACCTCATCCGAGGTCTGCTCGATCACCCGCGCAATGGTATGCCCGTGCGCCGCCCCCATCCGCAAAGTCCGAAGAATCAGCATATCCAGCGTCCCCAGCAGCATCTCCTGCCGCTCCATCTGTTTTTTACCCATCAATTCCCTCACCTAGAACTTCTATGCAAAGCTCCACTCGAATGCCTATGGGAGAGACGATAAAACCTCGCAAAAGTTTGCTTGGAATTGGAAAATGAATCAAAAAAAACAACAACCGGCGGCCTAAGCCTAGCTTCTTCCGCTAGTTACGCACCATTCCAAACTTCGTCGTCCGCCTTACCTTCCACACATATGTTTTCTTTCTACTACGCTTCCCGGGCAATCCGATCGCGATGTTCCATATAAACCCGAAACACCGCCATGGCCGCCGCAATAATCGTCGGCCCGGCCACCAACCCCAGCAACCCGAATACTTCCAACCCGCCCAGCACGCCAATAAACAACAGCAGCTCGTTCAATCGCGTCCGGTTCCGCAGCAACAATGGCCGGATAATATTGTCCGCCACTCCCGCCACTCCTCCGCAAATCACCAGAATCGTCAACCCCTTGCCCCAATGCCCGCTGACCGCCAAGAACACCGCCGCGGGCACCCAGATCAAAGCCGACCCCACCACCGGCACCAGTGAAAAGAACCCAATCACCACCGCCCAGAAAATGGGCGACGAAATCCCCCCGATGGTGAACGCCAGCCCGCCCAGCAATCCCTGCAAGCACGCGATCACCAATCCCACCGCCACGCTCGCGAAAATCAGATCCTTCGACTCATCCAGCACGTCGCTCTGGATCGCCTCATCGAACGGCAGCAAATGCCGCACCCCGCGCACCACGCTGTCTCCATCCCGAAACATGAAAAACAGGGAAAAGATCAAAATGAACAGATCAACAAAAAATGTGACCAGGTTCTTTAACAACTTCCCGAAATTCCCTGCCAAAAACGACGCCACCCGTTCCGCCGCCTGCCGCAACGGCTGCGAAAAATCCCAGGACTGCCACTCCGCGGGCAAATGCGCCCGCACCCATGTAATAGCGTGCATGGGCAGGTTCCGGTCCGGATCGGTTAGCGCGTCCTGAATCTTCGTCATCGCATCGATCGCCTGCCGCGTCGCAAACACGAGCACCAATATGGCCGGCACGATCAGCAGCAGCGTCACCGCCGAGGTGCTCACAAAGGCCGCCGGCGTAGGTCGGAACTTCCGTTCGATCCGCGCATGAATCGGCGCAAAGAAAATCGCCAGCACCGCGGACCACGCCAGTGGCACCAGGAACGGCGCCGTAATCCGAAATACTAAGTAACCCAGCAACAACAACGCGCCGTACGAAAGTACGGTAGTCAACCGGTCACTCGTCGTCGCACGGGATGTCAAGGCGGGCTTCATGGCAGGTATATAATCGCACAGGAACGGAGGAGAGCGGCCACTACCCGGTGCCGCTCAAACCAGGCGCCTCTGCCGGCTCAGGTCCGCGCTCGCGCTCACCCATCGTGTCATTCAAGCCCGCCATCTCGCTCTCGTCTTACCAACTGCGCCTTCTCGCGGTCCTCGCGCTCATCAATTTCGTCAACTTCGCCGACCGCCAGGCCATCCCTCCACTGGTCCCTCTCATCCGCGACGAATTTGCGCTCACCAGCACACAGATCTCCTACCTCCAAGTCGCGTTGCAATCCGTCCTCGCGATCGCCAGCATTCCCTTCGGCTTCTTCGCCGACCGCTTCAACCGTTCCCGCATCATCGCCGGCGGCGTCATCTTCTGGAGCTTCGCCACCATCTTCACCAGCCACGTGCACACTTTCGCGATGCTGCTGCTCGCGCGCGCCTTCGTCGGCATCGGCGAAGCCGCGTACGCCCCCGCCGCGCAATCGATGATCTCGGGCGGTTACCCGAAGGCCGACCGCGCCCGCGCGCAATCCATTTTCGCTGCGGGCATGCTCATCGGCGGCACCGCAGGACAAGCCGCTGGCGGCATTATCGGCCAGTGGCTGGGATGGCGCGCCGTCTTCTATGCCATCGGTATCCCCGGCCTGCTGCTCTCCTTCGCCATTCTGGGCCTTGCCGAGCCGCCACGTGGCCCGCGCAGCGAAGTCATCCCCTTCAGCAAGCTCCTCCGCGTACCCGCATTTCTCACCTTGATCTTCAGCGGCGTGATGATCACCTTCGCTAGCGTCGCTTTCCTCACCTGGGGCACCGACTTCGTCGTCCGCTACAAAGACTTCAGCCTCAAAGAGGCTGGCGTCTCCTTGGGTCCCACTCTGCTTGTCTCTGGAATTTTCGGCGTGCTCGCCGGCGGCTTTGTCGCCGACCTGCTGCAAAAACGTTTCGCCTACGGCCGGATCCTCACCGTCACTTCCGGCTTCTTGATCGCCGCGCCATTCGTCTTGTGGGCCATCACCGCCGAGGAAAAACACATCATCATCGGCGCCTTCTTCATCGCCGGATTCTTCATGTCCTGGTATCACGGCCCGCTCACCGCCGTAATCCACGACATGATGCCGCGCCGTGCCCACGCCTCTTCGGTCGGCGTCTACATGTTCGCCACGCAATTGTTCGGTGGAATTCTCGGGCCCTACGTAGTCGGCCGCCTCGACGATTTCGCCGATTTGATCCTCGGCCTGCAAGTCGCCGTAGTCGTAATGGTAGGCGGCGCTCTTCTAATGTTCCTGGTGATGTACTTCATCCGACGCGACGGTCTCTGCCACCCCGAACTGGACGCCTTCCGCGTCGAACCCGGCGACTAGCGAGTCACCGAGCGCCGATTTTGACCTTGTAGCGGCGAGCTTCGCCTCGCCACGCGATTTCAACCTCCCCACGCCGCATCCGCCAGCCAAAATGTAAACAACGTCATCCTGAGCGAAGCAAGAGATATGCTTTTCTCTCGCTGTCATCCCGACCGGAGCGGCCTGCTTTTTCCTGCGCGCGGTGTTTGCGCGCGGGCCGCGCAGTGAGAGACCGTGGCTTGATCACTAACTTGCCGAGCCCCATGAGATCGGCTCGCGATTTTTTTGATTTGTCGGTGAAGAAAAATCGCGCCGAAAGCGCAACGTTGTCATCCCGAACAAACGAGGGACGTGCTTTTTTTTTCGTTACTTCCTTACTTCTTTACTTCCTTCCGCGCCGTTCTCCCTACTTGATCCCCACCTGCTCGATCAACCGCAACACCTCATCGTAAAAAACATCATATAGCGGCCGCTCATCCTCTTCCTCCAGCCGCTCCCGCAGATATTCCGCCGCGATAAAACTCGCTTCGCGATCCGTCAAATCCCGCCCGCTCTGCTCGCGAAACGTCACAAACGCCGGATGCGCCAGTCCCACCACGTGCGCTCCGCCGTCCACATAAAATTTCGTGTCGATCGTATCCGCATGCCGCGTCGCGATCCCGTTCCACATGTGCGAGAACCGGCACTGATACGCCTTCCCCGTCAGCTTCGAAGTCACTTCGAACGCGCCCACAAACGTGCTCATCGCGCCGCTGTTCGGCAGCATCGGCCGGATAGTCGCGCTGCTCTCGTGCTGCGATGTGTGTGTCACCACTTCGCTCTCAGTCCTCATTCCTCTAGCCTCGCTCCCGTCGCGATCATCACGCCCATGACGATTGTTCGCGCCTTTACCCTTCGCCTTGCTCCCAGCCTTACCGGCTGACCGCGGCCGCGGTATCCACATTGGTGTAGCTCCGCACGGCTGCCCCGACCCCCGCGCCTGACGGTACGCGCACTCCCTGGTCCAGCAGCACTTTCTCCAACGCCGCGAGGAACAATAGAACATACGGCTTCTGGCTGCAATGCCCCATCAACCCCACGCGCCAGATCTTGGCCTTCAGCGGCCCGAGTCCTCCAGCAATCTCGATATTGAATTCATCCAGCAGTTGGTTCCGCACCTTCACATCATCCACGCCCTGCGGAATCATCACCGCCGTAACGGTAGGCAGCCGGTCCGCCGGCCGCTTCACCAGCATCTCCAGCCCCATCGCTTCCAGCCCCGCCACCAGCGCCAGCGCATTCACCCGATGCCGCTCCCACCGCGCCTCCAACCCTTCCTCGATCACGATCCGCATCGCCTCGCGCAACGCAAAGATCAGCGACACCGGCGGCGTGTGATGGTACAGCCGGTCCTTCCCCCAATAATTCATCGCCGTCGTCAGATCGAAGTACCAGCTCTGCACCTTCGTCTTCCGCGTACGAAACGCCTCTTCCGCCCGCGGGCTCACCGTGATCGGCGACATTCCCGGCGGCGCGCTGATCGCCTTCTGCGTCCCGCTGAAGCAAATATCCATCCGCTGCCGGTCGATATGCAAAGGCACCGCCGCTAGAGAAGCCACGGTGTCCACCACCAAAAGCGCACCAAGCTCGTCGGCGACCGCGCGGAAGCTGTCCACATCGGTCAGCACGCCCGACGAAGTCTCCCCCTGCGCAAACCCGATCATCTTGATCTTGCGGCCCTTCCCCGCCCGCCGCACATCCTCCGCATCCACGGGCTTGCCGTACGGAGCCTCCACCTTGGTAATCTTCGCCGCCGTGTGCCCGCCAATCACCGCCATGCGATCCGAAAACACCCCATTGACCGCAATAATCGCTTCATCGCCCTCTTCCAGCGAATTCACCACCGCCGCTTCAATCCCGCCCGATCCCGAGGCCGACAACGGCATCGTTATCCGGTTCTCCGTCTGAAAAATTTGCCGCAGCAAAACCTGCACATCGTCCATGCACCCGCGAAACCACGGATCCACATGCCCCACCAAAGGCGTAGCCAATGCCCGGTAGACCCGCGGGTCCATCGACGATGGCCCGGGCGTCAACATCAACCGGTTCGGCGGATTCAATTCCCCAATCTGCTCGGTCATGGAATGCTCCTACTCATCGCAAGAACTGCGCGGGACCTCAATTCTCCCGCACTGAGCCGCTGGGTCGCAACCGACAAATTGGATGGCAGGGTAATGCCGAAAAATCATCGAAGATACTAAGCCGTCAGTTGTCCTTGCGCAGTGCCGCGGCTGCGTGGGCTCTCTCATTTCCTTGGCCGGCAGGAGTGACTATTTATGGGCGAGATCCGGCGCAGCCTCGCCTAGCTTGTCATCCCAGCGCACCCGAATTTGCTCGCGCCTGGCTGGCTGCGCAGTCTCGCTGAACAAAAGTGACCGTGCCCACTCTACCGCTCGCATGGCGAACGCTTCTCCAACGTTAGGCCTATCGGTGGTTTCAGCGTATGGCATGTGCCCCTCCCGATTTCCGGTGAATGCGAGTTCAAATCCGCCCAGATAGCGACTTGACCGCGACCGGCGGAGTTGTCGCCAATGCCATTTGCGGATTCCCGGGGCGGAACTGACTCCGTATGAAGTCGAAGCCCAGGCACCCGCCGGCAAAAATCCACAGCGCCCATTGCGGAACCCGCGGATCAAGTCCCAGTGCATTGTTCGCAATCCACGCCAGCAGCAACAAAATGCCGATCACTCCGAACATTGGATCTCCGTGAATTCCCTGGCTTCCCATAAGTCTTCCTTACTTAACCAGTTTAGGTTAATTGACTGGACAAGTCAAGCAGGCTCTGGCAAGCTAAACATCGATTAAATCGACTAGTTAATCGAGCTGAGGGTTCATGGAAATTGGGCTGCTCATCAAACGGCGTTTGGAAGAGTTGCAAATGGAGCAGCGTGACCTCGCGGCGGCAGCGCAGGTCACTGAGTCCTACATTTCTCAGCTGCTGACCCGCAAAAAACTCCCTCCCGCCCCAGCGCGCACCGACATCTACGAAAAGATTGGCTCTTTTCTGAAGCTGCCCGCCGGCGAACTCGCCAAGCTCGCCGAGCACCAACGCATCGCGGAGCTCAAGAAAAACATTGCTCCGCCCGCGCCCCTGTTCAAGGATGTTCGAGAGCTGATTCTCCAGAAATCCCGGCCGGTTAAGCAGAAGCAGATTCGCGCTATTTTTGAGAAAGAACCGTTCGGCGAACTCGAACGGTTGGTCACGCAAAAGCTACTCGATATCGTAAGACGCGTCGCCAAGGAAGAGCTGGACAGTGAAACCTGGCTACGCTCCGTCGCTCGCATCACCGGGCGAAGGTATGAATCGATGCGTGTTAGTATCTTGGAGTTTCTCGATGCGGATGTGTTTGACTTGTCTCCCGAACATTGCGCCTCTTTCCTCGATCCACTGATCGAATCGTGGGACATCGACTTGTCCACCTTCGCGCTGGAGGTCGTTCTGAATCGACGACTCAATCCAGGCGTCGCCAGAAAGATCGAGTTTGTGGAGAAGGATGTTCCCCAGCCGGCCGAGGAAGCCGGCCTCAAGGAATTTCTCCTTCATCACGCTAAAGCCGGCGATATCACCGAAGACGAGATTGCCTTCCTCCGGAACTTGCGATTCAAGGGCAAAATCCCGACGCCTCTTTACTATTACCGTGAGTTGCAGAACCTTCGGGACCCTCTTCATTTTCGCGCCCCCGCCAATCGAACGGTTCACAAGAAAGCCTTCACTGCTTCTCAAACACTCGGTTTCGGCACCCCTATGCCCACATATCTAGACGCCAAAAGTGTCGAGAAGCAATTTCAGCTCGATACCAGAAAAGACGCCATCCGCCGTTGGGAAGGAAAGCGCGGTCGGCACAACAAGAAGAGAGCTTAAGACGTAGTCCATGGAGACGATCCGGATGATTAGCAAAGTGGATAAGGCCAAAATCAGCGTTCAGTACGTGGGGTTCCAGGCCAAACCTCGAGCTCGGGAGTACACCTTCCACGTGCGCCAGGAAAGTGGCACTCGCGAATTCACGCTAATGATTCTCAACGAGGCATTCACATCTTCGCGGATCTCCTTTCAGGATGCTCCCGGTTTCTGTTCGGAAAAGCTCCATCGCGAGCTCGCCACCTTCTCCAACAATCCTCCCCACACCGAGTACAAGATCAGCGAAGTGGAGTTGACCCAGTATCGCGACGCCCATGCTCCACGGTCCTTTGGCCGTTTCCGACCTCGCAAACCCGCGGCGGAGATCTAACCGCACGGATATTCTCCTCGCGAATTGATCAGCAGAAACGCGCCAGAAAAGGGAGCGATTTCCATGAGTATGCAAGCACTTCAAGATTTTCAATCCGCCGCTCGCGAAAACGGCTTCGTCGAAACCGGCGAATCCGAGGGTGGCAGCACGCTCTGGTTCAGGAACTCCGCACCCGACCTAGGTTCCCAGGTCCATAAGCGTCTGTGCCTCGACAGCCTCACCAACAGCGCCACCGTCTTTTGGGAAACCGTTCCCGCCAAGCTCAACTCGATGACCTTCCGCTCCCCTTCCGCCCTTCGTGCCTGGCTCGCCCTCAAGATCGGCAACACCGCCTAGCAAATCGTGGCCTGGTACCCCACCCCTCGGATTGAGGGTGCGGTCTTCGATTTCAATTGTAGCGATTGCGCAAACGGAGACCGCAGGAGACGAACGGCCCAAAGCACAAAAATGCCCGGCGGGAATTTTCCGCCGGGCGTTTTACGCAAATCTGCAAATCAGCACTACACCACGACCACCTCAGGGAATCACCAGCTGCATCCCCGCACGCACCTTGTCCGGATCGGCCAGCTTGTCCTTGTTGGCCTCGAAGATCTTCATGTACTGGTTCGCCTGCCCGTAAAATTCCTGGCTGATCTTCGACAGGCTGTCGCCCGGCTTCACCGTGTACGTACGCGCTCCCGAAGTAGACCCTCCGGCCGCCGCCGCTGCTGCGGCCGCTGCCGCGGGAGCCTGAATGTCCGCGATCAGATCCGAAGAGCTCGGATCCACCAGCTTGATCTGGTCCCAGATCTTGTTCTTCACCTCCTGCGACGGCGCGTTGGCGCGGATCAACAGCTTGTCCCCTTCCATGTTCACGTTCTGCAGCTGCGTGTTCGGTTGCTGCTGGATAAAATTCATCACCGACTGGTATTTGGCCTTCAACTCCGCAAATCGGTCAGCCATTGACGTTCTCCTTTCAAAGCTTCTCTTGGAACTTTGCTGCGGCTATCTGAGCTTGCGACAGGACGTGGGAGGGAAACGAGCGTCGGTTGGTCGAGGTTAGCATACTTCCCCGTTCGGCTGCCCCAAATGAGGGTCGCTGCAGGATCCGATCACGCGGTCTCCAACGTTGACGCATTTGCGTCCAGCCCTTCCATTGACGTTGCGCCAACACCAAACTGAGGCCAATTTAGAACCACACACTCCGCACGAAGAACAGAAAGGAAATTGACGTGGCCAAGCCCGTAACCATACTCGCGGCCCTTACCGCCATTTTCGCCTTCACCGTCGGCGCGCAACCCGCGCCCGCCCAGACAGCCCACACCCTGAAAATCGGCTTCTCCATCGAAGCCATGAACGGCGAGCGCTGGCAGACCGACCTGGACGCCTTCCAGACCCGCGCCAAACAACTCGGCGCCGAGGTCATCTCCGCCGACGCCAAGGGCAACGACGATCTCCAGTTCCAGCAAGTGCAGGACATGATCAAGGCCGGCATCAAAACCCTGGTCCTGCTTCCCCACGACACCGCCAAAGCCGGCCGCATGGTGGACGCCGCCAAAGCCGCGCATGTCCATGTCATCAGCTACGATCGCCTGGTCCAGAGCAGCGACGTCGATCTCTACATCACCTTCGACCGCGTCGCCATCGGCACCATGCAAGCCGAACATCTGGTCACCCACGCTCCCAAAGGCAACTATGTCCTGATCGCCGGTTCCCCCACCGACGCAGGCGCCAAATCCATTCACGACGCGCAGATGAAAGTCCTGCAGCCCTACATTGACCGCGGCGACATTTACGTCATCGCCGACAGCTACATGAAGGAATGGCTCCCCTCCGAGGCCTACCTCTTCACGCTTAAAACGATCGATTCCTCCCACGGCGACATCGCTGCCATTGTCGCTTCCAACGACGGCATGGCCGGAGGCGCAATTCAGGCCCTCGCCGAACACCATCTAGCCGGCAAAGTCCAAGTTTCCGGACAAGACGCCGATCTCGCTGCTATCATCGCCATCGCCCAAGGCACTCAGGCCATGACCGTCTACAAGCCCATCACCAACCAGGCCGTAACCGCCGCCGAAGAAGCTGTCCGCCTGGCCAAAGGCGAAAAACCCCACGCCGAAGGCGTCACCAACACCACGAAGGTCCCCCGCATCCTCCTCCAACCCGTCCTGGTCACCAAAGACAACATCAAGTCCACGGTGGTCAAAGACGGTTTCCAAACCCTGGCCCGCATCAACCAGGGCCTCCCCAAACCCCAACAGATCAACTAACCCGGTTCTTCCGAGAGCACTCTCACCTCATTCAGCCAGGAACGTAGAGCCTCCGGCTCACGCATCGATTTGCCGTCGTGGGTTTTGGCTCATAAGGGGTCGGAGCTTCAGCTCCGACATTGAAGGCTGCAAAAAATTGGGCTTCAGACCCTGAGGAAACTCTCATTGCGGTTATATGCTTTTTTGGAGGTACGAGCTTCAGCCCGTATGCGATTCGCCTCGCTGTGGGCTTTAGCCCCTGAAGAAAGCTTTCCCCGCCGCCAATCTCCACACCCCGGCCTCTATTTGCGTATATAGTCTCTCGAATCGAGGACAGGCCCTACGCGAACCGATGAACGACCCCATGAGTGACACGACGAGCGACCCCACAAACCCCTCGACCAGCGAGCCGCTGAATCCGCAGCCGGAGCCACCGAACCAGGCGCCGCTCGCTCCGGCAAAAAACTTCACCGCCCGCAGCATCTTCTTCGGCGCTGACGGTCTCCGCGCCGGCTGGTGCCTGCTCATCTTCATCGCCCTCATGGCCGCGGTGCTCAAGGGCGTGAGCGTCATCGGCAACCTCCTGCACTTGTTCCCCAAACCAGGTGCAGGGATTGGAGAAATCCCTCTTGCCTTCGCATTAGTCGGCGAGTCCATCCCCCTTCTCGCCACCTTGCTCGTCACTTGGGTCATGTCCAGGATCGAGAAACGCCCGAACTCGGTGTATGGTCTCGGTGGACAGCACGCTCTTCCCAACTTCCTGGCCGGCCTGACTTGGGGAGTTGTAGGTCTCTCCCTTCTCATCCTCACTCTGAGGAGCGCTGGCCTGCTGGTCTTCGACAGCCGCCTGCTCTTCGGCGGCGATGCCCTTCGCTACGGCGCACTCTGGCTCCTGGGCTTTTTCGTGGTCGCGCTACTGGAAGAATATCTCGGCCGCGGTTACGTGCTCTTTACCCTCACCCGCGGCTTTGCGGGCATCTATGCGTGGTTGTTCAAGACGCCTAACGCCAAAGCCTTTGGCTTCTGGACCGCCGCGCTGCTGCTCTCCCTCGGCTTCGGTCTGGGACACGGCAAGAACCCCGGCGAATCTCCCATCGGTCTGGTGTCCGCCGGCCTGGTCGGCTTGGTCTTCTGCCTGAGTCTCTGGCGCACCGGCTCGCTCTGGTGGGCCATCGGATTCCATGCCGCGTGGGACTGGGCGCAATCTTTCCTTTACGGCGTCGCCGACAGCGGCATCCTGGTCCAGCATCGCTTGCTGGCCACGCATCCCGCCGGCAGGACTCTCCTGAGCGGCGGAACCACCGGGCCCGAGGGCAGCATCTTCGTGCTCCCGCTCCTGGCTCTGCTCTGCCTCATCATCATCTTCACCCTACCCCGCGCCACCTACGGCGTCGCAACTTCTGCACCAGGCCCAGACCGACCGATTCCACCTCTTTAGGAGGTGGGAGCTTCAGCTCCCACGTAACAGCCCTCCCTCGAAAAGGGCTTTAGACCACCCTGGAAAGCCGCGAAGACGAAAGCCCACGCGGCCAGTTAGCCAACGACGAAAGCCCGGCCGCAATATCAACGATTCGCCGGATTCAATTCTCAATCGCATTTGCGCAAGTCCGCACTTGTAGCGGTGAGCCTCGCCTCGCCATCTTCGGTTTTTTCTTGCCCTTGCACCCCTAAAATCAGTCAATTCCGGACACCCCAGCAAATGCAATGGAATCAGTATGGTACAGAAACACTGGGGCTCCCCCTCGTCACGACTCGATGGGCGCGGGTCACGGGACACGCGCCACGAACCACGGCCTCAGACTGTCGCCTTTTGCACGAACAGGCTGGCGAAGTATTGGCGGTACCGCCAGAAGAGGAAGACCCACAACAGCGCCACCACCACCGCGATCGATCCGCCGAAGTGGTCCAGCAACAGGTGGTATAGCAGGATGTTCACGATCACCGGGCCAAGGATTGCCAGGGCCAGAGGAATGTAGAGTCCGCTCAGCAGCAGCGCCCCGCCGATTAGCTGAAAGGCGCTGACGAACAGGCCCCAGTGAGACTGCATCAGCACGGCCACGAACTGCAGCGCCAGTCCCGTCGGCATCCGCGTGATGGGAATGAATTGCAGAAAGCCGTTCAAGCCAAAGATGACAAACACCAGGCCCAGCAACACCCGGACAATGATCGTCGCGATTTTCATCGATGCCCTCCCACAAGAGTGGACGCCAAACTGCGACCCTGGATGAGCGGAGATTATGCCACGTTACTTCCCGCAGAACGGTCGAACTATGCAACTTGCTTACGGACGGCTTCTTCCAGCATCTCGTGAATCATCGTTTGGTATGGCTTGCTCTGTCTTGCTGCCAGCCGCCGCAGCTGCTGTAGAAGACGAGGAGAGATACGGATGGCAATAAGTTCCTTGGCGTTCCCGGTCCGCGGACGGCCTACGCGCCGCGACCGCTTCATTTCGTCCGCGGTCATTTCCGGTATATCGACCAGGTCCAATTTACCGTCCGGCATATATCTTACGCTCGCTCCGCGTCGCCTGCCGGTCACGGATGATGCGGATCGTTTCTTCTCCATTTTTCAACCTCCGAAGCGTGTAAACAATGAGCAGCAGGAGTCGTCCTCTGAACGAATATGCCACCCGCTTCCATCGCCGCTCAGACGGGTCTACATGCTGCAAATCCTCGACTTCAAGCGCATGCGGATCGTCGAAGGCAGTGGATGCCTCTTCAAACGAAACGCCATGCTTTTCGTAGTTCTTCAGGGCCTTGGCGGCATCCCAGGAGAACATATTTGTGTATATACGCTAATCCAAGGCAGGTGTCTACGTTCGAACCTTCCAGCGCTCAAACCTGGGGGGCAGCAGGGGCGCTAGGCGGCGAGTTCTTCGGTTTCGGCTTCGTCGGAATGCAGCAGGTGCTCAGGCACCTGGCGCAGGTCCCAGACCAGGCCGAACATCGCCAGCAGCTTCAAGGTGTAGTAGGTGATGTCGATCTCCCACCAGAAGAAGCCTTGGCGCGCGCTGGCCATGAAGTGGTGATGATTGTTGTGCCAGCCTTCGCCCAGTGTCACCAGCGCGAGCAGCCAGTTGTTCTTGCTGGTATCTGTCGTCTGGTAGCGGACGGTGCCGAACAAGTGCGAAAGCGAATTGATCGTAAACGTATCGTGCCACAGCAGCACCGTGCTCAGCACAAAGGCCCACAGGAACAGCGGCAGGCCGCCGATCAGGTACATCGAAACGCCCAGCAGCGTCGGCGGGATGAAATGATACTTGTTGAGCCAGCGCAGCTCGGGAAATTTGGCGAAGTCCGCGATGTAGTTGGTGCGCGTGTCGTTGTACCGATCCGAAACGATCCAGCCGATGTGCGACCAGAAAAAGCCGAACAGCGTCGGCGAGTGCAAATCCTCTTCCTGATCCGAAAAACGGTGATGGTGCCGGTGATGAGCGGCCCACCACAGCACACCCTTTTGCGCCGAGGTCATGGCCATGAACGCAATTACAAACTGAAACACGCGGCTGGTTTTGTAGGAGCGATGCGAAAAATAGCGGTGATACCCGGCGGTGACCCAGAACATGCGCGCGAAAACCAGCGCGACGCAGGCGATCAGGTACGACCATTTGAAGGGAACGAAGAAAACTCCGAAGGCCAGCAGGTGCATGATGGCGAACGGCGTGGCTCCCATCAGGGAAATGCGGGCGCCATTCGGCAGGGGTATCGACAATGCTCGCGAAGCTGAAGCCATCCGGCGAAATCCTCCGCAGGTTCGGTCGCGCGCCCGCTGGTCTGTTGATTCGCACCGATGAACCGGCCAGAAGTTGCGCGTACTGAATGTTTTGCGAGCGGGAAATCGCGGTGCTCGGCGCCACGAATCAGCTTAATCAGTGTACGGAGCCGCGCTCGGAAGGGTCAAGACGTACCGACGTACAGGTGTGTAATAGTTTTGTATGCGCTTCAGGCCGCAACGCTTAGGTTAACCGGGCGGCCACTCGCGACCGGAGCCGCACCAGAGGAACGAGAGACACCCGCCAGTGTGTTATCGTTCCGCAGACGGAAATTTCGAGCGAGGAAAAATGGCTGAACGGCCGGTATTGGTGGGACTCATTCCGCAGGCGGTGGTACTCGATCCTGGCGATCAGGTTTCGTGGATTTCCGACGCGGGGAATCTGCGCGTGGAATTTGATGTGAACCGCTGTCCGTTTTCGTCCAACGTGTTTCAGGCGCCCGCGGGGATGCGCCTGCTGAGCGGCCCGTCGCGAACGGGCGCAAAGGCCGCATCGTACAAGTATCGCCTGTGGCTCAACGAGCAGATCGTTGGCCAGGGCGAAGTGATCCTGCGCGACAAGTGAGCGTCAAGCCCGGGTGAGCACGCAGTTTTCCCGCGCGTTACTTAGGACAAAATGTTACTGACGCGTGCTTCAATGGTACGACATCGATTTGTGGCTTCCGGCGATTGTGTTCGTCGGAGCACCAGCAGAAATGCCTATGCTACTTGGAGCCGCTGCCGGCAGCCATCGAGCGCGCCGCTTGAATCAGCTCCTGTAGCGCGTTGTTGTCCGGTACTTGCCCGGTCGGAGTCAGCTTGTCTACGACGCTCGGGAGCACCGACGACATCACGGAGGTGAGCTGGCTGGGATCGATGCCGTATTTCTGCGCAATTTGCTGCAGCGCATCGCAGTGAAGCACGTTATTCAGTTGATCGGTTGAGATCGGGAGATTCTGTCCGGTGCTGATCCAGGACGAAACAATGCCGCCGAGGCCTTTTTCCTGGAACATGCGCTGCAGGCCGGAAATGCCGCCGACTTGCGGGCTGTTCACATAGTCCAGAATCGCCGACAGCGCGCCCTGATGCTGGCCCTGTGACGCGCCGCCCATACCTGCGGCCGCTTTGATGTCATCAAATATTCCCATGTGCCCTCCTCTTACGATTTCTAGTGGGTCAATTTTTTGTTTTTCGCGTTCCCTTTTCAGGCTCATTTCGCTACGTCAGCAAATCTTTGACGAAGCAAGAACGCGCTGAGCTTGCCGGGCTCGGGCGCGGCATCGCCGCGCCCCACCTCAAACCTACTTGCGCACGCGGCACTACTTTGGCTGCTTGGCGATGATCTTGCCGGCAATCTTGTTGTAGGTCGCCTGCGGGATGATCTTCTTGCGAACCAGGTCAGTCTTCTTCGCGTACGGACGGCCATCAATGATCTTCTGCGAATACTTTTCGCCGATGCCGGGAAGCGCGTCGAGTTGCTCCTTGGTCGCCGTGTTAATGTCCAGCAGATCGGCGGATGCCGCGCTGGCCGATGCCGCCGGCGCCGACTTCTTGGCCTGCGGCTGTGCGACTGCCAGTGAAACTCCGAAAATAGTAACGAAGGCGATCAGCAATGCATGACGGAATTGCTTGTTCATTTTTTTCGCTCTCCTTGGAACTGAGTTGCTGCTTCTTTTATCGACTGCGTTGGGGAACGAGCAGAAAACGATGAGCCGGGTTGCTCGAGACTACTCTCTTTCCGCGGCGCGATAACCGGCTTTCTTGGCTTCCTCTTCGGTCATGTATTTGCCTTCCTTGGTCTTGCCGTACCAGCGAGTGCCGGGCTTGTGGTAGATGCCGGAGTCGGTGTTGACCCAGACAGTGCCTGCAGTATTGGCCGGAGGCGGCGGATTCGAAGGGCTTTTGGTGGTTGAAGCCGGCGTGGTTTTGCTGGATGCGCTGGAAGTGCTGGATGAGCTCGATGGCGCCGGAGAGCTCGCCGGCGACGGCGCGGCGGTCGGCGTTGGCTTGGGCGCAGGAGCGGAGTTCGCACTTGCCGCTGAAGTGGAGGGCGCGGGCGATGAGGACGAAGGCGTGGAAGCCGATTCGCTGGCATCGCTCTTTTTCGAACGGCTCCTTTTCTTGGTGGCGCCGGAGTCCGTAGCCGAGCTGTCCGCAGCCTGAGACTGATCTGCGTCGGCGCTCTTCTTGGACTTTTTCTTCTTCGTGGAGGTGTCGCTGGAAGAAGTATCCGCAGCCTCGGCAGAGTCGGCAGAGTCACTCTTGTTGGTCTTTTTCTTTTTTGTGCTGGTGTCGGCGGAGTTATCGGCAGACTGAGAGGGCTCGGCGTCAGCGGATTTTTTCGACTTTTTCTTCTTGGTCGATGTATCGCTGGAGTCGGCCGCCTGGCTGGAGTCCGTGGCATCGCTCTTCCTGGTCTTTTTCTTTTTGGTGCTGGTATCGGAGGAATTGTCGGCTGTTTGAGAGGAGTCGGCGTCAGCGGTCTTCTTGGACTTCTTTTTCTTGGTGGAAGTGTCGCTGGAATCGGCCGTTTGACTGGAGTCCGTGGCATCGCTCTTCTTGGTGGACTTTTTCTTCTTGGTCGTGGAGGTGTCCGGACTGGCTTGCGACGAATCGGAGGAAGCGCTGTCGTCGCTGGTCTTCTTCTTTTTCTTCTTCTTGGTAGTGGTGTCGGATTGCGTATCGGACTGCGAAGACGCCGATTGTGGCTTGGGAGCCGCTTTGACAATCGCGTTGGTGGCTATCAGCAGCAAAGCCAGGAACACAGCCAGGTGCGAAGACAGGCGCAAGCTTCTGCTTTTGTTGTTCATGGTGTCGTTCTCTCCGTCGCGCGGCATGCCCGGGTGCCGATTGAGCTCGGATGAACGAGCGTTGGGTTGGGCAAGAGGCCTCGGAAGTGTCGCGGACTTTCGTAGAAGGAATGGGCCGCATCTTGGCGAAGAATGGAGGGAAAGTCAAGCTGGGGAGGGAACAGCTGGGGAGGGAACAGGCACGTAGTCAGTGTCTTGGTAGCCCGTAATCCGTCCAGGGTCAATGCCAGGCGTGGAGATCGCTTCTTACCCTACTTCCCGTTACTAATTGGCCGCTTTTGTCACACGCAACCTTCGGTTTGCCGACCACCCGCCCGGAAATGCGGCGGCGGGGGATGGCCAACGTCTCTAGTACAAGCCCGTTACACGGCCGCTTGCAAGATCCTTTTTGACGAAACTAAGATCAGTGCGGAGCTGAACAATTCTGTAATCAGTTAAAAGTACTCGCATGCGCAAGGTAGGATCGCGGATCGCTATCACCCTGACCCTGGTCGCCATGACTTGGACCCTATCAAGCCAGCAGGTCAGGCGATCTATTGGGAGCGACGCACTTCGGATCCAGCGTGCAGCAGCACCAGCCGATGCAACCAGCCCTTGCGACGCGACAGCACTTCTTAGAGATGTTTGCTCGGGCATACTTCCCGGGACGAACCGGCCAACTCCTGATCGCGCCGCGCGAAGGCCATTTCATGACGCGGGCTGACGCGAACGTGGCGTACATGTACGGTTCGCCGTGGACGTATGACGTCGCGATTCCGCTGATGTTTGCGGGCCCGCGGTGAGAACGGAAACATACTCGATGCTGGCTGTGCAGCAGGACGTTGCGCCAACCCTTGCGGCTGCGCTTGGCGTGCAGATGCCTCCCACGACGACAGGCAGTGTATTACTGGTTTTATACACGGGTTTGGCTCGACCACGAGTGGTCATGCTGCTCGTCCTAGACGGCATACGCCGGGATTACTTCAATCGCTACAGCCCGTCCATGCCAACGCTCACTGCCCTGCGCCAGCGTAGTGCCTGGTTCACTCGGGCGCGGGTTAACTTTCTTCCGACCAACACAGCCGTTCCTTTTTGTGGTGTTCACAAACGACGATGTGCGCTCAGCCGCTAACGCGGTGAAGCCTGCGACGCCGAGGCGCAGGCACTCGAAGTGTAAATAGAGTCAGCCTGACAACGTGTCGCACCGAGCGCTGGCAGTTCCCTTGTCACCAGTTTGTTCAACACACTGACAATTCCGATCCGCGACGTGGCGGGGCTGAATGATGTCTTGGGAATTGAGACCATCAACGGATTTTGTGGAACTTGCCACGATTCGCCCAATGTTGGGGATCATTCGGTGCGGGCACCGTTGAATATCGGCCTTGTCGACGTATCACGGCGCACTCCGGACCTTCCGCTGGTCACGGTGATGTGCAACGCGACGGGAAAGTCGTCCAAGTGACGGACCTCGCTAGGCCGAGCGATGGTCACCGGAAAATGCGCGGATATCGGGAAGTTCAAAGGACCGATTCTAGGCGGCCAGCGGGGCGAGCGCCGTACTTCCACAACCGGTCGGCAGCGACATTGTTGGATACGCTGGACTTCTACGACACGCGATTCAGCCTGAATCTCTCGCAGCGGGACAAAAACGATCTGGTGGCGTTTCTAAAGACGCTTTAGGTGCTGTAGATGTGGAGGGGAAATCAGTCGCCTGCGGCGGCGACGGCGCGGCTGGTTAGTTCGACGGATTCGGCGAGGCCGCGGCGCACGGGGCCGAGGGCAAAGGCCGGGACGGCGCGTTCGGGCGCTACCGTGAGATTTGCGGCTTTGCGCGGGAATTCAGTGCGATTGTCGAGGCGCATGCCAGCTTCCTTGAGGAATTCGGCGGAGAAACCCATGTCTTCGGCGCGGTCGACGCCCCAGAACCAGAGCTTTTCTTCATTGTGCTGAAGGAAGTCGAGCGACTCCTCGAGTTTTTTCATGGCGCGATCGAAGGAGGATGCCAGGAAAAAGACACCCAGCGACCAGGCATGGCGAGGGTAGTGCACGCGGATGCGGACACAATACTTGCCGCCCTGATTCTTTTCGATGCTGCAGCGATAGTCGTTACGAACCAACGATGTGCGAGCCGGCATGTGCGTTCACCAAGTCCTGAAGGTAACGGCGTCAGGCATTCATGAGAGATTGCAAATCGGATTCCAGCCAAGTACCCGAGAAGGAGCCGTTTGGCAACGGCGGCCTGGCCGAAACCCCACCTAGGAGACACAAATAGGGTAGCCGGGAGGCGGAGGAAAGGCAAGAGTTGGCCCGATCAAAGTTTACAACCTCTATGTCTTTTGTTATGTGATAGTTAGACTAGCCGAGATCGCCGAAGGTCTTGAGCTTATCGGACATGATCTTGAGCTTGCCTTCTTGTTTCAGGCGCGTCTCGAGGGCCGTCTGGAAGGCGCGAAAGGCGACACTGCGCTTGGTTTGGAGGACCTGATCGGTCAAATCTTTCTTTTGTTTGTCGAAATCCGCCGGGTTGGGCTCTTGTTTCTCGGCCACCCGGTAGACGAGCCAGTTCGAACCGAGATTAAGAGGCGCGCCGAGTTCGCCGGGCTTCATCTGGAAGGCAGCGGAGAGTTGCTTGCCACTGGCGGCGCCCGAAATACTACCGTTGCGAGCGAAAAGGTCGCTGGCTTTGGGTTCGAGACCCAGCGCTTTAGCGGCCGCGTCAAACTTTTCGCCGGCTTTGACACGTTTTTCCAAGTCGAGAGCCTTCTGGCGGGCGAGTTCTGTGCCCTTTTCCTGTTTCAAATCGGCAATGACCTTATCGCGGACTTCCTGAAGACTGCCCTGGTGCGTGGGCTGAATTTCTTTCACGGCGACGACGACATAGCCGCGGTCGATGTGGATGGGCAGGCTGAGGTCGCCGACACGCTGGTCGAAGATGGCGTCTTTCACGTCCTTGGAGTTCCCCAGCTCGATGACCGCATCGGTGGCGCTTACCGGGCGCGTTTCGCCGACGCTGAGGTGATATTGCTTGGCCAAGTCGTCGAGCGTGACCTTGTTGGACTGGCGGATTGCCGCAGAGAGCTTGTCCGCGATGCTGCCAGCCGCTTGATCGGCTTTGCTGAGCATCAGCGGAGCTTTGATGGAATCCTTTACCTCTTCAAATGGCTTGGTGTGGGCGGTCTCTTTGTCGAGAACCTTAATGATGTGGAAGCCGTATTCGGTTTTGACGAGGTCGGAGATGCTGCCCTTAGGAAGCGTAAACGCGGTGGTCTCGAATTCCTTGACGGTCTGGCCCTGGGTGACCCAGCCAAGATCGCCGCCCTTGTCCTTGGTGCCGGGATCTTCAGAGTATTTCTTGGCGAGATCCTCGAACTTGGCGCCGGGCTTCTTGGCTTGCTTGAGGACGTCTTCGGCTTTTTGCTTGATTTCGGCGATTTCTGCGTCGGTCTTGCCAACGGTCATGAGCAAGATGTGCTCGACCTTGACGCGATTGGGCACCTGATATTGCTGGATGTCGCGCAGATACTGAGCCTTTAGGTCGTCGTCAGAGACCTGGGTGTTCTGCCGGACCTGATTGGCGTCGACCAGCGCGTAGCGGACCATGCGCTTTTCCGGAACCATGTAGCGGCTGCGGTTTTTGTCGTACGCGGCTTTGATTTCGTCTTCGGTGGGAGTGATCTTGGCTTCCAGGTCTTCGGGCTTGATCAGGGCGTAGTCGAGCTTGACCTTCTCGTTGCGATATTTGAATTCGTCCTGCAATTCCTGGGGACCGACGCTGATGCCATCGGTGACCAGCTTCTGGAATTTCTGCACCAGCAAGGACTGGCGGATGGCTTCTTCAAAGGCCGGCACGGTCATCTGGGCGCGTTCCTGCACAACCTGCGCATAGCGGTCGTTGCCGATGAAGGTATCGCCGTTGTAGGCCATCGGAAGCAGCTGGCGGATGCGTTCGGCGCGTTCCTGATCAGAAACCTGGATGCCGAGACGCTTGGCCTCGTATTCGATCTCTTTCTGGAAGAGGAGCTCGTTCAAAATCTGGCGGGCGTAGTAGGCCTCCATCATTTTGAACTGCGGGCTGGGGCTGCGCTGTTCGTATTCGCTGAGCCGCTGACGTACGTCATTGGCGGTGACCGTTTCGCCGCCGACGGTGGCGACGGCATCGGCGGGCGCATCGCCACCATTGCCAGGCATGGAAGGAACGAGATAGAGGAGCATACCGCCGGCGAGGACGAGAACTACGGCGCCGAGAAGAATGCGCGAGAAAGTTTTTTGCTGGGTGTTTCCTGAACCGGCCATTACAAGATGCTCCTGAGACGCTGCTGTAACACCTCATTATAAGTCAAAGAGGGGAAGAGTAAAGAAAGGAGAGGAGGTTAGTGAGGTCCGGGAACCGGTTTTGTGGATGGGCGCTCTTTGGAGCGCGGAGCTGTCGAGCGTCTGAATTGCCATCGTCCTGAATTCCCTTCGTGAATGTTAACTTCAGGCGCCGATGCGCTATCATCTCGCACGGTGAGCCGGGAGAAAGAGAATGGCCAATCGCCACTTTCGTGTTTTGGGTATCTGGGGTGTTGTGAGTGCCTTGCTGCTGTGCGCGTCGGTGAGTTGGGGGCAGGCCGATCAGGCGGCCAATGCGGAGAAGCAAAAGACGGCGACGGGGCAAGGCAAAGAGGCTCCGAAGAAGGAAAGCGCGGGCGATGCGATTGCAGCGCTGATGGGCGGCACACCGATCGACAAGGAAGCGGTAGAGCGCGGACGAAAGATTTTTGTGCCGACCTGTGGGTTTTGTCACGGGAACGACGCGCATGGGAAGAGTGGACCGGACCTGGTGCGGTCGGCGGTAGTACTGCACGACAACAAGGGTGATGTGCTTGGTCCGGTGTTGCGGAACGGGCGGCCGGAGCGGGGGATGCCGGCGTTCTCGGCGCTCTCCGCGGAGCAGATTGCGGACATTTCGACCTTTTTGCATTCGCGAGCGGCGGACGTGTCGAATCGGTTTGCGTACAAGATCGGGGACCTGATTACGGGTGACACGCAGAGGGGCGCGGCATTCTTTAATGGCGACGGGAATTGCGCGAGCTGTCACTCGACGAGCGGCGACCTGGCGCATGTGGCGGCGAAGTACGAGCCGGTGGAGCTGCAACGCCGGATGTTGTATCCCGCGCCGAGCCTGATCGATGTGTTCCTGGGACGCGCGGTGGCGCCGTCCGCGCCGACAAAAGTTACCGTGCAGCTGGCTTCCGGGGAACGGATCTCGGGGACGCTGGATCATCTGGATGAATTTACGGTGTCGATGCACGATTCGGCCGGCTGGTATCGGTCGTTTTCGCGTGATGGCGTGACCGTGGATGTGCAGGATCCGCGGGCGGCGCATGAAGCGCTGCTGCCGAAATACACCGATCAAACCATGCACGACGTTCTGGCGTATCTGGAGACCTTGAAATGAGAGCCTGGGGCCTTACGCTCGCTGCCTTGTTGCTTCCGCCGTGGTTACTTGCGCCCGTGGTGCTTTGCGGGCAGGAATTGACCCCAGAAGTGCTGGTGAAGCCGCAGACTGATAGCTGGCCTACGTATAACGGCGATTATTCGGGGCGGCGTCACAGTTCGCTGACGCAGATCAACGCTTCGAATGCAACTTCGCTGACGTCGGCGTGGATGTATCGGGCAAGCAATTATGGTGCGTCGGGATTCGGTTCGGTGATCAAGTCGACGCCGATCTTGGTGAATGGGGTGCTGTATTTCACGATGCCGGATAACGTGTGGGCCGTGGATGCGCGCAACGGACGGGAAATCTGGCACTACAAGTATCCACAGAACGAAGGCAACCACATCGGCCAGCGTGGCGTGGCCATGCTACGTGATTCGATCTATACCGAAACGCCAGACTGCAATCTGGTTTCGCTGAACGCCAAAGACGGCAAAGAGCGCTGGCGCAAGCAGATCGCCGACGTGAAGCTGGAATATTTCTGCACGATGTCGCCGCTGGTGGTGGGCAACCACATCATCACCGGAGTAGGCGGCGATTCGCTGGACAATCCCGGATACCTGGAATCACGCGATCCGGAAACCGGCGAGGTGCAGTGGCATTGGAACACGGAGCCCAACCCAGGCGAACCCGGCTCGGAGAGCTGGCCCGACGCGGACTCGCGAAGCCATGGTGGCGGGATGACGTGGATGACCGGCACGTACGATCCGGATCTGCGACTGATCTACTGGGGCATTGGCAATCCGAATCCGGTACACGCAGGAGCCGGGCGCAAGGGCGACAATTTGTGGACCTGTTCGATCGTAGCGTTGAACGTGGACACGGGAATGCTCGCCTGGGGCTATCAGGTTTCGCCACACGATACGCACGACTGGGACGCCACGCAGACACCGATTTTGTTCGATGGGGAGTTCAAGGGAAAACGGCGAAAATTGCTGGCACAAGCGAGCCGGAATGGATTCTTCTTTGTTCTGGACCGAAGCAACGGAGAGCATCTGCTGACAACGCCGTTCATCAACAGCAACTGGACATTGGGGATCAACGCGAAGGGGCAACCCATTCCGAATCCGAAGAAAGAGCCGACGCGCGACGGTACGCTAGTATCGCCCAGTTCGAATGGGGCGTCGAACTGGTTTGCGCCCAGTTTCAATCCGCGGGCGGGTCTCTTTTATGTGGTGGCGTCGCAGAGTTACAGCGTCTTTTATTTGACCGCGGAGGGAAAAGCGGAAGGATTCGCGGGGCGCGACGATTTTCTGAATTATCCGGGGACTATCAAGGCGATCGACTACAAAACGGGAGAGATTCGCTGGACGCATGACCTGGGCGGGATGGGCAGCGGGCTGCTGACTACGGCGGGGAATCTGCTGTTTGCCGGGGACAACTCGGGGCATATTTTGGCCATGGAGTCCACGACTGGGAAGACGCTTTGGCACACGACCGTGGCGGCCAATCAGGCGAATGGCGCGATTACCTACGAACTCGACGGCAAACAGTACGTAGTTGTGGGGGCAGGCGACTCCCTGTATGCGTTCGCACTTGGCGCCAGCCACTGAGCTTTGTCAGCGTTCTAGACAAACGACATCCGCCCACCTGTTCGACTGGTCACGCAGCCTGGCCTTGGAGCCAAGTTCCGCTGAGGAACCTCCCGACGTCGCCACGCTTGCTGCATGGTAACAGCCCCCTCATCATAGTAATGGTACCACGCGGGTCCTAAAGCAAAATCTTTGGAGGGAAAGATGCGTAAGCTACTGATTGCATGCGGGTTGCTGTTCATCGCGGCAGCGTCCGCTAACGCCCAAGAGGGCCGAGGGTTTGAGGTTTCCGGAAACTATCAATTCGTCCGGATCAACCCAGGCAGCGGCGCTTCGGGCATCAATTGCCAGGGAGGTTCGGGTTCTTTCGGCGCCTACTTAACCGAACGTATCGGCATCATCGGCGACGTGGGCGGCTGCAAAGTCACCGGCCTGCCTTCGGGCGTTACCTCGCATGAGATCAACTACCTGTTCGGCCCCCGGGTGTACTTCCCGACTCGCGGGCGGGTCTTCCCGTACGTTCAGACGCTGTTCGGCGGAGAGCAGTTCTCGGCCGGAGCGACGGGTTTCGGTTCGACCTCCAGCAGCGCGTTTGCCATGACTGCCGGCGGCGGCGCCGATGTCACCTTGACAAAGCATGTCTCTTTCCGGGCGATCCAGGTGGAATACCTGTACACCCACTTTGGCGGAGCCAGCCAGAACAACCTGCGAATCCAGAGCGGCCTGGTGTGGCGCTTCGGGCGGTAGTTCTGAACATCAAGCACATTAGATAAATCCGTGTTGATGGGGGCGTGCCAGGATTATCGAGGGTGCGCCTCCTTTTTTTCGCAGCAGTCCCAGGCGTCGGCTGAAAACGGTACAGACTCTTCTCTGAGGTACGAGGATTGGGCCTTGCTGTCGATTAGCCTTGTAAGCGCATGGCGAAACCCAAGTCGGATAATTGGCACACTAGCCGAGCGGATAAATGACGAGGTCCGTAGCACTATTGCACCGAGTCAATGAGAAGTTACCTTGACGGACGCGAGGCAATGAGAGAGGTTTCGCAGCCGCAGATGTATGGCGATCGGAGACGCCAACATGGATGCCACGGTTTCTTCGCTGATTGCCGCGGCGGAGAAGGGTGACAGGGGCGCGGCGGATGCGCTGTTCAGCGCGCTGTATGCGGAATTGCACCGGCTGGCGAAGCGAGAGCTCGCGCGGCAAGGTGCGCCGCCCAGCCTGAGTGTCACCACACTCTTGCACGAAGCCTACCTGCAGATGGCGGGGCGCAACGGCATTTCGTTTCCAGATCGACCACGGTTCATGGGCTACGCGGCTCGGGTGATGCGCGGGCTGATCATCGATCGCGCGCGCAGCAAGTCTGCGGTGAAACGGGGCGGGCAGTTTGAGATTACGTCACTGGGCACAGAGGCCGGGGACAATCTGCCGGACGTTCGGGAGCTGACGTCGGTGAGCGAGGCGCTGGACCAGCTGGAAAAGATTGAGCCTGCGCTGGCGGAGATCGTGGACCTGAAATTTTTCTGCGGGTTTTCGTTCGCGGAAATCGCGGCGATGCGCGGAGTTTCGGAGCGCACGGTGCAGCGGCAGTGGGAGAAGGCGCGCATCTACCTGCACCGCAGCATCCGTGCAGATTTGCCAGCATGAGGTAGCGAGATGAGTGCGCAAAGTCCTGATTGGTGGCAAGAGGTTACAACCTATCTGGACCAGGCGCTGGAATTGCCGGAAGCGGAGCGCGGCGCGTGGCTACAAAGGCTGCGCGACGAAAATCCGGCGCTGGCGACACAACTGCAGACGCTGCTGCATGAGCACAGCGCGTTAGAGGAAGCAGGATTCCTAGAGGGTGGCGCGGGACCTCAGTTTCGCCCTTCGGTCCCTGCGCACCAAACCATCGATGCCTACACGCTGTTATCGCCCGCCGGCCAGGGCGGCATGGGCAGCGTGTGGCTGGCGGAACGAAGCGACGGAAGATTTGAGCGGCAAGTAGCAGTGAAGTTCTTGAGCATCGGACTGACCGGGCGAGGCGGCGAGGAACGATTCAAGCGCGAAGGCAGCATTCTCGGCAGGCTGGCGCATCCGCACATCGCCGAGCTCGTAGACGCGGGGGTGTCGGCAGGCGGACAGCCTTATCTGGTGCTGGAGTACGTCGATGGAAAGCACATCGACGAATACTGCGATGAACACAAGCTGGGTGTGGAGGCGCGCGTTGGGCTGTTCCTCGATGTGCTGGCGGCAGTGGAGCATGCGCATACTCATCTGATCGTGCACCGCGATCTGAAGCCATCCAACGTGCTAGTGCGAAACGACGGGCAAGTAAAGCTGCTGGACTTCGGCATCGCGAAATTGCTGGAAGGCGAAGGCGAAACCGGCGCCGCGACCATGCTGACGCGCGAAGGCGGCGCGGCGTTGACGCCGGAATATGCGGCGCCGGAGCAGGTCACCGGACGCCCGGTTACGACGGCGACCGATGTCTATGCGCTTGGGGTGCTGCTGTATGTGCTGCTGACGGGACGCCATCCGGCGGGGGTGAACCGCACTTCGCCGGCGGAACTGGTAAAGGCGATTACGGAAACCGAGCCGCCAAGTATGTCTGCCGTGGTGGAGACGAAATCCGCCTCCGATGCGGATATCGCTGCGGCGAATGCGGAAAAACGCAGTACGACGGCGCCAAAGCTCAGCAAGTGGTTGCGCGGTGACTTCGACACGATTGTTGCCAAAGCACTGAAAAAGGACCCGAAGGAACGGTATGCGTCTGTTGCGGCGTTGGCCGATGACCTGCGGCGCAGTTTGCGGAATGAACCTATCAGCGCGCGGCCGGACTCGCTGGCGTACCGCACGGCGAAATTCGTGAGGCGGAACCGCGTGCCGGTCGCCCTGGCGACGCTGACGTTGCTGGCGGTGATCGCGGGCGTGACGGGGACGCTGCTGCAGGCGCGGACGGCACGAGCGCAGCGCGATTTCGCATACCGGCAGGTGTCGCGGGCAGAAGTGATTAACGATCTGAATTCGTTCTTGCTGTCCGATGCCGCGCCGTCGGGCAAACCCTTTACCGTAGACAAATTGCTGGGCCGCGCGGAGCACATTCTTGAACGGCAGGGCGGGCAAGGCGATCTGACACGGGTCGAACTGCTTCAGTCGATCGGGCAGCAGTACGCCACGCAAGAGGAGACCGACAAGGCTCGCCGGATACTAGAGCAGGCTTATACGGTTTCTCGCAGCGTCCCGGACAGGTCTGCGCGAGCGAAGGCCGCTTGCGCGCTGGCGCAGGTGTTCGCCGTCGCCGGTGAGATTCCGCGCGCGGAGTCGTTGGTGACGGAAGGACTTGCGGAATTGCCTGATGCACCTCAGTACGCGCTGGACCGCGTGTACTGCTTCGCACGCGGGAGTGACGTGGCGCGCGAAGCGGGATCCGCAAAACAGGGAATCGAGCGCATCCAGAGCGCACTGAAGATACTGCGGGCTTCACCGTTCGACACTGAATTCCTGGAACTGCGAGTGCATATGGATTTGGCCGAAGCCTACCGACAAGCAGGGGAACTGCGCGAGGCGATCAGCGAGTTCGAGCAAAGCGCGAAATCGATGACGGCGCTGGGACGGGACGAAACGCAAACAGCGGGGACGCTCTACAACAACTGGGGAATGGCGCTATATCAGTCTGGACGGTCGTCAGAGGCGGAAAAGATTCTCCGACGCGCAGTGGATATCAGCAGCGCAGATTCCAGCGAGCAGTCGGTGTCGCCCATGTTGTTGGTCAACTATGCGAGCGCGCTGCGCGATTTGCGACACATGGACGAGGCCGCGAGCTATGCCGAACGAGGATATGTGGAGGCGAAAAAGGCGGGCCACCACGTGGCCATAAATCAGGCGCTGCTGCTGCGGGAGAGAATCTATCTGGATCTGGGACAGCCGGACCGCGCGGAAGCGATGCTGAATGAAGCCGAACCGAGGCTGAAACATGATCTGCCCGCCGGGCACTACGCCTTTGCGTCCGTGACGGTGGAGCGCGGCGCGGTCGCCGACGCGAAAGGCGATCACCAGACGGCCCTGCGCCTAGCTAATCAGGCGATCGCCATGGACGAAGCGGCGATCAAAGCGGGCGGACAAGGCAAGGTGATGTTGCCAATGCTGTTCGCGAGAAGGTCGAAATTCGAAGTGGCGCTGGGGCACACGGATGACGCGGTGGCAGACGCGCGGCACGCGCTGGAGCTCTGGCAAGCAATTGAAAAACCTGGAGTAATGTCCACCATTATTGGCCGAGGCTATATGACCCTCGGCCGGGCCTTGCAGGCACAAGGCAGAGCCGAGGATGCGCGGGCGGCATTTCGGTCGGCGGTGGAGAACCTGACGGGGACGTTAGGGGTGGATCATCCCGACACGCAGACGGCGGTCCAGCTCTCCGAGGCGAACAGCCAGGCTAAATAGGCAAATCGTTCGAACTTTTTTTCAGATGCCGGTGTCGTCTTTTGGCCGGCATTTCCGATATCCCATATAGTAGGTAAATTCGTAGAAACTGCGCACGCTTTGCGCTGAGTGGTGCCCAGCGTCGCGCAGGTATTTTGCCCAAGCACCGGCAACCCGCAGGCCGGTGGTTCTCGTTGTTGATCGAACAACAAGTTCACTCAAGGTTGGCCTCGGAGGTACTAATGTCTGCGACTCATAGTCCGCTTCAGCGGCAAGTCCCCAAATCTGCCTCTATTACGATCTGTAAGCGATTGGACGGTTCGCGTTTTCGTGTCTGGCGGCGTGTCTCGTTGTCCGCCGCGATGCTGGTGGTGGGAGTTGGAGCGGTTGCGGCGATCGCGAATGGTCCGGATCAGGAGGTAGTGACGCGGTACCAGGAATTCACGGATTCCGAAGGGCGGTTCGCCAATTTCAATACGGGCGGGCCGACGAATACAAAGAAGAATGCGTTCTTTGAGGACTTGGGAACGAATGGACGGCGATGCGTGACCTGCCACCAGGCGAACGAGGCGTGGTCGGTGACGCCGGGGCATATTCAGGCACGATTTGAGGCCACGCGCGGCACCGATCCGATCTTTCGCGCGAACGATGGATCCGGCTGCCCGACGCAGGACGTCTCGACAGTGCATGCTCGGCGCGAGGCGTATAGCTTGCTGTTGAATAAAGGGCTGATCCGGATCGAACAAAATGTGCCCGAGAACGCCGAATTTACAGTGATGGAAAACGACAATCCGTACGGCTGCAATAGCACGACGGCAATCTCGGCGTACCGGCGGCCCCTGCCTGCGACCAATCTGCCGTATCTGAGTACGGTGATGTGGGATGGGCGCGAGACCCTGAAAAATGCGGACGGCACGTTCAAGCCAGTGACCGCTGATTTGGCGCAACAGGCGGTGGACGCAACCACGGGACACGCGCAGGGCGCGGTACCCTCGCCTGAGAAGGTGCAGGAGATCGTTGATTTTGAAACGAAGATCTTCACCGCGCAGACGCACGATCACGACGCCGGGGATCTGGACGACGATGGCGCGGAGGGGGGCGCGAGAGCGCTGTCCAAGGAGAATTTCTTCATTGGCATCAACGATCCGCTGGGCGGAAATCCCACCGGAAAGGCGTTTTCGTCGAAGATTTTCACCCTTTACAACAGCTGGTCGCACATCGACGATCGCCGCTACAACGAGCGGACGGCGGCGAGACGTGCGGTGGCGCGGGGAGAAAAATTGTTCAACACGCTACCAATTCCTATCATCGGAGTGGCGGGCCTGAACGATGCGTTGAATATGCCGACGATCAACGGCTTTTGCGGCACGTGTCACGATACGCCGAACATCGGCGATCACTCCGTGCCTGCGCCGCTCAACATCGGGCTCGCGGACGCCTCGCAAAGGACGCCGGACCTGCCGTTGATCACGGTCATGTGCAACGCCACCGGAAAGATCACGCAAGTTACGGATATCGGCCGGGCGATGGTCACCGGCAAGTGCGCGGACATCGGCAAGTTCAAAGGGCCGATCCTACGCGGGCTGGCAGGTCGGGGGCCGTACTTCCACAACGGTTCCGCCGCGACCCTGGAAGATGCGATTGACTTTTACAATACGCGCTTCAATCTGCAGCTCTCGCGTCGCGACAAGGAAGACCTAATCGCGTTCTTGAAGACGCTATAAGCCGCTGACGCCTTAAACCCGGCGCGTTGGCCGCCGCGGAAACGTTTGGGATGGAATAACCGTCCGACAGAGGAAGGCATCCAAAACTGCGGCAGATTTGACTCGCCCGTGACAATCAGGGCGCGGGCAATCTGCGATAGTGAGTCCACCTAAAACGGGACGTTGGAGTCGGGTCCCAGGTCGCGGAAATTTTGCTTGCAGGTAAAACCTATTGATCACGCCGCGCTGACATCAACTAGCCGGTGATTCGCGCCATAGATAAGAACTGGCATCTTCAACCCGCGATCTACGACCGCCTCAAGGAACGTCAAAAAAGGCTAACGATGAGCACTACTACGGTCCACGTTCGGCCGGAAGCACTGATTCGCTACCTCGCGGAAGGCACCGCTTCGCAAACCGGGCAGGAATTTCTGCAGGCGCTGGTGCGCTCAGCGGCGCAGGCAATGGATGTTGCCGGCGTGTGGGTAACCGAATACCTCCCGCAGCAGAAATTGCTGCGCTGTCTGGCCTTCTGGATGAACGGTGGGTTTATCCAGGACTACGAGTACCGCACCGAAGGAACGCCCTGCGAATTGGTGGTGGAGCAAAAGCGCCTGGTGCACATTCCGGAGCGGATTATCGAATTGTTTCCCGATGATGCAGATCTGGTGACGCACAACGCGGTCAGCTATGCGGGCGTGCCATTCCTCAGGCCCGACGGCACTGTCCTGGGACATCTTTCGGCGCTCGACACCAAACCATTCGAACTGTATCCCGAACTGGAGTCGGCGTTCCGCATTTTCGCCGCCCGTGCGGGAGCGGAAGTGAACCGGTTGCGCGCGGAATCGGGCGTACGCGAAAGCGAGCAGCGCTTTTCGCGGCTGTTTGAAAGCGCGATGGATGCGATTTTCGAGATGGACGATGAATTTGGCGTGCAGCGTGCGAACGGGTCGGCGGCTACGCTGTTCGCGCTTTCGGACCAGGCGCTAACCAAGCGCAAGATAACCGACCTGTTGACGAGCGGGAGCGCACGGAAGTTGCGTTCCGTGGCAGAAGGACTGGATTCGGCGGGGCATCCGTTTGCATGGGTGGCGGGAGGATTGGACGCGGTGCGCAGCGACGGTTCGTCGTTTGCCGCCGAGGCCAGCGTGTCGCGGTTTCATGTGAAAGGCGAGCGGCGCTTCAGCTTGATTTTGCGCAATGTTCAGGATCAACTGGCGGCGGAGAATCGCCTGCATCAGTTACAAGAGGAAACGGCGTACCTGCAGAACGAGATCAGCGAGCATCGCTACGTCGGAGAGATCGTCGGGACCAGCGCCGCGATCCACTCGGTAATTACCGCGGTGGCGCAAGTGGCGACCGCGCCATCCACGGTTTTGATCACCGGCGAGACCGGAACGGGCAAGGAACTGGTGGCGCGGGCGATTCATCAAGCCAGCCACCGAGCGTCGAAGTCCTTCATTCGCGTGAACTGCGCGGCCATTCCAACGGCCTTGTGCGAAAGCGAATTTTTCGGGCACGAGCGCGGCGCGTTCACCGGCGCTGCGGCACGCCGCACCGGACGGTTTGAGCTGGCGCACGGCGGAACAATTTTCTTGGATGAAGTTGCGGAGCTTCCGCTGGAATTGCAACCCAAGCTGCTGCGCGTTTTGCAGGAAGGCGAGTTTGAGCCGGTGGGCAGTTCTCAGACGCGCAAGGTGGACGTGCGCGTGATCGCCGCAACGAACCGCGATCTTTCCGCCGAGGTTGCGGCCGGGCGCTTCCGCGAGGATTTGTACTACCGGCTGCATGTGTTTCCGATTTCCGTGCCGCCGTTGCGCGAACGTGGCAGCGATGTTGAACTGCTGGCGCAAAATTTCCTAGAACGCAATTGCAAACGCATGGGGAAGGCGCCGCTGGAACTGACCTCCGATTGCTTGCGGCGGCTGCGATCGTATCATTGGCCCGGCAATGTGCGCGAACTGGAGAATGTAATCGAACGCGCGGTGATCATCGCCCGCGAAAATCATCTGAACCTTCGCGACGTCCTGCCACTGCACAACATTCCGCAGGCGGCAGAGCGCCGATGTACCGAAGCGGCAGCCCCGGTGCCGGTGGTGCGCACCAAGGGGGAGCTGCGCGAAATTGAGCGCGAGACACTGATACGAGCGCTGGAAGAAGCCAAGTGGAAGGTGGCAGGCACACAGGGAGCCGCCGCCAAGCTGGGAATCCCGCCTTCCACGCTGACCTCACGAATGAAGGCGCTGCAGATCAAGCGACCGAGCTGATTTTGGTGTTCAGGTCACAAACACCGTACCTGGCTGTACCTGTCGGACCTTGAATTATCTCGAAAAATCGAGAATGACGAAAAGTCGCGTTGCGATCAATCCGCGACCATCCCGCAACAGATAGATAAGAAAACACTTACCATCGCCACATAATGGCCGACGCCTTGCTTTCTGACGACCTGACACGGGTCGGAATCGGAAAGCGAGGACGGCAATGCCATGGGTGCGGCACCACGACAACGCAGGTCACAACTCCATTTCTGTTCCCCTCGAGCTTGAGGATGGCGGCCGGAAATGTCGTGGACTTCTAGGGCGAATACTTCGAGCTGTTGGCATCGCCGGAATTCTCGCCATTGCTGTGTATCCCGCACGGGCCCGGTCCCAAGAATTGCCGCGCGACGACGATCGGATTTCCGCCGAACTAGCTTCGATGGGAACACGAGGTACCACGATCGCGCGTGCTCGCGAGCGCACCATAATCATTCTCCGAGCTGACAGTGGCTGCGCGGCATGGTTCGAGGATTCCACTTCGGACGCAGCGGACGTCTTTCAATCGCTGCACTACCAGCTCGTGGAGGGCACGGCTGAGAGCGCCAGTACCGTGCATCTGCGAGTCGGCTTGAACGCGGAACTCTGGAAGAATCCATGGGCAGCCATGTCCTTTGAAAACGGTGGAAATAATTCGACCATCCGACTAAACACCCATGGAGCGTTCTTCAAGGGTGTATCACCGGTGATCGGCATGGATCCGCAACGGTGGTTGCAGCCGGGCAGCGCGCATCGCGTTTTGCGGGTAGCGTCGTACTCCGGCGACACTTTGCAGGCGCAAGTCACGATCTTGCTGCACGAACTAGGGCACGTCATCGGCAGGATTCCCGAGGACAGCGATTCGTGGGACGGGCGCTCTGGGGAAAATACCGCTGAAGTGTTGCGGCATTGCAAGGACGAGATTCGGATGATCGCAAAGAATCGGAAGCGGGAGGGCGACTGACATGAGCTTCGCGAGCAAGCTAACGAAAAATCACGAGCAGCGAGAAGTCGTTAGCGATCCGGGCCCCATTACGCCAGCTAATCTGCTGAAAAGGAACGACTAATGAGTGACGCTCTGTGGCACTCGGGCTGCCTTTCTTTTCTGCCGGGAACGCAAAGTACGCCAGGTTCCCAGATCAACTCAAAGGAAAAGACCATGCCAACCAAGGTCGCAACGACCATCAACGGCGTCGATGTGCAACGGCTAAGCGATACGGTAACAGCAGTAAAGGCCTCGCCCGAGTTAGGAAGCTTCCATTTTGAAATCATCAATCAGTGGATCGGCGGTGGCGAGAACCACTCAGAAGTGCTGCCGTTTTCCCACGCCGGGAAAGTCGTGCCGCACAAGACCGGTATGACGCTGGTGGCCGACGAACCGGACGCGCTGCTGGGCACCGACAAGGGCGCAAATCCCGTGGAACATCTGCTGCACGCGCTGGCATCGTGCGTCACGACTTCGACGGTGTATCACGCAGCAGCGCGCGGGATTGAAGTACAGAGGGTGGAGTCGACGGTGGAGGGCGATCTGGATCTTCGCGGGTTTCTCGATCTGGACCCAAGCGTTCGAAACGGCTTTCAGAACATTCGAATCAAGCTGCGCATCAAAGCTAATGCGACGGACGACCAGATGCGAGAGCTGGCGCAACTTGGTCCGCGATTTTCGCCGGTATTCGATACGGTGACACGGGGAGTGCGCGTGGCGGTGTCGGCAGAACGAATGTAGATCTAGAAACAACAGTTCGCTGACTCTCGTAGCGGCAATACCTTCTCCGAGGCGTCGCTCGCTGAGCAGCAACAAATCCCCACCCTGCAGCGCTGCAGGGTGGGGATTTTGTTTTTTGGCGGCGCGCAGGCCGGCGACTACGACTTATCCGCCCCAGGTTGAGTAGAATCGGAAGCATGAACAGAAAAAAAGGCTTCCTTCATCGCCACGCACTCAGTATCTCAGCTACCGGCATTCTTCTTGCCTGGATTGGTCTTTACAGCATGTCCGATCCCGGCACGCATCTGGGATCCTTCTTTGGGAACGCGATCGCCGACTGGTCCGGCGTCGTGGTGATGGTGCTAGCTACAAAGCATTTGTACGAGCAAGGCTCGGCGGAGAGCCGTCCGCTGCCGAAGAGTTTGCCATTGCGCCCGGCGCTGGGGTTCCTGCGCAGCCATTCGCTGAGTATTTTCCTGCTGGTCACCGGTATCTTCTGGATTGGTTTGTACGCGCGACTGGATTCGGAATCGAAGTGGGGACAGGTGGTCGGGAACATCGTTTCGGAGTGGACGCAAATCCTTGGCTTGGTGCTGTTGACTAAACGACTGATCGAATGGCATTCCAAGGAAAGCCACCGATGACAGTTTGTGGGCCAAACGGCGACATCGTCGTGTTTGAAAGGGCCGACATTGTTAGAGATGTCCGGTTACGCGGGTGGATTCTATAGCTCGATGCAACACCATCTAGCAGACCTCTTAGCACCTCTACTCCTGAGGCCTTTTCGATAGTGAACTGCTTCGCTTCGTAGTCCGCGATCAAGACGACCAGCAGTTTGGCCGTTTCTGTTTCTTCCGCGCTTCGATGTACTTTGCGTTGTAGTTTTAGAAGCCTTTGAAGATAAGCTTCGTCTGCTCACGGGACGCAATGATCTTCGGAGCCTCCGCTTTGACAAGATATTTGGTTCCGCAAGGTCCTTTTGTCGGAGTCCGTCAGCAATTGCAGGCATTTTTCCAACCTCCTTTGTCGTACTCTTTGTGGGTCAACACCGCCAACACAGTAACTGTTCCCATCTCGTAGCTTATGTAGGATATCAATCTGGCTTCTTCAACGGGTTCCTAGACTAGTCAGCCCGTCTTGGCTGCCAGATGGTGGCCGCGTGATCGAGCCCGGACAGCCGAACACCCGGATCAGGCCTGGCAGGACTTTCGCTACACGGCGACGGGATTCCGTGGCCAGCACAATTTAATCCGCGCTGACAAATATTTCAGCACCGACCTGGGCATCTCAAAGCAGTTCCGCCTCCCCAAGGAAGGAATGTCCCTGGTGTTTCGCTGGGATATTTTCAATCTCACGAACTCAGCCTATTTTGACGCAACCTCTCTCAGCGCCAGCCCAGCCTCTCCGGGAACCTTTGGCGATTACACGAAGGTGCTAGGCGGACCCCGGCAGATGCAGGCATCTCTGAGGTTCCAATTCTAGGACGCTTCCTCGGTCTTGCTCGTGAAGGGAGCCGCCGGAAAGATCACGTTTTCCCGGCGGCTGTTCTAAAGACGCCTAGCGGACCTCGCACTACCGCGGACATACCCGGGAGAGTTCGTTCCTGTTGCGTGTCGTTAGCCTAGAAGGACCCGTCCCGTATTAAGTGGTTCCGATTGGGCAACACACCGGCAGCAGTAGGCCCAAATCATTCGAAAAAACAGAACCAGCCTGTAACCACAAACTGCTTCATCGAACGTCAACCGCCTGATAAGACTCGGTTTTCGCGCAGGCGCAGCAGCTCGTCGGGCAAAAGTAGCGCACCTGCTATTTGCAGTTTGACCAACGGCGGGGCCTGCGGTTGTGACGCCTGCGAAACGCTGTGCTAGATTGCAAAATTGGCGCTATCAGTGCGCATAAACCCGTGCCCACACAGACACCCATGGAGACAAAACGGCCGGAGCCCACGGCGGGGGGATTACCTCCCAAGATCCAACGGGTGGAAGTGTATTGGACCACCGTAACTTATAAGACGGTGGCGATTTACGGATTGCTGTTGGCGGCGATCATCTTTTCGGTCCTGTACATCGCGATGCCCAACTTCTATTCGGCGACGGTCAAGAAAATCAGCAGTGCCATCGATAACAATGACAGCGAGAATCTGGCTATCGCGCAGACCCAGGCGAAGTTTGTAAATCTTGACGGCAAGGTGCAGATCAAGAAGGTTAACTCGGTGCAGTGGGTGGAGGCGGACTTCCGCACTACGCTGGACAAAGGCGATTTGGTACAGACTGGCTCGGACGGCGCGGCGCGCATCACCTTTGCGGACGGAACGTTCTATACCGTGAAGGCGGAAACGCTGATTACCGTGGAAGAGAATTCCATGGGGACCAACCGGCCGACCAGCGTGGCCGTGCGCATCAACACCGGGTCGGTGGATCTGGCGACGCCGAATTGGAGTTCGCCGGAGTCCAAGGCGGCGGTGAGCGTGGAAGATTCGACGGCGCAGTTGCGTCCCAACAGCCGCGCTGCGGTGAAGGCGGATCCAGACAAGAAGGAAAGCGAAATCGTGATGTCGCGTGGTACCGCGGAAGTGCAGCGCGGCGTCGAGCATATCGAACTGACGCAATGGCAGAAGGCTACGTTGCCGGTTGGCGGGCCAATTACGAAGACGGACGTGCTGGCGCCGCCGGATCTGATGGAGCCGCTCAATCTGTCGCCCATCATCGGGGAAAACCCCAAGGCGACTACGATTCATTTCGAGTGGAAGCCAGTGCAAGATGCCGTTTCCTATACGCTCCGGATAAGCGCCACAGCGATGTTCACCAAGGCCGTCAAGGAAGCCAAGAACGTGGCGGGAACCAGCGTCGATATCAACGGATTGGAAGCGGGCGATTACTTCTGGAACGTGATTGCTATGGACCAGAAGAAAAAGTCCAGCGAGGTCAGCGAGACGTTCAAGTTCACGTTGGTGGCCCAGGGCAAGACCCAGGAAATGGCGCTGGCCATCGACGGCGTGCAGCTGCACGGGCGGGTGGCGGAGATTATCGGGCGCACCGAGCCTGGCGCGACGTTGATCGTCAACGGCCAGGCGGTGCCAAATATTTCGCGTGACGGGACCTTCCGGCACTTCACCGAGCCCTTGCCGCCTGGGGAGCATACGATTGTAGTGATCGGGCAGAATCGCCGGGGAGGCACCGCGAAACAGCAAACGTCGATAGTAGTGCCGAGGTAGGGGGCGACAGGAGATGATTTGATCGTGAGTTCGCGATCTGGACCGAGACCAACAAAAGACGCGGGCTTCGCAGATTTTGCCCTGCGCCAGCGATCAGCGCATTATGAATTGTTGAGAGTTGTGGCCGGCGCGGCGATGAAGAAAACTCTTCGCCGGGGGGACTGAGGGATGAATAAGAACGGATATAATTTAAGGTCAGTCTTTAGCCTGTTTTCCTCTGACCTTGCGATCGATTTGGGGACGGCCAACACGCTGGTATTTTCCGGCGGCAAGGGCATCGTGGTGAACGAACCCTCCATCGTAGCCATCAACAAAAATAGCGGCGAAGTCGTGGCCGTGGGCCGCGAAGCGAAAGACATGCTGGGGCGTACCCCGGGCAACGTGGTGGCTATCAAGCCGATGAAGGATGGAGTAATTGCGGACTTCAAAGTCACCGAGAAGATGCTGACCTATTTCATTCAGAAGGCGCATAACCGGCGCGTACTCGTGCATCCGCGCATCGTGATCGGGGTACCCAGCGAAATTACGCCGGTGGAAAAGCGCGCGGTGCAAGACTCGGCGTATCGCGCGAGAGCCAGCGAAGTGTACCTGGTTGAACAGGCCATGGCCGCGGCCATCGGCGCGGGCTTGCCCATCGAAGAACCTTCGGGAAACATGGTGGTCGATATCGGCGGCGGAACGACGGATATCGCAGTCATCTCCATGAGCGGCATCGTGTACTCGCGTTCGGTGCGCGTGGCCGGCAACGAGATGGACGAAGCGGTCATGCAATATCTGAAGCGCAAGTACAACCTGCTGGTGGGCGAGCGCACCGCGGAACAGATCAAGATGGAAATCGGCTCGGCGTATCCGCTGGAAAAGCCGCTGACCATGGAAGTAAAGGGCCGCAACTTGATCGAAGGCGTTCCGCGCACGGTCACCATCGACGACAGCGAAATCCGCGAATCGCTGGCGGAATGCGTGGCGACGATCCTGAATGCCATTCGCGTGGCGCTGGAGCGCACGCCGCCGGAATTGTCGGCGGACATTAGCGACCGCGGCATCGTGCTGACCGGCGGCGGCGCGCTGCTGAAAAACCTGGACAAGCGCATTCGCGAAGAAACTGGACTGCCGGTATCCATCGCCGATGATCCACTAGCTTCGGTCGTGCTGGGCACCGGGAAAATGCTTAGCGACTTCAAATTGCTGCGGCAGGTTTGCATCGATTGATCGTTGCGGGAAGTGCGATTGGCTCGCAGAAATGTGCGGTGAGCGTATGCGATTCGGGATTGAAGACTACAGATGAGGTAAGGCGCACGGGCTGAGGCCTTTGCCACGAAACTCCAATGGTTGCCATCCCTTCTCGACATAAATCCCTGGTGCTGCTGACAGGAGTGATCCTGTTGCAGATACTGCTGCTGGCAGTGCAGATCAAGCGCGATTCGCAGGGGCGATTGATTCGCGTGTGGACCGTCGGCGCGGTGAGTCCGTTCCAGCGCGCGGGAGCCTCCGGAATCGGCGGAATTCGCGGCGTCTGGAATCACTATTTCGCGCTGCAGAACGCATCACGAGAGAACGAGCGGTTGCGCAGCGAGAATGACACGCTGAAGCTGCAGATCAACCAACTGCAGAGCCGGGCGGCGGAAGCGGACCGACTGGCGCGGCTGCTGAATTTCCGGCAGGCCCATCAGAACGTGCCAATGCTGGGCGCGCGCGTGATCGGAACGAGCGCGGACACCGCCAGCCAGACGGTGTATCTGGATCGCGGCGAGCGCGACGGGATTCGGCGAAACATGGGCGTGATCACGCCCGACGGAGTGGTTGGCAAAGTGATTGAGTCGTATAGCAATACTTCGCAGGTGCTGCTGCTTTCGGATAAAGACAGCGGCGTCGGCGCGATGATTTCGGAGTCCCGGATCCAGAGCCCGGTCGGCGGAGTTGGCGAACCGTTGCTTTCGATGAAGTACGTGCCTAACGATGACGAAGTGAATCTAGGCCAGCACGTGGTGACCAGTGGCATGGACCGAATTTTTCCGCGCGATTTGCCGGTGGGTACGGTGTCGCAGATCAAGTCCGGGAATCCGTTCAAGCAGATTCGCATCCGGCCGTCGGCCAATCTGGAACGGCTGGAAGAAGTAATCGTGCTGCTCTCGCTGCAGCCGCTGGATTTGAAGAAAGACTCCGGGACGCCGGCGGCCGAAATTACCCCGAGCGGGAAGATTACAGCAGTACCGCCTAAGGCGGAAAAGCCATGAACGAAACGTACGATCTGAGAATCGGCGAATCGCACATTGAGGTGCACAAGTTTCGCGGCGGCGCGATCGTACTGGCCACGGCGGTCGCGTTGTTGCTGCAGGCCTCGGTGCCGGTGTATTTCTCAAAATTTTCGGTGCTGGATCTGCCGCTGCTGCTGACCATTTATTTCGGACTCAGCCGACGAAATCCTTCGACCGGGCTGCTGCTGGGCATGACCATCGGATTGCTACAGGACAGTTTGAGCGGGCCTACGGTGCCGCTGGGCTTGTACGGTATCGCGAAAACAATTATCGGGTACCTGGCGTCGTCGATCGGCGCGCGGCTGGACACCGAGCATCCGATTGCTCGATTTGCGCTGACCATGGTGTTTTTCTGCGTGCACCAGGCAATGATTCTAGTCACTCGCCGTATCCTGCTGGCGCAGCCGGATACGCTGTTCACGCTGCACCTGGCGATCGGCGCGGGCGTGAATGCGATCGTCGGGGTTTTCCTGTTCATGGCGCTCGACAAGCTGCGTAAGAACTAGCTGCAAACGTCGTCGATCGTACCGGCCCCCGTGCATTTCTCATAGCCGTTCGACTCGATTGCATGAAGGCGAACCCCGGAAACACCAAGCGGCTACCGTTGCGGGTAGCCGCCTGGTGACGTTGGTGCAGGGAGAGAGAGCGATTGACGGATTATTTTCTGGATGGATCGTCGTTGGGATTGACGTAGTTGAACTGGAATGGAGCCTGGCCGTGGACCTGAACGATGGTCTCGCCGCAGGCCATGGCGAAGTGATGCATTTCGGGATCGAGGAAGGCGAAGCTGCCGGCGGAGAAGGCTTTGGTCTTGTCGGCATCAAACTCATCGCCCATGCCAACCCGGAAGGTGCCGGAGATTACCGTGACGTTTTCGCGAAGAGGATGCCAGTGAGGCGAGATGCGATAGCCGTCGGGCATTTTCAGGCGAACCGTATAGTCGCCGCTTGACGCGGTGGGATCGCCCTCGAGGACCGCGAATTGCGCGCCAGGACGCACTACCGGCGGCGCCGGGCTCCAGGGAATGGTATCAGGAGTGAACGCGTGTTTTTCGTGACGTTGATCGTGCGCGGCTGAGACGGACAGCAGACGCTGGCCGGCCGCAGCAAACAGTGCGGCTGCGGCGAGTGCGAAAATCAGATATCGCTTCATGTTGAGCCTCCGTGTTCTGTACTGCCTGGGAACCGATCATCGATGGAGTGAGGGAACGTTTCCATGAGGCGAAGCTGACGTTTGTCTGTCTTTTTCCTGTCGTCGCAATTTGCTGGGTCCTGGGGGATAATGCGCGGCGAGAGACGCGATGCGACGAACAAAAAAAGCAGCGGCCGCGATCGAACTGGACCTGGGGCGATACGAGCTTCGCCGCGGAGGCCGGTCTGTAAAGATCGAGAAGAAGCCCATGGAATTGTTGATTTTCCTGGTGGGCCGGCGGGACCAGTTGGTGCCACGCCAGGAGATCGTGACAAAGCTGTGGCGTTCGGACCTGTTTGTGGACACCGAGGCGAACATCAACAGCATCGTGCGGAAAGTGCGCCGGGCGCTCGGTGACGACTCTGAGAAGCCGCGTTTCCTGGAAACAGTGGTTGGCAAAGGTTATCGATTTGTGGGACCCGTGCGGGTGATCGATCCGCGCTATCCGCAATCGGACCCAGGGTTGGTTGCGTGGCACTCGACGGGTCCGAGGACAGTGGGCTCGTGGAGCGAGCACACGTCACTGGCGGTTTTGCCACTACTGTTGGCGGGCAACGAAACGGACGATCAAGGAATATGCCTGGGATTTGCAGATGCGCTGGTTACGCGCCTGGGAAACCTCCCCGGCGTAGACGTGCTGCCGATTTCCGCGGTGCTCAGTGTGCCCGGCGACGCAGGTCCCGCGGGGGCGGCCTTGCGGTTGGGCGTGCGCTTCGTGGTGCACGGCGCAATTCAAATGGCCAAAGGCGTATGGCGGCTGTCGATGGAAATGTACGACACCCATATGCAGAGAGCGTGCTTCACCAGAAAGCGCGATCTGGAGATTGAGCTCCTGCCCGATCTGGAGGACGAGATTGCGAAACAGGTGGCCGTGGCCCTGAACCGGCCGCTTGGTTCACCAGCAGCGCGGAATCGGCCGCGCTACAGCAAGGATCCGATGGCCTACGCGGAGTTCATGCGCGGCTACCGGCTGAGTTCGCCGAGCGATCAGGCCACGCTGGACGAGGCGGCGCAGCATTTGAGTAACGCGGTGACGCGAGATCCCGGATTTGCGCTGGCGCATGCGACGCTGTCGGTGGTATGCGCGACCAAGCACTTTGAATTCAGTCCGGCGAGCACGTGGCTGGAGAAAGCGGAGTCTCATTGCCGTCGCGCCCTGGAACTGGATCGGGACTTGCCAGAAGGGCACGTGGCCAGCGCATTCCTGCTATGGGGGCCTTCGCGAAACTTCCAGCACCTGGAAGCCATCGCGGAACTTAAGCGGGCCCTGGCGCTGCAAAACAATCAGCCGCATGCCTACAACCGGCTGGGCACGATTCTGGCGCATGTCGGATTGCTGGAGCACGCTCGCGAGATGTACGAGCGAGGGCGGGCGTTTCATCCCACGAAGGCCGTGAGCCACAGCATCGTGCAGGTTTACGTATGGAACCGGGAATACGAGCCGGCGCGGGAGGAGATTGCGGCGTGGCGCGCCGAGAGCCCCGGGAATAAGTACGCCGTCTATTTTGCGCCGCAGCCGGCGATGATGACCGGGCATTTGAAAGAGGCCAGAGTCCTGATGGAACAAGCGGTTGAGCTGTTGCCCGAAGAACCAATGATTCTGAGTTTGCAGGGCGTTTACTACGCGCTCACCGGCAAAGAAGAGAAAGCGCTGGAATGCCTGAACAAGGCTTGCGCGATTCCGAAGACATTTGGACATGCGCACCACAGCTATTATCAGATCGCATGCATACTTTCGCTGCTGGAGCGACGAGAGACAGGCTTTGAGTGGCTGGAGCGGAGCGTGGCCACGGGCTTTGCTTGCTGGCCTCATTTTCTAAAAGACCCTTGGATCAGGAATTTGCGGGAGTTGCCGGCGTTCGATGTGCTGGTGAGTTCGCTGCAGGCGAAGTACCCGGACCATTTGGGGTTGTTGTAGCGCACGGCGCATGGCCGCTTTCTCTGGTAACTGGTGTTCTGGTAGCATCGCGAATAGGCAACACACCGGCCCCGGTCAATTGACGGAGTTTCCCCGTAACGCAGACTTCCGGAAAGGTATGCACTTCACCCATGAATTCCCTTTCCTATGACATCGTGACTGTTGGCGGAGGTATGGGCGCGTCCGCATTTGCCGCGTCCATGGCGCGGCAGGGTGTTCGCGTTCTGATTCTGGAAAAAGAAACGCAATTCCGGGATCGCGTGCGCGGCGAATATCTTGTGACCTGGGGCGTGGCCGAAGCGAGAAAGCTCGGAATGGAAGAGACACTCCTGCGATCGTGCGGGACCCAGGTACCGTTCGTCGAGATGGGATTTGGTCCGCGCAATTTGCTGGAAACGACCGCGCAGCAAATGGCGAGCCTATCGTTCTTTCACCCGAAAATGCAGGAGACATTGCTGACAGAGGCGGAGCGAGCCGGCGCGGAGGTGCGCCGAGGCGTCGGCGTCACGGCGGTGCAGGCTGGGGCGAATCCCTCGGTCGTAGCTGCAGGCAACGGGCGAGAGGAGCAGATTTCCGCGCGGATGATCGTAGTGGCGGATGGACGCGGGTCAACGGCGCGAAAATGGGCAGGCTTTACGACAAAGACGGATGCGCACCCATTTCATTTTGCCGGAGTGCTGTTGACCGGCGTTTCCGGGCGGCGCGATATGGCTACGTTTGTCTTCAATCCAGAATTTGGGCTGGTTGGCGGAATCGTGCCACAGAGCCACGATCGAGCCCGGGCGTATTTGGGGTATCCGACGGATGGGCGTTTCTCGCTCCAAGGAGCCGAGAAACTGGGAGCGTTTTTCGCCGAGTCGCGAAAGGTCGGCCCGATGTTCGCGGACTGCTACGCGGAGGCGAAGAGTCTGGGGCCGCTCGCGGCATTCGACGCGGGTTACACATGGGTCGACCATCCCTATCGACACGGAATAACCTTAATTGGCGAAGCTGCAGCGGTGAGCGATCCGAGTTTCGGGCAGGGGATGGCGCTAACGTTGCGTGATGCCCGGGTGTTACGGGACGCCTTGCTGGGCGATTCTGATTGGGAACGGGCGGGACATCGTTACGCGGAACAACACGATCACTATTTTCAGGCGATCCACACGGTGTGCGGGTGGCTCCGGTGTCTGTTTCAGGAGCAAGGCCCAGAAGCGGATGCGCGGCGGCAGAAGGCCATGCCGAAGATTACCGAGGATATGACGCGCGTGCCGGATCATTTGTTTGGCGGGCCCGAGCTGCCTCATGACGAAACCGTACGGGCGCGATTTTTCGGCGAGTGCTAAAAGCGCTCACCTTACGAAGGGCGACCGACGGCGCGAAGCTCGACAACGCCATGGCCTACGGTGGGGCACCGGGAGGCCCAGTGAATCGCAGTATCCAGATCGGGCACATCAATTAGATAGAAGCCGCCGATCTGTTCTTTTGCCTCGGTATACGGGCCATCGAGCACCCGCAGTTTGCCGTCGGTAAGGCGAATATTTTTCGCTTTGGAGCTCGGCTGCAGGCTGTTCTGGGCTTTTAGGATGCCCGCCTGCTCCAGTTCTTCGGAGTAAGCGATGTAAGCAGCCATCCCTTGTTGCTGCTGTTCTTTGCTCAATTTGGGCCAGCCAGTCTCGTTTACGTAAAGCATCAGCAGGAACTGCATGACAAACCTCCTTGGATGTGCGCACGGGCGGGATGTGAGTGGATCCGTGCCGCTACTAAGATGACGAATCGCCACGCCAGTTTTCGACACGGGCGGAAGGTTTTCTGCGTGCGGCACGAGCTGAGGGGCAAAACAAGCTTCCATAGGTTAGTGAGAGAGCAGGAACTCTTTGAAAGCGTCGTAGTTGCTGGATATCGGCTGCGAGAGCTTGGGGCGCTTCAAATAGGCGGCAAGGCGATCGGGTAAGGGCGGTGCCACGCCAATCGCGCGCTGAACGACTTCGGCGAACTTCGCGGGATGGGCGGTAGCGAGAATGAGGCCCTGAGCGGGCTCGGGATGCTCACGGCGGTAGGCTTCCCAGCCTAGGATGCCGACGGCGGTGTGCGGGTCGGCGATGTACTGAAAACGCCGGTGAACGGATCTCATGGCCGCGAGCGTTTCGTCGTTGGTCGCGCCGTGCCCCCAAATTTCCTTCTGGACGTATTCCAGGCGGTTGCGGCAGAGATCGAGCAGGCGGGGAAAATTGTTGGGGCTGCCGACGTCCATGGCGTTGGAGTAGGTCGCTTGCGCCGATCGGGGGCGAAATTCGCCGGTGCGGAGATATTCGGGGACGATATCGTTAGCGTTGGTCGAGGCGATGAAACGCGCTACCGGCAACCCGATGCGCTTGGCGAAAATCCCAGCCGTGAGATTGCCGAAATTGCCGCTAGGCACGCTGACGATCAGTGGCACGGACGCCACCGGAAGTTGGCGGTATGCAGCTACGTGATAGAACATCTGTGGGAGCAGGCGGCCAATGTTGATGGAGTTGGCAGACGTGAGGAAGGCGCGCTTGTTCAGCTCGGCGTCGGAGAAAGCTTGTTTGACTAGACGCTGGCAGTCATCAAACGTGCCGGCGACTTCCAGCGCCGTGATGTTCTCGCCCAGCGTGGTGAATTGCTTTTCCTGGGCTTCGCTGATTCGTTTGCTCGGATAAAGAATCACCACGCGAATTCCGGGGACGCCCAGAAAGCCATGAGCCACCGCGCTTCCGGTGTCGCCGGACGTGGCGACGAGCACGGTGAGCCGGCGCGTTTCTCCACGGACGAAATAGCCCATCAATCGCGCCATGAAGCGCGCGCCGAAATCCTTGAAGGCCAGCGTGGGACCGTGGAAAAGTTCCAGAATATGCAGGCCGGGAGAGAGCGACACCAGCTTCACGGGAAAGTTGATGGCTTCGCTGACCACTTGCCACAGGACTTCTTCAGGAAAGTCGGGACCCGCGAAGGGACGCACCACGCGGAAACATACTTCGGTGAAGGGCAGGCGCCGGAATTCTTCCAGTTCCTCGGGCGAGCGGCGCGCGATTTCGACGGGCATGTACAGGCCACCGTCGGGCGCGAGACCACGGAGGACCGCGCCACGCAGCGAAGTAAGCGGTGCCTCGCGGGATGTGCTGCGATATCTCAACGACCCTCACCAGGTTGAATCCTTTTCAAGAACGCCGCTGCGGAATCGGATTCTGAGGCGGCATGGCGCGCTAGCGTTTGCAAGTTGGCGACTGGCACAGTGCGGTGCGCCAACGCTTCGTAACTCTGGCGGCGAGCTGCGATCAGCGATGGGTAGCAACGCGCTACCGTTTCCCGCGGCGTTTCGCCTTGCTTCGGTTGGAAGGCACCGCGCCACAGCACCGGCTTTGGATCGGTGAGATAGCGCTCGATCAGAAGTTGTTGTTCGGCCGGAGAGGCGGCCAGGTAGACGACGGTCATCTGCCGGCGCAGGCGCATCAATATGTTGTTGCCGGCATGGATGACGCTGCCCGTGGTGTCCAAAATGAGGTCACACGCGCGATCGGCTTCCAATTTGGTGAGCACTTCATCCAGCACCGCGATTTCCTCGGCAAGATATTCGGCTTCGCGCTCCGCGTAAGTTGGGCTGTCGGGCCAGCCCATCCAGGCGGCGACGCCATTGATGCCGGCGTAGCCTCCCGCTTCGAGACGCGATTTCAGACGCTGCTCGATCTGGTCATCGCAACAGGCCTGGGGGTGGCCAGAGGCTGCTAAGCGCTTTGTCCAGAAGGTCTTCCCAGCGCCCGACATGCCGACAAGGGCGATGCGCAAGGGCGAGGCGAGTGGACTGGTCATGATAGCGGTTTCAGTACGATATCGCGTGGCCGTGCCCATCGGCAAGTTAAGCGGAGCGGATAGCCTGAGGCGGAAAAGAGCTTGACGGAAACAGTTTCTTCCCCTAAACGTCTTATGGATGTACGGAGGACCGGTGCCCAACAAGAAGGAACCCGGCGACCTGTTGCAAGGAACGCTCGACCTGCTGATTCTGAAGTCGCTGGCGCGGGGACCGATGCACGGCTACAGCGTGGCCGAATGGATTCATGAAAGCTCCCAGGACGTCCTGCGCGTGGAGGAAGGCGCGCTCTATCCGGCATTGCACCGGCTGGAATTACGTGGACTGTTGTCGGCCGAATGGGGAACGTCGGAGAACAACCGGCGCGCGAAATATTACGCGCTGACCGCCGCAGGCAAGAAGCAATTGGCGGAAGAGACCGAGTACTGGCGGCGAATGTCTGGTGCGGTCGCGCGCGTCTTACAAACGGCGTAGGAGCGAAGTGATGCCTGCAGGTTGGCTTCACAATTTGCGGCTGCGGATCAAAGCGTTAGGAAAACGCCGGCAACTGGACCGCGATCTCGACGACGAGGTTGCATTCCACTTGGCCATGCGCGCGGAGAAAAATCGCGCCGGTGGTGTCGAGGGCGCGGAGGCGGGTTACGCAGCTCAAAGGCAATTCGGAAACACGACCAGCATGAAGGAAAGGAGCCGCGAAATGTGGACCTTTGTTTCGCTCGAAAGCCTCTGGCAGGACGTGCGCTATGGCGCGCGATTGCTGGCAAAGAATCCCGGCTTCACGGTGATCGCCATCCTCACCCTGGCGTTGGGAATCGGGGCGAGCACCGCGATTTTCAGCGTGGTGAACAGCGTGCTCCTCCGGCCCCTGCCCTTCCCTGAGCCGGATCAGTTAGTACGCGTGTGGGAAGCAAATCCGAAGCGCGGGTACGTCCGCAACGTCGTGAATCCGCTGAATTTTCTCGATTGGCACGAGCAGAATCGCTCGTTCGGTCCAATGGCCGCCGTTGCCGGCGGCTCCGCAAATTTCAATCACGGCAAGGCACCCATCACCGTCCCCGCGCTTGCGGTTACGCCGGAGTTTTTTTCGGTCCTCGGCGTGGCGCCGTTACTCGGGCGCACCTTCACCGACGACGACGGCATTCCCGGGCACGACGAGCGCGTGATTTTGACCTACGAATTCTGGCAGGAGCAATTTGGTAGCGACCCCGCGATTGTGAACCGGCCGATTCAGGTGAACGACGCTCCGAAGCTGGTCGTAGGCGTGCTGCCAAAGGGTTTCGCGGTGCCCAATATGAAGGCCAGCCTGTGGCTGCCGTTCGCCTATACGCGCGATTCCGATTTCGCCAAAAGCGGACGTTACCTGCGCGTGGTGGCACGTCTCAAGTCCGGCGTCACAATGACCCAGGCGCAGCAGGACATGGAGCGCGTCGCCGCTTACACCGCGCAGGTGCGGCCTGATTACAACTCCGGCTGGGGCGCGATCGTGAATCCGATGCTCAAGGACGTGACCTCCGACGTGCGCCGCCCCCTGTTCGTACTGTTCTCCGCCGTCGGTTTTGTGTTGTTGATCGCCTGCGCCAATGTCGCCAATCTCATGCTGATGCGGGGCGTGCGACGCTCGCGAGAGATCGCCGTGCGCACCGCCCTGGGTGCGGCGCGCGCCCGCGTGGTGCGTCAACTTTTTGTGGAAAGCCTGATGCTCGCGTCGGCGGGAACCATCGGCGGAATCGCCATCGCGAACTGGGGGCTTCGCGCTCTGCTGGCTCTGATTCCAGAAGCGTCGCACCTGCCGCGCATGGAATCCATCCGCGTGGATAGCGCCGTGTTTCTGTTTGCCCTCGCACTCGCGTTCTGCACCACGGTCCTGTTCGGCCTGCTGCCCGCGCTGCGACTCTCGCGCGTCAATCTCCATGACACGCTCAAGCAAGCGACGACCCGTGGCGGCCTGGGAGGCAATCGGACTCTCCGCCAATCTCTAGTCGTTGCCGAGATTGCGCTCGCGCTGCTGCTCTCTGTCGGCGCGGGGTTGCTGCTGCGCAGTTTTCAACGCCTCACTGCGGTCGACCTCGGCTTCCATTCTGATCATCTCGTCTCGATGGGCGTTTCGATTTCGCGGGTGAAGTATAACGACCCGCCGAAACAGGCGCGCTACCTCGAACGCCTGCTCGACGAGATCCGCCAAACTCCCGGCGTACGCAGGGCAAGCACCACGGATTATCTCCCGCTGGCTTCCGAACTCATCTCCGGCTCGTGCTTCGCTTTCGGAACGGCGGAGCCGGTCAACTCTGCTACTGCTCCGGGCTCGCAGTTTTTGATCATCAGCCCGGGATACTTCGACACCATGGGCACGCCTCTTCTGAGCGGGCGCGATTTCAACGAACGGGACACGCTGAAATCCCCCAGTGCGGCGATCGTGAATCAGGCGTTCGTGTCGAAATATTTCCCCAACGGCGATGCCCTTGGCAAACAGTTGGGCGTGTGCTGGTCGGTGCAGAATCCGGTACAGATTGTGGGCGTGGTGGCAGATTCGCGCCAAACCAAGCTCAAGGATGCCCCCGCGCCCGCGATCTATCTCGCAAATACCCAAGCTCCTCTGGCCGGCGCAACATTCGTGGCCCGTGCGGCCGGCGATCCGCAGCAGGTCTTGCGCTCGATTGAGATCGCCATTCATCGCGTCGATCCCGACCAGCCGATCACCGAAGTGCGCACGATGGACAGCGTGTTCTCCGATTCTGCGTCCGATGCGCGATTTCAGGTCGTCTTGCTGGTGATTTTCGCGGGCCTGGCGGTCGCGCTGGCGATGATCGGCGTGTATGGCGTCGTATCTTATTCGGTCGGACAGCGCACGCAGGAAATCGGCGTGCGCATGGCCATGGGCGCGGCTGCAACGAGCATCGCGAGAATGGTGTTGCGCGAGGCGCTGCTGCTCGCGGTCCTCGCCGTGGTCATCGGCTTGGCTGGCGCGTTCGCCTTGACGCGCCTGATGGAGGCGTTGTTGTACGAGACGACGCCGACCGACCCGATCACGCTGACGGCGGCGGCGGTAGCAGTTCTGCTCGTAGCGACTCTGGCCGCGCTGATCCCGGCGCGTCGCGCCATGCAGGTCGATCCGATGGTCGCGCTGCGCTACGAGTGAGGCTCCGTCGTTGCGATCTCCAGCGAGGAAATCATGCTCGACTTCATCAAGCCAATCTGGTTGCGTCTGAAGGCGCTGGTGCGCCGCAAGCAGCTTGATCTCGACCTTGACGACGAAGTCGCCTTCCATCTTGCGATGCGGGAAGCGAAAAATGGTGCCACCGGCGCACCCGCTGGCGAAGCGCGTTACGCCGCGCACCGCCAATTCGGCAACCCGACCAATGTGAAGCAGTCCACTCGGGATCTGTGGTCCTTCATTTGGCTGGAAACGATATGGCGCGATTTCACCTTTGCGCTGCGTACCTTACGCAAGAAGCCTGGCTTCGCCGCCACTGCAATTCTCACGCTCGGCCTCGGCATCGGCGCATCCACAGCAATCTTTAGTGTGATCGACAATGTGCTCCTCGAACCATTCCCATATCCCGATGCGGATCGCTTCATGGGCCTGGAGATTCATGATCCGAATCGCACCGAGGCGCAGGGCCGCGTGGAGTACCCCGGCCCTGAATTCCTCGACTACGTTGAAAAAAATCACGTCTTCGATCGCACCATCGCAAACGCAGGCGCCGACGTACTCTACAACCTCGATGACGGTACCATCCGTTTCCACGGTGTGCTCTGCACTCCGGGCACGTTCGAATTTTTCGGCATGCCCGCGCTTTACGGACGCCCCATGGAACCCACGGACTACGAGCCCGGCGCGCCACCTGTGTTCGTGCTGCGCTACAAAACATGGATTGCAAATTTCGGCGGCGATCCCAACGTCTTGAACAAAACATTTCTGCTGAATGGCGTTTCTCGCACGATGGTGGGCATCATGCCATCGCGTTTTGCCTGGGGAGACGGCGACGTCTATCTTCCCGTCAAGCCGACGCGCTCGACCGCCGCAGTCAGCGGCGAATTTCCTCCCGTCTGGTACCTGATCGGCCATCTAAAGCCGAAAATATCCATCCGGCAAGCGGAAGCCGAGCTAACCATCGTGGCAAACCAATTGGCCAAGGTGTATCCACGAAGCTACCCGGAGCACTTCAGCGTCAAACTTTTTTCTTTCACTGACATGGTCGTCGGAAAATTTCGCTCGACCCTCTACCTGACGCTTGCTGCCGTCGCCCTGCTATTGCTCATTGCCTGCGCCAACGTGGCCAACTTGATGCTTGCGCGGGCCACCGCACGCGAGCGCGAATTTGCGTTGCGCGCAACTCTGGGAGCGAGCCGCTGGAGGCTGATTCGCCAGTTGCTTGTTGAAAGCCTGATCATCGCGGTGTGCAGCGGAGCGTTGGGGGTCGTGCTGGCGGCGGCCGGATTGCAATGGCTGGCTTCTCTGGTGCCGCCGGAAACGATCGCCTCGGAAACGGTGATCAGCCTGAACACGCCGGTGCTGATCTTTGCCGTCGCGGTCTCGGTCCTCACTCCGCTTCTGTTTGGTCTTTTCCCTGCGCTGCGAGCTGCGCGCAAGGATCTCGAGCAGCCTCTGCGCGACTCCGGCAAAGGTACCTCGGGCGCGGCGCGTCATTCGCGGCTCCGCGATGCGGTTATCGTCGCGGAAGTGGCGCTTTCTTTTGCGCTCCTGACCGGCGCGGGCCTGCTGATGCGGAGTCTCATGACTCTGTGCGACGTCGATCTGGGCATTAAGCCTGACCATGTTCTGATCACCCGGCTTCCGCTGCCATCCGATGGTTATCAAACCGCCGCGCAACTCACCGGATTCTATCGGCCGCTGATGGATCGCCTGAAAGCCTTGCCCGGTGTGATTGAGGTGGCCGAGACGACCGCGCTTCCGCCGTACGGGGGCTTTACCAGCGAGATCGAAGTGGCCGGCAAAGTCCATCGCGAAAAATGGACCAGCCTATTTCAGTTGTGTAGCGAGGGCTACTTCAACGTCTTGCGCATTCAACAGCTCGAAGGCCGAACCTTCACGCAAACCGAGGTGAACAATGCGCGACGCGTCGCGGTCGTAAACCAAGCCTTCGCTGCGCGGTATCTCGGCAACGACAATCCCATCGGGCTGCGCATGCGCCTCGCCGAATTAGAGAATTTCCCCGACCGCGTACCCGATGCGTGGTTCGAGATCGTCGGTGTGGTGCACGACGCGAAAAATCAGGGACTGCAGTTCCCGGCCCGGCCGGAAGTGTGGGTGCCATACACTGTCACTGGTTCCGGGCAGCGCGGCATTTTAGTGCGTACGGAAGGCGACCCTACTATGCTGCTGAACGACGTCCGGCACGCCGTCTGGGCCACCGACCGCAGCGTCGCTCTCACCTATACGGGAACGCTAGAGAATTTTCTGAACATTCAGTCCTATGCTGGACCGAAGTTCGGTTTCGTGATGATGGGGTTGTTCGCAGCGGTCGCCCTGATTCTCGTTGTCACCGGCGTTTACAGTGTCGTGGCCTACTCGGTGGCCCGGCGCACCCATGAACTCGGCATCCGCATGGCGCTTGGGGCCACGCGATCCTCCGCGGTCAGAATGGTGCTCGGTATGGGCCTGCAGGTCATCGTGATCGGGGTGGTATCAGGTCTGGGCGCTAGCCTGGTCATGTCGCGCATCATCGCCAGCCAATTGTGGCGGGTCTCCCCATACGACCCGGTGACCATCGCCGGAGTCGCCGCTATCCTTATATTGACGGGCACTTTAGCCTGCGTTGGCCCGGCACGCCGCGCCACCGGAATCGAGCCGGTCCAGGCCTTGCGCCACGACTGATTCCGGCCGAATCGGGAAGCTCTCAATTTCCTATTGGCAAGATGGAACCTGTCCCCGCGGACGGCTTGCAGCACCTCCCCGGCAAGAGTACCGTTTAAAGGGACTTCGCTGGGCATCATCGGCGAGGTTCGGTCGGAAATTCGGGGATTCCCGGGGATTTCGCTAGCCCTCCCTGACGAAAGCCCAACGGATCACTTCGATTCATTCGCAGTCGATTTCAGGCGCGGTTGATTTCCGACGCGGTTGATAACAGGACGCGAGCGGCCTCCGACGCCATCGGAGTGGGCTGCGAGCAGCCCGGGAATGCGGCCTCTGGCTTAAGGTCCAGCCGCGAATAACAAGGACTCGCGCGGGGATTTCGTGTCGTACTGGTTCCGCAACGACAATCGTTTGCCACAAGCGCGGCTGGCCGTCGTCTCCTACGTCATCGTAGGCATGATCGGCGTGCTGCTGATCGGCTTCTGGAAGCTGCAGGTCATCGATTCCGACAAATATTCGCAGTGGGCAGAGCGCAATAGAGTGCGCTCGATTCCCGTGATTGCCCCGCGCGGCCGCATGCTCGATCGCGACGGCCGTGTCCTGGTCGACAACTACCCCTCTTTTTCCGTCCTGCTCCTTCGCGACGATCCTTCCCTGGTCATGAAGAACCTTCCCATGATCGCCGACGGCCTCGGGGTGCCCATCAACGACCTGATCGATCAGCTCGACAACGCTCGCGAGTTACCCAAGTTTCAGCCTATCGTAATCAAGCCCGAGGCTACGCCGGCGGATGTTGCTTTCATCGAATCCCATCACGAAGACATTCCCCTGCTGGAAATGCTGATGGTGCACCGCCGCCGCTATCTGCCTAACGGTTTCATGGCCCATGCGAGCGGCTACGTGGGTGAAGTCAGCGAAAAGCAGATTGAAGACAGCAACGGCAAGTTGCGTCCCGGTGACTTTGCCGGCAAATCCGGTCTGGAGCGCCAGTACAACGAGTTGCTGCAAGGCACCGACGGCATGCGCCGCGTCATCGTCAACAGCGTCGGTAAAGAGGTCGACCGCCTGCCCACGCAGGAAGCCATTCCCGGCAAACAGATTCAGCTCACCATCGATTACGACTTGCAACAGATCTCCGAGCAATCGTTAGGTGCACGGCCCGGCGCGGTCGTGGCCCTCGACCCGCGCACCGGCGAAGTCCTGGCTATGGTCAGCCGGCCAACGCCGGACCCCAATGATTTCGCCATCCGCATTTCCGCCAAGGAATGGAAAGACCTCAACGACGACCCCCTGCACCCGTTGCTCAACCGTGCCATTCAAGCTCAACTGGCTCCCGGCTCCGTCTTCAAGATCGTCACCGGCACGGCCATGCTCGAAGACAAGAATCCGCCCGAAAGTTTTTCCACTTACTGCCCCGGATATGGCACTTTTTACGGCCGCCAGTTCAAATGCTGGGTTTATTTCTCAAAGAAGGGCGCTACGTCCCATGGCGTCATGGATCTTCACCAAGCGATCCTGCATTCCTGTGACGTCTTCTTTTACGCCGCGGGTCAGCGTTTGGGCATCGATCGTCTTTCTTACTACGGCGACAAGCTCGGCATCGGCCACAAGACCGGCATCGATCTTCCGTCCGAAGAAGCCGGACTCATGCCTTCAGAACAATGGGTCGAACGCGTCTTTCACCGCAAATGGTACGCCGGCGAAACCATCTCGGTGTCCACCGGCCAGGGCGCCGTCACCACCACCCCGCTCCAGTTGGCCCGCATGATCGGCGGCATCGCTTCGGGAGGCGTTTTCAAGCAGCCTCATCTGTTGAAAGACGCTCAGAACGTCGGTGAGCAGAAGTTTCAGATCTCCGAAGCCACCGTTCAAAAGATTACCGATGCGATGTACGGCGTGGTCAACGAACCCGGCGGAACCGGCACGACCCTGAAGCTTACCGGTATTGAGTTCAGCGGCAAGTCGGGCACAGCCCAGGTCATCGGGTACGACACCCGCGCGCGCTTCGGGAAGCAGAAAAAGTTCGAAGATAACGCCTGGTTCGTGGGCTATGCACCAAAGCGCAATCCTGAAATTGCCGTGGCCGTCCTTGTCCAGGAAAGCGGCCAGCACGGCGGAGAAGCCTCTGGCCCGGTGGTGCGCGACATCATCAAGGCTTACTACGACAAGAAAAACAAGAAACTCGACGGCACTACCGTCACAGCCGGCGACACCAAACCGGCCGAGCCAGCTAAAGCTGCTCCCGCACCGCAAACCACCCCGACGGTCCAACCGGTGGCCCGACGCCAGAAGCAGCCGCAACCGCCTCGCGAGAAGCCGGAAATAGTTGCGCCGACCAGCGCTCAGAACGATCCGAGCGCCCGGAACGACCCGAATTAGCGGTGGCGGGTGTTCAGACCCGTGCTTTGATAGTTTTTGAAGGCTGAAAAGAATGAAAGACGCACCCGGAACCCGAGATTACGACTGGTGGCTGCTGGCCATCCTGCTGGCGATCTGCACCCTCGGGGTGATCGAGATCTACTCCGCCACGCAAGGCAGCTCGCTCGCCGGCATGCACATGAGGCAGGTCCGTTGGCTGGTCATCGGCTTCATCGTCATGTTCATTTTGTCTCGCCTCGACTATCATTTGATCCTCGATCAGGCCTGGATTCTCTACCTCATCGGCATCATCGCCCTGGTCGCCGTCCTGATGGTGGGCCACACGCGGTTTGGGGCGAAGCGCTGGATCCCCATCCTCGGCGAAGCTTTCCAGGTGTCAGAACTCGTAAAGTTGATTATAATAATCTGGCTGGCGCGCTTCTTTGCGGAAGTGCGTACCGACGAGCTTTCCCTGCGCGATTTGCTCAAAGCAGGGCTCTTGGTAGGCGTGCCACTCGCCCTCATTCTTAAACAGCCGGATTTGGGCACCGCTATGGTGCTGGTGCCGTTGTTGGTAGTCGGCGCATTCCTTGGGGGCCTGCAGTGGCAGCACGCAGCCGTCTTTTCTTTGGCCGGAGCTTTGTTGATCGGAAGCGTTTTCTATCCACCGGTGAGCAAACACATTTTGAAGCCCTACCAGCGTGAGAGAATCACTTCCTTCTTGCATCCTGAAGAAGACGCCAAAGGTTCCGGTTATCAGTTGTTGCAGTCCAAAATCGCCGTAGGTTCCGGCGGATTTTGGGGTAAAGGTTTTAGGCACGGCACGCAGAATCAACTGGGTTACATCCCCGTCCGTTATTCCGACTTCATCATGTCGGCTTGGGCCGAGGAACAGGGGTTCAAAGGCGTGCTGCTGGCCTTAGGGCTGTACATGGCTCTGCTGTTACGACTCGTCCAGAACGCCCAACGCGCGAAAGATCGCGCCGGCATGTTTCTGGTCATGGGCGTGGCTGCGGCGCTGGGTTTCCATGTTTTGGTAAATGTGGCTATGGTGATCGGCGCTATGCCGGTTACTGGCATTCCGTTGCCCTTAATGAGCTACGGCGGCTCGGCCACATTGTTTGTTTTTCTGGCGATTGGCCTGGTGATGAACGTCAGGATTCGCCGTTTCGTCAACTAGGCGATTTGCCGGTGCCGAGCGTTCGGCTTGCTTCTTGGGAAAAGCCGCGCCGGTTGTATTTTTCAGGAATAGTAGAGTGACAGCATCGTCCGCCGCTTGCCCGGGTTTTGCCCGGCGACGGCTTACCCGCAATAGCACGAGCATCGACAGCAAGAGGATTCACGTCGTTCGCGACCCCGGCCCCGCCGGGCTCCATCCCTCCGGCTTCGAACGCAAAGGCATCTCCCTGCACATTTCGCCTTGGTGTGCCTCGCTCCCCATATCTGGGAACGGGCGCCCGCGCTATTCCCGCAATCCGCTGAGCGCAAGCTCGCGGCGATGCGTCCCGCTCGGCCTTTTGGCCGCGCGCATCCAGGACGCCGGTCTATCCGGCGCCTCGCAGGACAAGGAGTTTTCATGTCGAAAGAATTGGTTATTTCCGCGGCCTCCCACGAACGGCGCGTCGCGATTTTGGAAGAAGGTCAGTTAGTCGAGATTTACATCGAGCGCGAAAAAGAGTTCGCGCTCGTCGGCAGCATCTACAAGGGCCGCGTCACCCGCGTTCTCCCCGGCATGCAGTCCGCATTCGTTGACATCGGCCTCGATGGCGACGCTTTCCTGTACGTCAGCGACGTTTTCGAAAATCTCGAGGATTACGATCACGGCCACGGCCACGCCGATCAGCACGCGCCGTCTTCATCGATCGCACCGGCCGCCCTCCCTGGCCACGTGGAATTGCTGCCCGGTGAAACCCTCGGGCATGCGCACGGCGCCGACCAAGGTTCGCACGCGCCCAACGGCGAGAGCACGCACCTCGATGTCGCCGAAGCCACGCACGAAGATCACGAGCACGCCCACGCTCACGAGCTGGGCGACGAAGGTTCCCACGAAGCGCACGATCAAGCGCCCGAGGAGATCCACGCCAACGCCGCCTTGCAGTCTGCGCCCGGCAGCGAGCCAGGCAATGAGGATATTTCGCCCGACGACGAGCGCCAGCCGGAATCCAACGCTTCCGCGCCGCAGAACTTCGGGCATCAGTACAATCCTACGCAGCGATATCCGCAGCGCAACGACCGTGGTACCGCGGACTTCCGCGGTGGTGATCGTGGCAACGACCGTGGCGGTGACCGCGGGGGTCGCGGCCGCTGGGGACGTCGCGGCGGACGTCGCCGTGGCGGACGCCCGCAGGGCGGTCCGGGTGGACGCAATCTCCCCCCTTCGAAATATGCCGCTCCACAGGGTGGCGATCCGCAGCGCACCGGTGATTCTCGCGGAGGCGACCGCGGCTACGACAACCGCGACCAGCGCGGTGGTGGAAGATTTGAACGTGGTGGCGAGCACCGTGGCGGTGAATCCCGCGGGGGCGATCGCACCTACGACAATCGCCGCTCCGAAGGCCCGCGTCACAGCGGCCCTCCGCAACAGAGTGGCGGGACCGAAGAGCCTTTCGTCCTCCCCGGCGAATCGCTGGCCAAGTATCGCGGCAAGCCCATCGCCGCTTCTTCAGCGCCGGTCGCCGAGCCCGAGATCCACGAGCGTCAGCCCGAAGTGAACGAATCCGCTCCGCGCGGTTTCAACACTCAGCCGACCAACGCACCGCAGTCAACCAATGTCCCACGCCGTTCTTCCGGTGGACTGCCTCGCTGGCTGCTCGCCGAAACCGAAGCTGCCGCTGACACGGAAGTCTCCTCCAGTGGCAGCGAGGCAATCGCGTCTGCCTCCGACGATACGACCACCGCGCTTCACGATTCCGGTGTGGCCGCCGAACATGAAACACGGGAACCCATCGCCGCCGAACAGGCCCGCGCGGAAGCGTCGCTCAGTGAAGAGGAAGTCGACGCTCTCTCCGCCAGTCTGGTGGACGCCAAGCACGATGACATTCAGGCCACGGCCCCAGCCGACGCGATGGTTGGTGGCGCTGAATTCGATGACGAGGAAGATGAAGAACAGGAAGAAGAAGAGGAAGTAGACGCCATCGAGGCCGATGAAGTTGAAGTCAGCGACGAACGCGCCGAAGAAGCCCGCCCCGCCGACCAAGGCGTAGCCGATTCTGCCGACGACAGCGAACGCGCCGACGAAGAATCCGAAGAGGCCATCGAGTTGAGCCCGCGCGAGCGCGCCGAGGCCGAAGCCGACGCCGCTCACGAGGACGCCATTCAAGCCGTGGATCTCGCTGACCGCACTGAAAGCGGCCGCGCTCATAGCAACACCGAAACCGCTCACGAAGACGATCAGGAACACGCCAGCTACGAGACTCGGGCTGCCTCCGGCGAACCGGCTTCGCAGCCCGGCGCCGAAGATGATTCCATCCTTCTTCCGGGCGAAACCCGCGCACCTCGCAGCGCCGGGGCGCCGCGCGAAGAATTCACTCCGCGAGACTCCGCACGCATCGGCGGCAATCCGCGCTCGCGTTTCCAGCGCCCCTATCGCAGTGGCGGTCGCG
>DATNCJ010000023.1:0-2041 GCA_035607215.1 Candidatus Eiseniibacteriota bacterium
GAAAGATAGAGCAATCTGTACTGATTCAACCGAGCTCGGCGCTCGATGTCGGCCTGCGCACCTGGCGACAGAGTACTGTTCAAAACGGCTGCCGGGATTCCTATTTGCCGCAACTGCATTGCCTGATCTTGCATGAGAGCGATGAGGGGAGAAATTACCACCGCGGTTCTACCGGAAAGCAAAGCCGGAAGTTGGTAACAGAGAGATTTGCCTCCACCAGTCGGCATCACCACACAAACGTCGTGCCCGCCGATGACGCTGTGAACGACGCGTTCCTGCAGGGGGCGAAAAGCGTCGTACCCCCAATATCGTCGCAGTGCCGTCAGCAAGTCTGGCAATCCCATCCAATCACGCTAGGCGTCCTCCAAAAGTGCGTCTGTGATGGCCGAACATCATCACGCCGAGAGACATCCCAGCATTTACAAGATCGGCGGTTCGCGCCAGCCTCCGCATTCCTGTTCGATCAATCCGGCAACCTCCAGTACCAACTCTTCCTGCCAGGGCTGACCAACGATCTGAACTCCGATGGGCAAGCCTTCCTTGGAAGGTCCCACCGGAACCACGGCGGCGGGCATGCCGAGCAAGTTAAACCATTCGCAGTAGCTCCAGGCGTCAAGGTACTCGACGCTTTTTCCGTTGATGTCCCACTTGCGCTCGCCGTGTTTGAAAGCAGGAATTGCGGCAACCGGGCACACGACAATTGGCACTTCTTTCATTTGAGCGAAGATCTGCATACGGAGCACATCGCGCTGAATCCAGGCATTGAGCAGGCTCTCTGCGGTGTGGCGCGGCTCTTCGCTGGTCCACTCCATAAATTGCTTAAGAATAGGACTCAACTCTTGTTCTCGTCCGGCGGTCATAGGACCGAGGAGCATTGCGCCGGCCACACCAAAAAATTTCCACCAGACTTCGCGCGCCGATTCGAGGCCTTGCGGAAGAAAGGGCATTACGTTGCAACCGGCCCTCTGCAGGCCCAATGCAGCGGTTCGAACCGCGGCACTGGTTTCAGCAGTTACCGGAGTTCGTCCATCCTCTTCGAAGTATCCAATTCTGATTCTCTTGATTTCTTTCAGGCCAATGGTGCGAACAGGCACCGGTGCCGAGCTGGTGTCGCCTTCGTCGTAGCCTTGCATCACCTCAAACAGGGCGCGCAGATCCGCAACAGTGCGCGCCATCGGACCCACTACTCCTATCATTGCAAAGGGACCCACGGAATTTGGGAAGTGTCCGGTGGCGGGTATCCGTCCCGGCGTTGGCTTCAGACCGCATATTCCGGTGAAGTGTGCGGGAACTCGAATTGAACCTCCACCATCGCTACCCACTCCGCCGGCCGAGCAACAGGCTGCAATAGCTGCCGCTTCGCCTCCGCTCGAACCGCCCGCGGTGCGCGACAGATCCCATGGATTATTGGTGCGCCCATAGAGGAGGTTGTCCGTCTCCCACGCCATGAGCAGTTCGGGTGAGTTCGTCACTCCTAAAATCACGGCGCCAGCCCGCCGCAACCGGGAAACCAGGGGCGCATCGTGCGACGCGAGATAACCGGCGCGCAGCTTGGTTCCTGCTTCGCAACGTAAACCGGCCACATCGATCGAGCTTTTAATGGAGATGGGTACGCCGTTGAGAGGGCCTAAGCCGGCATGCTGTTTGAGGGCCCAATCGGCTGCCCTCGCATCGCGCCGCACAGACTCCGGATCGACGTGCACAAACGCGTTAAGCTGCGGGTTCAGCCTTTCGATGCGCTCAAGGTGAGCATCGGCAAGTTCGAGGGCGGAGATCTCCCTCTGGCGAATGGCCTCGGCCATGGCTACAGCCGACGCCCGACTGACATCACCCATTCATTTTTCCTCAAAATGGGAAATGTGAGTCTAGCAGATGAAGGAAACAACTGAGCGCCGGCGCCAGTGACTTAGACGTGTGCAGCGGCGGCGGAAAGCGCGTTAGCAGACCGCGCGCCATGCTTTTTGGAACCGACGCGCGCCAGCCAATTCTTCAAGTGTCGTTTGCTTGCGCCATTCAGGCGACTAAAAAACATTCCGGCTCG
>DATNCJ010000026.1:0-11431 GCA_035607215.1 Candidatus Eiseniibacteriota bacterium
AGGAGGGACGTCTACGCGAGCGCCTGAAGTTCCCCATCGAAGTTCAAGCATGGCAGGAAGATGAAAGTCCGGCAAAGCTCACCGCCGCGGCGCTAGCCGATCGCGGCATCCGCTCGGGACGCATCGGCGTCGAAGAAGTCACCGGGTTCACCTTTTTTGACCATTTGCGCGCGGCCGCACCCGCGTTCGAATACGTTTCCGCGGATCCCATCACCGTCGCCTGCCGCGCCCGCAAATCTCCTCATGAATTGGAACTCATGCGCCTCGCTTGCGAAGCCACCTTCGACGTCACACGCGCAGCGTTTGCGTCGCTAAAGGAAGGGATGTCGCAGGACGACATCGCCCAACTCATTGAAGCCGGCTATTCGAAAATGGACCTTCACGGCTACGCTCTTGTCTTGATCGGCGCTTCCGCCGCGCTCCCGCATGGCAGCGTTCAGCCGCAAAAACTCAAGGAGGGCGACGTCATCCTTATCGATGGCGGTTGCAAAGTGGAAGGCTACGAATCCGATGTCACCCGCACCAGCGTCCTCGGTAAACCTTGGGACAAAATCGCACGCGCCTACGAAGCCGTTCGCAGAGCCCAGGACGCCGCGCTCGACGCAGCCCGTGCAGGCCGCCTCTCCGGAACCGTTGACGATGCCGCTCGCGCTGTGATCACCAAAGCGGGCTACGGCCCCGGCTACAAATTCTTCACCCATCGCGTGGGTCACGGGATGGGCCTGGACGGCCACGAGCACCCGTACCTCGTCCGCGGCAGCAAAACGCCACTCGAGCCCGGCATGACATTCTCAAACGAGCCAGGCATCTACATCCCGGGCGAATTCGGAATGCGCTGCGAAGACGACATGGTTATCGCCCAAGAAGGCCCGGCCCAGCTCCTCACCAAAAATTTCCCGCTCTCTCTAGAAAAGCCTTTTGGTTAGCGATCGCATTGGGATGACGGGTCGTTAGACCCATACGTCTTCCCCCACACCGCACCGGTCACTCGACCCGCTGATGTACGTCCTGCTTTGTCATTCCGACGGCAGCGACCCGGCTTTCCTCGCCTTCGGGTTTCGGCGCCGCATCGCGGAGTGAAGGAACCCGGCAGGACCGTGGCGCTCCCGAAATCGCGACGATCAGGTCACTGCCGCCTACGTCGAACGCCTAGACTCCCGCGATCTCCGCGCAAAAGTCCACAATTCTCTGCTCCGCCCAAAATCTCTCTTCCCCGCTCACATCGGAAATAAACGCACAATGCCCGCCGTGCCGCGGGGCAAGGAATCGTATCGCCGGATTCCGTTCCACGCGCGCCGCCAGGAACATTACATAGGGCACAAACGGATCGTCTTCTGCCGTGATCATCAACGTCGGCACTCGCACCTGATCCACGATCCGCTTTGCGCCCGCCGCCTCGTAATATTCCTCCGCGTCCCGATATCCGAAGCAAGGCGCGGTGATCGCATCATCAAACTCGCGCACCGTTCGAATCTTTCCGAATCCGTTTGCGGAATAGCGCTCCGGAAACATCTGCGCTTTGCGCGCGTAACGCGTCATCAATCCCTTCACAAAATGCCGTTGGTACACATAGTTTTCTTTCAACTCCAGCGCATCGGCGCACGCCGATAGATCAAGCGCCGGACACACGGAGCACACTCCACACAGAGCGGGCGGCGCATCCTCGCCAAATTCACCCGCCATCTTCGTCACCAGATTTCCGCCCATGGAGTAACCCACGAAAAAGACGCGCGCAAATCCGTCCGCGGTTGCCAGCTGTTCGAGCACCGCGCGGTAGTCCCCGCTCATCCCCGAGTTGTAAAGGGTCGGTGTCAGCTTCTCCGTCCCCCCGCAATTCCGCTGATTCAAACGCACCACATGAAATCCTCGATGAAAGGCCTTCTCGGCGATCCCCCGCACGTAATTCGAGTCTGCCGATCCTTCCAGACCGTGTACGACGGCCATCACCGGAACATCGCGCCTCCGGCCCTTGTGCCAATGGCACAACCCCAGCAACTGTGAGAACGGATCCACGCGAAAGAGTCGCTCTTCCGCCTCCGGCAAGCGGAATTTTCGCGGCACAAACGCGGCCGCCAAAGTCATCGCATGGCCATTCCGCAACCACCGATGCGGCACAAATTTCCGAATCTCTTTCTGCATACGTTGAAACTCTATTGCACGATACCCACAAGCACAACCTAACCAGCAATTGTTTTGGATGTCGGCAACCACGCGATTTTCGGGGGGTTGGGGTTTACATGCAATCCTCCCCAACCGTAAACGTTCAACCACATCGGCAAGACTGCGAATCCAGTTCTCACCGCAATCACGCATAAAGTCGCAAATGCGATAAGATCCCAAATCCATGAACACCTTCAGTCTCGCAGTTGCTCGGCTCGCAACGGCGCTGCTCCCAATCTTCGGAATCGCGGTCGCGCTCGCAGCTCAATCCTCCGAAGCTCCATCTCCCAACTATTGGGTCAAGCTCGTCTGCGAAGCCTCGGACCGCATCGCCACCATCCGTTTCGGCCCCGACGGCGCTAAACTCGAAAGAACCACCGAGACCCGCGTGCTGCAAAGCGATATCAGCGGCCCTCACGGCATCGCCTTCTCCCCCGACCGAAAAAATTTCTACGTCTCGATCGGTCACGGCCGCCCTTACGGGACCGCCCTTAAATACGAAACACAAAGCGACCGCGTCATCGGTCAGGTCGGCCTCGGCTTTTTCCCCGCCACCGCCGACGTCTCCCCCGACGGCAATTTCCTCTACGTCGTCAATTTCAACTTGCACGGCGATCCGGTTCCCAGCAGCGTCTCCGTCGTCGACACCAACGCCATGCTCGAAGTCGCCCGCGTCCCCACCTGCGTGATGCCTCACGGCTCGCGCGTCACTCGCGACGGCTCCCGCCAGTATTCCGCGTGCATGATGGACGATCTACTCGTCGAAGTTGACGCCGAGAGAATGAAGCTGGCGCGCACTTTTCGCGTCAGCGCCGGCCAAGAGCAGGGTTTCGAACGCATCGCGCCGCCGCTTTCCGCGCCGGCCCCCGCCTCAGGAAAAATGGAAGATCACGACCACATGACGATATCGATGAGCGCGGTGACCTGCAGTCCCACCTGGGCGCAACCCAGCATCGATGGTAAGCAAATCTTTGTCGCCTGCAATAAATCCAACGAAATTGTGGAAGTCGACGCCAAGGAGTGGAAACTGGTTCGTAGAATCCCCGCCGGCAGCGGTGTCTACAATCTCGCCGTCAGCTCCGACGACAAACTGCTCGTCGCCACCAACAAGCGCGACGCCTCTGCGTCTATCTTCGACATCGCCACCGCAAAGGAATTAGCCCGCATCCCCACCAAGCGCAAAGTCGTCCACGGCGTCGTCATCTCGCCCGACAGCCGCTACGCTTTCGTCACCGTCGAAGGCGTCGGCAGCGAACCCGGCACCGTCGAAATTATCGACCTGCAATCCCACAAAACCGCCGCCACTATCGACACCCCACCCCAGGCCGCAGGCATCGACTTCTGGAAAATCGACTAGTTGTGGAGTGCGGCGGCGCCCCCGCTCTCGCGGGTGCCGTACTTACTTCGGCGGATCCGTCGTAATGGAATAAGCCTTCGTCTTCCCCAACTTGATCGCCCACAACCCGCCATGCACGTCATTCACATAAATCAGTCCCTTATAAGGATAGGCTCCCCAGGCAAACGGCAAATTTGTCCGATACCCCTTCGAATCGCCCGACCAAAAATGCGCAATCTCTCGACCCTGATTGTAAAGTTCCCCGCGCAATTCGCCGGACACGTCCAAAATCCGCGCTCCGCCGTTGTAGTAGCCCATGTACAAAACATCGTCCACAACCCAGATGTTGTGCGACCCTGCCTCCGGCACACTGTAAGTCGCGACTTGGCGCGGCTTGGTCAAATCCGTTACGTCGATCACGTGCCCGATTCCGCGCACCGGAATGCGCTCCCGCGAAGCCAGGCTGAACACTCCCGGAAATACTTCATCCCCAACAAAAACATAATTCTTGTAGCGGTACACGGCGTGCGCTCCGCTCAACCACCCTGCCCCGTAAAGCTCGTCATAGTTAAACCGGTAATTCGAAACGAACTGCGGATGCTCCGGGCTTCCGCCCTTGATCCCGTTGCCGACGTCCAGAATCACCAGTCCATCGCGCCAATACGCCAGGTACGCCAGCCCGTCCACTACTTGCACGTCGTGAAGATATCGCCCCGCGCTCGAAACGCCCTCGCCCTCCGGCAGCGCAATCTGCATTTGTCCCGAGCTCTCCACCTGCCAGCGCGCCACTTCCTTCGGCTTCTTGACGTCCGCAAAATCGATCACCCGCAATGACCCCGTCGAGTCATCGGTCAGGTATACGTAATGCGAATTGATGTACGCGCTATGCACGCCGCCAGTCACCGTTTCCGTATACTCGGACAAAACTTTCGGATGCATGCCATCCGACGTATCCAGAAATACGATCCCGTTCTTCCGGTTCGACGCGCCCTCTCGCGTGATCACGCCGATTTTTCCATCCGGCGTCACGCTCACATCATTCACCAGCCGCGCGTCCACCTTCAGCGGATCAGCGCTCTGCGGATGCGCCGGGTCGGCGATATCGAACACATACACTTTGTCGCTGATCGCCGAAAGATACGCGTAGTGATCCCAGATCCATTCCTCCGCGAACTGCTCATCCTTGGGCATCGCGTGGCCCACCACTTCCACATCGCGGCTGACTCCGCGCGGCGCCGCCAGCACGCTGGCCATCGCATCGCGATCTCCCGCCGATGCCACCACCGTGTACGTACCCGGCCGCTCCGCCACGAACGTGCCATCAGGCCAGATCGCCGCGCCCGCACCCTGCACCGACCACGCCACTTCGCCCGCGATCGCTTCTCCCTTGCCGCCCTTCGCGGAAAAATGCACCACGTCGCCGGTCTTCACTGCGCTGGTCGCGGGCCACACTACCAACTTCGCAAAACCTGGCTTCACAACCTCGACCGACGTTTCGCCGGTCACACCATCACCCGCAGCGCGAATTTTTGTCTTGCCCGGTTTGAGCGCCACCACCATCCCGGTCGCATCCACTGTCGCGACCGACGACTTTTCCGACGTCCACGTCAGCGCAATATCGATGCGCGGATCGCCGTTCGCATTTCGCGGCGTGGCCCGCAACAAATGATTCCCGCCGGCGAAGACGGCCGCTTCAGGCGCACTCACATCGATCCGTGCAATGCGCGGCTTCGAAACCGTGACGTGCGCATACCCGATCTTGCTTCCGATCGTTGCCCCCACCGTGATTTCGCCCGGCTGGAAAAATGAAATCTCACCGTTCTGCTCCGCACCGGCCGCGTCAAACGGCGCCGCGTACCAGAACTTCACCTTGTCCGGCAGCGTCTTGCCATCCTTATCTTTCGCCACCGCGGAAAATGTCAGCTTCGCGCCAATCGCCGCCGTCGCCGTCCCTGGCGTAACTTCTACCATCGCGATGTCGCTCTTCTCGTCGTCTTTCTGTTCCGGTTCCAGCGGCTTCTGCGCCGCCGCAGGCAACGTACAGATCGCGAACGCCGCCAGCATCAGGCTCACAAAGAATTGCGGCTTCTGACACAAAGAATACAAAGGCATGTACGCCTCTCAGAAGATACGTTCCGGCAAAAATGATGTAAGGAAATGAAAAGCGCGGCGAGTCTATGGCACTCGCCCGGATGTGTCAACGTAACGTGCCGGGCAACAGGTCATACAATCCGAGTAACGCCATTCCCGGTCGAAAAAATGCTGTTAACATCAGCCCCCGTAGGAACGTCTACCCTTCTGGGGAACCAGGCCGCGATGGCATGAGCGCAGCATGCAGAGTGCGTCATACCTCGGCAACGCGACGCCGGAGCTTGCTCTGGTGACTGAGACACTACCGGCGCAGGCCGACTCTGACGAGAGTCTCGTGCGCGTGGCCCAGCGCGGTCATCGTGAAGCGTTTGGACAACTCTATCAACGCTACTTGCCCATGGTGCATGGCATTCTCTTGGCGAAACTTCCCCGCTTGGAAGTGGAAGACTTGGTTCACGAAGTTTTCTTGCGCGCGCTCTCTCGTTTACGCGGCTTGCGCGATGCGTCTCGCTTCGGCGCATGGCTGGCCGCCATCGCCCGCAATATGGCCAATGACTACTATCGCGAGCCTCGCACGCAGGCCGAACATCGCGATCACTGTCTCGATGTGGACGCAACGGTTGCGCCAGGCGGGCATGCCCAGACGCGCGAGGCCACGGAAATTCTGGAGATTATCCGCAGCTTACCCGAGGCCTATCGCGAAACTTTGGTGCTGCGCCTCGTGGAAGGCATGACCGGTCCGGAAATTGCCGCTCGAACCGGCCTTTCCCATGGCTCCGTGCGCGTCAATCTTCATCGCGGCATGCAGCAACTCCGCGACAAACTCGAGCGCAAGCGATCTCCGGCGAGTTCACGCCCATGACCAGCAAGATGCGACACCAGCGCGACATGCAAAATACCGACAGCGACTACGTCTGGGATCGTTCCGGTCCACCCGATCCGGAAATTCAGCGGCTGGAGCACATCCTCGCTTCCTTCCGCCACCACCGCACCGCCGTTCCGCCATTCCCCGAAAATGCCTTCACGTCCGCTCCGCTGACCTGGCGTGAAACATTATTTCTGCATCTGCACATCCCGCGCCTGGCCGCGGCGGCGCTGATCGCCTTCGCGATTGTCTCCAGCTTGTGGTTGTCCCTCGCCCCGCGCCCACCGCTCACGACGCCGACCGGCTGGCAGATCCAGATCTCCGCCAGTCCGTCGCAAGCCGATCCCTCCCGTTCCACTCCGCCAGAAAAGCAGTGGCTGCAGGTCGGTGAAGCCCTCGAAACCCGCGTCGATTCAACTGCCAGCGTTTCTGTCGCCGAGATCGGCCGCCTCGATGTGGCGCCCCTGACCCGCCTGCGCCTGCTGCAATCCGCCACCGGCCGAAAACACGTCGCGCTCGATCGCGGCACGATCCGCGCGACCATCTGGGCCGCTCCCGGTCAGTTCGTTGTGGACACTCCCTCGGCCGTGGCCGTCGATCTCGGCTGCATCTACACCCTTCACGTCGATGACGACGGCAGCGGAACATTGCGCACCACTCTCGGCTGGGTAGGCTTTCATCGCGATGGCCGCGAGTCGTTCATTCCCGCCGGCGCGGCATGCTCCACCCATCCACAATCGGGCCCCGGCACCCCTTACTTTGAGGATGCCTCCCCCGCTTTTCGCTCGGCCCTCGCACAGTTCGACTCCAGCGGCAAAAATATTTCCGGCGATCCATCCGCCCTGCGGATCGTCCTGGCGGAAGCCAGGAAGCGGGACGCGCTTACGTTGTGGCATTTGCTTTCTCGCGTCGACACCGCCAGCCGTGTCGTGATTTACGATCATCTTGTCCAGCTCGTTCCTCCACCAGGCGACGTGACCCGCGACGCTATCCTCCGCCTGGATCGCGCCGCGCTAGATGCTTGGTGGAATGCACTCGATCTCGGCGATATCAGCCTTTGGCGCCATTGGGAACGCACCTGGATCGACACCAAAGGCCAACCAATCTAACGCCCTAACGCTGTTAACACTTGGCCGTTTCCTCTCGTCTTTATCAACGAACTCGGAATTCAATCCACGGAGCGTCGATTCCATGCATATTCACAAACGTTTCACGCACCGCTTCACATTCGGCCTTCTGGCATTCCTCATGCTCTTTGTCGGCGTTGCCCTTGCCGGTCCTCCGCTCATCTGCCACACATTCGACATCGGATCGGCGAAATCCCTGCCGTGGGCCAGTCAAGGGTGGAATCTGACCGGCAAGGAAACCTACGACACCTCGAAGCTAGCCGCCGACACATTCAAGATCCTCACGTCGGATTCGACTGTCCTGGTCCACATGGAAACGCTGCGTCGCGCCACACTCTATGCGCGCACAAATCCCGCGGCAGCGAGAGAGCTTTTCAATACCCTCTCCGCCGCAACGAAATCGGTTCCGTCCGGCGCGCCGCCCGCCCTCTATTACTTCGACATCGGATATCTCGCTGAAAGTTACAAGCAGTGGCTGGAGCAGGATTCGAATCCCGCTCGCGGAATCGACGGCTACGCGTTGGTCAAGCAAGCTTTGCAACTCCGCGGCGACGATGCGCAAATGGAATTCGCCGCCGCACTAATCACTCTCGCGGGCCCTGCATCGGCGCACGATCAACATGTGCAAAAAGCCAAGGCCGGCGCAAAGAACGATGCTCTTCTGGCCCGCAATCTCTCCACCCATTTCATGGGACAACAGGGACAAACGACCGCCGAAGTGCTCATCAAGCCAGCGGCGTCAAAAGAGTCGAAGCCGTGAGCTTGCCCATGACTAATTCCGAGCCGCCTTCTCCACGCCGTTCGTCGATGCGCCGCCCGTTCCTGCACGCAACGGCAATTTTTCTTATTGCCTTAGGCACTCTCGCTGCGGCGTCTCCAGCAGGTCGTCAATCTCCAGCCGAGCCCGGCCTCACCGCGCACGAATGGGGCACGTTCACCACCATCGCGGGCGCCGATGGACTGCCCGTGGAATGGCTCCCCGTCGATCTCAGCGGCCCATCCGATCTTCCCCACTTCGTTGAGCATTACCGCAACGCTGGATTCAAAGCCGGCCTTCGCGGCACGGTCCGCATGGAGACTCCGGTCATCTATTTTTACAGTCCACACGAAACCCGCGTCTCGGTGCGTGTCTCGTTCACCAAAGGCCTGATCACCGAGTGGTATCCTCACCCAGACGGCGTCGCCCCCAACACCTCCCTTGCGCTAGATACTCTTTACGGTCCACACGACGACGGCAGCATCACCTGGAACTCCGTCACCGTTTCCCCCGCGGTGCCCGCAAATTTCCCGCGCGAGTCCGCCGCCAGCCACTATTACTCTGCACGCGATACGTCCGCGACTCCGCTTTCGGTCAAGGGCCCGTGGGGAGATCAGCGCGAAAAATTCTTGTTCTATCGTGGGGTCTCCACAACCTCGCTGCCTCTCACCGCAAAGGTTCTGCCCTCGGGTGCCATCCGGCTCACCAATCGGATCGGCCGGCCAATTCCTGCGCTTGTCCTGTTCGAACGCCGCGACGACAAGCTCGGCTATCGCATCGTGACTTCTCCCCGGGACCACCTGATCCTCGAAACGCCTTCGGTCACCGGCACCTTCGATTCGCTCCGCGGCGATCTTGAGGACCTTCTCGTTAACCAGGGCCTCTTTCGCGATGAAGCTCGCGCCATGATCGAGACCTGGCGGGACACCTGGTTCGAAGAGGGCAGCCGGCTCTTCTACATCGTCCCCAGTTCGCACGTGGACTCGATTCTTCCCCTCTCGATCACGCCCGCACCTGCGCAAGTGGTCCGAGCATTTGTCGGCCGCATCGAGCTGGTCACTCCCGCCACGGAAAGGTCCATCGAAGCCGCTCTGGCTGCGCACGACGGCGCAGCACTGCGAAAATACGGACGCTTCCTCTACCCTATTTTCAACATCATGCTGGCCAAACTACCTGTTCCGGCGCGCATCACGAGAATGCTGGAGCAGTTGGGCGCCGCCTACGAGTAATGCAATTCCTTGCGGCCGGTACTGGGTAGTCTGTCAGGGAGCGGCTTCTGGCCGCTCTCTTGTGGTACCTGCGCGGCCCCTTGTCCAGCGCCGACCGCAGCCGATTAGGCCCCAGATTCCCGGAAGTGGACTCCCGAGTCGGACTGGCCTTCGCTTGACCAGCTTCCTTCCCGCCCCTACAATAGATAATTCACAGTGACGCATTTTTTCGATTTGATGAATTTATCCCACAGCCCAGCGGGCACCCGCTGGGCTGCGCTGTTTTTAGCGCGAATTTTTCCACATTTAAAGAGGATGGAATGACCGAAGCGATTCCCGCGATTCCCGAAGGCCTGACCTTCGACGATGTGCTGCTCCTGCCCGGCAAATCATCGGTGTTGCCCACCGAAGTAGACACGCGCACGTGTTTTACCCGCCGCCTGGCCATCAACATCCCGCTGGCTTCCGCCGCCATGGATACCGTCACCGAATCTCACCTGGCCATCGCCATCGCGCGCCAGGGCGGGATCGGCATCGTGCACCGCAACATGCCCATCGATCGCCAGGCTGAGGAAGTTGACAGGGTAAAACGCTCGGAAAGCGGCATGATCGTCGATCCGGTCACCATCTCGCCCGACATCACCCTCCGCCAGGCCCTGGAGATCATGACCAAATACCGCATCTCCGGCCTTCCGGTCACGCGCGGCTCACGCCTCACCGGCATTCTCACCAATCGTGATCTTCGCTTCGAGAAGAATCACGCTCAGCTGGTCAGCTCGGTGATGACCAAAGACAATCTCGTCACCGTGCCGGTCGGAACCACCCTCGAAGAAGCGGAACGCATCCTGCAAAAACATCGCATCGAAAAGCTTCTCGTTGTCGATCAGGATTTCAACCTCAAGGGCCTGATCACCGTAAAAGACATACAGAAAAAACTGGAATATCCCCGCGCCGCAAAAGACGATCAGGGCCGCTTACGCGTAGGCGCAGCGGTTGGCGCTACCGGCGACTTCCTCGAGCGCGCCGTGGAAATGGCCAAGACCAAAGCCGACGTTCTCGCGGTGGATACCGCGCATGGCCACTCTTCCCGCGTGATGGATGCCATTAAATCCATCAAGCATCGCTTGCCGGATGTGCAACTCATCGCCGGAAATGTAGGCACCTACGACGGCGCGAAGGAACTCATCTCTCTTGGCATCGACGGACTGAAAGTGGGCATCGGCCCCGGCTCGATCTGCACCACGCGGGTGGTGACTGGCGCCGGAGTGCCGCAGCTCACGGCCATCATGGAAGCCGCGCGGGCCGCCGAAGGTACGGGCGTTCCGATCATCGCCGATGGCGGCATCAAATTTTCCGGTGACATCACCAAAGCCATCGCCGCGGGCGCCTCCTGCGTGATGATCGGCAGCCTGTTCGCCGGCACCGAAGAATCGCCCGGGGAGACCATTCTCTTCCAGGGCCGCACTTTCAAGTCTTACCGCGGAATGGGCTCCACTGCTGCGATGGATGCGGGTTCCGACCGTTACGCCACTGTGCAGGATGACGCCGACCGTGAGCGCGGCAAGTCTGTGCCCGAAGGCGTGGAGGGTCGCGTGCCGTACAAAGGCCAGCTGGGCGCGCTGACCGACCAGCTCGTCGGCGGCCTGAAAAGTGGCATGGGCTACGTGGGCTCCGCCACGCTCAACGATCTTCGCGGCTGCCGCCGCTTCGTCCGCATCACCTCCGCCGGCCTGCGCGAAAGCCATGTCCACGACGTGATCATCACCCGCGAAGCGCCCAACTACCGTATGGAATAGGCACGCCAGGAACAAGATCCGCTGCGCTAGGTTCTGTCTGGTTTACGCTTTCCTTGTGCTGGCGGCGTCCCTCCGCCCGATGGCAACAGTT
>DATNCJ010000033.1:0-41351 GCA_035607215.1 Candidatus Eiseniibacteriota bacterium
ACTGGGCAGAAATATGGGCTAGAGACCTATGCGCCGCTGGATGATCGCGGCGTGTATATCGAAGGTTTGCCAGAGTACAAAGGCAAAGATGTTTTCACCGCCAACCCGATCATTGTGAAGTTGCTGGGCGATCGCGGCGCATTACTCGGTCACCACGATTACAAGCACAGCTACCCGCACTGCTGGCGCTGCCACAATCCGGTGATCTTCCGCGCCACCGAGCAGTGGTTCATCAAGATGGATCAGGCCGCTCATGGAGCGAGCATCACGCTGCGCGCTGAAACGCTCGAGAAAATTCGCGGCGTGAAATGGATTCCCGACTGGGGCGAGGATCGCATGTACGAAATGATTGCGGGGCGCCCGGACTGGTGCGTCTCGCGGCAGCGTTTTTGGGGCGTGCCGATCATCGTTTTCTACTGCGATGGCTGCAACAAGCGGCTGCAAGATTTCGGCGCGCTGCGCAACGTGATCAAGTGGTTCGAGAAAGAGGGCGCGGACGCCTGGTACAAGCATTCCGCTGAGGAATTGCTGCCGCCCGGTACGACGTGCTCCTGTGGAGCGGTCGGAAAGTGGCGCAAGGAGAACGACATTCTCGACGTGTGGTTCGATTCTGGCTCGTCACATCTCGCGGTGTTAAAGGGCCCTGAGTGGCCTGCGGACGTGTATTTGGAGGGCCCGGATCAGTATCGCGGCTGGTTCCACAGTTCGCTGCTGATCGGCGTGGGCATCAAGGACAACGCGCCTTACAAGAGCGTGGTCACGCACGGCTGGACGCTGGATGAAAAAGGCCAGCCGATGTCGAAGTCGCTCGGCAATACGCTCTATCCCGCCGAGATTTGCGAACGCTGGGGCGCCGATTTGCTGCGCCTGTGGGTCGCCTCGGTTGAATATCAGGCCGACGTGAAGATGAGCGAGCGGGTCATGACCCAGCTCAGCGAGGCGTATCGCAAAATCCGCAATACGTTCCGCTACGGCCTCGGCAATCTATCGGATTTCGATCCCGCGCAGGACGCGCTGCGCAACGATCAGCTCGACGAAATGGATCGTTGGATGCTCGACCGCACCGCTGACCTGGTGAAAAAATGCCGAGAGTGGTACGCCGCGTATGAATTTCACCGCGTCTACCATGCTATTCACGATTTCTGCGTGGTCGATCTGAGCGCTTTCTACTACGACGTGCTGAAGGATCGGCTCTATACCAAGGCGCCGCGGAGCAAATCACGTCGTTCCGCGCAAACTGCGGTCTGGAAAATCACTAGCGCGTTGGTTCGCCTGATGGCGCCCATCCTCGTTTTCACCGCCGAGGAAATCTGGAAGTATCTGCCCAAGGCGCAAAGCGAACACGAAAGCGTGCACATGACCATGTTCGCGGACGAGAAGTCCCTGCGCACCGACCTTGCTGCGAACAAGATTGCAATCTGGGAACTTCTGGCCAGAGTCCGCTCCGAAGTCCTGAAGACTTTGGAAGCCGCGCGCAACGAAAAGAAAATCAACGCCGGGCTGGAAGCTAAAGTCTTGCTGAACGCCGAACTCGAGCTTAAAGCCAAGCTCAAGCAATATCTGCCGATTTTGCCGGGACTCTTCATCGTCTCGCAGGTCGATTTCCTCACTGCCGGCTCTGGAGACTTCAAGTCCGATATGATCCCCGGACTGGAAGTCACCGTGCAAAGAGCCGACGGAAAGAAATGTGAACGTTGTTGGAACTACTCCACGCACGTGGGCGAAAATCCGCGTTATCCGACCGTGTGTGAGCGATGCACCGACTCGCTTAGCGAAATTGAAGGCGCAATGGCTCCCGCGGTTCAAGGCGCCTGACGCAGTCATGATCACAATGTGCGCCCGCCCACGCTTGCGCCAGGAGATCCCGTGCTGATCATCCCCGGACGTCTGCGCTGGCTGTGGCTCACACTCGGCGTGGTGTTCCTCGACCGTGCCAGCAAGGCGTGGTTTGAATCGCAAACTGTCGAAGGCTGGCGTTACGAGCTAATCCAAAATTTCGCGTACTTTGTACACAGCCGCAACCCGGGCATCGCCTTCGGCGTGCTCTCGGATTCGACCTCGCCATGGACTCGCGTCCTGCTCATCACCGGTTCGGTGGTGGTGATCGCCGCACTGGGCTGGCTCTTCGTGGCGGGCCACACCGGTGGGCGCATGACCGCCGCCGGCCTGGCATTGCTGTTGGGAGGCGCGGCGGGTAACGTCACCGATCGTATCGTTCGCGGCGCGGTCACCGACTTCTTCGAGCTGTGGTTCGGCTCCTACCACTACCCGGCCTTCAACGTCGCTGACTCGGCTATAGCCATTGGCGCAGCCCTAGTCATCCTCGACGTCCTAAGCCACAAACACCACACGGCCGAAGTCTCCGACGAGCAACCCGGCTGAACAGCGTCAAATTCCAAACTGCTCCGAGTCGCTACAAGTCCGCACCTGTAGGCGCACCGTCTTCAGACCGCGGTTGTAGATACAACGTCGCCCATGCCAAAAACTAGATTATGGCCCCTTCGATGCTTCCGTTCCAGTTATCAGGCCGACGATTTTGTAGGCGCGAGGAAATTGCATATTACAATCGGCGCGTGCCTTCGCCTGAATTGAAAACCAATCGCACGGAGTTCACCGCCTCCACCGACGACGCCGGCCAGCGCCTCGATCGTATCGTCGTCGCGCACTGTGCCGATCTCAGTCGCACGCGTGTCCAGGAGTTGATCGAAGCCGGTCTTGTGCTCGTCGACGATCGTGTCGCCAAGACCTCCCACCGCGTTCGGTCCGGCGAACGCATCACCGTCGAAATTCAGCCTCGCCCGCCCATTCGTGCTGAAGCTGAGTCCATCCCCCTGGACGTACTCTACGAAGACGACGACGTCATCGCCGTCAACAAGCCCGCAGGCATGACCGTCCACGCCGGCGCGGGCAATCAAAGCGGTACACTGGTGAACGCGCTGCTCGGCCGCGGCCAGTCACTGGCGACAGGTGGCGACGCGCTGCGTCCTGGTATCGTGCATCGCCTCGATAAGGAGACGTCCGGCATCATCCTCGTCGCAAAAAATGACTCCGCGCACGCCAGGTTAGGCGAAGCGTTTCGTAGCCGCGAAGTGAAGAAAACCTATATCGCCCTCGTCCACGGCGTGCTCCAAGACGAACACGGCCGCATCAACTTCGCCATCAGCCGCGATCCCAAGCGTCGCGTGCGCATGACCGCCCGCCGCACAGCCACGCTTGCCAGAGCCCGCGACGCCCGCACCGACTGGCGCGTGCTCGCTCGCATCGACGCCACGACGCTCGTCGAAGTCCAACTCCACACCGGCCGCACCCACCAGATTCGCGTACATTTCTCTGCACTACGCCATCCGGTGGTTGGTGACGAACTCTACGGCGCGCCGGTACAACTACGCATCGGCAAGATTACGATGCCATCGCTGGGCCGAAACTTTCTCCACGCGGCAAGACTCGGCTTTACCCAGCCGCGAACCGGCGCCTGGATCGAACTCCGTTCCCCGCTCCCCTCGCACCTGTATCTTTTCCTTCAGCAGCTCGCCAAGGCCGCGAATACCTCCGCCGGTGGAATTGACGCTGCGCTCTCTGCCTACCTATAATCGATGTCACATGCGTCGGGCATTCATTTTTGCCGTGGGACCCGCAGTCTTGGTAGCGGCGCTACTGCTGACCGCTGTAAGCGATCGCGCTCAACCTCCGCGACCCGCTACAGGCCAGCAGCCGCAACCACCACCTCCCGAAGGACAGCAGCAGGCGCCGCCCACGATTACGCGGGTAGTCAACCTGGTTGATGTGCTGTTCACCGTGCTAGACCGCCGCAACAAGCTCGTCCCCAGCCTGGAAAAAGACGACTTCAAGATTTCCGACGATAAAACTCCTCAGACCATCCGTTATTTCAGCCGGCAAACGGACTTGCCGCTGCGCATCGGCTTGTTGATGGATACCTCCAACAGTATTCGCGACCGCATCAAGTTCGAGCAGGATGCCGCGACATCGTTCCTATTCAGCGTCATCCGCCGTACCAAGGACCAGGCTTTCGTCATGACCTTTGACGACCAGCCCAGCGTCCTCCAGAGTTTCACCGATGACGCCGGCCGCCTGCGCGACGAAATCGTAAAGACGCGCGCCGGAGGGGGCACGGCGGTGTTCGACGCTATCTATACCGCCTGCGATAAGGAACTCAGCCATCCACCACGGCCACCGGGTGATCAGCCCGACGTGGTGCGCCGCGTCATGATCGTGATCAGCGACGGCGACGACAATCTTTCGACACACACCCGAGCCGAAGCCATTGAGATGGCGCAACGCTACAGCGTGGTCATCTATACGATCAGCACCAGCACCCAGTGGATTCAGTTGTCGCAGACCAATCCCGACAAGCTTGCCGACCGCAAGGTGCACCTCACCGAAGGCGACAAGATTCTGCAGGATCTGGCTGAGCAAACCGGCGGCCGCGCGTTCTTCCCCTATCACGTGGACGATCTCGATCAATCGTTCCAGGATATCGGCGACGAGCTTCGCAACCAGTACTCGATCGCATATATCCCGACCAACTCAGACCTCGACGGTCGCTACCACCGCATCAAAATTGAAGTCCCCGACCACAAGGGCTACCAGGTCCGCGCTCGCCGCGGCTACTACGCCCGCGCGAATAGCACACCTAACAGCCCGCAGACTCCCACCGCTGGTCCATCGCCGTCAGGTGCAGTCAAGTAAGCTCTAGATACGAAAATCGAAGATGCGGGCTAGGTTTATTTCGCACTGTCTCGTAGCAACACCGCGTCCGACTCGTTGTGTCCGCGCTCGATCGCAATCTGGGATCCGTCAAATGAGAACTTGAAGCGGGCGATGCGCTCCGTCGTGAAGTGGGTGAGCTGGCGAAAGGCGGAGCCGTCCAGGGGCTGCAGCCAGAGATTGTCAACGCCACGCTGCCGCACGTTGTACACCATGCCTTTTCCATCTGGTGAGAAGCCGATCGGATCGGAGGCGCGTCCATCGATGTTCCGATAAGTCATTTTCCGGCTGTCGATCTCGAACATGTTCAGGACCAACTTGTGATCGAGTTCGCGAACATCCAGCTGCGCTACCGTATTTCCATCGGGTGAAAGAACGTACCCATCTGACGGCTCATTCCGCACCAACTCCGGAGTTCCCCCTTCAATGGGGACGCGTTTGAGAGCTTGATTTTCCCGTACCTCGACGAAGTAGACCCATTTGCCGTCGGGTGAACACTGCGGGTTGCGTTCATTGCGCCCGGTGGTCAACTGCACTGGACTGGTGCCCGCTATGCCGGCCTTCCAGAGATTGACGGCGCTACCGGCAGACGTACTAACCAGGCGAAAGACAATGGAGCCGCCACACGTTACCGCCTGGTCGGCGGCGCCTTTGGTGTCTGGCAAGACGGAGGATTGATCACCACTGGCGGCGCTGACCGAGAGCAGCGCGCCGCTCTGAGGAATCAACAACTTTCCGTCGCTCATCCAGTTCCATTGCCAGATCTGCTGGTGCGACATCAACGGTATAGGCTTGAGCTCGTCGGGCTTGGAAGCAGGGGAGACGGTCAATTCGTAGACAAAATGGCGCTGCGTGGCGGCGATACTTTTGCCGTCGGCGGAAGCGCTGGGGCCGTAATAGTTGTTGGTGTCCATGGTCAGGGCGCGAAATTCGCCCGCGGGGTAACTCAGGACGCCCAACTGGCGATAAAACGATTGCAGATTGCCGCCAATCGACGTGGCCACGAGACCACCCGCGCCGGGAAGCCAGACAGGTTCATAGTACACGCGGCTGGAGACGACCTCTTTCTCTTCGCGCTTGCCGGACTCCACATCCACGGCCAGCAGCCCGCCGAGGGAACCACGGGCAGTTTGCACGATGGGGATCACGATGGTCTTGCCGTCGGGCAGCCACACGGGGACGGCACTGTCGGTGGACAAAAGTATGTTGGAGAACGGAGTGCGGTCCGGGGAACCGTCACTGTTGACCAGGAACAAGTCGTAGTTTGGGGTGTCGTGATGCTCGCGGAGGTAGGCGAAGCGCTTGCCGTCGGGAGAGAAGGTGATGGGGCTATCCACATCCTTGACCAGTAGGCGCGGAGTGCCTCCGAGCATGGGGGCGGAGTACAACTGTGCGATGGTGTGCTCCGCTTCCTCGCGCCGGACGAAATAGATGAAGTTGGCGTCGGGAGAAAACGTGAGGCCCTGGTAGCGGGTGGCTGCCGCAGCGACGACCTGGGTGTTGCTGCCGGTGGCAATGTGGCGGAGCCACAAGGATTGCAGGCCGTCTTCATCGCGGACATGGAGAAGGTATCGGCCGTCGGGCGAAAGGGCTGCGAGCGAGACGTGACCATTGTTGGTGAGGTTTTCGATGGAAAAGTGTTCGAAGGGTACGTGCTGAGGTTTGTGGAGAAAGGAATAGATACCGAAAACGGCAGCGGCGATGACGAGGAATACCAGGAGAGTGGTGAGAGCGGCGCCGATTTTGTTTTTGCGAGCAGCGTCAATCAGGACAGAGCCACTCGATTTCGTCCCCGAAGCCTGCCCCGCGACATCGCCGAGCGCAGCTTTCCCAGATGCTGGTTCGCTGGACTTTGTCGCGGCGGCGGCGCGGCTGACTGACGGAGCCGCCGACGTCCTCCCGGAGTCCCACTCCCGCTGCAGTCGCTTTAGATCGGCGCGCAGTTCCGCCGCCACCTGATAACGGCAGTCGCGGTCTTTCTCAAGCGCTTTGTTCAGGATGCGCTCCAGCTCAGCAGGTACGCTTGGATTCAGCGTGACCGGAGCAACCGGCGCGTTGTGCAAAATATTGTCGAAGATCACCGCGCTGGTCGATCCCGGAAACGCCAGCTTTCCGGTCACCATTTGGTACAAAACCGCACCCAGCGAAAACAAATCGCTGCGCGCATCGATTTCTTCGCCACGCGCCTGCTCCGGAGACATGTAGGCGATGGTGCCGACGGCCATTCCCGGGCTGGTCAGCAGCGCGGTGTCCACGCCGATCGTTTCGCCGTCGAACTCATCAGACTTGTCGCGCAGCAGCTTGGCCAGCCCGAAATCCAGAATTTTCACCGCGCTGCGCTCGGTAACAAAGATATTTCCCGGCTTGATGTCGCGATGAACGATGCCTTTCTTGTGCGCGGCATCCAGCGCATCGGCAAGCTGGATTCCGATCTCCACGGTTCGTGGAATCGGCAGCGGCCCGCTGGCCAGCACTTTGTCGAGCGCCCGGCCTTCCAGCAACTCCATGGCGATAAAAGTTCGCCCGTTGTTTTCTTCGATGGCGTGAATGGTGCAAATTCCCGGATGATTCAGCGAAGACGCCGAGCGCGCCTCGCGCAAAAAGCGCTCCATCGCGCTCTTGTCGTGCTCCGTCTCCGCCGGCAAAAACTTGAGCGCCACACGGCGGCCCAGCTTGGTGTCCTCGGCCTCATAGACCACGCCCATGCCGCCTCCGCCCACTTTGCGGAGAACTTTGTAGTGCGCGATCGTTTGTCCGTCCACGATGGCGATAAGGTAGCACAGAACTCTTCGTGATCCGGGGCTTGCCCAAAGCCTACGCCCCGCGAAATACAGTCTGATGTGCGGAGCTCGTTGCCTCTACTAGCCTGCTCAGGCTCGAAGAACTTGCGGACTCAGTGACTCAGCTTCTGAGCGAAAAAGCCGGCCATCGCGTTCAGAGCCTCTCGCGTCTCTGGCAACTGGAAGTGGTACCAGAAGGCATGGGGGAGCGCCTCGTACACCAGAAGCTGCGAATCCACGCCAGCCTTGCGTAGCACCAAATGTAGTCTGGAGGTGTCGCTTAGTAGCAAATCTCGCGTGCTGGTTACCAGCAGCGTCGGTGGCATCCCGCGCCAGTCTGCGAAAATCGGAGACAGCACCGGATCCTGCCGGTTGGTCGACCCGGCATACGGATCGTCCGACGGCTTCTTCGGGTCTCGCGGCTGCATTCGCCCCGGCAAACCATCTAGACTGAACAAGTTCTGCGAATCCGTTGGCCGGCTGTAATCGGAGTGCACCGAAAACAATCCCAGTGCGCCGGGGAGGGGAAGCGCCCCCTGCTTCAGCTTCACCGCAACTTCCGCCGTGAGTGTCGCGCCCGCAGACGTCCCGAAAATTCCGATGTTGCGCGGCTTGTAGGTCTTCAGCAGTTCCCTATATACGGCCACGACATCATCGACCGCCGCGGGAAAGGGATTTTCCGGCGCCAGCCGGTAATACACCGACACCACCTTGATCTTCGTCAGATTGCAAATCGGGTCGCCTTCAATCAGCGAACCGGAATCGGAGTTGAATCCTCCTCCGTGCAGATTGATCAGCACCAGCTTCTTGTTCGCCTCAAGCATCTCCAGCGGGGTGATGATGTCGGTGCGTACCCCTGCGGTGGTGGTCTCCTCGATGTTCGCCGGGAATACGCGCTTCGCCTCCGCCGACTGCTTTTTGCGCCACTCATCGGTACGCGCCCGCCGCTCCTCCAGAGTCTGCGCCGCCGTGCTTTTCTTCGTCAGTCCCGTCAGGTACTCCTGGGCCTCAGGACTCACGGTCGTCGGCATCGGGACAATTCGCGTAATGTGAGCCGTGCCGTCTGGATCAAAAGTGGCCGAATCCACGGGCGCGGTATCCGCCGGTGCCGTGGCTTTACATCCGCAAATACTTGCACAAATCGCCGCAAATGCGATCACCGCAAATTTTCTCGGCATGATCGGGCAGCCCCCCCGTGAGGAAATGCAGGGCAAACGTTAAGTGGCGAGCAAAAAATTGTCAACGCGCTGCAACGCAATGCGTAATACAGGCACTCTTGCCTGTGCCAACTATCGCGTAGCTATATCCGTGCGACGGCGGCAAAGCCGCGATTTGTTACCGATATTTCGGCGGAATGTTGGCCGAACAGCTTCGGCGTGGGCACTGCTGACACTGGCAAGCTGCGTTAGCTACTCCTTCGGCGCGTAATATCCCTTGCGTGCGAGCACCTTCAAATCGTGGTTGCTCATGTCCACTTTGATCTTGCGGAATTTTCCGTCGCGCGCGGGGTTGGTCGGGTAGTAGCCCAGCGTGTACTGGCTGCGCAGTTCCTCGGAAATCTGATCGAACGCTTCCGCCAGGTGCTTTTCGTTGTTGACGGTGATCGACCGGCCGCCGGTTTCTTCGGTAATCTTTTTCGCCACGCCGCCGTTCCCGCCAAACCGCGGATCGGCAACCAGCAAAATGTGCACTACAGTGTCCGTGCGCTGCGCCGTCTCGATGGCTTCTTCCAGGCGCACCCGGCTGCCTTCATCCTGTGCGTCTGTCACGATCACAATAGCCTTGCGCCCGGCTTCGGTGGCCAGTTTTTCGGTGCATGCCAGGTAGATCGCATCGTACAAGGCTGTACCGGTCTGGTGCGCGGTGGGGACGGGGCCCGGGCTTAGTCCGCCGCTCATCGGCGTGTTGATCCGCGCCTTGCGGATGGCGCGGTCCAATTGGCCACGATTGTCGGTAAAATCCGACAACAGATCGACGTCCGTGTCGAACGACATGATCGTGGCCATGTCGCCCTTGCGCAGCACCCGATCCATGAATCGGCTGCCCATGTCCTGCACCGCTCCCAGCATGAATTGTTCGCTGCCCGAAGTATCCAGAAGCAACGCCAACGTGATCGGCAGCGTCACTTCCTTGGAGAAGAAGGCGATCTTTTGATCCTGGCCGTCTTCGGCGAGCTTGAAATCTTCCTGTTTCAGGTCGGTGACGATGCGCTTGTTCTTGTCGCGCACGGTGACGAACAGATTGACCAGGTTGACCTGGCTCCGAATTGTGGGTTCCTGTTGCGCTGATTGTGGCAGTACGGAGCACGGCAACGCCGCCCCCAGCAGGGTTGCCGTGACGCAGGCCGTCAAAATTTTCTTCGCAGAACGCATGTATACTTTCCTTGACGCGAGATGCCCGGCCTGACGTACGTTGCAGCTGGGGTGCTTCCGTTACCGTGAGATGCCGCGGGATGGCACGATGGATGCGTGGTAGCCCTTGGACGCTTGCCAATCATCTAAAACCAGCGAAAGTTTGGCCTGAGGACTATGAAAAGTGTACGAAAAATCGCCGCCTGGAGCAGTGCCGCGCTGGTTCTGACATCTGGCGCCTACCTAGCCGCCCCGGCGGCGCAACAGCCTCCGCGACCTGCGCCAGGAGCTCCTCAGGTGGCAGGACAGCAGAGCGGCCCTCCCCTCAATGACGCCCAGGCGCGCATCACTGTCAATTCCAACCTGGTGGTGCTGCCGGTGACCGTTAAAGACCGCTCCGGCGAAATGATCCCGGATCTCACGCGCGAGGACTTCCGCATCTTCGAGGACAACGTCGAGCAGAAAATCGACGTCTTCAGCGCGGAAGCGTTTCCGTTGTCGATGGTGATCCTGATCGACAACGATCTGAAGGATAAAGATGCCGAGAAGGTGCAGGCCAGCCTGCAGGCCATCCTGGGGGGCATGAGCGAATATGACGAAGCATTCGTCTGCCGCTTCGACCAGTTCTTCCATCCCGGCAAAGGCTTCACCAGTGATCAGGATTTACTGGCAAAGGAGCTCAAGCGCACGAGTCTCGACACCGAGCCCAGCGTCGGAACGCCGGGAGGGCCATTCACTAACAGCCCGAGCATCAATGGACATTCGGCCATGGATCAGTCATCGATCGACGGATCGACGCAACTCATCAAGGGTCAGCCCACAAAGGCTCTCGACGATGCGATGTATACGGCCTCCACGCTGCTGCACAATCGCCCGCGCAGCCGCCGGCGGCTGATCGTGCTGATCTCCGACGGCGTCAATGGCGGCAAAAAATTCAACAAATTCAGCTACGAGCAGGTGATTAAGGTCCTACAAGGCGAAAACATCGCGGTGTACGCCATCGCCGTGCCTAGCGCCTTTCTGGACCGCAAAATTTCGCCAATCGATCGTACCGTGTCGCCGCTGATTCGTTATGCCAAGGATTCCGGCGGCGAGATCTACCGTGCGACCAAGGAGGAAAGCTTCGAGACCTTCTACGCGCGGCTCACCGAGGAGGCGCGTCACCAGTACACGCTAGCCTACATACCTCGCGGCACCGATCCCAGCTCCGAGTACCATTCCATCGAAGTGCGCGTGAAACGCGAAAGGGTTGATGTACACACGCGCGATGGCTACTTCACCGGCCAGCTGCCGGGGGCCAGCACGCCCTAACGCGCCAGCGCTGCCTACCTTAACCTTTAATCGGGATCCTTCGGCATTGGGACGTACGCTCTCAGTGCCAGGATGTGCGCCTTCGCGTCGGTGGCTTTCTGGTTGTAAAAGCCCACCGTGCAATTCGTGCGAAAGTAGTAGGCGTCTCCCGCCTTTGCTGGATGCAGGCCTTCCACTCCGTCCATGCCGCCGCCCGCGGCCATCTGACCATTTCCATCCAGCACGAGATAAATTTCTTCCGCGGTCTCATGATGATGGGGCAAATTCGTGCCCCCCGGGGCAAAGTCCATCAGGAAAAAGTCCGCGACCGCGTAGGCCGCGCTGATGCGGTCCCGCTTCGTATTCCGCGGACCAATCAGCAGTTTGTACTGCACGGAACTCGGGTGACCGCCCACCTTCTGCTCTTTCAACGCCTCTAGATTCGCCACTTCCAACTTGGCTGGCTGCGAAATAGGGGTTTCGCCCGGGATCTTGACGGTAGCCACAATCAGCTTCAGTGATTGAGTACCAGGGTTAGAGACACTGTGCCGTACGGCTGGAGGCAGGTAGGTGAAATCATTTGGCGCCAGCGGATGGGATTCCTCGCCGAAGCGCAAAACACCATTACCGCCGCGAACGAAATACAGCTCTTCCTGATGCGGATACTCAACCGTCGGGCAAGCGCCGTTCGCGTCGACCCTCAGCTCTCCGAATCGCGCCACGCTCTGCGGCACCCCCGAGTCGCGGTCGCCCTCCCCGAAAATCGGAAGGTAATGGCACCCGCCGCCCGAGAGATCGACAGTGCGTTCGTGCAGAGCAGAGACATCGCGATACAGCCAAGTAGGCGCTACTTTCCGCTCTTGAGCCAGCAATTCCGGCGCAAAGGCTAGTAACACAACAAGAAGTTTTCGCACTGGCCAAGCCTCCCTCCGCTTCCAGTCCATCCCGATTCGGCGAACTATAGCAAACCAGAAGCGCCAGGTCTTTGCTGACGATGGCGGATTGCAATGCGCTTACCGAGACTCTACCTAAATTTTCCGTCGATCGGCCCGGATTCCTGTTGACACTTCGCTCGCGGGCTCGTATATGAAACCAAGAGGCTCTGGTGCAACGCCGCCGACCTCCAACGCTCAGCAAGGAGATCCCATGAAGAAGAAGAGCAAGAAGGACGAAAAGGCTCCCAAGAAGGGCAAGTAACGCCGGGGTTTCAATCGAAGGGCGCTGCCGAATTGCAGCGCCCTTTTGATTTGCAAAGGGTCTCAGGTGGACAGAGATTCTTCGTGGGCCGGGCAAATCGGGCGGTAAGCGCAGCCGCGGCACACAAACCCCCGCCGCGGTGAAAATTCGCCGGCGCGGATGTCGGCGGCGGTTTCCTGGACGATCTTCTGGGCTTGATCCAGCTGCTTTTTGTCGCGCGTGGTCACCTGCACGGCATTGTCCTGCAAATAGTGAAATGCCAGGCGGACCGGATTCAGGTCCAGAATTTCCTTCGCGGCGATGGCGTAGATGCTAAGCTGCAGGTCCTTCTTCGCGTCGACATCCTTGCGCGGCGTGCCAGTCTTGTAATCGATGATCTCAACATTCTTGTGGCCCAGCGCGCTGGTCTGGCCCAGGTAATTGATCTGATCGATGCGCCCGTTGATGATCACGTTGTTTTCCAGCGGCAGTTCAAATGCTTTCTCCTGCTCCAGCACTTCAGGCGGTGCCGTCAGCAACGCAGCGTGAAATATCCTCAGCTGCTCGATGCCATCTTTCTTGTATTCGCTTTCCTGATACTCATCCTCGAACCCCGCGGAAATCCACTCCGTTTCATAGATGCGCGTTACCTCTTCGAACGGAAGCCGCACGCCGCGGCGCAACTGGTCCATCAAGCGTTTGATGGCTGTATGCATCACTGCGCCAAAACTCAGAGTCGCGCGCGGTCCTTCCTTCAACGACCACAACCGGCTGAACAGATACTGCTGCGGGCACTTGCGATGATTGTCGATGGCCGAGGCGCTGAGGGTGAGCGGCTCGGGTGACGGCGGCTGAAATGTCTCGGCCCAGTCGGCGATGCGCGAAAAAATTCTTGGGCGCTCGACTGCGGCACTGAAAAGCGACCCATCCGCCGGCTGGCCGTTGCCCGATGCAGCCGAAACTTCTTCGCGCGGATGGATTTTCGGCGCAATCTGCAGCACATCCTGCCGTTTGATCTTCGGCTCCATCAAAATGTCTTCGATGAACGTCGGGATCTTGCCTTTTCTCTCGCCGGCGGTAGTGGTGGTGATGGTGAGCTTGCGCTCCGCGCGCGTCAGCGCCACGTAGAAAAGCCGCCGCTCTTCCTGGATGTGAAAATCCCCGGCGGGCAGTTCCTCCTTCATCAACGTGGCGGGGAATTCGAACAAAGGACGCCGCGGCCACGGCGGAAAGCACCCAGAATTCACGCGCAGCAAGAACACCTGCGGGAACTCTAACCCCTTGGCCGAATGGACGGTCATCAGCTGCACGGCATCGTCGGGCGCATCCTCGTCCAGGCACACCATGCCGTTGGCCTGCTCAAAATAATCCAGATACTCCAGAAATTCCGGCAGCGATCGGGTGTCGCCCTTGGGCTCCCAATCCTTCAGGAATTGCTGCAACTGCGATACGTAACGCCGGTCGCGCACGCTCGCCAGCTGCGGAATGCCCAGCCACTCCACCAGATCGGACACGATTTCGCGCGCGCGGCGTTTCCGTAAGCCCTTGCGCTGCTTTTCCACAAAATCGAACAAGTCCGTCAGCGCCTGGGGCGATGGATTGAAAGCCAGGTCAGACTGCGGCGAGTGCAGCGCGTCGTACAGAAATCGGCCGCGCTTCTTGCGCGTCCGTTCAGCGAGCCGCACCAGGTCGGGAGGTTCCATGTGCCACGCAGGTGCGGCAAGAACCCGGGCGCAGGCGATATCGTCGTAGGGCCGCACGATCAGGCGCAGATAAGCAAGCACATCGCGCACCAATGGATGCTCGAGTATAGAAAGGCGCGTGATGACGAAAGGAATTTTCCGCTGCGCGAGTTCGTCTACCAGCTGATCGCGGTGCGCATGCTGGCGGTACAGCACGGCAAAATCGCGCCACGGAGTCCCGGCGCCGTGCAGCCGCTCGACCTCGCTGGCGACCCAACGCGATTCGTCATCAGCAGTCTGCAGCTCGACGACGCGGACGCGCTCACCTTCCGCTCGCGTGGGCGCTAGAAACTTCTTCGGAAAATCGGCGCTGACCTCATTCAATCCGATCACCTGCGTAGCCACACGCAGAATATTTGGTGTGGAGCGATAGTTCTCCGTCAGCGTCACGCGGAACGGCGTCGAATCCTGCCCGGTCTTCCATCCCGCGAAACGTTCGAGAAACAATTTGAAGCTGCCGAACGACGCCCCGCGAAAGCGGTAGATGGCCTGGTCGTTGTCGCCCACCGCTACGATGTTGCGCGGCGGCGCCGACAGCAAATGCAGCAGCTCCAGTTGTGCGATGTTGGTGTCCTGGAACTCATCCACCAGGATGTGCTTATAACGCTGTTGCAGCCGCTCACGAAGGGCTGCGTCCTTTTGCAGCAGCGCCACCGCACGGGTGATCAGTGCTCCGAACGACACGCGCTTTTTCTCATCCAGCAATTCTTCGCTGGCTTTATAGGCCCGCGCGATTTCCTTTTGCAGCGCGACGCTCTCAGCGCGCTCGTTGTACGTGTCTTCATCCAGCGCCGTGCGTTCGGTTTCCAGGTCGGCGGCCAGGGATTCGGCGTACGCCTGGTAGTCGTCGCTGGAAACCAGCTCGTCCTGGCATCGCGAAAAGAAATTCACGAAATCGCCGAGAAACTGGCCAGGCTCAGCCAGCCGGCGGAATTTTTCCAGCTGGAGCCGGGCCATGTGGCGTCGCAACAGAATCCAGTGATCGGTCTGGTCGAGCACCACAAATTGCGGGTCGGCTTCCTTCAGCAGCGTCTCGCAAAAGGCATGAAAGGTAACCATGGTCACATCTTTGCCGCGCTCGCCGGTAGCTTTCACGACCCGCGATTTCATTTCGCCCGCCGCTTTTTTTGTGTATGTGAGGCCCAGAATGTTTTCGCCCGACAGGGAAGGGTCACTTTGTAACAAGTGGCGAATACGTTCGATGATGACGCGCGTCTTGCCGGTGCCGGCGCCCGCAATGACCAGGAGGGGGCCTTCGCCGTGGGTGATGGCGCGCCGTTGCGCTTCGTTGACCTTCAGAGGCTCGTCAGCAGGCAACAGCTCAAGGTCGAACAGAGTCCGCATCATTGAAGAACGCGGGGAAGCAGAGGATTTTGTGCGTGGCACTATAAGAGGATAACGGAATCTTGGGCGAAGAGGAAGCGAAGGGCAGAACATGGCCGGTCTCTAGGCACAAGCCTTTGCGATCCGGCGCCTCACCGAGCCGTTCGTTGCACTGGAGACGGGCTGGCGGCCACGGTCGAAGCACCGGTTCCGCCGCGCTAGGGCGGCCAAATTCGGCACTCTCGGTGACCTTCCTAAGTCAACGTAAGAACCTCGTCGCGAACGTGGTGCAAGCGAATCGATTGCGGCTTAGGCCCACCCTGGAAGTATCGTTCCACGGTAGTTTTCACGTTGTCGCAAAGTTGCTCCCAGGTATCGCCTTGCGCCGACAGATTCTCAGTGTCCGATTCGGCGTCGTAGCCGCCCGTCGATTCCTTCGTCACCTCGAAAACTACTTCGCTCATCACAGGCAGTTCCATCGCTTCCCCTCCATAATTGCGTTCGCGGGACTTGGACGCGCAGCCCGCGCGTAAATCTCGCATCGAGGGGTCATTTTTAAGGGCGCGCATCGGGCGAGGGAATCGGCAGAACGCTGTAAATTTGCCCAGGCCCGGCAAGGACCCGGATGTTTGCATTGCCGTGGCGGAAAAAGCCGGCACGGCGAGACGCCGCGGGCGCATCAGCGCTGTGATTTTTTTCCTGCAGCAACGTCGGCGGCAAATTGCATCGATTGCCCGCGCGGCACCGACAGCGAGGCCCACTTCCCGTTCAATTTCGTGGTCAGATGCTTGGCCGCGAACAAAATCTGCCCCACGTGATGCGCGTAGTGCGCCACTTGCCGGTTTATGGCCTGCATCACCGAATGCGGTTCGGCGCGGATGGTCACCGTCTTGGTCAGATCGGCGTCGCTCAGCGGCTCCAGCGCGTCGAACACATACTTCCAGCCCGCGCCCCACATAGCCATCAATTCTTCGCGTGTCTTCGGGGGATCCTCAAACTCGGAATCGCGATTGCGGTCGGGTTTCTCTCCATCGCTGGTCAGAAAATTTCGCCAGCGCGAACGCATATTGCCGACCATGTGCTTCACGATGATCGCGATGGAGTTGGATTCGGGATCGATGCTCAGGAACAGCGCCTGATCGGGACACTGTTCCATGGCCCGCTCGGCCAGCCGCTTGTAATAGCGAAATAGATCAAGCGAATCCTTTACATACGAGGTAGTGAATTCATGGGGCATGCCCGCATTTTGCCTCCGCTTGCCGCGGCGCCGCAAGATCGTTCGCCCTGCGCAATGAGTTCAGGTAACTTTTGCTGAGCTGCTGCGTTCTTCCTAAAGGAAGAAAGGCAGACAAAAAGCAAAGAAGGCTGGAGAAACGCGCTCTTGACATTTCGCTTTTTATTCGCCTATACTTCGCACCGCTCGCACTGACGCCACCTGGAGGCATTCATGAGCATTGCACAATCGCTGCTCCCCGAATTTGATCAGGAAATGCAGAATACTCGCAAAGTTCTGGAGCGCATTCCAGACGAAAAATGGGGCTGGAAGCCGCACGAGAAGTCCGGCACGGTGGGCTGGACGGCCGCGCATATCGCCACCATCCCGGAGTGGGCGATCATGACCCTGAATACCGAGAGCTTCGACTATGCCCCGCCGGGAGGATCCTCCTATGTGCCGCCGAAGATCGAAAACCGGCAACAGACCCTCGCCGCTTTCGACAAGGGCGTCACAGAGACGCGCAAGGCGATCGAAGGCGCCTCCGACGACGATATGACCAAGGTATGGTCGCTGCTGGCGGGCGGGCAGACGGTATTCGCGCTGCCGCGCGTAGCGGTGTTCCGCTCCATGATCATGAATCACCTGATCCACCATCGCGCACAGCTCACGGTGTACTACCGCCTGCTCGGCGTGCCGGTTCCGGGCCTATACGGGCCCAGCGCCGACGAAGGCCAGCCCGGCGCCGCCACGGCATAACGCGCTAACTGTAACCGCGGTCTTCAGACCGCGTAGTTTAAACGGAACGCCGCCCATTCTGCATGTGGCCGCGCGATGTAATTCAACTTGCGCTGTGTCGTATGCAAAAAGCGGAGTGGCGGCGTCGCTTCAATGCCGCATCGACATGCCGGCTGATGCTGCCTTGTCGTACCACCGCTTCTCTCCACCGCATCTCGTATAATGGTGTGTGTTGGAGGTGAGCCGTGGAAACTCCCGTGATCTTGTCCGCCGTGCGGACACCGGTTGGAAAATTTCAAGGCGGCTTAGCCGGCTTCTCAGCAACCGAACTCGGCGCGAAGGCCGTGGCCGAAGCCATTCGACGCGCCGGCGTTGACGCCAAGCAAGTCGACGAAGCCATCCTGGGCAACGTCGTACAGGCCGGACTGGGTCAGAATCCCGCGCGCCAAGCCGCACTTCGCGGCGGCTGCGATGCGCGCGTCGCGGCGCTAACTATCAACAAAGTTTGCGGCTCGGGACTGAAGGCCGTGGCGCTGGCGGCGCAGGCCGTGCAGCTCGGCGAATCCGAACTGGTCGTTGCCGGCGGCATGGAGTCGATGTCCAACTGCCCGTACCTGCTGCCCCAGGCGCGCACCGGATACCGTCTTGGCGATGGCAAGCTCGTCGACTCCATGATTCACGACGGCCTGTGGGACGCCTATGAAGACTTTCACATGGGTATGACCGGCGAAGTCGTGGCCGAAAAATATGGCATTACGCGCGAAGAGCAGGATCGCTTCGCCGTCGAGAGCCACCAGAAAGCGATTCGCGCCCGCAAATCGTGCTTTTTCGAGGCGCAAGTTCTTCCGATCGAGGTCCCGCAGAAAAAGGGTGATCCGGTCGTAATCAGCTATGACGAATCGCCGCGTGAAGACACCTCCATGGAAGCGCTGGCGCGCCTGAAGCCGGCCTTCAAGAAAGACGGCACCGTAACCGCCGGAAACGCCCCAGGCACGAATGATGGCGCGGCCGCTCTGGTGGTGACCAGCGACCGCAACGCGCAGCGACTTGGCAAGCAGCCCATGGCTCGCATCGTCGCGCAGGCAGTTAGCGGTGTTGAGCCGAAATGGGTAATGATGGCGCCAGTCGATGCCGTCGAGAAGCTGCTGGCCAAGACCGGCTGGGACCGCAACAAAGATGTCGACCTCGTCGAACTGAACGAGGCCTTCGCGGTGGCGGCGATCGCGGTGACCCGCCAGCTCAAACTCAATCCGGAAAAAGTGAATGTAAACGGCGGCGCGGTTGCCATCGGACATCCGATCGGCGCCAGCGGCGCGCGCATCCTTGTCACGCTGCTCTATGAACTCCAGCGCCGCAACCTGAAGCGCGGCATCGCCGCACTCTGCCTTGGTGGCGGCAACGCCGTGGCCCTCGGCGTCGAGCGCTACTAACGCCGTCGCCCGGCGAGCGAACATCGCAATGAAATATTGCCCATTGTGCGATGCCGAGTATAGCGACGCCCACGCCAGTTGCAGCGTCTGCGGCGTCGACCTTGTACCTGCCGGCATGCGTGGCCAGCCCCTCGACGAACGCCAGCGCAAAGAGAAAATCCACGTCGTTTGGCGCGGCGGCGATCCCTTGGCTGTCAGCGAAGTCATCAACGCATTGCGCGAAGCCGGCATCCGCCATCACGTGCAGCCAACCAACGAGCATCTTGTTTTTGAACTCGGCATGCCGCGGCCTAAATATGCGGTCCGTGTTTTTGCCTCGGACGCCACCAGGGCAAAGGAACTCGTGGCCGACATTCGCGAAAGCGCTCCCTTCGCGCTAAGCGAACACCAGGCGCTGGACGCCGAATCGGTTTCGGCCGTTGCGGCTCGGCCCCCCACGCACGAATGGAATTCCGCTGCCGCGACCATCGCCGTCTGGAGCGGACAGGACTCCGCGCTCGCCGATCTCCTGGAGGCTTGCCTGCGCGAGAATCACATCGGCGCGCGGCGTGACGGTGGGCCGCCGGAGCAACTCCATCTGCTGGTAATGCCCGCCGACGAATCTCACGCCCGTGAAATCATCCGCGAAGTTCGCGAAGCCACGCCGCCCGTTTAGCTGGGACGCCCTTTAACTCGGACGTTCGATGGCCGCGTCCGACAGGGTCGTGGCTGCCAGCTCTTGTGCGCAATACGGACAATATTTATCCGTCTCCACCACTTCGCGCTTGCACTGCGGGCAGGCGGGATGCAGGTTGCACTTGCAGCTGGGGCAATAATTGAATCGCGGCCCGACGGTTGTGCCGCACTGCGGGCAGTTGTACGGCAATGGCTCGCGCATCAGGAAATAAATGATGAAGCCGACCAGCAGGTAAGCCGGACTCAACACCACCACCAGCAAGGTCCACAGCCCCGCGCTCATCCCCCGGCGCTTGGCGTCCCGGTTCACATACGCAACCAGGAAAATCCAGCTTGCAAGAGCCAGCGCCACGCCGGTACTGATTCCTGCGAGCGCTAGCGACTGCAACACGGGATGCCCCTGCAAGTCGGGCGGGAACACTTCTCCACCCACGCCGTATAAGTTGATTAAAACCGCGGCGACCTGCGCCACCAGATACAGCGCAAACACCGTCCAGACCAGCCAGCGCGGGATGATCTTGAATTCCCGCCAGAAGCTGAAATTTTCTCGTTTCCTTCGGAAGCGAATCAGGCGCATCCGTCGGTTCCACGAATCGCCTATGCTCTGTTGATTCTCAGCCATTCTCGTTCCTTATCGTCTCGCTCTTCCTTATTCCGCGATGCGAGAGAACTGCGGGTTTTGCGCTCCAAACGTTTCGGAGACATCCCGGCCGCGAAGAGCAAGCCTCCCGTCACACTTCCGCTTACAGCATCGAGTCGGGAGCGCGTCCCGCATTCTCGATCAGCAGGATGACCCCGGCGACGATGGCGGGCAGCGCCCACCACACGCCAAAACTCATCTGCCACAACAATTTCGGAGCGCCCGCGGTGGTGCCCAGCCATTCCAGCCCGCGCCAAACGTAGGGCGCGGTCACCGCGCCGAACAGCCACGAAGCTGCGCTGGCCAGCCACACAATCCGCCAGCGCGGCTCGCGCAATTGCAATTCCCGCGCCCGCAAACGCACGCGAAATTGCGTGCGCCGCGCCAGATCGCGCGGCACCGCCACCGGCATCGTCCGCAGCGCGCGCAACGCCTCCGCCGTAGCATTCGCTTTCTCTGCGCAAAGCACGCATTCGCTCAAATGTGTGCTCAGCAGTTCCTGCTCCGCGCCCGAAAGCCCCTCCACGCGCTCCTTCGCGATCCATTCCTCCGCCCGCGCGTGAGTCAACCCTTCGCCGTGACCGCTCACGCTCCACCCCCGGCGATCAGCCGTCTCAGTTCCTCAAGTCCGCGATACAGCCGCGATTTCACCGTGGAAATCGGAGTCGCCTGAATCCTGGCAATCTCATCCAGCTGCAGTTCTTCCTGAAAGCGCAGCAGCAGCACCTCGCGATTGGCTGCCGGAAGCTGTGCCAGCACTGCGTGCATATTGTCCCGCGCCTCCACCTGCAGCATTACGGTTAGCGGCGATTCCTGCTTTTCATCCGCCGGCTCGAACGCCTGCCCCTCGCCCTGGTCCATCAGTGTGTCCAGGCTCGACATCTTCTTCTTCTTCTGCCGCTGCCAGTCGATCACCAGGTTCCGCGCGATCGTAAACAGCCAGGCCTCAAACTTGTACCTCCCGTCGTACTGCTGTCCACGCTCCAGCACCCGCACCCAGGTCTCCTGAAAGAAATCCTCGGCGCGCTCGTAGTCCCCCGTGATGTAAAGCAGGTAGCGGAACAGCCGGTATTGATACTGTTCGATCAGCCGGTCCAGCAGCTCTGGATCCCGCCGCCGGAGCCCTTGAACCAGCGCCTGCCGCTCATCGGTCATCAGCGTAGAGAATAAAGCAGTCAGCTGCTCGCCGAACGCCGGCAGCGGCGATTGCTGCGCGATAACGGTCGGCACCGCCCTTACCCGCGCCGGATCCAGCCACGAAGTCATTGCACTCATTCTAGTTGGTATACGACTCACCAGCCCAAAAAGACGCACGCTCATTGTCCCGGACGGAGTTTCCTGGTGGCACAGCCATCTCGGGCTGTGCGCCGTGCCTCTGGTCGCAAACGGCGGAGACCATCCAACGAACCCAAATCAGGCCGCAAGCCGCCCCCGCTAAGGGTATCCCTGCATTACGCCCGACCGGCACTTCGTAGTAGACTCCCGGCACTGCGCATCACCAATCGAGTTGAGCCCAAGTGGAGGCACGCATGGCTAGCGGTGCAAGTCCCCAGGAGTCGCTGATCGTTCTCTGGGCGGGTGAAGATCCCGCGGTTCACTTTCGGTTGATCGAGTTGCTCAACGCTGTAGGCATCCCTTATCGCGATCTTTCCCTCGGCAATGACGAAGTCGCTCCTACCGCCGACCCGCTGCCGATCGATTTCAAGCCGCGCTTTGGATTTGAGATCGCGGTGCCCTCCGGCGACATCACCGCGGCGCGCCAGATCCTCGAAAAGATCCTGGACCAGGAACCCGACGATCTGGAGATCCCCGCGCAGGATTCCGCAGCCCCGGCTGCCGAACCTCCATTGGTCGTCGAAACCGAGCTACATCCCAACGTGCAGGTCTGGTTCGGCACCGACGACGGAGTCGCGCAGTTCCTTACCGCCGCTCTCGAAGAAAACCAGATCCCCATGCACCTCGAAACCGCCGGCGGAACGCGCATCTCGGTTGCCCAACCCAACGAAGCCCGCGCCCGCGAAATCGTCCGCGAAGTGACCGAAGCCGAGCCCCCGAAGTAGCCGGAGGCGGCCTGCATCCATCAGCCTACGGCGTAGTAGACTCTGTGCCCATGTTTTGCCCGCAATGCAAAGCTGAATACCGCCTTGGATTTTACCGCTGCGCCGACTGCGACGTCGATTTGGTCGACGAATTGCGCGTCAAGCAAGTGCCGGCCGCTTCGGCGTCGATGGACGCCGGCGTTCGTGTCCTCTGGCGCGGCATCAGCCAGGACTCCTGCGTCTCGGTCTGCCTTGAGCTTCGAAACAAAGGCATTCCTTATCAGGTCGCTGAATTTCCCACTGCGTCCGCGCTTCGTCTCCACTCCAGCCGGCGTTACGTGCTCGCCGTTTCGTCCGACGACTACGAACGGGCCAAGGCTGCAGTGGGTCTGGACGAAGATCCACCAGCTGCTTTTTCTGAAGAACAGTGGACGGAGATGGAAAATCCAGAGGATCCCGATCAGCCGGAAGATCCAGCGCAGGATGCGCTGGATCTTGATGACGCCGATGGAGGCCAATCATTTTCCGACCAATTCAAGCGAGAGCTGCAGGAGCGTCGAGACGTCTACACGCGCCCGTGGTTTCCCGAGGACGCTACTTCAGAAATCTGGTCGCAGACCGGCGAAAACGATTTTTCCGGCGCGATCGAAATGACGTTAAGGGAGCATTTCATTCATTGCCGGATCGACCGTGAAGACGGGCAGGGAAGGGTTTTCGTTTTGCCGCGGGATGAGGGCTGCGCGCTGCAAATCATGCGGGAAATGGTCGACAATGCCCGAACCGCCGGAGTATCGGGCGGCGGCTTCCAGTTTTGCCCGCTGTGTCTCGCCGAATATCGTCCTGGCTTCGGCGAATGCAGCGAGTGTCGCGTGGCGCTGCTTCCTACTCAGGCGGAAGCATTGTCTGCATCGACGCGTTTGTGGACCGGCGAGAGCGATCGAACGCTGCATCGAATCCTCGCCGTTCTGGACTCGCATGACATCCCGGCGCACTACAAGCAACAAGTCGTGCCTCGTGCGCAAGTCACAATCCTTGGTTTCACGATTGGCAAGCAACCGTTCGAGTATTCGGTCCGCGTTTTCCGTTCCGATCTCGAGCGCGCCAGGGCCGCCATGGCGGACGTCCTCAATCCGGATACATAGAATTGTCCGACGTAATCTTGTCCGCAGCGCTTGACGATGAAATCGCAGGCATTCATCCTTTAGTGCTTCGATTTTCTATCAGTATGTGTTGCCGGAGGCCACCAACTTGTCCGTCGATCTGATCAAGACAGTCGCTGTCCTCGGCTCCGGCACCATGGGCAACGGCATCGCCCACGTCTTCGCGCGCGCCGGCTACAAGGTCATTCTCCGCGACGTCGAGCAGCGCTTCCTTGATCGCGCCATGGACACCATCGCCAAAAATCTCGATCGCGAAATCAAAAAGGGCAAGCTCGCCGAATCCGAAAAGGAAAAGGTCCTCAGTCGCCTGGTCCCGGTCACTGACATGTCCGCCATCTCCAACGCCGATTTTCTCGTCGAAGCCGTGCCCGAAAAACTCGAAATCAAACGCCACGTCCTGTCCGAGGCCGACCATCTCCTGCGTACCGACGTGATCATCGCCAGCAACACCTCCTCGATCGCCATGACCACTCTTGCGGCCATCACCAAGCGCCCCGAGCGCTTCGTGGGCATGCACTTCATGAATCCCGTCCCCATGATGACGCTGGTCGAAGTGATCCGCGCGCTGCAAACCAGCGACGCCACCTACGCCACCACCATGGAACTGGCGAAAAAACTCGGCAAAACGCCCGTCGCCGTCAACGATGCTCCCGGCTTCGTCTCCAACCGCGTCCTCATGCCGCTGATCAACGAAGCCGCCTACTGCGTGATGGAAGGTGTCGCCACCCCAGAAGCCGTCGACCAGGTCATGAAGCTCGGCATGAATCACCCGATGGGCCCGCTCGAGCTGGCCGACTTCATCGGCCTCGACATCTGCGTGGACATCATGCACGTCCTACACGAAGGCCTCGGCGACCCCAAGTACCGCGCCTGCCCCCTGCTCAAAAAATACGTCGCCGCCGGCTGGCTCGGCCGCAAATCCGGCCACGGTTTCTACATGTACGCGGAGGTGCATGCCGGATGAGAGGTGTTCCACCGTGAGAGCCAAAAAGGCCTTTCACATATTCGTGGGGTTCTGGTTTGCCGGCAACCTCTACTTATTCGTGTACGTGGGTGGTTCTGCCATTTACGCTCTGGCGACAAATCTGCCCGACTCTGGGACGTCGCTGTTCTCAGCCTTTCCTCGTTTTGCGATGATCGCCAGCTCTCCAGTTCCGCTGGCCATCGGAATCGCCATCGGGGCGTCGCGCAAGTATGTGTCTATAGGAATGGTGGTCTTCAGGCATACTAGCATTCGTCTATTGGCTCGGGAAAGCCCGCTTTGCGTAGAAGACCGTCGATGGCAGGGTCGATAAAAGTATTTGCTTTTTGTTCGCCCTGTTGTTATCTTCATCCCGTTGCTTTTCAACAGTGGCAAGTCAGAGCCGCTTGCTCGCGCACGAAAACCTCATCCTCCCTGTTTGAGGTTGGTTTTTGGCGGAATCGGGTGCCGGTGGCTGTGAAGCGACACTGGAGGGGCTGCCATAATTTGAGATTGCGCCGTAATAAACTGAATAGTAAAATTAAAGAATCGTAATAGAACCAAGATCGACCAGGCCCGGGAGGCCTCGCAGCAAAGTTTCCTACTTTCCTCTACTGAGGTGTGAAAATGTCAGACGAGAAATCCAAATTGCTCGAAGCGGCGATATCCCAGATCGAGAAATCCTATGGCAAAGGCTCGATCATGCGTCTGGGCAGCCGCGATGTGCTGGTTCCGGTCAGCACCATTCCCACCGGCTGCCTGTCCATCGATGCCGCGCTCGGTGTAGGCGGCTTGCCACGCGGCCGCGTCGTCGAAATCTACGGCCCGGAATCCGGCGGTAAGACCACGCTGACGCTGCAAGTGATTGCCGAAGCTCAGAAACTCGGAGGCCAGGCAGCCTTCATCGACGCCGAACATGCGCTCGACCCTGCCTACGCCCGCAAGCTCGGCGTGGACGTCGACAATCTCCTCGTCTCCCAACCCGACAACGGCGAACAAGCCCTGGAAATCGCGGAAACGCTGATCCGCTCCGGCGGCGTCGATGTCGTGGTTGTGGACTCGGTCGCAGCCTTGGTGCCCAAGGCCGAACTCGAAGGCGACATGGGCGATCCGTCGATGGGTCTGCAGGCTCGCCTGATGTCCCAAGCCCTGCGTAAACTCACCGCCATTGTCTCCAAATCGCGCACCTGCCTCATTTTTATCAACCAGATCCGCGAAAAGATCGGCGTCATGTTCGGCAATCCGGAAACCACCACCGGGGGCCGCGCTCTCAAGTTCTACTCCTCGATCCGCATCGACATTCGCCGCATCCAGGCCATCAAGGAAGGCGATCGCGTGGTCGGCAACCGCACTCGCGCTAAGGTCGTTAAGAACAAAGTCGCCGCCCCCTTCCGCGAAGCCGAATTCGACATCATCTACGGTGAGGGCATCTCTCGCGAAGGAGATCTCATCGACCTCGGCGTCGATAAGGGCGTGCTCGAAAAATCCGGCACCTGGATCAGTTTCAACGGCGAGCGCATGGGGCAAGGCCGCGAAAACGCCCGCGTGTTCCTCAAAGAGCACAAGGATATCCGCGAAAAGCTCGAGACCGCGCTCCGCAAGAAGCTCGAGATTCCCGCCCCCAAGGAAGCCGGCGCGGGCAGTAACGGTCCCAATGGTCACGCTCCGCAATCTCAACCCGAAAAGCCGCCGATGAAGGCCGCCGCTGCTACGGCCTCATCTTCAGACAGTGGTCGAGCGCGCCCAGCCCGCTGAGCCCGAATCGGCAGCAACGTGGCACAGCCATTTCTGGCTGTGCCCGGTGCAAGAATTCGTCGAGGCGATGAGGTACCAGCAATCGCAGTCGGCACCGTGCTCGTTGGCAAAGTTTTCCGTCAACGTGTAGGGCGACGCTTCAGCGCATCGCCCAACAAAACGTCTTGCCACCGACCGATCCGTCAGTATCCAGCCACGCTCTCTTGATATCTCACCTGTCACTGCAAAAATCCTGTACCGGACCAGCGGACAGCCCGCAAAAATCGCTGCACCGACGGCCAGTAGTTAGGAGAACGCACAAATTTTCGTACTGGTCCTCATAGCCTATTGCATCAATTTTCTTGATCCTCGTACAATCTGATACATCGCAGGAGTGTTGTGTTCCTCCTGGGTACACTCGGCAAACAGCGTCGCTTTTTAAGTCAAGTAGAATCAGTGGATTGCCGATTGGTTCTTGAGCTGCACCAGCTCCCGGCAGCAGTGCCTGATTTTCGGGAGTTGTACACGAACGGGGACGACGGTATAAGAGGTTGACCCTAAGGGACTTCTTAGGGTAAAAAACAACCCTCTTAAAATCGATCGGCGATCAGGTAACACGCTTTGAGGTGCCGACAGTGAAGCAATTTGGTAAAGCAATCCTGGCCGCCGTTCTAGCCGCCTCCGTGGCCGCTCCGATCCCGGCCGCGCCCGCCGCCGCAGCGGGAAAGAGTTCCGTCCGCAGAAGGGTTACGCGCTTCCGTGGCGTCCCGACCTTCGCCAATTCAACCCTCGCCGACATCGGCACCTTTGACGATCCCATCGTTCGCGCCGCCGCTGTTGAAGGCCTCGGCCGCTACAATGGCGCCATTGTCGCCGTTGATCCCAACACCGGCCGCGTCCTCACCGTCGTAAATCAGAAGATTGCCTTCGGCGCCGGCTACATCCCCTGCTCCACCATCAAGCCGACCGTCGCCCTCGCCGCCCTCGAAGAAAACGTCATTACTCGCGACACCATGCTCAAGGTTCGCGGCCGCAACAAGTACATGAACCTCACTGAGGCCCTCGCGCACTCCAACAACGAATTCTTTGAGCAGCTCGGCGTTCGCATGGGCTTTGAAACCGTCTCGAAGTACGCCCGTCTGCTCGGACTCGGTGAACTCGCCGGTTACAACCTCCCCGAAGAGCATCCTGGCTCCTTCCCGATGGCTCCTCCGGCGCACGGCGGCGTAGCCCGTATGTCCAGCTTTGGCGAAGGCATCCAGATCACGCCGTTCCAGTTGGTGTCACTGGCCGCAGCGTTCGCCAACGGTGGCACCCTCTACTACCTGCAATATCCGCGCACTCCGGATGAGATCCAGGCATTCGCGCCGCGCGTCAAGCGCGATCTCAATATCGCTCCGGTTCTTCCGGAAATTCGCGAAGGCATGCTCGCTGCCGTACTCTATGGCACCGGCAAGCGCAGCTTCGACGCTGGCGGCGAAGAAATGCCGCTCGGCAAAACCGGCACCTGCAACGACCCGACTTCCCGCGTAGGCTGGTTCGTCACCTACGCTGACGAAGCGCATCCGAAAATCGCGCTCGCCGTTCTTCTTCGCGGCAGCTCGCGCCAGGTGATTGGTCCCACTGCCGCTCAGGTTGCCGGTCGCATCTACCGCCGACTCCGCGAACAAAATTACTTCGCCACCGTCACGCAGCCCAACAACACCATGAAGCCGGTCACGGTAGTCGACACCGGCAACGGCCGCTAAACGACCATCTATGGCAAACGCCAAATCCCCCTTTGGTTAAGCCTGAACATAACGAAGCGCCTGCTACTTTCACCACTCAGCCTTAACTTTTCCCTCTCTTCCCTCTGTTTCGATTTCTCCCGCGATCCCCCACCTCGGCTGTCGCTCGCATTCTTGCGGTGCCGCACCTTGCGGTTTCCAACGGTGGGGGCTTACGGTCAACTCAAGCAATTTGCCGTTTGGCGTCGCGATTTTGCCGTTGTAGGGGCGTCGCTTTAGCCTGTCCTGACGTAGGAAGGCCGCGCCCTGCCACGGCGGCTGCCATCTCCTCAATCGTCAACTCGCTCCTGCGCGATCGCCCCCGAACTCCCCAACAACTTCCTCCCGCAGAACCAGACATCCCGCCAAAAAATCATGCAGCGCTCGCTTCTTTGGCAACAACCCCACGCATCCGCAATCCACCAAAAAGTAATAAATCCCCACTTGAGGCACGTGCAGCAAGAGCCGTCCGCCGGCAAATCGCCGGCTGGCTCGCCAAAAACTCACCGGTCGTCCGCCCTCATCCACCACGTAGATCCCCAGCCATCGCTTTCCTGGCGTGGCCCGCCACCGTGAGCTCTCAAATAGCGCAAAATACATCCACGACAGCACCACGAAAAACGCCAGGCTCGCGAGAATCAACCGCGGTCCCAGGCGTTGCAATACTTCATGCGGCGGCATTCCTGGATTCAGGTCCAGAAATTGATTCGAGACTCCCAGCGCCACAGACGTAAACGAAACAAACACCGCCAGCGGCACCGCCAGAATCAGTAGGTCCAAAAGCCCTGCCGCGCAGCGTACCCAAAACCCGGCGCTCCGCCGCTCCTCCATTGGATTGACTCTCCCTTTACCCGCGAATTACGATCTAAGGCTCCTAGGGGCCGCCCTCGCCCCAAGCAGAGGTGAACTTGTGCGTGGGTTTGCCGGACTTCCAGCGCTCATCTCGCGCAACATTCTAACCCGCTACTCGGCCGCCCTTGCCCTCGCGCTGGTCGCTATCACCGTTCAGTGGACGCTCCAACCCGTCCTCGGCAATCCCGCCTCCTACCTGGCGCTCTTTCCTGCTATCGCTTTGTCCGCGTGGCTGTGCGGACTTGGGCCCTCTCTTCTGACTCTCATTCTCGGCTTGTGCATACCCGCCTATCTCTTCGCGCCCTTCCAGCGCTCTTCCGCCTCGCCACCTTCAAGCCTGTCGGAAGCGGTCGCTTTTGTGTTAGCCGCAGGCGCTATCATCGCTGTCGCGGAATGGAGCCGCCGGAAAAACGAAACGCTGCGCGAATCCCAGGACGATCTCGAGCAACGCGTTCGCCAGCGCACCATTGAACTCGACGCCGCCAACCAGAGCTTGCGCGAACTGACGGCCCGACTGCTCAAGTCTCAGGACGAAGAAAGGCGCCGCATCGCGCGCGAATTGCATGACTCCGTTGGGCAGACCGTCGCGGCCCTGGCAATGAATCTATCCAGCGTCGGCGCCGACATCGAGCGCTTGCTCAAGACCGCTCGCACCGTCGCAGACAGTGCCGCGCTAGTCAACGACATGAGCACCGACATCCGCACCATCTCCTACCTGCTGCATCCACCTCTGCTCGATGAAGCCGGTCTCTCTTCCGCCCTGCGCTGGTACACCGAAGGTTTTTCCGAGCGCAGCGGGATCGAAGTGCACTTGGATTTTCCCGATAACTTCGCCCGTCTCCCACGCGATCTGGAAACTGCCATCTTCCGCGTCGTGCAGGAATGCCTCACCAACATTCACCGCCATTCCGAGAGTCTCGTCGCCAGAATTCGTTTCTCTCAGTCGGCCACCCAGCTTCGCTTGGAAGTGGAGGATGAGGGCTGCGGCATACCGGAAGAAAAACGCCAGGAGATTCTCTGTTCCGGCTTGCAGGGTGTGGGCTTGCGGGGCATGCGCGAAAGAATCCGACAACTAGGCGGCAGCTTGAACATCAGTCCCCGTTCCGACGGCAAAGGCACCATCGTCGTAGCGGTTTTACCCGGGTCCGACGCATTGGAACCTCCCGCCATCACTGCCACCACCGCTGGCGCCTAACCCAGCCGCACCTGTAGCTCACCCCCTTCAGAGCTGAGGCCTTTCCCATCGTCAGCAATACCCCTCTGCCAAGCACAACCAGAGCGTCCCCGCGCCCTCCTCGTTTAGCAGGCGGAAACTTCAGTCTATCCTGAGCCCCGAAGGGCTCTCAGGCCACGAACTCTGTTCCGTTGGGGTTTGACCCCTGCAGTACTCCCGCTAGTACCAAATATTCCTTGACGGGAACGTACCTTCTGAGTTATCCTTCTCCTGCTTGTGCGTCGCGCGAGGGAGAAAGGTGTTCTCGTATGTCTACTCCGCTCGACGCCGCGCCACCCGGCGCTTCTACTCCCCCACCGCGCTTCCTGCTCGCAGCCCTTCGATCCCCACAAGTCCGTGCCCGATTGTCCGCTTTACGCCAACTCGCGGACATCGAAACTACTCATCGTGCTCATCTCTCGCACGCTCGCGCCCGTGTCTGCGACACACGCTTTCACCATCAAACGGTCGGCAATCATACGTTGACCCTACAATTCGCTGCACATTCCGGGGAGACCCTCGAACAGCGACCGGCGCCCAACCCGCCTTTATTTCCAATCCGATACGGACACCAAAACAAACCCTTTGTTTTCAGTTCAATCCAAAACCCCCGGGGCCACAGGGCTCCCCTTCAATTTCCCGCCGTGACGCACGTAAACGCATTGGCATTCGGCGTCACCTCCACTTTTCCAGCGGCGCGCACAGACCGGCCCGGTGCGCAACGCTTCAACTCCCGCCACATCAAATCGATATCCGTCCAGGTACCCCGACGTATACTCCGTATATGGATGAAGCCGCCAAACTCGCTCCTTTTCCGCTGATGGGTGACGCTGATCCCGTCCCCGCGAGCCTGTTTGTGTCTCACCCCGAGCAGGCCAACACGCTTTCCCTGCTGTACGACGTCAGCCGTGAAATCACCTCCATCCTTGACCGCGAGGAATTACTCCGCCGTGTCGCTCAGCGCGTCAAAAAACTGGTCAACTACCACGTTTTTACCGTGATGCTCTTCAATGAACGCACCCAGCATCTGGAGAGCACCTTCGCGCAGCGCTACGGCGACACCATCCCGTCGCGCTTGACCGTCCCGCTGCACACCGGACTGACCGGCACCGCCGCCGGCCAGCGCCGCGTCTTGCGCGTCAACGACACGCTTCAGGATTCGCGCTACATCAAATGCGATGTCGGGCTCGACACGCGCTCCGAACTTGTTGTTCCCCTGTTGTTGCAGGATCGCTTGATCGGCGTGCTCGACCTGGAGAGTACCGAAGCGAATGCGTTCAACGCCGAGCACGAGCGCATGCTCGCCACTCTGGCCTCGTTCATCGCCATCGCCCTGGAAAATGCCCGGCTCTTTCAGGAGGCTCGCGAAAATGAGCTGCGCCTTCAGGAGGATCTCTCCACTGCGCGCGAAATTCAGCGCCAGTTATTGCCGACCGGCGCCCGTGAAGTTCCCGGCATCGATCTCGCGTCCGCCTATTGTTCGGCCCGCGAGCTTGGCGGCGATTTTTACGATTTTCTGCCCTATGGCGAGGGACGTCTGGCGCTGGTGCTGGGTGATGTCTCCGGAAAGGGAACGGCCGCCGCGCTGTTTGGTTCGCTGGCCATCGGTACCATTCGTGAGCACATCGTCGATCATCCCTGCCCGCCGCATGAAATGCTCGCCATGCTCAACAATCGTCTCAATGGCGCGCGCCTTGACAGTCGCTTCATCGCCACGGTCTTCGCTGTCTACGAAGCCGGCTCGCGGCGATTGACGATATCCAACGCCGGCGCACCCTACCCAATCCTGGTCCGTGACGGTGTGGTGCAGTCTATTCGCATCGCCGGCATGCCTCTTGGCTTGTATCCCGACACGGAATACGACGAAACCACGTTGGAGCTGCAACCCGGCGACGCCATTCTGTTCGCCTCCGACGGCATCCTCGAAGCAGAAAATACCGACCTTGAGGAGTTCGGCGTCGACCGCCTTTCCACGGTGCTCGCCGGTATGACGCCGCTGGATTCCGCCAGCGATATCGCCGACAAGATCGTGACCGCCACCGACCGGCACGTCGGCCAAGGCCTTCAGGCCCGCGACGATCGCACCCTGCTGGTCCTACGCGTCACCGACCACACCAGCTCCGACTTCTCCAAGCTCCCGATCATCTATTGATATGCCGAAGCACGAGACCAGATTTTCTAACGCGAACCAGTGGAAACGATCGGAGGAACGACGCGCGCCGTGATCGGCGTGGGATTTTGCAGCAGCGGCAACCAATGTTCGCGCACCAGCGCAAACTCCGGCCAATATTTTTTGCTGACCGGATCGGACGGCGGCAATCCGAGCTTCTCGAAATTCTGATACTGCCCGCGCTGCATGATCCGGAAATCCAGATGCGGTCCGGTGGAAAGTCCGGTGCTACCGACCAGCCCGATGGTTTTGCCGATTTCGACGTGCTCGCCGGGCCGCACGTACATTCGCGACAAATGCAGATACATTGTCTCGTACCCATTGGTATGTGCGATCTGCACCATGTTGCCTTCGCCGCCCTTGCGGCCGGCGAAAACCACGCGGCCGCTGCCGATCGTTTGGACGGGAGTGCCGACCGGCGCGCCGTAATCGGTGCCCATGTGCGGCCGATAGCGTTTCAGGATCGGGTGAAATCGCGCTTTGCTGAAATGCGATGTGACCGGCGCGCCGAATTTCAGCGGCGAGCGAAGAAAAGATTTTTGCAGCGCCTTGCCGTCTGCGGTGTAGTAGCCAGACCGCCCGGTCTCGTCGTGAAATAACAGCGCCTGGTATTTCTTCCCGCCATTGTTGTATTCGGCGGCGAGAATTTTTCCGTAGCCTGCGGTTTTGCCGTCGGCGTATTTCTTTTTCTCGAGAACCACGCGGAAGGTGTCGCCTCTTCGCGGATCGGTGTAGAAGTCGAGGTCGTAGCCAAAAATTTGCGCGAGCTGCAAGGTTAACTCGGACGATTCACCGCTTTGCGCTACGGCGTTGAAGAGTGAATCGTCGATTGTTCCCGCGATGTTGGCGATTTCCGTCTTTGACGGAATGGGTTTCACATCGGCGGTGAAATTGTGGTTGCCGGCGCTGATCTGGAGCATGCGGTCGGCGTCGATCTTGTAGTCGATCTCGCGCAGTCCGCCGTAAGGATTACGCATTACGACGATGGTGTTGCCGGCGCGGATCTGGCGCATGTTGAAAGCGCGCTGCGCGACGTTGGAAATCGCGGCGGCGTCTTCGGCGCTGATGCCTGATTTTTGCAGCGCGGATGGAAAGTTATCTCCGGGTCCGATTCTTGTTTCGAGCGGCGGAATTTCCGCCTGGGCTTCCTGCTTCACCTCTTCGGTGTGAGCCTGATCGGCTTCGCGAATCACTTCCTCTTCGATTTTGTGCTGGCGATGCCAGGCCAAGACTCCAATTGCGGCCAGCAGCGCGAGCGCGACCCCCGGAATAACCAGCAGGCGACGATTCAAACTCCCTCCCCGATCCACTCGTAGAAAAAACTATCGCATTGTTTGTGCCTGAAGGCGAGAGCCGGGTCAAACGCGAAATTGGAGGGCATGGCTCCAAAGACCAACACGATACCGGGCACCTGAAGAAGCCGCAGGGAACGGCCTAACTTTTTATGGCTGACATAGTCTATCTATGTTATGAAGGGGTGTGAAGCATAGGTTGTCTATGCCAGAGACCGGCGGGACGGGTTAGCCGAACGAGCCGGCGTCGGTACCCAGGCCATGTCAGGTGGCCGGCGCGCCCTTCCTGTGTCAGGGCAAGCTGAAGGGCGGCCCCCGCATCTGTCGATGATGGGCTGGTCCGGTGGATTTCGCTAGTTAAGGAGAAACGATGAATCGGGATGAGCTTTTGCCGGGGACCCTGCACCTGTTGATATTGCGGACTCTGGCGCGGAATGGGGAGATGCACGGATACCAGATTGCAAAGTCCATTCAGCAGATTTCGCGGGATGTGTTGCAGGTGGAAGAGGGATCGCTGTATCCGGCGTTGCAGCGGATGCTGATCAAGGGATGGGTAAAGGCGGAGTGGGGCGCGACGGCGGAAAATCGGCGAGCGCGCTATTACAAGCTGACTCCAGTGGGGAAGAAGCAGATGGAGGTGGAGACCGAGCAGTTCGAGCGGGTGATCGGGGCGATCGCGCGGGTGATACAGACCGCGTAAGGAGAGATGGGCAGGTTTTTGAAAGCTGAAGAGTTGAGGTTACAGGGAGAACGATAACGCAGAGGCGCTGAGATTTCTGAGGTTCGCGGAGAAGGCAACGGGATGAGCGTGATCGGCGAAATCTGGCGGCGGGTGGAAATGCTGGCGCGGCGGGAGAAGTTTGGCCGCGAGTTGAACGAGGAGATGCGGCTGCATCGGGAGATGAAGGAACGGGAGCTGCTCGCTAGCGGAACCGAGAACGGCGACGCGCGCTATGCGGCGTCGCGCTCGTTCGGGAATGCGACATCGCTGAGCGAACGCGGGCGCGAGGCGTGGGGCTGGAGATGGCTGGAGGATTTTGCGCAGGATTTGCGATTTGGCACACGGATGCTGCGGAAGAATCCGGGATTTACGTTGACGGCGGTGCTGACCCTGGCGCTGGGGGTGGGAGCGAACACGGCGATCTTCAGCATTGTGAATGCGTGGTTGTTCCGGCCCTTGCCACTGAAGAATCCGCACGAACTGGTGAGCGTGTGGAGGACGCGCGCGGAGGCGCCGCACCAGCCGGCGTATTTCAATCTCTACCACGACTACCTGGTGTGGGCGTCGCGCAGCAAAAGATTTGAGTCGTTAGCAGCTACGTTCGAGCAAAGATATGCGCTGTCCGGCGCGGGAGAGCCGGAGCAAATCCACGGCGCGGTGGCCAGCTGGAACCTGTTTCAAACCGTGGGCGGAATTGCAGTAGCGGGGCGATTGTTTGTGGCGGACGACGCGCGGGGCGAGCCGGCCTGTGTGATCAGTCACGGATTGTGGGAGAGGAAGTTTCAATCCTCGCAAAACATCCTGGGACGAACGATTCAGCTGAATCGAAAACTGTACCGGGTTCTCGGAGTTTTGCCTTCCGGCTTTTCCTTGCGCGTGCTCGACCGTGCGTTTGAGACCCAAGTGTGGACGGTGATCACGCCGGCGGACAAGGACTACGACGCCAGTTCGCCGGCACCGGTCGCGGTAGTCGGGCGCCTAGAGAGCGATACGACGGCAGCGCAGGCGGAGGCGGAGCTCTTTGCGATGCAGATGCAGCTGAATCACGATTTTTCGGACGAGCCGAAAGAGTCTGGAGTCCTTGTCGTCAATTTGCAGCAAGACAACACGCGGACCGTTCGAAGTTCCCTGCTCTTGTTGTTTGGCGCTGTCGGCGTGCTGCTGATCATTGCTTGCGTGAATACGGGGAGCCTGATTCTCGGGCGGAACGCGCACCGCATGAGGGAGTTTGCCGTTCGCGTGGCGCTTGGTTGCGGTACACGACGCCTGCTGCAGCAACTCAGCGCGGAGGTCTTGACTGTTTTTGCGTGCGGCGGGGTTGCGGGGCTGGCGATTGCGTTTGGACTGCTGCGCGGCTTCACGGCGTGGAGTCCCTTCGGAGTCTTGCCGCCGGGCGGAGTTTTGCTGGACGTAACGGTGCTGATCGGAACGGCGATCACGGTTCTTGTGGCAGCGTTGTTTTTTGGTTCTTTGCCGGCCCTGCGGGCACTACGAGGGCGTGAGGGCGCGCTTCGGGTATCGGAAGGGCGGGCACAATCGGGTCGAGATCATGTGCGAGGGCGAAGCCTGTTTGTGGCGATGGAAATCGCGCTGTCGGTAGTCCTGCTGGTCGGCGCAGGGCTCCTGCTTTCGACCTTCGTGAAGATCCAGTCCGAGCCGGTCGGATTTCACTTGCAGGATGTGCTGGTGGGCGACTTGGCGTTGCCGCATGCCACGTATGGGACCAATCAGGAGCAAACGCGATTTTGCGAGAAGCTGCTGGCGAAGTTGACCGACGTCGCGGGAGTTCGCGCCGCGGGCGCGGCAGTGACCTGGCCGTTCAACGTCGATGGCCTGACCCCACTGGAGACGGACAAGCAACAAGGCCAGCCAATGGAGCAATTGCCGCGCGCAGCCACTTTTGAGGTGAGCCCGGGATATTTCGCCGCGATGGGAATTCCGTTGCTGCGCGGGCGGGAGCTGGACGGCCACGACCGGCCGAGTTCGCTTCCTGTGGCGATCGTCAGTGAGGAAATGGCGCGGAAATATTTTGTGGGCGAAGATCCGATCGGCAAACGAGTGCGGCTTGGTTACATCGATCAACACACCCCGCAGGAGCCGTGGTTGACGATCGTGGGCGTGGTGGGGAGCACGCGATCGATTCGCTACAACCAGATCCAGTGGGATACCTATCCGGCGGTGTACACCTCGCTGTACCAGCGGCCCGATGGACCGCGTAGTGAGATCGATGCGCGTACGCAAACCGTTTTTCTGTTTCTGCAGGCGGGGCAGGCGGTGAATGCCGGCGCGATCGCAGCGGCCGTGCATGGGATCGATGCGGAGTTGCCAATCGGGAGCCTGCGAACGACGGAGGAAATTGTGAGCGGGCTGCGCTCGCAGCCGCGGGTGCGTGCGGTGCTGCTGGCGGGGTTCGGAGGACTGACGCTGCTGCTGGCAGCGATCGGCGTGGGCGGGGTGACCGGTCAGATGGTGCAACAGCGATGGCGGGATATCGGCATTCGAATTGCGCTGGGAGCGATGAAATCGGACGTGAGAAGAATGGTGCTGGTTCACGCTCTCAAGCTGGCATGTTGGGGGATCGCGGCGGGTTTGCTGGTGAGCGCGGGCGTGTCGCGGCTGCTGCGGAGTTTTCTGTTTGGGATTTCGACGATTGACCCGGCGACGTTCGGCGGCGTGATCGTGGTGATGATTGGAGTTGCGATGCTTGCCGCGTTGTTGCCAGCAAGACGCGCGGCGAAGCTCGACCCGATGGTGGTGTTGCGGCAGGAATGAAGAATGGGAAGTAAAGAAGTAAGGAAGTAATGAGGTAAAGAGGAAAGACGATGAGCAAGATTGGGGAGATTTGGCGGCGATTGCAGATGTTTGCGCGACGGGAGGAGTTTGCGCGCGACTTGGAGGAGGAGATGCGCTTGCATCGGGTGATGAAGGAGCGCGAGTTGATCGCTGGCGGAGCGGATTCGGAAGAGGCGCGGTATGCGGCGGCGCGGGCGTTTGGTAATGGGACGAGCTTGCAGGAAGGTGGGCGCGAGGCTTGGGGTTGGCGGTGGCTGGAAGACGTTGCGCAAGATTTGCGGTACGGGGCGCGGACGTTGCGGAAGAATTTGGGGTTCGCGGCCACGGCGATTTTGACGCTGGCGCTGGGGATTGGCGCGAATACGGCGATTTTCAGCGTCGTGAATACCGTGCTACTGCAGCCGCTTCCGTACCGCGATCCAGGCCGGCTGGTGTGGGCGGATGAATTCATGCCGCGGATGAACGATAACGTGGTGCCCAATCCGGAATACACAAACTGGAAACTAAACAATCGTACCTTTGCGACGATGGCGGCGTTGGGCGGGCAAGGGCCGATCAATTTGACGGAAATGGGAAAACCGGAGCAGATCGACCAAGCGCAGGTGACACCAAACCTGCTGGATACGCTGGGCGTGCAGCCGGCGCTGGGGCGAGCGTTTTCCGAGGCGGAAGGGCAACCGGGAGGAAGGCTGGCGGCGATTCTTTCGGACCGACTGTGGAGAAGAAAATTCGGCGCGGATCCCAACATTATTGGAAGAGGCATTTCGCTGAATCAGGACAGCCATACGATCGTGGGGGTGCTGCCGGCGGGATTCCACTTTCCGCGGCGCGGCTTCCAGCCAGACATACTGACCGCTTTTCAACTGCCGCCAAAAGTGGACTGGGCAACGCAGCGTATGTCGCTGACGCAGGTGATTGGGCGATTGAAGCCCGGCGTCTCACTGGATCAAGCCAACGCGGATTTGGCGACACTGAGTCAGCAGACCAATTCAGCGATACCCACAATGTTTGTGCATATGAGGGATGGGCTGCAGGTGCAAGCGATTCCGCTGCACCAAAAGCTGGTGGGAGATGTCCGGCCAACGCTGCTAATGCTGCTGGTAGCAGTCGGCGTGGTGCTGCTGATCGCGTGCGTGAATATCGCGAATCTGCAACTGGCGCGAACGGCCAACCGCCAAAAGGAGCTAGCGGTGCGATCGGCAATCGGGGCCCGTCGGGCGCGGTTGCTGCGACAACTGCTGACCGAAGGAGCGCTGATTGCATTTCTCGGTGGCCTGCTGGGACTAGCCGGGGCCGCAGGCGGTGTGCGCCTGCTGCAATTCTACGCACCGCAGAATTTCCTGCAGGCGGAGCACATCACGATGGATCGATGGGTGCTGTTGTTCACGCTGGGGATCACCTGCGCGACAGTGGCGTTGTTCGGGGCAATCCCGTCGTGGCGAGCATCGAATCCGGACGTGGATGCAAGACTGAAGGATGGGCGCGACACCGCGACGCGCGGAACCGGCCAGCGCTCGCTGCGGAATGCCCTGGCAACGTGCGAGCTGGCGCTGGCGGTGGTTTTAGTGGCGGCATCGGGATTGTTGATCCGCAGCTTCGTGCTGCTTTCCAACGTCGATCCCGGATTTGACGCGAATCATGTGCTGACTGTGGCGACCATGCTGCCGCCGAACAAATACCGGGACGCGGCGCAACGGAATACTTTTTACGACCAGGTATTACGGAAAATGCGTGCAATGCCCGGCGTGGGCTCGGCCGGCTTGACGACTTCATTGCCGCTGACCAATTTCACGCAAATGCGCACGTTTGGGCTGGAGGGGCAGCCGGACAAGCCCCTGGGGCAGACACCGCCCGTGACAGTGGAGGACGTCAGCCCGGGTTACTTCGAGACGCTGCGCATGCCACTGCTGGCAGGCCGCGTGTTCGATGAACGCGACGTGAAATCCGATACGCACGTAGTGATCGCAAATCAGGCATTCGTGCAGAAATATTTCGGGAATAAGGATGCGGTCGGAAAACGAATGCGCTTTGGCGCCGGGCACGGAGAGCCGCAGCCTTGGGACACCATTGTGGGAGTCGTGGGGAACGTGCGGCACGCAAGGTTGGACCGCGAAGCCGATCCGGAAGTTTTCACGCCATTCGGGAGAGGAGGCATGCCGGAAACCTTCGCGGGCTTCGCCCTGCGAACGCAGGGCGATCCGCGGAGCCTGGTGGCCGCAGTGAGAGATGCGGTGCTGGAGGTCGATCCGGAGCAGCCGATCTTCGATGCGCGAGCGATGGAAGATCGGATCGCGGAGGCGGCTTCGGGCACGCGATTTAATGCGACGCTGCTGGGGTTTTTTGGATTTGTGGCGCTGGCGCTGGCGGCGGTGGGAGTTTACGGCGTGATTGCGTATTCGGTGGCGGAGCGGACTCACGAGATCGGGATTCGCGTGGCGCTCGGAGCAAGCCGCGAGGACGTGGCGGGGATGGTGATGGGGCAAGGGATGCTGATGACTGTAGTTGGGTTGGTAGTGGGACTTGCGGGGGCAGTGTTCGCTACGCGGTTCTTGTCGAGCTTGCTTTATGGGATTCAGCCGCGGGACCCGCTGGTGTTGGGGGCGGCGGCGTTGGTGCTGGGCGTGGTCGCGATGATGGCTTGTTGGGTGCCGGCGCGAAGGGCGATGCGCGTGGACCCGATGGTGGCGCTGAGGCACGAATGAAAGAAGCGAAGCAATGAAGTGACGAAGTAAAGATGCAAGGCGAGAAGCGGAACGGCGATGGGAAAACTGGGTGAGATTTGGCGGCGATTGAAGATGCTGGCGCGGCGCGACGCGGCGGCGCGGGAGTTAGACGAGGAGATGCGCTTGCATCGGGAGATGAAGGAGCGCGAGTTGATCGCCGGCGGTGAGCGTGAGGCTGAGGCGCGTTATGCAGCGGCGCGCGCGTTTGGGAATGGGATGTCGCTGAGCGAGCGAGGGCGCCAGGCCTGGGGTTGGAGGTGGCTCGAGGACCTGGCGCAGGATGGCTTGTTCGCGATGCGCGGATTGCGTAGGAGTCCGGGATATGCGGCGACAGCGGTGCTTACGTTGATTTTGGGAATTGGGGCCACTACCGCGATTTTCAGCGTTGTGAACACCGTGCTGCTGTGGCCGTTGCCGTATGGCGATCCAGCGCGGCTGGTGCGCATCGAGGAGAATCACGACGGCGCGACGAACTTTTCTTTTGCGAATTACCTGGATTTGCGCGCGGCGCCGTTGCGATCGGTCCAGCAGCCGGAGGCCTACCGGCCGTGGACGTTCAATGTCAGCGGTGGAGCGGAGCCGGCGCAGACCGAGGGCGCGATGATTTCGGCCGGATTGTTTGACGCGCTGGGCGTAAGACCGGGGTTGGGCCGCGGATTTACCGCGGATGAGCAGTGCGAGAGCGCCGACAATGTCACGGTGTTGAGCTACGGATTATGGCAGCGGCAGTTTGGCGGCGATTCCGGCGTGATTGGCAGAACGATTCGGGTGAGCGATGTGCCGCACGTGGTCGTGGGAGTGATGCCGGCGGGATTCGAATTTCCGCAGGATACAAAAATCTGGACTCCGCTGGCGATCGGCGGCGAACTGTCGAAAAACCGGCGCTCGCATCTGCTGCACGTCGTTGCGCGGCTGACACCTGGTGCGACTACCGCGCAGGCCGAGGCGGAGCTGCATGCGTTCGTGGCCGGCGTAATGCGGCAGAATCCGGGAGTGGACACCGGGTTTCAGGTGGCGGTCGGAAATTTGCGCGAGCGCATCACCGCTCCGGTGCGGCCGGCGCTGTTGGTGCTGTTGGGCGCAGTGGGGTTGGTGCTGCTGGCAGCGTGCGCGAATGTGGCGAACCTGGTGCTGATGCGCAACACCACTCGCGTGCGGGAATTTGCGGTGCGCGCGGCACTGGGCGCGGCGCACGGACGCCTGCTGCGGCAATGTCTGGCGGAAAGCGCGGTGCTGGGCGTGGTCGGGGCGGCGGGGGGAGTGCTACTGGCGATCTGCTGCGTGAAGCTAATCGTAGCGTTTGGCCCGGGCAATGTGCCGCGATTGGATGAGGTGCGCGTCGATGGAATCGTGCTGGCGTTTGCTGCGGCGCTTTCCTTGCTGACGGCGATGGTATTCGGCGCGGTGCCGGCGGTCGAAGCGTCACACACGGATCCGAACAGCGCACTAAAGGAAGGCGCGCGAGGAACGTCGAGCGCGCGCGGCGTGAAATTACGTGGGGCGCTGGTGGTGACGGAGATCGCGCTGGCGCTGATGCTGTTGGCCGGCAGCGGATTGCTGATCAACAGTTTTGTGCGGCTCTCGAAGGTATGGCCGGGATTCGAGGAGAAGAATCTGCTGACGGCGAATTTGTTTTTGTCCCCGAGCCGGTACCCCGATGAGCGCGTCGCGCCATTTTTGGATCAGGTTCTGGAGCGGGTGCGCGCGATTCCGGGAGTGGAATTGGCGGCGGTGGTGAACACCCTGCCCGTGGCGCGCGGGGCGGCGACCGATTTCGTAATTGTGGGTCAGCCGGCTCCACCCTCGGGAGATGAGCCGAACGCGGACATTCGCGTGGTGGCGGG
>DATNCJ010000049.1:0-20418 GCA_035607215.1 Candidatus Eiseniibacteriota bacterium
CGGTTTGGCGTCGTGAAGATGTGTGAGGGCTGTTTTCACTCCTGCGGAGATTTTCTCGCAGGAGGCTTCGGGAGTCAGGGTTTCTGCGGAGTGGAAGCCGAGGGATTTTTTGGTTTCGGCGGTTTCGAGATTGGGCAGGCGGGATTTGAGTTCGGCCATCGCAGCGTCATCTCCTGACGCGAAAATCACAGGCACATTGAAGGAACCAGCGTAGGCGGCGTTGAATTCGCCTTCGGTGACGGCGTTGCCGTTGAGGCCAACGCGGGCGAGGTGCGCGCTGGAGAAGGTGTGGGCGCGGACGCCGCGCGGGTTGGTGGTGGAGGCGTGGTAGCCGACGTACATGGCGGCGTCGAAAGTGGAGTCGAGGCCGGCCATCATGCCGCCGCGGCGCGGCCAGGAACGGACGATGCGAACGTCTTTCGGGAAGAGATCGATCAGAAGATTTTGGCCGTTGCCGTGGGAGTCGCTGACGACGATTTCGGTGGCGCCGGAGTCTCTTGCCTCTTGCACTGCGGCCAGTGCTTCGTTGGTCATGAAGCGGCGGAAACGCTCGTATTCGAAGCCTGTGGGGCCGAGTTGATCGGAGGTGACGACGCCGGCGATGCCTTCCATGTCGACGGAGATGTAGATTTTGAGTTTGGCGGGAGCGGCAGTTGGCGTGGTGTGCGCGGACGGTTGCGTTTTCGGCCGGCCGGTTGCGGAAACGATGACAGCGAGCGATGTGAGCACGAGCATTGGCAAGAGACAACGCAAGGTTCTAGGAAACATTCGATGGGCCTCCGAGAAAGTATTGAGCGAACCGACCGCGTTTGGCGGGCGAGTGTATCAGGTTGTGGCGGTGGCGGACTTGGGGAATGCGGCGGCGACATTGCGGGCGGCCAGGATGGTGTTGATGTGGATGTGGACGGTGTCTTCGACGCGGCGAGCGTAGCCGCCGGCCAGCGTGGTGGCCACCGGTATATTGCGTGTGCGGGCTTGTTCGAAGACGCGGCGGTCGCGTTCGAGCAGGCCTTTTTTCGTGAGCGAGAGGCCGCCGAGTTGATCTTCGCAGAAAGGGTCGGCGCCGCCGACGTAGAAAAGCATGTCGGGGCGAAATTCGTCGAGGGATTTTTCAACCGCGGGGAGGAGGGCGTCGAGGTATTCGGTGTCGTCGACGCGATCATCCATATTGAGATCGAGTGTGGAGGGAGGTTTGTGCGCGGGGTAATTATTTTCCTGGTGGATCGAGAGAGTGAAGACGGTGGGATCTTTGGTGAAAATGGCGGCGGTGCCGTTGCCGTGGTGGACATCGGTGTCTACGACGATGGCGCGGGTGATGGAGTTGTCGTGCTGAAGGCGGCGGATGGCGACGGCGACATCGTGGATGGCGCAGAAACCTTCGCCGTGGTTGGGGTAGGCGTGGTGAAAGCCGCCGCCGATGTTGCAGGCGAAACCATCGCGGAGCGCGGATTGGGCGGCGAGGATCGAACCGCCGGCCGCTAGCCAGACCGCTTCTACAAGTTCGGGGGAATAGGGGATCTCGAGTTTCATGACGTCGCTGGCAGTGAGGGTGCCGGTCTTTAGTTTTGTCACCCATTCGCGGGTGTGGACGCGGAGGAGGTCTTCGTCGGCGGCGCTTTCGGGTTGGAGGAAATCCTCGTGGGCAGCGATTTTCTCAGAGATGAGAGTTTCGGCGATCAGGCGGAACTTTTGCGAGGGGAAGACGTGAGGGCCGAGGTTGAGGTCGTAGTGGGGATGGTAGATGAGTTTGAAGGGGAGCATGGGGCGCCGCCGTTGACGAAGTTAGATTAGGCGGAGTTGTGCGCGCAAGCAATGGAAGATCCTTGGCCGGGTCGGGTAACTGTCGGGCCGAACTTTATTGGGGATCGACCAAGCCAGGGTCCCTCCACTTCGCGCCGCGGCGCGCAAAAAACGCGCGGGGAAAAAGCCGCGTCGCTACAGTCGGGATGACAGACCTAGGCGTAGGGGAGATCTAGTTTTCGCGGTCGAGGATGAAGTCGGGGAGGGTGAGGAGGGCGCGGCCGTATTCGGAGTTGCTGCGGCCGTGGAGGCAGGCTTTAGCGCGCTGGGCGTAGTCCTGGGCGAGATTGCGGGTACGGTCGAGGGCGCCGGATTCGTTTACCAGGGCGACCAGAGTTTCGGGGCGGACGGAATCGAATTCCTTTTCTTTGAGGACGCGGGCGACTAGCTCGCGGGCTTCGCGGTGGCCGTTTTCCATGGCGTAGATGAGCGGAAGAGTGACTTTGCCTTCTTTAAGGTCGCTCAGGACTGGTTTGCCGAGCTGCTGGGCGGAGGCGGTGAAATCGAGAAGATCGTCGACCAGTTGGAAGGCCAGGCCAGCGTACCGGCCGTAGTCGGCTAGCGCCAGTTCGTCTTCGCCTTCGAGGCCTCCGAGAACGGCGCCGAGGCGAGCGCAGCCGCTGAAGAGGCAGGCGGTTTTGTGCGTGGCGAGGCGAAGGGCGTCTTCTTCGGTGACGTCGATGCGGCCGATTTTGGCGAGCTGGATGAGTTCGCCTTCGACCATTTTTTGGGTCAGGTCGATGAGGATGTCGAGGATGCGGAAGTTGCGCTCATCGAGAGCCATCTGGAAGGACTGCATGTAGAGCCAGTCGCCGGTGAGGACGCTGCGGTGATTGCCCCAGCGGGAGTTCGCAGAGGGGCGGCCGCGGCGGGTGTCGGCAGAGTCGATGACGTCGTCGTGGATGAGCGTGGCGCTGTGGAGGAGTTCGACGACGGCGGCAAGTCGAATGGCGCTGCGGCCGGTGTGGCCTGCGGAACGTGCGGAAAGGAGGAGCAAAGCGGGACGCAGGCGCTTGCCGCCGCCACCGAGAAGATAGCTGGTGATTTCGGAAACCGGAGGAAAGGCGGCGGCGCTCTGTCGCGTCAGTTCCTCTTCGACCAGCACGAGGTCGTCCCTGACGAGATCAAAGATCTCCCTAACTGTCAGCAGCGCGATGGCCTTCCTCCTGACCTGCGGCGAACCCGGGCATGTGTTGAACGCAACAGTATCGCGTTTGAGCGCATGGCGGTCAAGCGCGCATGTGTTGGCTGTGGAAGTGCGAGCCGGCGCCGCATTGCCGCGATCCATGGCCACGGGCTCGTGGCGGCCTTGCAGGCCCGGTCAACGAGCGAAAAAACGGCGGAAATTTGCGGCGGTCGCGGCGGCGACTTCTTCTGCGGTCAAGTTTCTCACAGTGGCGATGGCCTTTGCTACTTCGGCGAGGTAGGCGGGCTCGTTGCGCTTGCCGCGGAAGCCTTGAGGCGCGAGAAATGGAGAGTCTGTCTCGATCAAAATCTTCTCAAGAGGCAGAGCCTTCGCAACGTCGCGGATATTCGCAGCTTTCGGATAGGTTGAATTACCCGCGAAGGAAATGAGGAAACCCATGTCGACGCCGTGTTGGGCGTCTTCGAGGGTGCTGGTGAAGCAGTGGAGGATGCCGCCGAGGCCGGTGGGGCGCCAGACTTCGTCGAGGATGGCGAGGGTGTCGGGCCAGGCGTCACGGCAGTGGATGATGATGGGGAGTTTGGCTTGATACGCGCGGGCGAGTTGGTCGCGGAACACTTTGGCCTGGGTTTCGCGGGGGGAGTGATCGTAGAAATAGTCGAGGCCGATTTCGCCCCAGGCGAGTACTTTTGGGTGAGTGGCGAGTTTGGAGAGTTGATCGAGGTGATTGGGCGTGAAGTCTTTGGCTTCATGGGGGTGGGTGCCGATGCTGGCGTAGATCCAGTCGTGTTGTTCGGCGTAGGGGATGGCGGCATCGAGTTTTTCGGGGCCGGGGCCGGAGCCAATGGCGAGCAGGGTGGTGACGCCGGCGGCGCGGGCGCGATCGAGCATGGCATCGCGGTCGGCGTCGAATTGGGGGAAATCGATGTGGGCGTGGGAGTCGATGAGTTGCATGGATTATTTTGGGGTTCGGAGCCGGAGTCGGAATTTAGGAGATCATGATTCGCATAACGGCGGATGCCTCAGCCATTTTTGACGTTGGCACAGACAAGAGTGCCGGTGCTACTTGAGGCGGGCGCCGACTTCTACGTCTTCGGCGAAGCCTGCCAGGACGGGGCGGCCTTCGGGGCCGACGCTGGCGGCTACGATCATGCCGTTGGACTCGACGCCGCGGAGTTTGCGCGGGGCGAGGTTGACGACCACTACTACTTTGCGGCCGATCAGGGACTCTGGCTCGTAGTATTGGGCGATGCCAGCGCAGATCTGGCGGACTTCGGTGCCGATGTCTACGGTGAGCTTGAGGAGCTTGTCGGCGCCGACGATGCGTTCGGCGGTTTTCACCTGGCCTACGCGCATCTCGACTTTGGCGAAATCTTCGATGCCGATTTTTTCGGATGGGGCGGGAGCCGCTGCTGCCGCAGCGCCAGCGGCAATGGGTGCCGCGGCGGGAGCGGGTTTCGCAGTCTGAGCCGGGCCGCCAACCGGGAGTGGTGCGTTCTGTTCTTCGTTTTGCATGGCTTCGATTCTCTCCAATGCTTCGGCTTTGTCAATTCTTGGGAAGAGCGCTTGCGATTTGCCAAGGGTGGTGCCAGGAGCGAGTTGTCCCCAGCGGAGGCCGTCGAGATGTTGCGAGTCGGCGCTGCCAGGCTGCCCGAGAAGCGCCCAGATGCGGTTGGTGCTTTGCGGCAAGGCCGGATGCGCGAGCGCGGTGACGACGCGCAGCAATTCGGCGGTGGTGTAGAGGACCGCGGCTTTGCGCAGCTTGTCGGCATCGGAGTCGCCGAGAGCCCACGGTTGTTCGGTGGTGAGATATTTGTCGGCGGCGGCGATGATCGACCAGATTTGTTCCAGCGCGCGCGAGAAAGAGAAATTCTCGTAGGCTTCGAGGATCTCGCCGATGGCGGATTGCACTAGTTTGGCGAGAGCTTCATCCTCAGGTGCGAACGAGACAGGCTTCGAAATTTTGCCGCCGAAGTTTTTCTCGATCAGCGCGGCGGTGCGGCTGGCGAGATTGCCGAGACCGTTGGCTAGCTCGCTGTTGTAGCGCGTGACGAGCGCGTCGTAGCTGAAATTGCCGTCCTGGCCGAAGACGGTGTCGCGCAAGAGGAAATAGCGCAGCGCGTCCATTCCGAGAACATCGACGATGGGTTTGGCGCGGACGACATTGCCTTTGGATTTGCTCATCTTGGCCTGATCCATGAGGAACCAGCCATGCGCCCAGACCTGCTTAGGAACCGGCAACATTGCGGCCATCAAGAATGCGGGCCAGTACACTGCGTGAAAGCGGATGATGTCTTTACCTACGACGTGCACGTCGGCGGGCCAGAAGCCGCGACGTTCGTATTCGGGGCCGCCGACGGCGGTGAGATAGGAAGTGAGGGCGTCGAACCAGACGTAGAAAACGTGCGGTTCCTCACCGGGAACGGGAATACCCCAACGGATGGTGGCGCGGGTGATGCTGAGATCTTTCAGGCCACCTTCGACGAAGCTTATGATTTCGTTGCGGCGCGATTCCGGCTGGATGAAGTTTGGATTCTTCTTGTAGAAATCGAGCAGCGGCTTTTGGAATGCGGAAAGCTTGAAGAAATAGTTTTCTTCCGTGACGGTTTCCGTCGGGCGGCCGCAATCGGGACAGTTTTCGCCGGGCTTCACGTCCACATAGGCGTTGTCGTAGATGCAATACTGCCCGATGTAGTGGCCTTTGTAGATGTAGTCGTTCTCGCGGCAGCGGCGGAAGAGCCACTGCACGGTGCGGACGTGCGAGAGATCGGTGGTGCGGATGAATTCGTCCGCGGGAATGCCGAGTTCTTCCCAGAGCGCTTTCCAGGTTTCAGCCATGCGGGCGACAAATTCGGATTCCGGGACGCCGGCTTTTTGCGCGGCGCGCTCGACGTTGACGCCGTGCTCATCGGTGCCGGTGGCCATGACCACGTCGAAGCCGCGCATGCGCTTAAACCGGCGCACGGTGTCGCAGACGATGGTGGTGTAGACGTGGCCGATGTGCGGCAAGCCGTTGGTGTAGTAGATCGGCGTCGTCAGATAGTATTTGGGTTGAGACGGAGCCATTTTTCCTTTTCGAGTTTCGGCGATTGGCAAGGATACGCTAAAGAACGTCAAAGCCCGAGAGCGCCAGGGCACAGCGATCTTGCCCAGATGGGGCGCAGCATGCTGCGCCCCTACGACGAGCCTCCTTTGTAGCAGTGGAGGGCTTCGCTGATGACCTGCTGTAACGGCACATTTTTTTCCGCGGCCAGCTTGCGACAGTCGTCGTACTCGGGCACGACATGCAGGATGCGGCCGTTGACGCGCGAGAGCTTGATGCGGACGTCGCCGTACGTCGTGCTTACGTTGACGGATTCGCGCGGGAGTGTGCGGCGCTGTGCGCGATAGGTACGGGCGCCGAAGGTGGTTGTTTCGGCGAAGATGAGCGACATCAGAGTATCTGTGTCCTGCGGATTGCAGAGGATCGTGAGCAGGGTACCCGGGCGATTCTTTTTCATCTGCACCGGCGTGGTGTAGACGTCGAGAGCACCGGCCGCAAGGGCCTTCTCCAGGACGTACCCATAAATCTGCGGGTTCATGTCATCGAGATTCGCTTCAATGACGGTAATTTCTTCGTCGTAGCCGGGGACAATTTTTTCAGCGGCTTCGCCAACCATGATGCGTAGGACGTTGGGCTGGCCTTCGAGGTCCGCCGTGCCAGCACCGTAGCCGATGGAGGCGACCGTCATCGGCGGCTGCGGACCGAAGAAATCGCAGAGCGCTGCGACGATTGCGGCGCCGGTTGGTGTGACCAGTTCGCGTTGCACCCCATTGGAGTAGGTCGGCTTGCCTTGAAGCAGGGCTGCGGTCGCGGGCGCCGGGACCGGCAGGATGCCGTGGGCCATTTTCGCGGTGCCGCCGCCGACGTTCAGGGGCGAGCAGGCAAATCTCTCGATGCCGAGCGCCGCGAAACCGACGCAGGCACCGACGATGTCGACGATGGCGTCGACGGCTCCGACTTCGTGAAAGTGAATTTTGTCCACCGGAACGTCGTGGACTTGAGCTTCCGCAGCTCCAAGTTTCTTAAAAATTTGCGTTGACCAATCGCGAACGGATTGGGCGAGCTGCGAGTCGCGCAGGATTCCGAGAATATCCGCCAGCGAGCGATGCTTTTGCTGGTCTTCGGCGTGGACCTTTACTTGCGTTGCGGCCATTCCGTTTTTCCAGACTTTCTCCGAGGTCATCTGCCAGCCGGGAACGTGCAGACGCGCGAGTTCGGAGCGGAGATGGGCGGCATCGCAGCCGGCGTCGATGAGCGCGCCAAGCGTCATATCTCCACTGATGCCCGAGAAGCAATCGAAGTAGGCTACCTTCATGAACGTTACGCAGTCCAAGGCCGATTTGCATATCTATTGTAGCAGGTTCGATTTCAACGCACGGGCGGGCGGCCGGAAGCCTATGGAGGTCTCGTCTGAGCGCGGGCAACATAGTGGCAGGTCGCGCTAAAGCGCGCCCCTACACGGGAGAGAACGCGAGCATCGCGAGGGGTGCCGAATCACCGCACTCCATGTCTGCTGCGACTTATTCGGCGTCGCGATTGGCTACGGAAACTCTAAAGATTGGCTTGGCCTTCTCGGCTGGCTCGATCTCGTAGGTCTGAGTGGTCTTGGCGGGATCGTAGTCGCGCCAGAGCCAGATCATTTCGGCGGGAAATTCGGCGGCGCCGTGCGCTGCATTGTGCGTGCCTTTGCCGTAGCTGAAATGGAAGTCGTACTCTTTGGCTTTTAGCGCGTTCGCCATACGCAGGTTTGCGAGGGGCCAGTTGCCGTAACGCAGATCGAGATCCTCGGAACCGTCCTGAAGCCACACGCGGATGTTGCGCTTGGGCTCGCGGAGGACTTTGTCGGGGTAATCCTGGCCGCCGTCGGGGATCGCGGGATCTTCGTGCCACTGAATGCTCGAGAAACTGCCGATCCAGGAAATGACACGGCTGAATTGATCGGGCATCTGCCACGCGGCGTTGAAGGCGCAGATGCCGCCGGAAGACAGCCCGGTGATGGCGCGGCTGTGGCTGTCTTTGCGCAGATTATATTTGACGGCGACGTCGGCGAGAATTTCGTCGCGAAGGAAGCGGACATAGCGGTCGCTGACAGTGTCGTAGAGCGTGCTGCGCATGGAATCTTTCAGAGTACGCTGCCATTTGTCGGAATAAGCTTTGACGAATTGGAATGTGGGCGTACCGGGGGAGTCGGTGATGTCGCCAGGATTGATGAAGACGGCGATCATGACCGGGATTTTCTTTTGAGCGATGAGATTGTCGATGACATTCAACGTGGGATTGTTGGTGTCCCGGTGAGTGTAGCCGCCGCCGTCCTGAAAGACCATGACTGCGGCCGGCGTTTCGGGCTTGTATTGGGCGGGAACGTAAATCCAGTATTCGCTTTTCATGCCCTCGTAGATTTTGCTGACGTGCGTGACCTTGTCGGAGAGCGTGCCGGAGGGGACGCCGGGTTGCAGATAGGAAAGCGGGCCGAAGGCGGGCACGTCGAGTTTTCCGCCGAATTTGGCGCCGTTGCTGAGGTAATAGAAGGAGTGGAGCCGACCGAGCTGCTCGATCCGCGCCGCGGCGTACCACAGGTCGGTACCAGAGAGTAGCCGCATCTGAGGTCCGGGAGCGCCATCGATGTGCAGGTCGGGTTTGGTGGAGGAATGCGTGGCGAAGAAGAAGTCGGGGCCGCGGCCGACCCAGGCGGTGCCTTCTTTCAGGTCCTTTGCGTCGAAGGTGGCGGTGATGGCGTCGCGCAGATTCGGCCCGCCCGATTTTGCGAGCTCGGCGAGTTGCGCCGCATTGGATTTTTCCGCGGCCCGGGCGGTGTCGCCAGAGGGGAACAAAGGCAGCAGCGCGAAAGCAATACCAGCGAATGCAACCGCGATTGCACGACGCATCAAAGCGCTCCTGGTCCGCTGTAAACCGGACACAATGATCTATGACGACGGCAAATGCGATGCCATGATAGCTCGAAACGCGGGGAGTTCGGCTCTTTGACGATTTCGCGGCGACACATATACTCTCTTTTCCAGGGAAACAACAGCAGTAATCCGAAACTGAGGACACGTGTATCTCATACTGATGAACCGGCTGCGCGAGGCACTCGCGCGACACATCCGAGAAAAATATGGCGTGGAGCTAGGAGTGCCGCTGGAGCGGCCGCCTAAGCTGGCGATGGGTGAGGCCGCTTCGCCGGTGTCGTTTGAACTGGCGAAACGATTGAAGCGCGCACCGCGGCAGATTGCCCAGGAAATTGCAGCACAGATCGGCCCGATTGAAGGAATTTCGCGAGTGGCAGTGGCTGGCGGCGGATATTTGAACGCATTTCTTGATCGGGAAGCGTTTTGGGTGAAGAGCGGGGAGGTTGAAGGAACTGCAATTTCTCAAGGGCCAAAGCCCACAGCTCCGTCTGGCTCTATTGTCGGACCTAAAGGTCCGACCGCCGGTGCCACTGCGCAGCGGGGCGACAAGATTATTGTCGAGCATACGAGTATCAATCCGAACAAAGCGGCGCACATTGGGCACGTGCGAAATGCAGTGCTGGGCGACACCATGGCACGGACGCTGCGGTACGCCGGGCACAACGTGCAGGTGCAGAACTACATCGATAACACCGGCGTGCAGGTCGCGGATGTAGTGATCGGATTTCTCGACATGGAGAAGCGGACTCCGGTCAGCGTGAAGATGATGGCGATGGAGCCGCGTTTCGATTATCTGTGCTGGGATTTATATGCGCGAGCGACGCAATTTTTTGAGGAAGACAAAGACCGGGCAGCGAAGTTACGCGGCGCGACGCTGAAGGCTATCGAGGAAGGCCGCGGCGAGGAGGCCGAAGTCGGACAAGTGGTCGCCGATGCGATCGTGAGTGCGCACTTGCGAACCATGGCACGGCTGGGTATCGCTTACGATCTGCTGGCGCGCGAAAGCGAGATTTTGCACCTGCATTTTTGGGACGCGGCGTTTGAGAAGCTTCGCCAAGGGAACGTGATTCAGTACGCGAATGCGGGGAAGATGGCGGGCTGCTGGGTGATGCCGTTTCGCGAGGATGGACAGGCAAAACCGGTGACCACAGAGGCCGCAGAGAACACACAGACGGATGAGGAGAATACGCAGGACAAGATTATCGTGCGTTCGAATGGGACGGTTACCTATGTCGGGAAGGATATTGCATATCAGTTATGGAAATTTGGATTGCTGGGCAAGGATTTTAACTACGCGAAGTGGCCGAATACGCCTGCAGGCGAAGACGTCTGGGCCACGACGACGCGGAAGAGCGCTGCGGATGCGCCACACTTCGGCGAGCCTGCAGCGGAGGTTTACAACGTCATTGATTCCCGGCAGGCGTATCCGCAGAAGGTGGTGGCGGCAGGGTTGCGGGCGCTGGGGCATGCGCGGGAGGCGGAGCACTCCATACATTTGTCGTATGAGATTGTGGCGCTGACTCCGCGATGTGCCGCGGAGCTGGGATATGAGTTATCGGCAGAGGATGCGAAGAAACCGTATGTAGAGGTGAGTGGGCGCAAGGGGCTCGGCGTGAAGGCCGATGATTTGATCGACAAGCTGGAGGCGGCGACTTTAGCGGAAGTGCAGCAGCGCCATCCCGAGGTCAAGCCCGACGAACAACAAATCATCGCGCACGCCATTGCGGTAGGGGCGCTGCGCTTTTTTCTACTGAAATTTACGCGAACGGCGGTGATCGCGTTTGATTTCAAGGATGCGTTGAGCTTTGAAGGCGAAACCGGGCCGTACTGCCAATACGCGGTGGTGCGCATTCGCGGAATTCGCAGGAAAGGCGAGGAGACTGATAGCGAGAAAGCGGTCGTTACACGGGGGACGGCGGCTGCGCTGTTGAGCGGCGCAGAAGGCGACGGGTTGTGGGAGTTATTGCTGAAAGTGAGCTCGCTGGATCACGCTGTCGAAGCGGCGATCGCGGCGCAGGAGCCGGCATTTTTGGCAAAGTATGCGTTTGAGCTGGCGCAGGCGTTCAATAATTTTTATCACAAGCATCACATCTTGTCGGAAGTGGACCCGCAGAAGCGGGCGTTTTTGCTGGCGCTGACGGAGCGCGTGGAGGCGCAATTGGTGAGGACGCTGGAGTTGATGGGGATAGCGGCGCCGGAGAAGATGTAGGCGCGGTGTTGCAGTAGGAAGACAGGCGCGGCGGCGCCGCGCCCGTAGATGGTAAATGCGGCCGAGTAGGACTTAGTAGGACATTGCCAGGTTGACGAGGGTGCGGACAGCGACGCCGGTAGGGCCTTTGGCCAGCCAGGGTTTGGCGTCGTCGTTCCACGCGGTGCCAGCGATGTCGAGATGGACCCACGGCGTGTCGCCGGCGAATTCGCGGATGAACCAGGCGCCGGTGATGGAGCCACCGCCTTTGCCGCTGCCGATATTCTGAATGTCCGCGAAACTGCCCTTGATGAATTCGCGGTATTCGTCGTCCATGGGCATCTGCCACATTTTTTCGCCGACAGCTTTCGCTGAGGCAAGAACTTTATCTGTCCAGGCTTGATCCGCCCCGCCAAAGACGCCGACGTTGATGTTGGCGAGCGCGACCACGATGGCACCAGTCAGCGTGGCGGCATCGACCATGTGGGTGACGCCAAGCTGCTTGGCGTAGTGCACGGCGTCGGCAAGAATCAGCCGGCCTTCGGCGTCGGTGTTGAGTACTTCGATGGTCTTGCCGGACATGGCGGTCTGAATGTCACCGGGCTTCTGCGCGGTGCCGCCCGGCATGTTTTCGGTGCTGGGTACGACGCAGATAACTTTGACGTTGGGCTTCAAAGCCGCGAGAGCGCGCATGACGCCGATCATCGTGGCACCGCCAGCCATGTCGTACTTCATTTTCTCCATGCCGTCGGCGGGCTTGATGGAAATGCCGCCAGTGTCGAAGGTGACGGCTTTGCCGATGAAGCCGAGGACGGGTGCTCCAGGTTTCGGACTCGCCGGCGTATATGTGATCACGATAACGCGCGGAGGTTCGGGGCCGCCTTGAGAGACACTGAGGAGCGCGCCCATCTTCAGGTCGGCAATTTTCTTTTCGTCGAGAATGTCGACTGCGAGACCGGCTTGTTTAGCCATTGCGGCGGCTTTGTCGGCCAAAATCATGGGAGTCAGCTTGTTGGAGGGCTCGTTGACCAGCTCGCGGGTGAAGTTTTGGGCCTCAGCTATCGTTCGGCCGCGAGCTAGACCTTTCTCGCCAGCGGCGCGTTCGGCGTCTCCGTAGCCCACGATCACCAGAGACTCGATAGTCTTGTCGTTCTTCTTGTCGGTTTTGTACTTATCGGTCTCGAGGTCGGCCGTCAGTGCGCCTTCGGCAACCGCCTGGGCGGTGGAATCATTCAAATCGCCTTCGCGGACGAGAAACGCGATTTGCTTGGCCGAGCGCGACTTGAGGTAACGGAGGGAAGCTCCAGCGGTTTTCCGCAGGCTGGCTACATCGAATTTGTCCTTCTTCCCCGCCCCGACCAGCAAGAGCCGCGTGGCTTTCAATCCGGCGGGAGCGTGAATTAAAGTCATCTCCAGGGGTTTGCCTGAAAATTCGCCGCTTTTGGCCAGCTTCGTCAGCAAGCCGTTCGCCGCCTGATCGATTTCGGCAATGCGCCCCTGTACGAGCTCGGAATCCTCAAAGACGTACGAGACTAGGGCATCGGCTTCCAGTGCTGCGAACGGCTTGGTGTCCAACGTGATCTGCATGTGGCTCTATCGCCTCCGGTTGCGATACATGGCTTCATCGGCTTCGCGGCGGGCTTCCTTTTTACGCTCGTCCTGGCGGCGGTCCCAGGTTTTCTTGCCTTGCGCCAAGGCGATTTCGCATTTGGCGATGCCGTCGCGAAAGTATATCCGCAGGGGGATGACGGTTAAACCTTTGGACTCAACCCGCCCCGCCAACTTGTCAATCTCATTTTGGTGCAGCAGCAATTTGCGGGAGCCGAGGGGCTCATGGTTCCAGGGGCCGCCGGGCATGTATTGGGCGATATGGGCATTTACGAGCCAGGGGCCGGTGGTCTTGAAGTCGACGAAGGCGTCGCGGATATTCGCTTTCCCTTCGCGAAGGGCCTTTACTTCGGTGCCGTGCAGCACCAGCCCAGCCTCCATCTTCTCGAGCAGGTGGTAATTGTAGGAGGCAGCGCGGTTCTGCGCCACGATCTGCTCTTTGGGCTTGTCGGCCTTCTTGGATTCTCGTCCCGCCACGCCATGTAACCTCATGTAAGCCGTTGCGACTCTAGCATTAAATGTTAGTCGGCTGGGGGTAACACATGCAAGACAGCCAACCTTCGGCAGCTTGCCCGGCCTCTAAACACGATGCTAGAGTGAATCCCGTTCGGTGCCCAAGCCGTGGAGAGTACATGCGAGGATGGAGCAGGCTGATTTTATGCGTAGGGATGGGGCTGCTTGCGGCTGGCTGCCCGAAGGGCAAACCCGACTACCAGCAGGGACGGAAGGCCGAGAGTCTCAAGGACTACGACGCAGCCTATGATTTCTATGAAAAGGCGCTGAAGGCCGAGCCGGACAACGCCGAATACCAAATCAAGTTCAATCAGGCGCGATTTAACGCGTCTACCTTTCACGTCAAGCAGGGTTTGAAGCTGCGCGACCGCGGCGATTTGCAGGGCGCGGTGGCTGAGTTTCAGCATGCCGTGGCAGTCGACCCCTCCAGCGCGATTGCCGAGCAAGAGCTACGCAAGACCGCAGAACTGATTGGCGAGAAGAATCGTGCGGCCGATGCCGCTGCGGAACCGCCACCGGATCCGAACAGTCCGCTGCTGGCGGCTTTGCCGCCGGAAATCAAGCCGCCGTCCCGCGCGCCCATCAATTTGCATATGTCGAACGACGCGAAGATCGTCTTCGACACCATCGCCAAGCTCGCAGGCCTGACGGTTATCTATGATCCGGACTTCCCTGCCCGGCGTATCCCCTGTGAATTGAACAACGTGACCCTGGAACAGGCGCTGGATATCGTGGCGCTAGAGAGCAAAGCATTCTGGAAGCCAGTGACCGAGAACATCATTTTTGTGATTCCGGATCAGCCGCAGAAGCGCCGCGACTATGAAGAGCAAATGGTCCGCACTTTCTATCTTTCCAATACGGTGCTGGCACAGGACATCACGGAGATCGTGACCGGCCTCCGGCAATTGCTGGACCTGAAGCGCATCCAGGCGCTGAATTCGCAAAACGCCATCATCGTGCGCGATACGCCGGACAAACTGGCGATCGCGGAAAAGATGATTCGCGATATCGATCGCGCCAAGCCGGAAGTGGTGATTCAGGTTCAGGTGCTGGAAGCCCGGCTCGATAAAGTGCGAAATCTGGGAGTAAATCCCGGCACGACCGCCTCCATCCAGATTGTGCCGCCAGGAACCACGACAACAAATAACAGCGTCACTGGCCCCAGTGGTGGCACCGTTACGAACAATACTACAAATATTCTGACACTCCAGGATTTAAGCCATCTGAATGGTTCGAACTACAGCGTGACCTTGCCGAGTTTCACGGCGAACGCGTTGCTGACCGACTCAACCACCAAGATTATTCAGAACCCGGAAATTCGCTCGGTAGACGGCCAGCCGGCCAAGCTGCGCATCGGTGACAAGGTGCCGATTGCCACAGGAAGCTTCCAGGCTGGTGTGGGCGTGGGATCGACCGCGGGAACGGGCTTCGTCAATCCGTTGGTCAACACCCAGTTTCAATATCAGGAAGTTGGCGTCAATGTGGACATCACGCCGCGCGTGCATCCCAACCGCGAGGTAAGTCTGAAGGTGAAGGTCGAGGTATCGTCGGTAACCGGCAACACGAACATCGGCGGCATTACGCAGCCGATCATCAGCCAACGGACCATCGATCACGATATTCGCTTGAAGGAAGGCGAAGCTAACATCCTGGGCGGGTTAATTACTAAGACGGACACCAAGAGTCTCACGGGCTGGCCGGGGCTCGCCAAAATACCGCTGCTGCGTTATTTCTTCTCGGAGGACACGAAGAACTACGAGGATGACGAGATTCTGATCATTCTGACGCCGCATATCGTGCGTCTGCCGGAGTGGACGCGCGCCAATCAGAGGTCGCTGTATACAGGATCGGAAGCGAATGTGCAGGTGCGTCGCGAAGTGGACATTCGAACGCCGAGCAGTACTCCACAGGAAGGGCCCGCGCAGGTACCGAACGCGCCCGCACCGACGCCTGCTCCCGCTGCAAATCAGCCAGAGGGGGGACAAGCGGCCACCGTTCGTTTCGAGCCGCGCACATTGTCGCTGAAAGCAGGACAAACCGCGACAGTCGGCGTCGTAGTGGAAAACGTCAACGATCTATACTCGATTCCCTTCTTGCTGCAGTACAACCCGGCGGTGATCAGCATCGAAGAAGTGCAACACGGTGGCTTCCTGCAGGGCGGCGATCAAGCTATCGCCATCGCGCAGCGCGTCGACAAGGAGCGCGGCCAGGCGATCATCTCGGCAACCCGTCAGCCGAACACGCCGGGCGTGAGCGGCACGGGGACCATGATGGGCATTGTGATCAAGGCGCTCGCGCCAGGGACATCCAATCTGTCCATCGTGCAGATCAACGCGAAAGATTCGCAGCAGCGACCCATACCGATGGTCACCAGCGAGGCGTCGCTGACAGTGCAGCCCTGATCGCGCGAACCGATCCAGAGAGCGAGCCCAGCTCCGGAGAAAATCGCAGCGGGAATAGATGATGCAACACGGCCAACGTCAGAATCACCGAAGAAATTCCAGGCAAGCGGGGATGACTCTGCTCGAGTTGATCCTGGCGTGCTCGATTCTGATCGTGTTGTCTTCGGCGGCGCTGCCCATTGTTCGATACACGATCGTGCACAAACGAGAGGCGGAGCTGCACTACGATCTCCGCCAGATGCGGGATGCGATCGATCGTTACAAGGATCTAGCGGACCGCAATTTGATTCGCGTGGAAGTGGGCACGGAAGGCTACCCTCCGGATCTGGAGACGCTGGTGAAAGGCGTGCAGCTCGGCGCCGGGAATGACCGTAAGATCCGCTTCTTGCGGCGCGTTCCGAAGGATCCCATGACCGGTCAGACCGAATGGGGCCAGCGTGCTGTTCAGGACGATCCCGACTCCACCAGTTGGGGCGGTAAAAACGTATTCGACGTATACTCGAAATCTACAGGAACTGCCAGCGACGGCACCCGTTACGCCGACTGGTAGTGAATGTCATTACTGAAACAGGGTGTTGTGATGAACAGACTCCATTTGCGGCGATTTTCATGCGCCCGTCGAGCGCCCGGGATTATTCGGTCTGGTGGATTTACCCTGATCGAATTGATGATCGTGATCACTATCATCTTCATCCTGCTGGGGATGGCCGCGGCGCGCTACGACCGCTCCGTGCACCACGCTCGAGAAGCTGCGCTGATGACCGACCTTAAAGTGATGCGGCAGGCTATTGACAACTACACGCTGGATAAGGAAGCCGCGCCGCAATCCCTGGAAGATTTGACCAATGCGCAGACGCCTTACTTGCGCGAAATTCCTGTGGACCCAATGACGCAGCAGAAAGATTGGCACCTGGAATTCGGCGACACGGTGATGAGCCCGGATCAAACTACCAGCGGCATCGTGGACGTGCATTCCAATTCCAGCGGCACCGGGTCCAACGGCACGCCCTACAACACCTGGTAGTCAGAGTTCGTAGCTCCTTACCTCGCATGAGGTCAACCTCTAGAGGGCACAAGAAACTCGCGGTCGTCCGCAGACCGGGTCGGAGCACCACGTTGTGAAGTTGCTGGCGGTGGATCTAAACCATCGGACCTGAAGGCCCGAGGTTAAGGATTGGTCCACTTCCGCGAAGCCGCTTTATCGGCCCTCCAGCAAACACCTGATAGTTCCAGGACAGCATCAATGATCTGATAGTTGTGAGCTGCCTAGGAGGATCTATGCAATTTGGTAGGATTCACGGCATCGCATTGATCATTCTCGGCGTAATTCTGATTGGTCTTCAGCTCAATCTTGCTTTGGCGAATCGCAGTAACCTTGCGCAAGCAGGGCAGCCCTCCGCAGTAACCGTACAGCCACACGATTCAAATCGATTCGGCCCACTGGCTGGAATCATTGGCGCCGCATCGCTCGTTGCCGGAATCGCAGTCTTTGCCACTGCCCGGCGTCGAGACGAGCCGGATTCCGCCCACCGCGTGCGGTAGAGCGGTTTTGCGCCGGGATTCCGAGTGTTTCACTCTTACCACTAGCTGGGGCACGAGTGGCGTAATACGGTATTCGCGGTATCGACGCGCATGCATGTTCGAAATACTATTTCTGATCTATTGATTGGCACGCTGTGATTTCATCCACTCGCCCTGAGGTCACACATGATAATCGCGCTGGTCAGCACGGCAACGGTACTCGCTTTTGGATTGGTCGCATACGTGATCCACATTTGGCGTAATACTGCCAGCTGAGTTGCAAGGGCCACATAAGTGGCGTAGTATTCAAAGCGCGGGGTGGAGCAGTTTGGTAGCTCGTCGGGCTCATAACGCTCCAAATAAACTACTAGCCTGGTGAATTAGCACGACTTACCTCTTCCCTCCGACTTCAATTCGGCCCCAAATAGCCTGATTCTGCCCACCTAATAGGCACCGGTCGGACACAAGGTACACGGCTTATTTCCGATGCGTAAGGTGTTCCCTGTATCGCTCCTGATCTCCAATTCGGCCATTGTGCTTGTCCCGAAAGTCGGATTGTTTCGCTAACGCTGCCCACGGAGGTGAGACATGATAGCCGCTCTCGTAGGAACCGCAACTATTCTCGGCTTCGGTTTGATTTCGTACCTTTGGTATCTCACCAAGGGCTCTGAGGGCCCCCAATAACAGTGCGCTTACGGGCACACCTAATTGATGGTTTGCTCGCGGCGAGCCAAATCCTCGATACGAGGAATTAAGCTCCAGGCGTTTTCTTTGGGGACTATAGCCCGGATGCCCGCCGCGGTCGCGGAAGTTTCTAGACCGTCAAAGCCGAATATCGTAAATAAAATTATTGGGACTTGCGAATCTATAACGGACATTACCTTAGCTGCTTCTATGCCGTTCATATCAGGCATAGCCAAATCCAGGACCGCTAAATCCGGCCTGAGCTGCTCGAACAATTCGATTCCGGAGCATCCATTCTCAGCTTCGCCGCAAATGGCCCACTCGCGAGAACCCAGCAACACCCGAAGAATTCGGCGCGTGGTTTCAGAATCGTCAACCAGGAGTATGCGCAAGGACACATAAATCTTCTACTCCGAGAACCGTCGTACGCCTATACAGGTAATCCCTTCGGGCTACGCCGGATGATCTCTAGCTAGGTGCCGTGCGCACTCGTGGATAGCTGGTATCAGCGTGCTGACCAGCTGCCCTTTGTCCAATAATTGCAGCGCCCCAAAGCTATGAGCAATTTTTGCGGTTTCCTGGTCAACCCAGAATGAGATAGCCAAGATGCAGGTTAGCCGAAGTTCGTCTATGAAGGATGCGGCCTCCCGCAGCCCCGGCATGTGAATGTCAATCAGCGCAACATCGGGTTTTGTTTCTTTCGCTGCGTCAGCAATTCGGGGTAGTTAACAGCTTCTGCAACAATGACAATGCTGGTTTCTTGCGAGAGCAATTCGCGAATAGCCTTGCGGAGCATCTCGGAATCGTCGGCGAGAGAACGCGGATGGGCGCGGCCACGGCTAGAATATATACCCTGAAGCGCACGCCCAGGGTGATTGTTTATGGATAAGGAAGATTAGAAGAGAGAAGGAGCGGCGCGTCCCAGCCCTACCGTTTCTATCCCGGAAGCGTACCACGCCACCCCTTGCCCCACCGAGAACGTTAGCCCTCGTTGCCTTTTGAGGACAATACCCTGAGGACGTTCGTCTAGGACGCCTAAGTCTACTGGATCGAGCGGGTCGAGCGATGCGTGCGAAGCTTAGACGAGGACCCTTGAGAGTGGGGAAATTTGCTGCTGCAGTCAAAAATTCATTTGGTGACAGAGCGGACACATCCACTCAGATCATCATTGCGACCTAGCTTCACGCGGGTGCATCTTTGTGAGAGAACACGCACGTTGACAGGTATAGTGCAAAGCCTTCACCCACGCGGGCACGGGATTATTCGGGCCGATGATGGCTCAAAGTTCCCTTTCATTCCTATTGATGTTCTTGCAAGCCGCCGCGTTTTAACTGCGGGCCAGCGTGTTACCTTCTCCATCCGAATGGTCCAGGACAGAGTGTTCGCACAAAACATTGCTTTCTTGGCCGAGCGAAAGTCGAAACGTTTAACATCGGACACTTTAGTCTAAGTGTTGCTGCGGTTTTTACCTTATTTGCGCCGCCCTGTCGTGGACTCCCGCATCGAACCAAAGTAGCCGAAGGGTTCCGTCATGGCGAGATGGATGTTGGTTTGCCCTCATTGCTCCCACCGATTCGAACACAGCAAAGTTGACCCGGACGCAGCAGAGCAGGCGCGTCTAGACCCATTCAATATTGTTCCGAAACCGAAATTTACAAACGGCGAAACAAAGAAGTGTCCGGGTTGCAGCAAGGAATCGACCTATCGTGCTTTCAAGCTGATCTACTGCGGAGACGAAACCGCGCTCGGTGCTGCGGGGAGCAGCTAGAACTTTGCTCACCCGGGCAAAGGGTCCGACAACTAAAATTTGGACCGCGACGAAAATTAACGTGACGGTGTCGCCATAAATTTTGCCCATAGCCCGTTCAATGGACGAGGGTCGAGGGGCAGCTCTATTAGGGGCTGCCCTTTATTTTTGTAGCCTTCAGCCGTATTGACACAAACGGGCGATTATCGTTAGTGGAAGCTAATTGTCCCAGGTCGGAAGATGGCCATCATGAGCCTGGCTTACGCTTGGCAGAAGTTTTACGAAGAGTCTGCACTTCAAAACCGACTTTGATAAATTACCCGATTGCATCGCCAAAGCTGAACATGCAATTGAGAAGAGACTCACTGATAGCCCTCCGCCGCTTACCGATTCAGCCGAATTTGAGGCCATCGGCAAGACTCTTGCCGCGTTGGCGGTTTTGAAAGGTCAGATCAAGCCGCACTGAGTGGAGGCCACCCGGAAGGGTCGTAGCGATTGTTTTAACGATTGTCAATTAAAGGTAAAAAGGCCTAATTTCGCGACACCGGACATATCACCCTAAGAGGTCGTCTGCTGAAATGAGGCGGCCTCTTTGTTTTACTATTCGCGTCGCCAAGGGCCGATTGGATTTTCTAAGCATCGCCCAAGTATTCGCCGTATTGATTTTGACGCTAGCAGCTAGTGTCCCGTCCCGGAAATACGTTCACATAGTCGTTGGACTTTAGCGAAGATCGAATCCGCGGTGGCGGTCCAGACGAAAGGCTGCGCGTGGTGGTTTGAAGTTTGCACGTATTGATCGATTTTCTCGACCAGTTCCTTGACACTGCGAAATGTCCCGCGACGAATGGCCTGCTGCGTA
>DATNCJ010000053.1:0-2245 GCA_035607215.1 Candidatus Eiseniibacteriota bacterium
CCCCAACACCACGAGGCACTCGGAATGGCGGTACAAACGCGCGTCAAAGTGGCCAAGCTGGACTCCACCAAGTTTCGTGGCCTCGATCGCGACGCGCTGATCAAGCTGTACCGCACCATGTTCCTCTCGCGCCGGCTTGACGATCGCGAGATTCAGCTCAAGCGCCAGAATAAAATTTACTTTCAAATCTCCAGCGCCGGCCATGAAGGCGTGACCGCCGCAATGGGGTTGCTTCTGCGTCCCGGCGTGGATTGGCTCTATCCCTATTACCGCGACCGCGCGTTTTGCCTGATGATGGGGGTCACCCCGCTGGAAATGCTGTTACAGGCCGTGGGCGCGAAGGATGATCCTTCCTCGGGCGGGCGGCAGATGCCCTCGCACTGGGGACATCCGAAATTCAACATTGTCACCAAATCTTCGTGTACCGGCACGCAGTTTGTGCAGGCCGTCGGCGCTGCGGAAGCAACGCTGTACTACGAAGGCCGCCCGAAAGCGCTGGCCCAGGCCAGAAAAGCGCCGCTCGGCAAATACGTACGCCACGAAGCCGATGAGATTGTTTACGTTTCCGGCGGCGATGGCGCCACCAGCGAAGGCGAATTTTGGGAATCGCTCAACGCCGCGTGCGCCAAAGAGCTCCCGCTGCTCTATTTGATCGAAGACAACGGTTACGCCATCTCCGTTCCCGTGGAAGTGCAAACCGCGGGCGGCAGCATTTCGCGCCTGACGCGCAGTTTCCCGTCGCTACACGTGACGGAATGCGACGGCACTGACCCACTGGAGAGCTACGGCGTTCTCAAGGAAGCCGTCGAGTACGTTCGACAGCGGCGCGGTCCTGCCCTGATCCACGCCAAGGTCACTCGCCCGTACTCGCACTCGCTTTCCGACGACGAGAAGCTCTACAAAACTTCGGAAGAGCGCGAAGAAGAGGCCCATCGCGACCCGCTCTCCAAATTTTCGCTGTTTCTGGTTCGCGAAGGCTTGATCGACCAAAAGGAAATCGAGCATCTGGAAGCCGAAGTCGATCGCGAGGTTCGTGACGCTGCCGATCAGGCCCTCGCCGCCGAGCCGCCCTCTATCGATTCGATTCGCGTAAACGTCTACTCACCCGATATCGATCCGGCTTCGCCGGCATTCGTCGCGCAGCCGCAGCTGCACGGCGCGCCGAAAACCATGGTGGAAATGGTCGCCGCGACATTGCTGGATGAGATGTCGCGCGACGAGCGCATCATTGTTTTTGGCGAGGATGTCGCCGACGCCAGCCGCGAAGAAAATCTCAAGCACGTGAAAGGGAAGGGCGGCGTCTTCAAAGCCACCGCCGGCTTGCAGCGCAAATTCGGCGCCGACCGCGTTTTCAACACGCCCCTCGCTGAGGCCGCTATCGTTGGGCGCGCCATTGGCATGGCTACCCGCGGGCTCAAGCCCGTCGCCGAGATTCAGTTCTTCGACTACATCTGGCCAGCGATGATGCAGATTCGCGACGAGCTATGCACCATGCGCTGGCGCTCCAACGGCGCGTTCAAATCTCCCGCCGTGCTGCGCGTTGCCATCGGCGGCTATCTCACCGGCGGCGGTATCTACCACAGCCAGAGCGGCGAATCGATCTTCACGCATTGCCCCGGCCTCCGCGTGGTCATGCCTTCCACTGCGCTCGACGTCGCTGGAATGCTGCGCACCGCAATCCGTTCCGACGATCCGGTGATGTTTCTGGAGCACAAGCATCTCTATCGCCAGCCCTACAATCGCTCCGAGTATCCTGGCCCGGATTACACCATTCCGTTCGGCAAGGCCCGCATCGTCCGCGAAGGCACCGATGCCAGCATCATCACCTATGGCGCCATCGTTCACCGCGCGGAAGTCGCCGCCGCGCAGCTCCACCGCGAAGGCATCGAGGTGGAGATCATCGATCTCCGCTCCCTTTCTCCGTACGACTGGGATTCCATCGCTGCCACCGTGTGCAAAAATCACCGCGTGATCGTCGCCTACGAGGACATGCTCAGCTGGGGGTTTGGCGCGGAGATTGCCGCGCGAATTGCCGGCGAACTGTTCCACGAACTCGACGCGCCGGTCCAACGCGTGGCCGCCATGGACACGTTCTGCGCTTACCAGCCGAAACTGGAAGACGTCATTCTGCCGCAGGTGGACAACCTGACCGCCGCCGTCAAGCAAATCATCGAGTACTAAGCCCGGACCCGCTCCAGGGAAACTTTTCTGTTGGGCACCTCGTATTCTAGACTAGGGAGCGTCG
>DATNCJ010000083.1:0-11747 GCA_035607215.1 Candidatus Eiseniibacteriota bacterium
GGGGGAAAGCACGGCGACACGCAAGCATTCCCTTATGCGGAGACTGCGCCGCTGCCAATAACTCCAGCAATGTCTGCTGATTACACGGCGAATGCAGCGCGATCGGATGAAAGCCTCGTTCGCCGGGGCCGTTAGTAGCTCCATACTTCGTATGGAGCTAGCGAGAGGCGCATTGACGAGCACCGCCTCGTCAAGCCACGTATTCCGCCCGGCGGAACAGACCACGAAGCACAGGGTGTGACATCGCAAAGGGGCCGCACCTGAAAAACACGGTTGGATTTACGCTCCCGAAAATAAAAAATGAAAGCAATCACCCGAGGAACGCCGAAGGGCCGTGCGGGGCGGCTGAGCGCAGGAAACTACCAATCCTGTGTTCTCTGATGCAGCCATGGACCTCCGAGGGGCCAAATGAGGCGGAATGTCCGCCGGGTGGACAGTCAAATGCGGCGATGCGCTTTCGGGCAGGCCCAGTCCGATGTTCGCCTCCCAATCGAAAAAGGCTCTATGGGGATGATCCCCCGCAATCATTAGGTTTACTAGGCTTTTGCGCGCGCTTATCACGCGAATGGCGGTATCGAACTTCGTCAAGGTGACGAAGTTTTTCGGCGTGCGGGCCGACGGGGATGCCTCTGGGCCGCGTCGCGACGGGCGCTGCAGGGCCAGGGGATCGGCGCGAACACTGCAGCCTTCAGCGCAGCAGACGCGCCGGCACGGGACGGGTCATCTCAATGCGCAAAAAAATGAGTCCGCCCTGGAAAGAGATCCATCACTATTTCTCAACTGCCGAATTGAATGGATCCCAATTCTCCTCAAAATCTCGGCGATTTCCGTAACGTTGTATAGCCCTCCCATAGACCTGGGAGGGCTACCCCTCTATCTTTTGGCGGCCCGATGCAGCCAGGGCCTTCCCTGCGCGAAACGGTGGCATCCCACGTGGCCGGCCGCCGCTGCCAAAAATTAAATCGAGCGTCGGACTCTGCCATCTCCGAACAGTGAAGTGAGCAAGCCGGTGACGTGAGTGACGTTTTGCTTCTCACGTCCAGGCGTCACCGGCCCAGACGCTCCAGGCCGACCCCTGAGCCGGCCCAACCAAAAATCATTGCGCGGCGGCGCGGCGTGCGGCCGCACGCTGCTTCAGAGCAACCTGGAGCACGTCGCACGCAAGCTCGTCCAGATCACTGAAGCGTTCATCGTTGTGAGCCAGACTACGTAGCATCTGAACGTCCGCCTGATCAGGCGCACGGTGCTCGTTAAGCGCGGCCAATATCCGCAAAGCCAACTTCATTGCATCAAGATCGTGACTCATGGCAGACGCCTCCTTGCAGCAAAAGAAAAGAGGGTCAGCCGATCTCAATGGTTTAAACGGCTCTCTCGTTTTGGTTTTGTCCAACTATACCATCCGTGACTTGGCAAGTAAGTTTGACCATATTTTGAGGGGCTCAGATCACGATTTCTGGCCGGCTTTTTCGTTTGCGGCGCTTTCCTCATGCCGCCTGAGCAATTATCGTTGTTCCTTGGCGGCCTTCCACTCCCGCACCCGGCCGGCGCGGATCTTCCAGCGTTGATCGCCGGCACGAACCTCGATCACGGCATCGGGCTCGTACCACCAGAACTTCGCCCAGCTTTGCAGGGCCTGGTCCACAGCTTCGAATAGGCTCGAAGCGGTCACGTCGAGCGAATAAGTCTGGCCGTCCTGGCCCATGATCGACACAGTGCTGTCCTTCATCAACCACTGCCAAAATCATTTATGGGGAGAGTAGTACGCCAAAACCGTATAGAAAGTTTGAACGACACTGGAGATCCCAAAAATAATCGCTAGGACCTCAAGTCTTCTGACCCAAATCATCTTCGAGAGACGTTCGCTTCCCTCTGGAGTCAGTACCTCGTAGCCAAAGGTATTTGTTAGTTCCCAGTTTCTACCGACCATGTTTCCCCTACTCAGGGGCTCTCTTCGAGGTGGCGCAATCCGCAGCCTCGATGCTGACCTCAACAGCTTAGAAGTCAGTAGAAAATCCAGGTCTTCGTAGAGAAGGATCGCTTTGCTGTGCCACTCGAACTTGATCTCTTCTCGCTGCTCTTTACTCTTGGCTTGCTTTGCACGGGCCGCGGACTCACGCTCCCCGTCCTCGATAGACCGGCGTAGCCTGCGGATCTTCATCCATAACGGCGACAGTCGCTTCACGGTGCCTCCTTTCGTATCCGGGCTATGGTCTCGCGTTGAACGGGCTTGCGCTTCGGTTCCGCAGCGACTTCCTCGGAGAGAAGGCAGGTCGGGCAGTATGGATCGATGACCGGTTCGGGAACTGGTTCGCCGCCATCCCTTCCCAAGCATGGAGGGCATTTCGCAAGGAAGCTGGCGCTGTTGACTGCCTTTTCGGGAGGCGGAAAGGGGGCTCTGCCGACGCGCGCGACCTCAGGGAGGCTGTACGTGTACCATGCATCCTTGGCGCTGGAACGATGAGGCCGCAGCACAACTCCGCTGACGCTGCCGCCGTCGCGCACCTTGCAAACCAGCAGCAAGCTCGTCTGCCAGTGGGAGTCGGCGCCTGGCCGGAGTTGCACCAGATCACCGACGTTGACCGCCTCCGCGGATTCAGAGCGGGCCACACCCGCGGCAGCTTGCGATTCGTCGGTGTTGAGCATAACGGGGAGTCGCGCCTGGCGAGTCGCGGTGATCGCATCCAAGTCACGGCGGGCTACGCGGTAGCCACCGGCGGGGCCTACGCTGACGTCGATGGCGCCGAGGCGCCCGGTCCTGATCTGGCGCTCTAGGTAATCTCCTGGCAGGCCTGAGTAGACGGCTGCCTCCTCGAGAGTGAGCCAAGGCGCGTCGGACGCCTGAGGGGCAATGCCCTTGCGATTCTGTATGAGGCGCTCCACGTCCTCCTCCAAGAGAGCCGTTTGCCGGCGCTTCGTCACCGGATCTCGCACATAGCCGCGGTTGATCAGTCCCGCGTCTGCCAGCTCGAGGACGCGCCGGGCGCTCAAACTGAGCCGTTCCGAGGCCTCGGCCTTGCTCACGTACCCCGGCAGAGATTGCGGCGTAGAATCGGGCTCCGGAGGTGCGGCACCCCGGCGGCCCTCTATGAGCCGCTCCAGGTCCGCGGCCAGGAAGACCGTCTGCCGGCGTTTGGTCGCCGGGTCGAGCACGGTGTGCCGCGGAAGCAGCCCACGCGCCGAGAGCTCGAGCACGCGGCGCACGCTCAGGCCGAGCCGTTCCGCGGCGATCGCCTTGGCCACGTACTCCGTGTTATTCATCTCCAGCCTCCAGACTCACTTGTCTTGCGGGCGGCGAACGGCGATTTCCACTACGCCAGCTTCGGAACTCGGCGCCGGCAGCGGCCGACCGAGATCCCGCATGGTTTCCGCGTACAGCTCGATAGCTTCCCGAATCATCCGCTCGCACTCGTCGCGCGTATCGCCGCAACTTACAACGCCTGTCAGATCGGGAATATATGCCGACCAGGTTTCATTGCCCTCCTCATTGGGGCCATGCTCATAAATCACGGTGTAGGAGATCAGGGTTTCTTGGCATACTCTCGTTCCTGCTGCGATATGCGCAGCAGCGATTTCGGCTGGCGTCATTGGCTTGCCGCTGGCGTCGGTTACGGGTTTCGCGTTGCGAAGCTCGCGCTCAACTTTCTTACGGTTGGCGTACCACCAATCCGCCTCTTCGGATTCATTCTTGAACTTGGGAATCTTCATTCGGTATCCCGCGTCTGCTAGGCAGCGCGCGTGCTCGTTCCGCCTTCCTACCCCACCCTGGCGATTACAGCTTCACCAGCGCCTCTAGCGCGTCCTGCGCATCGATCTCTCCTTCCCAGTAGGCAATGAGCGTCTGCCGGTTACGCTCGATCCACCGCTGGAGTTGGCCGAATTCGCCGGAATCCATCGTGCCCTCCACGATGTGGACATCGGGGCGGATCGCCACTGAGATCATGTCGGCGGGGATGGCCTTGGCGTTGCGCGACACCTTGACGCGCACATCATGGCGCTCGCCACCCCGATACGAAATCCAAACAAAGAACGGCACGCCGGTGTGCTTCGGGAACAGATTAGCCATTTCAAACGGGGCTTCGATGTGGCTCATGTCTTCTTCTCCCACCGCTTCGCCGCGGCCTTCTTGGCGATCTCTTTGCGCCTGGCCGGCGTGAGCGCGGCGGCGCGGGCCTTGCCGCCGACGAGTCCGGCTTTGCGGCCGATCGTTGATAATTCTTCGGCTGTCAGTTTTTCTGCGCGCGCCGGTCCGCCTTTCTTTCCGCCTAGTCTTCCAAGCGCTACCGCGTGCGGGTTCTTACGCTGTGCCACTATCGTTCCCCTTTTCCTCGTCGATGCTCACTCTCCCCCTAGCTTAACGTAACCGCTCAAATCAGTCACAGGGTGAAATCTAGGTCTGTCATCTTGACATGTCCGCTCATATCAAGCATACTAAAAGAGTGGCCAAGGGGCTTTAAAAACAATGACAACCGCCGATTACATCGACTGGGACGAGGGACGCGACTTCGCGGCGCCCGTCGTCGAACTGCCCGTCTGCGATAGCTGCCACAAGGCGGCCGATTGCCTGACCTACCTTCCCGATTGGGACATGTTCTCCTGCGCTGCTTGCGTCCGCGCCGCGGACGAGCAGGAGCAGGATTGCACCTGCCAGCGCATCGACGTTGACCTCTATGACGCGCACGGCTGCGCCGCGCACGAACGGAAGGTGGCGTAATGCTGACACCCGAACAACTCCAGGAGCAAGCCGCGATTGCCGAACGTCTGGCGGGTCTCGGCTTGCCGATCTTGACGGCTGAAAAGTCCCGCGAATACCGCGATGCGATCAACGCTGAGTGGCTTGCCGCAATTCGCCGCATGGGCGACGGCACGCTGGATGGCGCCGGTTTCCTCAACTTCCCGAAGGGGGGCAAATAACATGTCCGACGTCATCAAGTTCGAATTCGATCACCCCGTGGAGCTCGCGCTCCGCTTCACCGAACCGCGGGTGTTTCCGCCATCGGACAGATACCCCGGCGGCGACGACCGCCACATGTTTTCGACCACTGACGGCCGCGTCATGTACGTCACGCCGCTGACCTCGGCGCGCATCATGGCGCTGCACCTGGCGCAGGGCGAGTGCTTCTACATCTGCAAGCGCAAGAACGGCCGGCTGACCGAGTACTGCGTCTCCCGCGAGCCGATCGCCGCCAGGCCGGTCGCCAGCAACGGCATGGGCCACAAGAAGGTGCTGCCGCCGCTCAAGACGAACCTGCCGTCGAACCTTTACTACTCGCCTGAACGCAAGGCGTTCAGCTCGCCTGAGACCGCTTCGGAACCGGCGCCGACCCCGAGCCTCGAGGAGCAACTTCGGGCCTCGATCGAGATGGTGCAGCGCCGCAAGGCGGGCGAGCAGGGCGACGGCACGCTGGCGATCATGGCGCTGCCGGCACCGCGTCCTCCCGCTCAGGCGCCCGCGGTTAACGGTGTTCCGGCTAAAGCTGCCGGGCTCGTAAAGATTCCGATGGACCGGGCGGTTGTCGATGCGGTTCGCATGGTGCAGTCCGCAATGAAGGAATGCAACGAACAGTGGAGCGACCAGGCGCGCCAGGATCTCGTCTCTACGATTCTGATCGGCGCACAACGCGAGGGATGGATCCAGTGCTGGAAGAGGGGCGAAAGTGCGGCCTAAACCGGAGCTGGAATCCTTCGCGAGCCTCGAGGATTACCTCGGGGCTCTGATCGAGTGGCATCTGGATCAGCGATTCGACGCGATCGACTGTGCCTGGCTGCGCCAGGTCGGCGTGAAATCCGAGTGATTGCGAATTTGCAGCCCGATTGCAGACCATTTCACTGGTGAAACTGGGCGCTCACACGGCGCAGCACGTCAATTTATCTGAAGCACTATCCTTGCAAACCCCTGTAGCTGATCACCTGACAAGTGTGGCTGGGGCCGGCGCGAAAAACCGGCAGGCCGTCGGCTCAGGTCAGCGGAAACAGACCGCATGAAAAACATGTTGACGATGCCCACTATCACCCACGTTGAACAGCGCAACTCACGGTCCTACCGCGTCGTGTTCTCCTGTGGCCACCGCCACACCATGCGCAAGAGCGACTTTGACCGCGAACAGTGGTGTGTCGGCAAGGCCGTAGATTGTCTGTTCTGCACGTCGCAGGGGAACAGCAAATAAATGATGAACGCACAACCCGCGCCAACTCCTCGCCAATCCGAACATTTCGAACCAAGCGCGCGATCGTCAGCGACCGCGCACGCCAGCAAACAGCAGAGGGCACGCAGTGCGGCTTAACTGGTATCGCGGGTTCTACCGCGTTTGGATGGTTTCCAGCCTGTTGTGGATCGCGCTGTGGGGCGCACTCGCAATCGGCGTGACCTATCAACAGCAGCAATTCAACAACCGTGTGGCGGCCGCCCGTGCTTCTGACCCGGAAGCCGCAAATCACGGCGGTCTATTGCTGAACTGGCGTGGCGAGGTATGCAAGGGCGATTGGTTCGACCGGAACGCCCCGGATTGCACTCTCGATCCAGCAGGTCCGCACCCGACAACCGATCTTTTGGGGTTCTGGATCGGCATCTTCGCGGTTCCCGCGGCGTTTTACGCGATGCTGCGGGCTGCTGCGTGGATCTTCCGCGGCTTTGGGAGGAACTCAGTAAATGCGGCCTAAACCGTAGCTTGAGTTGTTCGAAAGCCTCGAGGCGTACCTCCAGGCTTTGGTGGAGTGGAAACTGGATCAGAGATTCGCCGGAATCGACCGCGAATGGCTGCGCCAGGTCGGCGTCAAGCCGGAATGATCCGCAGTTCGGACGCGGCGCTGGTATACCTCACGCGATGAGCGCCGCGAGATTCACGCTCGACATTGCGGCTTGGGACGCCGGATTCGCCGTGGGCGAGGTCGGAAAGGCGCTGACCGACAGCCCTTACCAGGCCGCGTCGCGGGAAGCGTGGTCCTGGCACGAGGGATTCATCGAAGGAAAGGCGGCGCGGCACCCGGCCGTTCAGGCGGTCGCAGCCGGGCGGTTGACCTGATGCGACGTTGCGCAAGCGAGCGAAACAAAATCACGCAGCTGACGGTGCTTCAGGCGATTGAACAGGGCCCGGCGTCGGACACTTCACCGACCGACGAGCGCCGGCCGGCGCAAACTCCCAGCACCGACATACCGCACGCGCGTTGGGACACCCCACGAGAACCCGGACCAGGCGGCTGCCTGGTCCGCCGCGATGTTCTGCGCGGGTGTGGCCGCACACGCACAACGCCTGTTCGCGGAAGTAGAGAGACCAGCTCACAGTCTGACCGTAGCAGCTTCGCGCGCGCCCGTTTGAAGGCGCGTGTCGGACCTTTTGTTCCTGGTCACTCGGAAGCCGCCATTTGGAAATCCATTTGGAAAAGGGCGCCGGCTGGCGGCGGCATGGAAGCTAAATTGTTGAAAAGGTTGGTGGCCGGGGACGGGATCGAACCGCCGACACACGGATTTTCAGTCTGTGCTGAGTTACTCGACCAGTCAACGGCTTAACGTATAGTAATGAAAAAGAGCCACTTGCCGGACGCAACAAACTTAGGCAATGTTATCGTCTCAACCGTTTACATTCTGGTTCATTTGGAGAGTCATTTGGAGGAATCCGCGATTCCGGACTCAGTTAACTGATTTCTGCCGCTGTCTCTCGATGGCCGCACCCAGTGTGCGCTGAGTGCTCGCTGCGGCCCGCTCATCGGCGCCGGGCAGCAAATGGCCATAGACGTCGAGCGTGAATGCGGCCGTGGAGTGGCCTAGCCGTTCCTGCACCGTTTTGATCGGTACGCCATCCTGCAGCGCCTGGCTGGCGTGGCCGTGCCGGAGATCGTGGAAGCGGGTCTTCAGGCCGAGCGCGAGGCGATGGTAGCGGAACGCCGACGTCACGGTATCCGGTGGTATGGGGCTACCATCGGGCAGGCAGCAGACTAGATCCTGATCCTGGTAATCCTTGCCGAACAGCTTCCGGTTCTGCTGCTGCTCCACGAGTGCTTCGCGTAACGCTTCGATCACGAACTCGGGCAGCACGAGCACCCGGCGGTTTTTTTTCCTCTTGACGTCCTTGAAGATCAGCTGGCCCGTCTTGAGCTGGCACAACGAGCGTATGATCCGCGCTGCGCCGGTGATCAGGTTGATGTCGCGCCAGCGCAACGCGAGGATCTCGCCGCGCCGCAAGCCGCTGCCGCAGGCAATCAAGGTGGGCAGGTAAACGCGCGCATCCTGCCGGACCCGTTCGAGCAGCAGCGCCATCCGCTCCTCATCCGGGGCATTGATTTCCGCTTGCGCCTTGCGCGGGGCCTGGGCCGCGTCCGCAACGTTGTGCGACACGATTTTCTTGTGGACCGCATCCTGGAGAGCTTTATGTAGCACACGATGGAATTGCAGGACGGTGGTCGGGCTGAGGCCGCGGGAACTCTGCTTCTTGAACCGCGGCTGTCGTCCCTTTTTCAGCATGTGGGAATAGAACCCTTCGATATCGATTGCGGTGAGCTTGACCAGTTGGAACGCACCCAGTGCCGGGATGATGTTGTCTTCGCAAATGCCGTTATAGCGCTCGAAGGTTTTGGGGGCGAGCGACGTTTCGACGACCGCCAGCCAATGACGCAGATACTGCTTGAGGGTCATCTTGTGGGGCTCTACGTAGGAGCCTTCCAGCCGCGCAGAGAGCTGGCGCGTCACTTCTTCCTGTGCTTCGCGCTCCGTCTTGAAGCCGCTGATCCATCGGTAGTTGTAGCCCAGTTTGCCTTTGGAGTTGATCCGACGGCCCTGATATATAACGGCGTTCCATGAGCCCTTGTGGTACCGGACGTGCCCAGTCATTTTTTCTCTTTCTTCCCACGCGCTAACCCGGCCTCGTCGTTCAATGTCTTGCCTCGCGAGCGGCCTGACAGGAAAGCCCTCACGATGTCCGCATCGGATGTGGATGGCGAAGCATTCATCAGGTCTCTCAATGTCCGCATTGGTTCTGATTTCGGCATCAGGTCTCTCAATGTCTGCCTTGGTTCTGATTTCGGCTGACCGGATGTTTCTTGCTGCCGGTTGCTCACCGTCGGTTCCGCCGGCGGTTGACGGCGCATCAACCCCGCCAGCGAGAACTGCTGTTTTCCTTGATGCCGCTCGATCTGCAGCGTCTTTAATCTCAGATTGGCCACGGTCGAGATTAAGAACTCTTCTATAAGCGGCTGAATAGCTGGATCATTGGCACGGTAGCGCTTGAGAAATTCGGAAACGATTGCATGTTCTTCCAGCGTGCTCGGAATGGCTTGATCTTCACTGCCATCCGTTTCCCAGTCCAGATCTTCGCGGAGCTTACTTTCGAAGAAGTCTGCAGCATCGTGCGCGCCGACGCTAATCGCGATGCTTCGTAGGCGGCTCAAAATCTGAGGCGATAGGGCTTCCGCCGCCTCCCACCGGGAGATGGTTCGTGTAGTCGTTCCGAGTCGGCGCGCGAAGCGCTCCTGACTGATGTCTCCGAGCGCTTTCCGCAATTCTTTGATCGCCGCGCCGATGTCATTGTGAGGCAATACCCTTTTCCTATCAGACACCCATTGACACGACATTTTGTCGTGGTATAGCATGTCTCCACACCTATCTTCCGCGACTCAGCTCACAAAGTCAATACCGACTGACACGCGGTTGACGTGACAGGAAAAGGAGTATTCGATGGCGACGAAACAGAAAGCAGGCGCCGTTGGCGTGATGGACCCCAGAAAAGCCAGGAAGAAGCGAGCCAGTGTGACAGAACCCTCAGGTGCTGCCTTGACGATTAACCAGGCCCATCGCTGGATGGGCAAAGAGGTTATTACGCGTCAAGCTCTCTACTTGGCCGCGGAACGGGGAGATTTTCCGTCGATCCGCTTGGGGCGGCGGATCCTGATTCCGAAACAGGCGTTTCAAGACTTCCTACTGGGCGTACGGCCGTCGAAAGAGTCGGCCGCATAGATCAGAAGAGGCGAGAGCTTCGCGAACCCGCAGTCGGCGGCGTGACATGCCACCGACTGCGACGAAAACACCAATGAAAAGCACTGCGATTCTATCATGCGCCGATCGAGTAGCCACCTACTTCGATGGGCTGGCCGCCGGATGTTCGGAGGCCGCGGAAAGTTCGGATCTGCGCGTGTGGGAACTCATGTTGAGCGTCCTGAAACTCGTCCGGCAAACAATCGCCGACATCGAGCGCGAAGCGGCTGAGGTCTAGGCCCCGGGAAGAAGAGTTGGGGGCGGGCCGCCACGAGCTTGTTTTTTGTGACGCGCGCCTCGAGGTGATCCAGAACCGCCTGCGTAAAGGCGGTTTATCGAGACATTACCGTATGACCACTCCAGCACATTACGACAAAGGTTTGACCGATATCCCCGAGATCTTGGCAGCGCTCGACAAGTATCTGGAGAGACTACTTTGAAATCGCCGCGAAGCGACCCCCAAGAGATCGCCCGCGCTCTCGCCTTGCTCCACCTGGCCGGAGACGTGATCGAAATGCGGGTCCCGAAGACGGAGCGGGATGGCACTGTCTCCGGTTATTTTGACAACCGGGCGGAACTGGCGAAACAGTTGGCCGCCCGCAACGGCGACATGGCGGTGTACGTGACGCTCAATCCCTGCTCGCCCGCCCTGCTCGCCCGCTGCGTCAACCGGATCAAGAGCCGCGTCCGCACGACCACGAGCGATAAAGACATCGCTCGGCGGCTATGGATTCTCATCGATTGCGATCCCACGCGGCCGGCGGAAATTTCCTCCACGGACGCCGAACATGAGGCGGCGCTAGAACGCGCGCGCGATATCCGCTACATGCTGTCGGAAGAAGGCTGGCCCGAGCCCATCCTGGCCGACAGTGGCAACGGGGCGCACCTGCTTTACTGCATTGATCTCCCAAATGATGAGGCTACAACCAAGCTCATCGCAGCGGTCCTGAAGGCGCTGGCGAGGCGGTTCAGCGATGCCGCCGTGACGGTGGACGAAACGGTGTACAACGCGGCGCGCATTGTGAAGGCCTACGGCACGGTTTCTTGCAAGGGCGACAACCTGCCAGAGCGGCCGCACCGGTTGTCCCGCATTCTAGACGTCCCGTCGAAGATGGAGATTGTCCCGCGAGAGCTTCTCGAGGGGCTCGCCGCCGAGTTGAAGGAGCCGGATCCGCCGCGGCAGCATGCATCGGCGCGCCGCGGCCAGTTCGACATGGATGGTTTCGCCGCGCGCAACCTCAAGGCGCGCCCGCCCGAGCCACACGAAGGCGGCCGGAAATGGGTCCTGGAAAATTGCCCATTCAACGAGGAACACCAGGCGCCGGATGCCGCCGTATTTCAACGCGCCGATGGGAGCCTAGCGTTCCATTGCTTCCATAATTCGTGCGCAAACAAGACCTGGCGTGATGTCCGAGAGCTGTTCGAGGGGCCGCAGCCGCAGTGGAATCAGTGGAATGAAAATGGCCGCCAGCAGCCGCGCGCGGGAGCGACCGACAACTGGCCGGATCCGCTGCCCATCGGATCGGAGTTGCCTTCCGTCGATGCGTTCGATCCGTTACTGCTGCCGGAAGCACTCCGCTCTTTTGTGGAAGACGTCGCCACGCGCATGCAGGTCCCGCTCGATTATCCCGGCGCTTGTCTGGTGACCGCGATGGCCGGCGCCGTGAGCCGCCGCGCGCGGATCCAGCCAAAAGCGAAGGATTCGAGTTGGCGAGTCACGCCGAATTTGTGGGGCGGCATCATCGGCCTGTCGGGATTCATGAAGAGTCCCACGTTAAACATGATC
>DATNCJ010000102.1:0-72793 GCA_035607215.1 Candidatus Eiseniibacteriota bacterium
ATGGCAACTTCACTGCCGCGCTGGGTGTTCCCACCCTCGATGGGCTCGGAGCGGTGGGCGACGGCGCTCACTCCGCTCACGAACATGTGATTCTGCGCATCATGCCCGCGCGTGCGGCGCTGCTGGCGGCATTGCTGATGAATTGCTGACGCCCGGCAGCAGCGAAGAGCGGCCGTCGCATCAGCGGCCGTAATTCTTGCTCAAGTAGTTCTTGGTCGCGAACATCAGGTCATCGTACCCATCGTGCAACACTTCCCGAACCGCAACTTCCGTAGAGCTGCCCTCGGCGACCAGATTCAGAATTCGGTCGACGTCGCTCATTCCATCCGATTGCACGATGTACTCGATGTTCGCCAGCGCCCAGGCATACGCATAGCTGGCCACGTCCGCCGGCATATTCATCCACGATCCTTCGAGTTGCCCCAGCGTCAGCGCCTGTTTTTCGTCGTAGATCTGCACCAGTGCCGATGCATTTTCGCCGCTGCGTTTTCCCTCTATCCACTGCGCGATTCCTTCCTGAATCCAGGTGGGAGCGCGGCCATGCGTTTTTTGCTGGATGAAGCTGTGGGTCAATTCGTGTTTCAACACGCGCGAGAGCTCCGGCGTCAGCGTTTTCAATCCACGAACAGGCACGCGAATGCGCCCATCGTTCAGCGCCCCCACCCAGCCCGGAGCACGGGTTATATCTGCAAAGGCTTGGTCGGTGTACAGGATCACACCGATAGGATCCGGAGGCGTGAAATTCAGCTCCGATTCGATGACTGAAAAATGCCCTTCGAGGGCCCGCAACATTTCGCGAGCCAGATCCGGCTCCGCAGCGCCGCTGTAACGCAGTGTAAAGTGGCTGCTTTCATTTTCGCGGTAATTTTCCTCTTCTTGCTTGTCGCGCTGTGCCTTCGCCAAGGCGCGTTGCACCTCCGTATCGGGTCGCAGCGCGTACGCACGCCGCCATTCCGCTACCGCCTGATCCAATTTGTTCATGCCGTAGTAAGCCCAACCCGCCAGCTTCGCCACGTCCGGGTTGTCGGGGGCTACCGCCCGCGCCCGCTCGAGATAGTCGAGCGAAGTTTTATATTCGCTGCGCCGCAGGTGCAGATACGCCACGTTCATCAGGATGCTGGGATCCTCCGGGGCATAAGTGAGGGCGCGCCGTTCATCAACCAGCGCATGTTCGGTATCGCCGCGCGATAGTTCAAACTGCGCCGCGGAATGCAGCGCCAGCGCCGCGACTTCCTTGGTGCCCGGCGTCGCGGCTCGCGCCTCGCTCTCCACCTTCGCCAGATATTCTCGGTCGATGGCATCGTCATGTACCGCGCCCTTCTCAATTGCGGCATTGGCTTCCACGTTGGGCGGGGTAATCTTCAAACTTGCGGCCGCGGCGGCGCTCAGCGAATCCGGCGCCGGTGTGGCGATACCCTTCTCGATATGATCGACCATCGATTTCGGCAGGCTCAATTCACCGGCCGCGGTCTGGTAGCGGATCTTGTCACGGTCTTCGACCACCGTAAGCGCCACGATGCGCCGGCCATTCTTCAGCACGATCGTGTCTGCCCTTGCTATCCAAGCGCACGCACACAAAATTGCCAGCATCCGGCACGCACAGCGCGCGATCGAACGCACTTCGAGTAACCGTGTTACGCAAGCCCCCGGCATCTCTCCATTTTAGGCCGCCCCTCCACCGCCGCCGTTCATGCCTTGTTCCGCGATGCCGAAAGTGACTACACTTTCGGTATGCGGGCTGGGGTGGCCCTTTTCGGGTTGTGCATTCTACTGACGGGTTTCCCGGCAGCGGCGGCGGACAGGTCTCCCCGTGAACTCTATGACGCCCTGAATGCCCTACAGCTCGACTCCACTTCCACCTACAGCATCACTCCTGGGGACCGCGTGGAACTTCATCGCGCCGATCTCAAGCTTTCTTTCGACGAAGGCAAGCTCGCCTTCTTCTCCTCGTTTGACGGCCGCGCCACCGGCGCGGTCTTTTCCGGTCGCGGTCACGCGCTGGCGCTGCCCCGCGGCATCGTCGAAAAGCAGCAAATGGCACGCTTTCTTGGCGCTCCCGTTCTGGATCAGGACTTCACCTACGCCTTGCTGCGCTTCACCGACAACACCTCCGACGAACTCACTCACCAATTTCAAATGGCTAAGGTTTCACCGCAGGAAGACGCCGAATTTGTATCCCATTGGAATCCCCTTCTTCCCGCTGCGAATCCCATGCACTCTCTGCGCATCACTTTCGATCGCCTGACCCAGAATCCGCGTCCGTATTTCTACGCTTCCATCGGCGGCGTCGGCACCGGCGCCTTTGACGTGGTTTACGATCAGCAGCGCTTCGAACCTTTCCTGCTCGGCCAGGTCAAAAAATCGGGCGAACGCACCTTCTACGACGTGTGGGCTTCCTATCAGGTCCCCGGGATCTCTCCGCCGGTTGCGGCCTTTCGCGCTCTCCACTACAACGTAGACACTTCCGTTCTCGCCGACACTTCGCTGGACGCCAAGAGCGATATTCGCCTACGCGCGGAAATCGATGGCGAGCGCGTCCTCGTCTTCCAACTCGCGCGTTCACTGGGCGTTGACATAGTTACCGGGGACCGTGGCGAACCCCTTACCTTTTTCCAGAACGAGGGCGTGAACCTTCAAGAGCGCAATACTCGCGGCAACGACTATCTCTATGTCGTCTTGCCTTCACCGTCGGCCCGCGGCGCTGAATTTACCCTGCACTTTCACTATCGCGGCAACATCATCGAAAATGCCGGGAACGGCGTCTTGTTCGTCGGCGCCCGCGAAAGCTGGTATCCCCACCTGGGCAATGCCGCCGATTTTTCCGACTACGATCTGACTATGCGCTGGCCGCGTCGCCTGCGACTCGTCGCCACCGGCACCAAAACCGAAGAGCACGAAGACGGCGACTTCCGCGTCGGCCACTGGCGCACCGAAAAGCAAGTCTCGGTCGCCGGCTTCAACCTCGGCGATTACGCCTCCACTTCGCTGGCTTCCGGCGCCTACACCGTAGACGTGTTCGCCAACCGCTCACTCGAACAGGCCATCGACAGCCGCCTCGAGGCGGCAAACGCTCCCGATCTCCCCAGGCTGCCCTCCTTTGGCGGCGAAGGCCGCAACAACAGCAACATGATGCAGATCGCCGTACCGCCGCCGCGTCCTGCCGACGCCCTCAAAGAGCTCGGCCGCGAAATCGACGCTTCCATACGCTTTTACGAAACCCTCAGCGGACCATTCCCTTTCCAGAAGTTGAATGTCTCGCAAATTCCCGGCACGTTCGGCCAGGGCTGGCCAGGACTCCTGTACCTTTCGACCTATTCCTATTTGCCCGCCGAGGCTCAGCATCGGGTCGGACTTTCCGACGTCACCCAGGAGCATTTCACCGACCTGGTCCCCATTCACGAAGTGGCCCACCAATGGTGGGGCAACATCGTCGGATGGAGTTCCTATCGCGACCAATGGATCGACGAGGCCATCGCCAACTACCTCGCGCTGCTCTTCACCGACACGCAGAAGCGCAATGGCCATTCTCTGCGCCTCTGGCTGGAGCGCTATCGCAAGCACCTCGCGCAAAAATTGCCCAACTCCGACGACACCATCGCGGATATCGGCGCCCTGGACCTGGGCAGCCGTCTCACTTCCTCGCGATCCCCGAGTGGATTCGAAGACGTCGTCTACGGAAAGGGCGCGTGGGTCATTCACATGCTTCGTGAACAGTTGAAGCAACCCGGCGCAAAAGATCCCGATGCGCGCTTCGACGCTTTGCTGAAAACGCTGGCCGCCAAATATGCCTATCGCGCCCTTTCGACCGCCGATCTGCAGCGCGAAGTCGAAGCGATCATGACGCGCTCGATGGATCTCGAAGGCGGCCGCTCCATGGAATGGTTTTTTGAACAGTGGGTTCGCGGTACGGGTATCCCGCGCTACAAGGTGGAATTCAGCGCCCACACAGGCGAGAAAGGTTACGTCATTCGCGGCAAGTTGTTTCAGAGCGACGTGCCTCGTTCTTTCCTGGCTCCCGTCCCCCTTTACGCCGTCTCGGCCGGCTCGCGCCCCGTTTTCCTCGGCACCGTCATCGCCAGCGGGCCGGAGACTTCCTTCCACTTCATGTCAAGCCCTCAGCCACAAAAAATCCTGATCGATCCCCAGATGACGCTGCTCTGCGTCACTCCGAATCAGTAGTAATTGAACTTTTACGCGCAGTGGTTAGGCTGACGTCCTGATCCCTGCGGGCTACATAGGCCGCTGATAGATCGGTTGATCCTTTGCCAGCGGGCTCGCAGGATTCAGTTGCGCAAACCCATCGGCATCGAATACGTACACAAAGCCTAGTGGATCAACCGGTGCACCCGGAATCAGGCCGGCATTCACCAGGTCCTGCACGTTGTCTGGTCGGCGTCCGCGACGCTTTCCAAATTCTTCCGCAAGAGCGTCCAATTGTTCGCAATCCTCCTGCCCCCGCAACAGCCGCAGATGCGTGAGCGCGTTCTTCTTGAGTTGCGCGTCGCTCGTGGAGTTGTAAACTTCATTCCATAAAAAGACCGAGGTCTCGCGCGATTCGCCTCTTTCCGACACGCGCGCGGCCAGAACCTTCATCCACGGCAGCGCTTTGGGATTTTTGCTGCCTTCCAGAAACGCGCTGGACGCCTTTCCGTAATCTCGCATGTCAAAATAATAGATGAACCCCAGATCTTGGTAGAGCCGCCAGTAATCCGGATTCGCCCGAATCCCCCGGTTCAGAAATTCGATGGCTTGCTCCGGCATCCCCGCGCCGCGAGGCGCGGGCTCCGCCAGAAACGTGGAGCCAAAACGATAAGCCGGGAGCAGGTTGGGATCCAGCGTCGTGGTGATGTCCAGCAGCGGCCACAACAAATCCAGTTGGTGCTCGGCGCGCGTGTTTTTGCTGCCGTAGTACTGCACCGTTCGTGTCCAGTACAAATCCGCCAGCAGCGGCGCATATTCCAGGCTCATCAATTTCAGCACCGGACCCGAACGCAGCACCAATTCATCCTGTTCCTGGTGCAGCGAAACGATCTGCGCATCGATGCCCCGCTGCAAGCGCCACACACCTGCGAACCCTGCCACCAGAACCACGCCAAGCAACAAGGGGCGCATTTTCGGCGCACTCATTTCAGATTCCGCCGGGAAAAAACCGTGGCCGCAGCCGCCAGCACGATCGCGCAATAGAGTGCCGCGTACGCGGTGTTCTGCGCCGCCAGCATCGCCGGTATCGCCCGGCCGTGCGCCGCGGCAGCCATCACATCGAAATTGCTGAAATTCGGCAGCAGGTAAGACAGCCATCGCAGAAATGCCTTCATGCCGGGCGCCATGGTCGCACTCTGCAAGTCCCGCATTTCGTTCACGAAAAGTCCCGCTACGTACAGGCCCGCCGTAAACAAAATCGCCAGCAGCGGCGTGGTGTAACAAGAAAACAGCAGCGCCAGCGCCACTACAAGCGCCAGCTTCAACAAAATAAAGTAAACCGCCACCAGCACCACCGCGTCCCCGCGCTCCAGTGGATGCTTCACATACCACAGAGCCGCGAATAGCCCCGCGGCCATCGCCGCGGTATTTACCACCAGCGTCAGCAGCAGGCCTCCGAATTTCCCCAGCAAGAATTCCCACCGCCGCACCGGCTTGGCCAGCAGCGCGTAAAGCGTGCGCTTATCCATCTCCTTGGAAACCAGCCCAACGCCGATGAACACCGCCATCAACAGGCCGATCACTGAAATCGCGCTTAGTCCCAGCGTGACAATCACAATTTGCTCGATCTGAATCGAAATCTGACCAACCAGAATTGCCGCCGCAAACATCAACAACGCAAAAAACACCAGGTTGTACAGCACGCGATCGCGCACCGCTTCGCGAAAGGTGTTCCACGCCACCACCGCCGCGCGGCTCATTTGCCGTAGACCTCCACGGCCGCGGCCTGCGCGCGATCGGCTTCCACCAGATGCATGAAATATTCCTCGAGCGATGCCTTTACCTGCGTCACCGACAAAATCTTCGCCCCCGCGCCGCGCAATTGCTCCAGCGTCGCGTATAACTCCCCTTCTTCTACCTGCAGGCGGTAGCGATTGCCCGTTCGCGTCGCTCCCGACAGCAGTCGGCTCGGCTCGCCTCCTCCGCCGGCATATTCGAACAAAATCTCCATACCGTGCGCCTTGACGCCCACAATTTCATCCGGCGCCCCGACGCCCCGCAACCTTCCGCCCACAATCACGCCCACGCGATCGCACAGCATTTCCGCATCGCCCAAAATATGCGTTGAAAACAAAATCGTCCGCCCTTGGCGCTTCAACTCCAGGATGATGTCGCGAACTTCACGCCGCCCCAGCGGATCCAGCCCCGACATCGGCTCATCCAGAATCACTACTTTCGGATCATGCAAAATCGCCTGCGCCAAGCCGACCCGCTGCAGCATCCCCTTCGAATATTTCCGCAGCTGAATTTTCCTGGCGGTTTCCAGCCCGACCTTCTTCAGCATTCGCTCCACGCGCTCGCGCCGATCCGCCGCCGTCAAATCAAAGAATCGCGCGAAATAATCCAGCAGCTCCGCCGCCGTCAGATAATCGTAAAAATACGGCTGTTCCGGCAGGTACCCGATGTCACGATGCATTTCGATGTCGCTGATCGGTTTTCCCAGAATCCGCGCGGTTCCCGCCGTTGGGAAAATCAGGCCCATCAGCAGCTTGATCGTCGTCGATTTCCCCGCCCCGTTCGGGCCCAGAAATCCAAACACTTCGCCGTCCTCGACCGTCATGGTCAGGCCTTCCAGCGATCTCCTTTTCTTTAAGTGAAGAAAGCCGAACGGATAGTCCTTAGTCAGATTCTCGATTTCAATTGACGCGCCTGCCATGGGACTAATTCTTCAGAATCAGACGTTTACCGTCAATCCCGTCGAGAGCAACATGTGTGTGGAGTGAAACTAGGATTTAGAGAAAAGAGAGAGTAAGAGATAGGAGCAGGATGGGAGAAAGAATCGAGGAAACTCGATCTGTGCGGCGGCCCAGCCTCTGCCGTGTCACCTGTGCAAAAGGCGCCCTACCCGCCGCCGCGCCCTGATCCAATCTGCACCAACTCCCCATTCCGCGCCGGTGCCGTGGGCGCCATCGGCATAGGCTTCAAATTCTGCGGTCCGCGCCAATTATCCAGAATGCCCACCTGCTGCACGCACGACACCGTGCACCGGGGCGCGCAAAATTTCTCGGTGAAGTATTCCCGATGCCGCATCTCGGTCGTATATTCCGCCAGCGGTATGCCGGGGTATCCGCGCTGCTGCGAGCACCAGTGCACCAATCCGTCCTCGCACACGTACAAGTACCGCGAGCCCGACCGGCATCGCCAGTTGTGCTCCTTGCCTCGTGCCACGCTGTGCTGGAAATCATTGAACCGCGAGAACGACCGCTTCCCCAGCGTCATGATCTCTTCAAAAATTTCGATCTGCCGCGGGCTCAGCGACTTCAGCTGCCCAAACCCGTCGTGGATAATCCCCACGGTACTGGTAAACCCCAATTCCACCGCCCGGTGCGCAATCGTCAACGCATCTTCGGGATTCTTCACCCCGCTTCCCAGCACCGAATTGATGTTCACCTGAAACACCGCATACTGCGCCAGCCATTCCAAACGGATGTCCAGTGTCTTCAAACTCTTCTTCGACACTTCGTCCGGAGTCACGTTGTCGATGCTGATCTGCAGGTACTCCAACCCCGCATCGTTCAGCTTCCCAATTCGCTCCTTGCTCAGCAAAAATCCGTTCGTGATCATCCCGGCGTAAATCCCTCGGCGCCGCATGTGCCGGATCACTTCCTCCAGCTCCGGATGCATCAGCGGCTCCCCGCCGCTGATGGTGATCATTGACGTGCCCATATCCGCCAGAATGTCCAGCCGCTTCTTCATTTCCTCCAGCGGCACCGGCTTCGACACGTCGTCATACTCGTTGCAATACCCGCAATCCAGATTGCATCGCCGCATCGGGATGACATGCACCAGGAAAGGATGCTTGGTGGACACCAGGGCCTTCCCGATTTTCCACACCTCTCGCACCCGCGAACGCGCAAACCGCAGCCGCCGTCGCATGCGCACGGACGCGGATGCCCTCACCATCATTTTTGTGGCGTCAACTGCCATGTAATCAGCAAATTTCCCCTGCTTCAATTATACATGACCCCCATCGGCGCGCTTTCGTAACCAAATCGTGCGTGTAACCAAAAAGCACGACGCGAGTATCCATCCCCGACGCCTGCGGGGAACAAACAACCGCCTCGCATCGTCTAGTTATCTGACCTAACCAACTAGGGCTATGTATCGTCTTTACCAGCGATAGCCGAACGCCGATAGACGCGAGGTGTCCATGTCATCCTTCTTCCCCGACCTCCGCTTCGCCGCCCGCGAACTTCGCAAACGCCCCGGCTTTACCCTCACCGCTATTCTTTCTCTCGCCCTCGGCATCGGCGCCACCAGCGCCGTCTTTAGCGTCATCTACGCTGTGCTGATCGATCCGTTCCCTTACCCAGGCTACGATCGTCTGGTAGAACTTCGCCTGAAAGACAAGGCCGGCCACGATCGTTTCTCGGGCATAAACGGTCCGCAACTGGAGCAGCTCCGCAAAGCCAAGTCCATCGAGAGCATCGTCGCCATGGACGGCTGGAATCTCACCACCACCGACGGTGACGTCCCCGAAGACGTCCAGGCCATGTATCTGTCCGCGAATGCGCCCAGTCACTGGGGCATTCCCGCCATGATGGGCCGCTGGTTCCTTCCCTCTGACGCGCCGCAGGGTGAAGAGCCCCAGCGCGTCGTCGTTCTGCCCTACCAGTTCTGGCAGAAGTACTACATGGGCGATCCCAACGTCATCGGTCGCAAGCTTCAGTTGGTCCACAAGTCCTACGAAGTTATCGGCGTCATGCCTCCGCGCTACAAATGGGGCGAAGCCGATCTGTACGTGCCTCTTAAAGTCACATCCGACCCTAAAGACTATTTCGGCGCCTCCGTCAAACTCAAACCCGGCTTCACCATCGAGCAGGCCAACGCCGAGCTTCAGCCTCTCATGGAGGATTTTGCGAAGACCGTTCCCTCGCGCTATCCGGAAGGTGGCTTCCGCGTCAATCTGCGCAGCATCGTCGAACTCTACGCGCGGCCCCTCGGCACTACGCTCTACGTCCTTCTCGGTGCCGTGGCTTCTCTCCTCCTGATCGGCTGCGCCAACGTCTCCATTCTCCTTCTCGCGCGCGGCGCCGAACGCCAACATGAGCTCGCCGTGCGCGCCGCCGTCGGCGCGGACCGTCCACGCATGATCCGTCAGTTGTTAACCGAGGCTTTGCTCATCGCCGCCGCCGGCGCGAGCCTGGGCGTCTTGATCGCCTGGCGTAGCCTGCCCCCCATCGTTTCTTGGCTTCCCCACCTGTTCCCCGCCGAGTCCGTCATCAAAATCAATCTGCCGGTCCTCTTCTTCAGTGTCGGCCTCGCTTTTGCCACCGCGATCATCTTCGGCCTGTCTCCGGCGCTCCAGCTCTCCCGCCCGGACATCGTGCGCCTGATGCAGAGCAGTGGCCGCCGCGTCGCCGGCAGTGCCGCCGCCAAGCGCGCTCACGGCGTCCTGGTCGGTGCGCAAGTCGCCCTCACTTTGTTGCTCCTCACTGTCGCCGGTGCCGCCGGCAAAGGCTTCCTCAAGCTCGTCAACGCCGACCTTGGCTATGACCCCCATTACGCCATGTCTCTTCCCATCCCCGTTCACGAAAACACCCACATGGCCTGGGGGGATCGCGGTCAATACTACGAACAGCTTCGCGCCCACATCGCCTCCATGCCGCAGGTCGTTGAAGCCGGCATCTCCACCAACGCCACTCCGCCCTCCAACGGCCGTACCATGCGCTTCGAAATTCACGGCACCACGGGCGCCGAAAAGCCCGAAGCCAGCCTGAACTTCATCAGCCCCGAATATTTCTCCGTTCTTCACATCCCACTCCAGCAGGGCCGCTTGTGGGATCGTGCCGAAACCATGCGCGGCGCCCAGGTTGCCGTCGTCAACGAAAAACTGGCCCGCCAGTATTGGCCCACGGGCAACGCCATCGGCCAGCAGATTCGCATTCCCGACCTCACCGCTGAGACCTCCGCGAATTCTCCGGCCGCTCCCGGCGCTGACGGCAATCTCCAGATCATCGGCATCGTCGCCGATGCCCGCAACGACGGCTTGCGCAATCCCATCAAGCCCGGCATCTACGTTCCCTACACACTTCGCATGTGGATGTTCACGCAGGTCCTGGTGCGCACCAAAGTTCCGCCCGAATCCCTGCTCCACGACTTCCGTGCTCAGATTACTCAGGTGGATCCCGAGCAACAGATCATCCGGGGCGCCCGCGATCTGGAAGGCTGGATCAGCCGGGAGGATGAATACGCACAGCAACAGCTGGTAGCCCGCCTTTTCGGCATCTTCTCCGTGATCGCCCTGCTTCTTGCCGCCGTAGGCCTCTATAGCGTGGTTTCCTACGGCGTCGCCAACCGCACCAACGAGTTCGGCATCCGCATGGTCCTCGGCGCTAGAGCCGCCGACGTTTTCCGCATCGTCCTCTCATCCACAGGCATCAACGTTGGCGCTGGAATCCTCGTCGGCCTGGCTCTCAGCATAGCCTTCGACAAACTCGCCACCAAATGGGTCTCGGAAACGTCTCGCGACCCGCTGCTATTGACTGCCGTCACGGCCCTCCTGATGTTTTCAGCCGTCGCCGCGTGCCTGGTGCCCGCCCGCCGCGCCGCCACGGTCGATCCCATGGAAGCCCTCCGCCACGACTAGCCGCCCGCTCCGGCGTAAGCTCGATGCTCACCTCGCTTACCAAACTCTGTCATCGCGAACCTGCCTGCGGTCGGCAGGCGACGCGACCCGGCCTTTTCTTGCGCGCCGCCTTTCCTTCTGACCTAACGCCGAAAAGATTGGTGACGTCTCTAGATCGACAGCCGACCATCATGCGAGGTGTGCATGCACTCCTTTCTCCCTGACCTCCGCTTCGCCGCTCGTGAACTTCGCAAGCGTCCCGGCTTCTCGCTCACCGCTGTGCTTTCTCTCGCCCTGGGCATCGGTGCCACAAGTGCCGTCTTCAGCGTCATTTATGCCGTCCTGATTGATCCCTTCCCCTATCCCGGTGCCGACCGCATCATGCAGCCCCGTCTGGTTGACAAAGCTGGCAACGATCGCTACTCGGGGTTCACCGGCCCGCAGATCGAACAGATTCGTCAGGCTAAATCGGTTGAAAGCGTCTCTGGCGAAGACGGCTGGAACCTGACGACTACGGACGGCGACCTTCCGGAAGATGTACAGGCCGCCTACATCACTCCGAATGCTCCCAACCATTGGGGTGTTCCGGCAATGATGGGCCGTTGGCTGATTCCTTCCGACGCTCCGTACGGCCAGGACCCGCAGCCGGTCGTGGTCATCACTTACGAATTTTGGCAGCGCTACTATCGTGCCGACCCCAACGTGATCGGTCGCACCATTCAGCTTGTTCGCAAACCCTACCAGGTCGTAGGCGTAATGCCACCCCGCTTCAAATGGCGCGAAGCGCAGATCTATCTCCCTCTAAAGCTCACGCCAAATCCCAACATCTATGAAGGTGCATCGATCAAGTTGCGCCCCGGCATGACCGTCGCGCAGGCCAACGCTGAGCTTCAGCCGCTTTTCGAGCAGTTCGCCAGGGAATCCCCCGGGCGCTATCCCGACAACTTCCGCGTCAACCTGGGCAGCATTATCGAAGTGTATGCGCGCCCGCTCGGCACCACGCTGTACCTGCTCCTGGGCGCTGTGGGCTCGTTGCTGCTGATCGGCTGCGGCAACGTCTCTATCCTTCTCCTGGCCCGCGGCGCGGAGCGCCAGCATGAGCTTGCCGTCCGCGCCGCCATCGGCGCCGATCGCATTCGCATGATCCGCCAGCTGCTTACGGAATCGCTCGGCATCGCCATCGTGGGCGCGATCCTGGGTATTTTGCTCGCATGGAGGAGTCTGCCACTGATCGTCGCGTGGATGCCGCGCGCATTCCCCGTCGAAGCTGTTATCAAGGTGAATTGGCCCGTGTTGCTGTTCTGTGTGGGCCTCGCGGTCGCGACCACCATCATCTTCGGCCTCTCGCCGGCTGTTCAGCTTTCGCGGCCCGATGTCGCGCGCCTGATGCAAGGCAGCGGCCGCCGCGTCGCAGGCAGCAGTCAGGCCAAGCGCATGCACAGCGTGATGGTCGGCGCGCAGGTTGCGCTCACGATTTTGCTGCTCACCGTCGCCAGCGCCGCAGGCAAGGGCTTCCTTCGTATCGTCAACGCCAGCCTCGGCTACGAGCCGCGAAACGTCATGTCCGTTCCCATTCCCATTCACGAAAACACCTACGGATCGTGGAAGGATCGCTCGCAATACTTCGAGCAGATTCGCACTCGCATCGCCGCCATGCCGCAAGTCGTGGAAGCCGGCATCTCCACCAACGCCACCCCGCCTTCCAACGGTTGGAATCAACAGTTCGAGATTTCCGGCAGCGCCTCCACAGAAAAACCGGAAGCGCGCCTCAACTTTATCGATTCCGGCTATTTTTCCGTGCTTCACATTCCGCTACTGCAAGGCCGCCTTTGGGAGAAACCCGAAGTCCTGCGCGGCGCGACCCTCGCTCTTGTCAATCAATCCATGGCGCGCCAATTCTTCCCGAACGGCAACGTGCTCGGCCAGCAGGTCCGTTTCCCGAACCTGAAAGATCAGCCGCCGTACAATCCCGGTGTTCCCGATCCCGGCGCCTGGCTGCAGATCATCGGCGTCGTCGCCGATGCCCGCGACGACGGTCTTCGCAATCCGGTCAAGCCCGCCATCTTCGTTCCCTTCACGCTGCGTTTGAACATGTTCACGCAGATTCTGGTGCGCACGCAGGTCCCGCCGCTCTCCATCCTCCACGACATCCGCGCGCAACTTGTCCAGATCGATCGTGAACAGCAGGTCATGCAGGTCCGCGACCTGCAGACCTGGATTGAGAACCAGCAGGAATACGGCGAGCAGCGCTTCGTGGCCACTCTCTTCGCGGTGTTCGCGTTTCTCGCTCTGAGCCTCGCGGCCGTCGGACTGTACAGTGTCGTCTCCTACGGCGTCGCCACGCGCACCAACGAATTCGGCATTCGCATCGCCTTGGGCGCAAGAGCCGCTGACGTCTTCCGCATGGTCCTGACCTCAACTTCGCTGAACGTCGCCGCAGGATTGGTCGCGGGCATCGCCATCAGCTTCGCCCTCGACAAGCTCGCTACAAAGTGGGTCTTCGAGAGCTCTCGGGATCCCCTCATTCTCGCGGGTGTAACCATCGTGCTCGTCGCCGCGGCGCTGCTGGCCTCATTCGTTCCGGCCCGCCGCGCCGCCTCCGTCGATCCTATGGAAGCCCTCCGCCACGACTAAACCGATCCCGCTCGGAGCGGTCTGTGTTCCCGTTGGGGAGTGGTGGTCTCCGCACCGAACGAAGGAGTGCTCTCTGTCCCGCAGGTGGGCGGTCTCGGTTCCCACAAGGGAGGGCGTCTCGGTCCCATCAGAACGAGCGATGTCTATGTCGCCCGGGAGCGGCTAGTCCCCTCCCGGGCGTCAACTTCAAGCGCCGCGCTCTCGCAGAGCCAGATCCACTTCTTTCCTTGCAAGACCCGCATTTCGTAATACCATCCTGCACGCAGAAGCTAGACCAAGGACATCACGACGCCGGTGCTCTACCTCCCTAGGTCGGAACACCGCGGCCGGCAACATCATTGCAAAGGTCCAGCTTCGATAGGAGAAACGTAGATGACAACCCGGTCGATCCCCTGGCACTCCTGGCGTTGGGCCCTTGCTCTTGGCGTTCTCTTGGCTTCAGTCGGCGCGGCATTCCCCCAGGAGACCGACGTCCCGCACGTCCCACCCGGTGGACTGCTTGCGATGACTGGTTTCTTGATCTTTTGCTTCATCACCATCGTGGTGATGTACGTCTATATGGCGCTCGCGCTTCAGACCATCGCCACGAAAACCAACACCGAAAATGCATGGCTGGCCTGGATTCCCGTCGTGAACATCATCCTGATGCTCAACATCGCCAAGAAACCCATCTGGTGGTTTATCCTTTTCCTCATCCCTCTGGTCAACATCGTAATCGCCATCTTGGTCTGGATGGGCGTCGCCGAAGCCCGCAACAAGCCCAATTGGTGGGGCATCCTCGTAATCGTACCCGGTATCGGCATCATCGTCCCCGGCTACCTGGCCTGGTCGGATTAGCCTCTTCCCGTCGGAGCGCTCCTGGCACCACAAACGAATGGCCAAGGAACACATATTTGCTTTTTTCGTCCACAAACTAACTCATGGACAAGAGAGGTACATATATGGTAAACTGAGTTGGAGATTGAAGCTCCAGATCCATGGCGATCTCCTCGGGCCCCGCTTTTTCCCAGCTCAAGCCGGAATCGATCGACGTTTCGCCCAAAAATCGAGCTATCTCCTTGCGAATCATATCGTTGAGCGATTCCGTGGCGTAAGTCTCGCGGATTCCTATCGTTGCGCAAAAACACGGGGGGAGGGGGGATGCCAGTCCGACAACGGAGCCGCCACTTTCCGAGGCGGGCGACTTTCGCGTAATCACAAGTGTCGGCCTGGTTCCCAACGCCATAGCGTTTCCAGTCTGACTCCCTTGTTTTCTGTTCGCGCAGCCAAGCTCCAGGCTAACTTCTTTGTCCTCAGCACATACTCAAACGGACCGGGTGTAATTCCCGTCTCCCGAACCGCAAGCCCCGAGCCACGGGTCACATCCCCATGAGCCAGCTTCAGTTCAATCTCCGCCCCGAACGGCGCATCTTCTCGGTCACCGAACTCACCGGCTCGATCCGCGACCTCTTCACCCGCAATTTCACCGACATCTTCGTCGAAGGCGAGATCTCCAACTGTCACGCCGCGCAGTCCGGCCACCTCTATTGCACCCTCAAGGACGATCGCTCGCAGATCAAATGCGTCTGCTTCAAAAGCCAGCTCCGCCTGATGAAGTTCCGTCCCGAGAACGGGCTGCATGTCACGGTTCGCGGATCGATCAGCGTCTATGAAGCCAAGGGTGAATATCAGATTTACGTCGAGCACATCGAGCCGGTCGGCCTTGGTGCCTTACAGCTGGCCTTCGACCAACTCAAAAAGCGCCTCGAAGCCGAAGGTTTGTTCGCCCCCGAGCGCAAAAAGCCGCTGCCGCGCCTTCCAGGCTGCATCGGTCTGATCACATCACCTACCGGCGCCGCCGTCCGCGACGTGGTCCGCATTCTGCGCCGCCGCTTCCCGAACGTGCAGCTCACTCTGTATCCCGTGCGCGTGCAAGGCGATGGCGCCGCCGCGGAAATCGTGCGCGCCGTGCAATTTTTCAATCGCCGCCAAACCGTGGACGTCCTGATCGTCGCTCGCGGCGGCGGCTCGCTCGAAGACCTCTGGGCCTTCAATGAGGAAATCGTCGCCCGCGCCATTTCCGACTCGGTCATCCCCGTAATTTCCGGCGTCGGCCACGAAACCGATTTCACCATTGCAGATTTTGTCGCCGACGTCCGCGCCTCCACGCCTTCCGCTGCCGCCGAGCTCGTGGTGCAAACCCGGCGCGAATTCGACAAGCACGTTGCCGACCTGCGCACCGCGCTCACCGATCAGATTCGCTACCGCATCCTCGTCCTCAGCCGCCGCGCCCACGAACTTAGCGCCAGCCGCGGCTTCCGCCGCCCTCTCGATTTGCTGCGCCAGCAACGCCAGCGCGCCGACGAACTCACTTCGCGACTGGCCCACGCTCTCCGCGCAAATCTCGAGCAGGGCCGCAAGCGCTTCACCACCGCGCACCTGCGAATCGCTTCCTTTGATTTTCGGATGAAGATTGCCGCGCTGCGCTTGCATCTCGAAAAACGCAGCACGGAGCTTAGTGCACGCGCCGAACGTCTGCTGCGCACAAAGCGCGAACACCTAGATCGCCTTAGATTGCAACTTGAAGAGCGCAGCCCGCTCCGGGTGTTGGAAAGGGGCTACGCGATCGCCACCGACGCCAGCGGCGCAATCCTCCGCGACGCCGCGCAGGTAGCGCTAGGCGATTCCTTAAGGGTTCAATTGCATCGCGGCCGACTCACAACAGAAGTGAAGAGAAAGGAGGAATAACTGCACCACCGCGAAGGTCGAAAGCAGACGTGATGGCGGGTCTTCTGGACGGCCAATTTCAGGCTCGGCTACTGTTCGTCGCCGGTGGAGGTGACCTTCAATACCGCCAGGAACGCTTCCTGCGGGATGTCGACTTGGCCGACGCGCTTCATCCGCTTTTTGCCTTCTTTTTGTTTTTCGAGGAGCTTGCGCTTGCGGCTGATGTCTCCGCCGTAGCACTTGGCCAACACATTCTTGCGAATCGCGGCTACCGTCTCGCGGGCGATTACGCGGCTCCCGATCGCCGCCTGAATAGGCACCTCGAACATTTGACGCGGAATTAATTTTCGCAAGCGCGTCACCAGGTCGCGCCCGCGCTCGTAGGACTGCTCGCGATGGCAAATCATCGACAGCGCATCGACCGGTTCACCGCCGACCAGCACATCCAGCTTGATCAGATCCGATTCGCTGTAGCCGGCGAGATGGTAGTCCAGCGAAGCGTATCCGCGTGACACGCTCTTCAACCGGTCGTAGAAATCGAGCACGATTTCGTTGAGCGGCAATTCGTACGTAAGCATCACGCGTGTGGGCGACAGGTACTCGAAGCCTTTTTGCGAGCCGCGCTTGTCCTGGCAAAGCTGCAGGATTCCGCCGACCGATTCGTCGTTGGTGATGATCATGGCCTTGATGATCGGCTCTTCGATCATCTTGATGTCGCTGGGATTTGGAAACTTCGAAGGGCTGTCCACTTCGATCACGCTGCCATCCACGCGCGTGATGCGATAGCGCACGCTGGGCGCGGTGGTAATCAGGTTCAGCCCGAATTCGCGCTCCAACCGCTCCTGCACGATTTCCATGTGCAGCAAGCCCAGAAATCCGCAGCGAAAACCGAAGCCCAATGCGACCGAATTTTCTGGCTCGTAGAAAAAAGCTGCGTCGTTGAGTTTCAATTTGCCTAGCGCGTCGCGCAACGGCTCGTAGTCGTCCGCCAGCACCGGAAAAAGCCCAGCGAACACCATCGGCTTGATCGCCTCAAATCCAGGAAGCGCCGGTGCCGCGCGGTCGGCCTCAGTGAGCGTGTCGCCCATCCGCGCATCGGCGACGTCCTTGATGTTCGCCACGACGAAGCCCACGTCGCCGGCTTCCAACTCGTCAAGCGCGATAGGCTTCGGCGTCAGCGCGCCCAGCTGTTCCACTTCATAAACCTGATTTCCGGCCACCAGGCGGATTTGCTGGTGATTACGAACACGTCCTTCCATGACCCGCACCAGCACCACCGCGCCGCGGTAAATATCAAACCAGGAATCGAAAATCAGCGCCTGCAGCGGATTTTCCGCGCTGCCTTTGGGCGGCGGCACTCGCTGGACGATGGCCTCCAGCACCTCTTCCACGCCGATGCCGCTTTTGGCGCTGATCATCAGCGCGTCTCCGGCGGGAATTGCCAGCACGCTTTCAATCTGCTCTTTCACAAAGTCCGGCTGGGCCGCCGGCAAATCGATCTTGTTGATTACCGGAACGATGGTCAGGTTGCTGCCGGCCGCAAGAAAGGTGTTGGCGACGGTCTGCGCTTCCACGCCCTGGCTGGCATCGACAACCAGCAATGCGCCTTCGCAGGCGGACAGCGCGCGAGAAACTTCGTAGGAAAAGTCCACGTGACCCGGCGTATCGATCAGGTTCAAGCGGTACGTGTTGCCATCTTTGGCCTTGTAGTGAAGGCGGATACTTTTGGCTTTGATGGTGATGCCGCGCTCGCGCTCCAGGTCCATGGAGTCGAGAAACTGCTCGTGCATCTCGCGCTGGGTGAGCGCGCCGGTCATCTCCAGCAGACGATCCGCCAAGGTGGATTTACCGTGGTCGATGTGCGCGATGATGCAGAAATTGCGTATGAACTTCGGGTCCATTGGGTCCAGGGCCGGCAGGAATTGTTCTTGGACGTGAGAGCAGCGCCGCACGCACCGCCAAACCGTGCCGTGTAATCACTCAGTTTGCCACAAGAGGAAGTAAAGAAGTAGGGAAGCAAGCAAGTAAAGACAAGCAGGGGGCGCGTCGATGCCGTGCGTAAATGCTACTTGGCACTTTCTGCATCGCCGTCGTTGACTGCTTTGGCTGGCTTTGTACCGCGGGTTATAGTTAAAAAGGGCCTCCGCGCTTTGCCGCGTGGCTGCCCCTTTCCACAACAGCAGAATGACAAGGTAAGCGGTTCGAATGGCATCGGATATTCACAAGCATCTAGATCGCGCCAAACGCTTTCTTGAGAAAAATCGCGTAGAGGATGCGATTGAAGCGTACCTGGCGGTACTCGACGAAGCGCCGCAGCACCAGGAGGCGACGCAGGCGTTGGGAGATCTGTACGCGCGGATGGAGCAGCCCGATCGCGCGGCAGTGTACTACGGGATGTTGTTCGATCTGCTAGTCGAGCCGCGCGACGAGATCAAGGCGCTGGCGATCTACAACCGTTTCTTGCGGCCCTCGCCGCTGCAGCAGCCTCCGGAGCGCATCGCTCGCTATGCCTTCCTGCAGCAGAAGCAGAATCGATTTGAAGAGGCCATCGAACAGTACTCCAAGGCCGCGGAGGCCTTTACGGCAGCCAGCCGCACCGAGGATGCGCTGTTCTGTCTGGAGCGTGTGGCGCAGCTTTCTCCCGAGAATTCGAAGCGCCAACTGCAGTTAGCGGAGGCGGCCGAAGGCGCCGGCAAGAGCGCCTTGGCGGCGCGAGCCTTCCTGCGCGCGGGGCAATTAGCGAACGCCAGTGGGGCCAACGCCGAAGCTCTCGAGTTTCTGGGGCGCGCATACCGTCTGGCCCCCCAGGAGCGCAGCGTCGCGCTGTTGTATTCCGAGTCCACTCTGCGTTCGGGAGACGCGAAGGGAGCCGCGGCGCTGCTCGAACCCTTTGCGGCGACCGAAAAGGATGCCGCTTTTCTCGATACTTTCGCCGATGCATTGATGTCTTCGGGGCAACTGGATCGGGCGCGCCAGGTCCTGGAAGGGCTGCTGCGCGAGAAGAACGAAGGCATCACGCGGTTGTTCGAGCTTTGCGATCTCTACGTGGTCCTAGGGCAGGATGCCAAAGCCGTGGAGATCTTGCAGACCCTGAAGCGCCGCATGTTCGCGGATAAAAAGCAGAATGAGTTCGCGACGCAGCTGGACAGCGTTGGCGGGAAACATTTGGACTCGCAGCCTATTTTGGAATTCTGGGCTGCGCTGCACAACGAACTCAATCGCGAAACGCAATATTTCGAAATCCTGATCAAACTGTTCGATGCCTATTTCACTGCAGGGAATGTGCCCAAGGCCTGCGACGCCATCGAAAAACTGCTGGACATCGATCCGTATGACCACCGGAATCAGGAACGCATCGACCGCTTGCGCGGCAAGGCCGATGATACGTTTCTGAAGCGTGTGGGCGGACGTATCGCGAAATCCGGAAGCGTGAGCTCGCCGCATGCCGGCCATTCGCCTTCGGCAGCGCAGGATGGCGGCGGGGCATCGCAGGGAGCGGGCGATGAGGGGCGCAAATCGCAAGCGCTGGAAGACTTGATCGTACAGACCGAGATATTTCTGCAGTACTCGCTGCAAGCCAAGGCCGTCGAGCGGCTGGAGAAGATCGCGGCGATGTTTCCAGGCGAGGAAGAGCGGCATCCGCGGCTGCGGAATCTATATCAGACGGCAAACTGGTGGCCTAAGGGCGCGCCGAAGGCGAAGGCTCCGGAAGCTGTGGTGAAACCCGCCGCGCCCCCGGCCAGCCCGGCCACGCCGGCCCGGGGCGGGATGTTTTCCGCGGAAACGATCCGCGACCTTTCCAAAATCTCGGAGATCAATCAGAAGATTTTCCGGCAGCAGACTCCCAGGGCCATGCTGAACACGGCGGTTAATGAAGTAGGAGCGTATTTGCACGCCTCGCGCGCGCTGGCGGTTGTGGGAGCGCCGGGGCGTCCTCCAGAGATGGCCGCCGAATATTGCGCTCAAGGTATGCGTCCCGCCCCTGGAGCGCAGGTGGTGTTTTTGATCGCGCACATGGAAAAGGCCGAGCCGGATGAGCTTGGCGCGCTGGTCGTAGACGCTGCAGATGGATCGATTTTATCGGAGTTAGGGCTGGCGACGGCGCTGGGCGTGGCCATTATGGATAAGGAAACGCAGTCTCCCGCCGGAATGATCATCGTCGGACATGCGGAATCGCGGGAATGGAAACCCAACGAAGCCTATTTCCTCCAGGCCATTGGCGACCAGATGCTGATGAGCGTGAGCCACACCCGCCTGCGTTCGCTGGTGCGCCGCATGGGCGTGTCCGATGAGCGCACCGGTTTGCTGAGCCGCAGTTCGTATCAAAGCTGCCTGCTGACCGAGGCGGATAGATCGCGGACTCAGGGGACGCCGTTGGCGCTGGCCATTTTGCAGATCGACAAAGGCGCCGAAATTTTGCGGCAGCAGGGTGAGTCGCCGGTGGAACGCTTTCTGGAGCAGCTTTCCCGATCGCTCCAGCCCATCGTGCGCCAGAACGATGTAGCCGTGAAGTACACGTCGTGGTCGCTGGCTTTTATTTTGCCGGACACCACGCTGGCCGGAGCACAGAACCTGGCGGACAAACTGAAACGAGCGGCTTCGGGGGTGCGTCCGCCGTGGGATTCCACGCCAATTACTTTGAGCGCGGGAATTGTCGAGGCGGTGGCCAAGCCCGACTACGAGAGTGAAGACATTGTGACCGATTTGATCAATCGTGCGGAATTCTCCGTGGAAGAAGCGCGCAAAGCCGGCGGCGATACGATTGTGGTGCTGGAGAGCCCCAAGATTTGATGTCGGAAGCAGAAAGCAACAAAGCGCGGCGATGTCGTTTCGTTGCGAGAGACTTGCGCGAGCCTGCTACGAAGCGGCTACGTTTCTCAGCAATTCGTAGAGGCGCTTGTAGCTGGACGACAGGAAATTGGCGGCCGGGGGTCTCCCCAGGCGCCGCCAGCGCTCGTTGAGGAAAAGAAAGCCAGCGAGTCCCAGGGAAACATCGAGCAGCAGCAAGCCGCTGAAGCCCAGCACGGAACGCATGGTGTGCTCCGAGCCCGCGGAGAAGCCCGGGCCCTGCGCGAGTGCCAGCAACATGGCGCCTGAGAGGGCGAGATTCAGGAGTGGCAGCGAATATTGCTTGCGTGCCAAGTTTGCCGACCACCAGCACTCCAACCTGTAACTTGCCCTGCGAATTGCCAGCTGCAGCCAAATCAATAGAACTTGCTCGGGCCAGTTGGCTGCCGCGCGTCGCCGGGAAATCACCCTACTAGGCTCTGCAGCCGTGCTCCGCGGAATAGCGGTCAGTGGGGGGGTCGAGGGACGAGGCTGGCCGACACTCGCCGGGCGAGCTGCAGATGTCGTGACGCGCGGGGGTGCGAAACTGCGGCCCTCCGGAGAACGAGGCCGCGGACCCGGGCCGGGAGGCCTACGTTCCGGAAAAGGCATCTTCTCTGCGGCATCGAGGATCATGCGCGCGGTGATGTGCGCAGCCCCGAGCGCGGCGGCGGCCGCGAGCGCCTGGCTACAGAGGAGATTTACCAGCCGCGGAATGCCCTGCGAATGGTGGTGAGCGGCGATAGCCGCTTCGGAGGTGAAAATCCAATCAGACTTGGCGCCGGCAAGCTTCATCCGGTGGTGAATGTACTCGCGGGTGTCGAGCGGCGAGAGCGGCGAGGTCGCGCAGCGGACAGTGATCAACGGCTGAATCGCCGAGAACGGGCTGCTGCTGAATTTGCCTTCGATTTCCGGCTGTCCGCAAAGAATGATCTGCAGCAGCTGATCGCCGCCCGCGCGCATATTGGCGAACATGCGAATCTCATCCAGCAGGTCGGACGACAGGAGTTGCGCTTCGTCGATGGCCAGGACCGCGATGCCGGCGTAGCGGCGAACTTCGAGCAGCATCTCCGAGAGAATCTGCAGCCGGCGCGGTTTGCGCGTGGCTTCGAAAGGAACCCGAAAGTCGGTGAGCACGGCTTCGACGAATTCTTCGCGGGTGAGCGTGGGATGCACCAGCACGGCGGTGCGAGTTTTGTTTCCTGAGCCAGGATTGTCACGCAGCACCTGTAGCGCGCCGTTCAGCAACATGGTCTTTCCGGTGCCGACTTCGCCGGAAAGCAGGATCAGACCCTTGCGAGAGAGGGCGCCACGGGTCAGTTGCCGGAGCATTTCGTGCGCATGGCGCGTGCGATAGAGGTAGCGCGGGTCTGGCGTGAAGCTGAAGGGATCTTCGTGAAGACCCCAAAAACCGTCATATGCAACAGGACAACGCAAAAGAGACTTATTTCTGTAGAAGACCTCGGGAGAGGGGGAGTTCGAAGAGCCCACGTTCAACCAGCCATACATGGCTAGGAGCTACGCCGGTCACATACATGCTTAGAAAAAACTAAGACGTTAGGCGGCGCAAGCTTGCGCGGTAGGTGGAGCGGGGACTGGTCACTCACTGCGCCAAATGATTCAACACCAATTCCAGCTAAGTGTCCATAAGGGTTTTTCCTAAGTTCGGTAAATATTGTGTATCTTCGGATGAGCGGTACTAGTTCGAAAGTACCATAGGAGTTCAAGCTCGACGCAGCTGGCTGCTTGCGCTTCCATTCTTTTTTCGCGCGCGCGTGTACAATAGCGTTCCATCGTGGCCTCTCAGTCCAGCATGTTCCCCGACGCGCATCCCGGCGAACTGGTGGAAAGCGCACCGCCGCGCGTCACGCTTCGCAACGCTTTCCATCATCCCTTTGATTCCGCCATTGCCGCCGCGCGCACCTGCTACGCTTCGCGGCTCATCGGGCCTGAAGAAATCACCGACAAGCAGCGCGTCAACATCGGCGCCGCCACCTTCTTCAGCGGCCATCACACCGTGTATCAACACGCTCACTTCGAGTTCGGCCTGGAAAATATCAGCCGCCAGTTCGTGTGGTCCTTCCTTCACGCACACCCGTTCTACAATTCCGAGCAACAAAGCCAACGGTACGTGCGCCTGGACAAAGCCCACGCCTACATCCCGCCAGAATCGCTTTTTTTCGACGCCGGCAGCCGCGTTATTTACGAACAAGCCATCGCCCGCGCGTGGAATTACTACCGGGAACTCTCCGCGCTCCTGGTGAATGACGCGCGCGCGATTCTCAATGACATCTGGCATATTGGCCCGATGTCGCACCCCAAACGGCTGCAAAAGAACGAGCGCTCCGCGGAAAAGCGGGCCATCGAAATCGCGCGCTATGTTCTGCCGCTTGCGGCGTTCACCACGATGGTGCACACGATCTCCGGAATCGTGCTGCATCGCCTCTGGCGGATGAGCGCCGCATCCGACACGCCCAGCGAAGCGCGCGCGGTGATCGGCGAAATGGTTGCGCTGGTCCGCGGTGTCGATCCGCAGTTTTTCGATCGCTTCGGCACGCAGCCGCTGGAAGAAATGCCGGAATGGTCGGCTGGCAATGCTGGCATGAGCGCGAATGGTCACGCGCCATCCGCGAGAAAGGAATCAGGTGCAGGCTCGCTTGCATCATCGATTTCGGCGACAAACGCCAGCGCCGGCGAAGCTTTCGCCACTGAATTCGACGCACGGCTCGGCGGCAAAACCTCGCGGCTGATCGACTGCTCCCCGAATGCTCCGCGGATCGCAGCGGAAGCCTATCGCGCCGTTGTCGGCCAGAGCGAAGCGCAATGCAGCGACGCCGAAGCCATCGACCGACTGCTGAATCCCGCGCGCAATCCTTATCGCCTCGAAGTGCTCGACGTAGGCGTGCATGCCCCGACCATGAGGGCGCTCCAGCACGCCAACTATACCTTCGCAAAAAAGATCAGCCATACCGCCGATTCACAGGACCAGCGGCACCGCATGGTGCCCGGTTCGCGCCCGTTGCTGACTTTGGCCGACACCCGCGAGCCCGACTACATCACGCCGATGCTGCTGGCTAACAACGCGACCGCCAGAATTCTCTACGATCGCGCCATGCATGAGGCGTGGCAAGCGAAGAACGAACTCCTTGACCGCGGGGTTCCACCCGAGATCGCGCTGTATGTTCTGCCCAACGCCAAGTCTATTCGGCTGGTGGAGTCAGGCTCGCTCCTGCATCTGCTCCACAAGTGGACGATGCGCACATGCTTCAATGCTCAAGAAGAGATCTACCAGGCCTCACGCGACGAAGTCGCGCAGTTGGCCGAGGTGCATCCGCAGTTCGCGCGATATATCGGTCCGCCTTGCCACTTGCGGGCGGGAGTTACGACGCCGATCTGTACCGAAGGCTCGCATTTCTGCGGCGTAAAAGTGTGGCTCGATTTCCCCAACATCACCCGCCGCATCTAACGGTGATGTGAGTTCACCGTGATGTAAGATCGCGCTTAGGGCTCCCCGCCCCATCGGAGGTCGCTCCATGGGCTTCTCATTCGCCCGCCAAGCCGTCTCTTCTTTCGCCGCTATCGTTCTTCTCACTCCATCGGTTTTGGCCTTTGACTCGCCACTGTCTTCGGAGGCCGTTCGCGAAGCGTACTTTCTGGGTCAGCGGCACGATGACATCGCCCGCTACCTCGACGCGTACACGAAGTTTCTGGCCCCGCCCGAAACCGGCCCTTACATTGCTTCCATGCAATTCCTGACCCCCTTCGCTCAACTGATCCAGGTCTCCAGCCAGCATTCAACGGGCTATAGCGCGCAACAAGCCGAGCAGGAGTATCGCAAACAACCGGAGACGGTTACGATCGTCATCGAAATCCAGCTGACGGATACCTACGGGGCGCTGCTTCGGCAACCTGCGGCATCGCGTTCGGGCTCGGGAACAGGCTATCGGCTTCGCTCCCCCGATTTCTGGCGGGACTTCGAAGTTCAAGTCTCTCAAAGCGAGAAGGAAATCGAACCGGCGAGGCTACACGGGCAGCCTAACTACTCCTGCTCGGAAGATGGCCGCTGCTCGCTGACCGGCGCCACCCTGTGGCTCCATTTCCCTGCCAAGGCATTTGAGGCCGATGCCGCCACGGTCGCGATAACGCCGCCCGTGGGGGCCGCCGTGGCCGTAGACTTTGAGTTGAGCCGCCTGCGCTGACCGCGAATTGATTCCCCGCCCGTCCAACTTTTTTGGCTGGCTAGCCGGAAAAGGGGCTAGCTGGGTTGTTTTATGAATAGAGGCGCGAGGGCAACGTTCTATGAGTAGCGATTCCGCACCCCTGGCACTGCCGCTTTCGCGCTTTGCGTCCGGCACCTGCGAGGCCACTACCCTGTACCGAGAATTGCGCAAGCCACTGCTTCGCTACCTGGTCTGCCTCGGTCTTTCCCTCGACGAAGCGCAGGACGTCGTGCAGGACGCGTTCCTCGGCTTGCATCGGCATCTGACTTCCGGCGGCGCCCAAGACAATATCCGCAGCTGGGTGTTTCGCGTGGCACACAATCAGGCCAGAAATCGACAGCAGAGCTACCATCGCCGCTTCAGCGCGCCGCTTGATCCCGAGACACACTCGGCGGTGGATCACGCCACGCCGGAACGTGCGCTGCTCGAAAAAGAGAAGCTCACGCGGCTGGAGCAGGCCATGACGCAGCTCCCGGAATCCGAACGAGAATGTCTGCTGTTGCGCGCCGGTGGCTTGCGCTATCGGGAAATCGGTGAAGTCTTGGGCATTCCCACCTCTACGGTCGCCGACACCGTGACTCGCGCAATCAACAAACTGGCGGAGGACTGCAATGTGTGATCGTTCCGACAAACTCATCTCCTGGCTCGACCACGAGCTTCCGGAAGACGAAGCCGCCAGCGTGCAGCGACATCTGCAAACCTGCGCCGCATGCCGCCGCTGCCTGGCGGCTTACCAGCACGTCAGCGATTCGATCGACGCATATTGTGACGCCGCGATTGAATCACCCGTGCGCCAATGGCTGCCAACCTGGACGCCGGTGCTTGCTGCTGCCGCGGCTGCCGCTGTGCTGTTTCTGGTTGTAGCGCATGGCCCCATTGCGCGCGGACCTGGGGAGCGCCCCCTCCCGAGCGCTTCCTCGACGGCAGCGTCTTCTCCCACCCTCGTTCACCACAACGAGGGGCAACCCGAGGTGCGGGCGGCTCTGGACCCACCGCCCGTACCAACGCACCAGCGCTCCCGCACAATCCCCGCAGTTTCGCCGGTACAAGTCGCAACAAGCCCGCTACAAACCCACGGTTTGAACTCAGCTCAGAATGCGAACTGGATTCCAGCGCAGGCTGCCGTCGAAATCGCGATTCCGGCCGAAGCCATGTTCGCTCCTGGCGCAATTCCCCAAGGCGTTAGCTTCAGCGCTGAACTGGTTATCGCTCCCGATGGGTCCGCGCAGCAACTTCGGCTGCGCCCTTAAATCTTTGAGATGAAATTGGATTAGACCTAAGGAGAAATCGCACCATGAAAGCCGCGCTCGCTCTGTTCTTTGCCACTGCCACCTGCGCATTCGCGCAGGAGCCTCCCAAGGATATCTTCTTCCAGACCGCGGTTCCCGCTCCCGGTCAGGGCGTCGGCGTTGCGGTTGGCGACGTCATGAAGGGCCCGCTCGCGCCCGTGAGGGGCGCGCCCTACTCCGCGACCATCACCAATGAATCTGTCCAGACGCTGGCGGATGGCAACCGCATCGTTCAGACCAGTTCGGGCAGCACGGCGCGCGACTCTCAGGGCCGCACCCGGCAGGATTTCGCGCTCCCGGCGATCGGCAATCTCTCCGCTGCCGAAGCGCCTCGCCTCGTTTTCATCCAGGACCCGGTCGCGCAAACCTCTTACACCTTGAACCTCGCCGAAAAGACCGCGCAGAAACTGCCCATGCCGCTTCCGCCTCCGTCGGGAGCAGGTGGCGGCGTTCCGGAGGCTGGCGTCACATTTTCCGTGCCGACGGCAGGGCCGGCTCCCGGCCTTGACGCTGCAGGTCCCGTTCACGTGACCTCCGGGGCTGCGGTGGGCCCAGGCGACGGCCCGGTTTCCGCGATGACCTTTCACAAGTTGCTTGCTGAGGGACAGGGTCAAGCGACCACCGAAGACCTTGGCACTCAGACCATGGAGGGCGTCATCGTCACCGGAGTACGCACAACGCGCACGATTCCCGCCGGAGCGATCGGCAACGATAAGCCCATCGTGATCGTGACTGAAGTCTGGACTTCGCCCGACCTCAAGACCATCGTCTCCAGCAAGCGCAGCGATCCGCGCATGGGCGAGCAAACCTTCAAACTCACCAATCTCGTGCGCGCCGAACCCGACGCTTCGCTGTTCACCGTGCCGCCAGACTTCAGGCTCGCCGATGGTCCGCAGCACATTATGTATCGCTCCAACCGCTAACTTTGGTGGGTGCGACGAGCGCCAAGCGCTCGTCGCTGCCCCATACTGCATCGATAACCGATCACCAGGTTTCGAGAGAAATCCGCTGACTTATATTCCGTAAGACCTTTGAAATCCGCATCTACAGATATCAGGCCAGGATTCGAGTCCCCCGAAAAACCCAATACGGCGGGACGCGTCAAAATGCCTAATGCTTGCGCGACGCGAGCCGCAAGTTTTTCCGGTGGATGCGTTCCAATGCTGATGGAGACGCTATGAAACTCGCCCAGCTTCTTGGCATGCTGGTTCTTTGCGGGCTGCTGCTTGGCTCCGCGGGACTAACCCAGGGCCATGCCGGTCAGGGCGCGTGGGGCTCCCAGCCCGAGTCGCGCCCGAATCGGGTGCTGGCCCGGCTCTCCTACGACAGCACTTATCCTACCGAGGAGAATTCATTCCGGCCGCCGCTGGCCTGCTTCGAGCTGTACAACAATGGGCGCTATCGTCTGTACCGGCTGGAAAAAAATGGAGTGGCGAAACTTGGCGGAAGGTTATCGGAAGAGCAGCTAACGGCTATGGCGCGGATGCTGAAGAAACTGGATTTTGACAATACGGGCGGCGGACTGATTCGGCGCGGTTCCGAATCTTTTGTAGCCGAACTCGCTCGCAAGGAAACCACGCGCTTCATCTGGATCGATCCCGATCACCAGCGCCCGTTCCCGGATTCCGTGGTGCCGCTGGTTCGGTGGCTGCAGAATTTCCCCGCAGAAGGCGCTACACCTCTGGCCTATCCGGAAAACAGCACGGATCCGATTTGCCCGAGCATTTCCGACGGACCGATGCAACCGCTGGACCGCTAGTCCAGGCGCACTTTCTAAGATCGCCAGCGTAGCGTGACCGGTCCAGCCATGGGATGCGGCAACGGCACACCGGTGCGTCGCGACTCGATCAGGTTCCCCTTCAGCGCGAAATACCATTTGGCGGGACGGTCGGCGTCGTCGATGAGCATCAGGCGCGGGTTGTGCTTCAGCCCTTCGGCTTGCTGGATCATGGTTTCCTGGTCCTGGCGGAGGAAGGTCTTGCCGAACATGCGGAAGACGGGTACCGGCAGGAAGAAAAGGTTCCAGGCGGCCACGAAATCGATGCGGCAAAGGTCGCGGCGCACCGGCGTGACCGTGGTCTGGCTGCAGAACCAGAGTTTGCCGCTGCGAATTTCTTCCAGACGACGGTTCGGCAGGATGAAATCGATGGTGGTGGTCACCGGCTCGCCGGTGCGTTTCTTCAGCAGCTGATAGGGCAGGCTGTTGGAGCTTGGCGAGTGCGGACTCATGCGGAAGCCGTCGGGGATGGGCTCGAATTTCTTTTCCTTGGGATGAATGCTGCCGCGACTGCGCCAGAACCAGGAGGAATGCACGAAGGGGCCGTGCGCCGTCCATCAGGCCGATGATGCCGTGATCGATGTGCGAAGGCAACTCGCACGATAAGTGGGTGATTTTGAATTTCTCGCTGAAGGTGGCCAGATTGGGCGGCGGCGACAATGAATCGGGGACGCGCGCGCCGGGGGCGGACATGTAGATCCAGACGTAGCCGTCGCGCTCCTGGCACGGATAGTGCCCAGCAAAGATACGATCGACTTTCAATTTGTCCTGGCTGGTGAGCGAAGGAATTTCGACGCACTGTCCGCTGCAGGCCTCGAAGCGCCAGCCGTGGTAGCTGCACTCCAATGTTTTGCCGTCAAATCGGCCGTAGGACAGCGGGATTCCGCGATGTGGGCAGGAATCGCGCATGGCGAAGGCTTGCCCGCCTGAAGTGCGCCCCAGGACGAGCGGAACTTCCAGCAGCATGGCCTTGGTCAGATGGTGGCCGACGATCTCGGTGCTGCGCAGCGCGGGATACCAGAAGTCCCAGAGAAAGCCGAGGTCGGGCTCGCGGGAAGACTCGCTCGCCGCTGCGCTATCTGCCGGCAAGATTGTACGCACGGCTTCACTCATCGTAGCCGCATCGTAGTACACGGCGTCGCGTCTCAGCAACCGTGCCAAACGTGATACATTTCGTGAACAAATGATCAGCCTTCTGGCCAGCTTGTTCCGCGGGTTGTCGTTCATCTTCGGCATTAGCGCGCCGCCGCCGGAGGAGGACCAGCGTTCGTTTGTTTTCATGTGGCTGGGTATCATTGGGGTGCTGCTGGTCTTTTGCGGGGCACTGTTCTATGCGATCTCGCACATACGTCTGCTCTAATCGAACTCACGAGGTGCGACGCGATTGGCTCGCCGCGCATCCAATTGCGCGTTCGCCAATTCAGCGGTAATCTTGAAGTCACTACGATGTACGCCGCCTTCTATTAGCTCGCCACCGACGCGCTCCCATCCGGGAGCCAGCATCGCTTACTCGTTTTGCCCATTTTCGGACTGCGATCTTTGGAGCTCTGCCATGCCTGCCATGACGTTTACGGAAAAACTGAATCAGCTGGGTACGCGCTACGACGAACTGACACAGCAACTTTCGACCGCAGAGCTGGTCGCCGATTCCTCGAAGTTTCAAAAAGCCGCCAAGCAGCACGCCGAGCTTGAGGAAATCGTCGCCAAGCACCGCGAGTACAAGCAAATCGAAAAGGATCTGGCGGGGGCGCACCAGATGTTTTTGGAGACGGACGACGCCGAGATGAAGCAAATGGCGCACGACGAGGAGAAACAGCTTGCCGCGCGCAAGGAAAGCGTCGAGCGGGAGCTGAAACTTCTGCTATTGCCGAAGGATCCCAACGACGAAAAGAGCGTGATCGTGGAAATCCGCGCAGGCACCGGCGGGGATGAAGCCGCGCTGTTTGCCGGTGAGCTGTTCCGCATGTATTCGCGGTACGCGGAAACGCAGGGATGGAAGGTAGAGGTGCTGGAGAGTTCGCCGTCATCGCTGGGCGGCCTGAAGGAAATCGTGGCGGCGATTCAGGGCAACAAGGTGTATTCCAAGCTGAAGTATGAGAGCGGCGTACATCGCGTGCAGCGCGTTCCGGCGACGGAGCAGCAGGGACGCATCCACACATCGGCGGCGACGGTGGCGGTGCTGCCCGAAGCGGACGACATCGACATCAAAATCGAAGCCAAGGACTTGCGCATCGATACGTTCTGCTCGTCGGGTCCGGGCGGGCAGTCGGTGAACACCACGTACTCGGCGGTGCGCATCACGCACATTCCCAGCGGCCTGGTGGTATCGCAGCAGGACGAAAAGTCGCAGATCAAGAATCGCGCGAAAGCGATGCGCGTGTTGCGGACGCGTCTTTACGAGATGGAGATGGAAAAGCAGCAGGCGGCGATCGTGGCGGAGCGCCGCGGACAGATCAAATCCGGCGATCGTTCGGAGAAAATCCGCACGTATAACTATCCGCAGAATCGCGTGACCGATCACCGGATTGGTTTGACGCTGCACCAACTCACGGAAGTGATGGACGGCAAGCTTGCACCGCTGGTCGATGGATTGAGCTCGCACTATGAATCGGAGCGGTTGCAGCAGGAGTTGGCTGGGGCGTAAGAGTCTTGTTCTTGAAATTTGCGAATCGGTCGGGACGAGGAGCGTTGCTTGACTCAAAACGAAAGGTCTCAGGCCTGAAGGCCTGAGCTACAAGATTTCCCGCCCGTGCTGTTGAATGCCATGGACGTTCGCACCGCACTAAAAAATGGGATTGCACGGCTTCGCGAAGCCCACGTGGCTTCGTATACGCTTTCCGCGGAACTCCTGCTGCTACACGTTCTGGGGCGGAATCGGACCTGGATTTATGCGCATCCCGAAGAATCTATCGCGCAAGCCGATGAGCAACGATTTTTCGAGCTGATTGCGCGCCGCATTGCTGGCGAGCCTACCCAACATCTCACCGGCAAGCAGGAATTCTGGGGGCTCGAATTTGAAGTCACTCCGGATGTACTGATTCCCCGCCCTGAAACCGAACACGTCATCGAGGTCGCGCTCGATCGCCTTGCGGTTCGCGAACTTCGATTCGGCCGGCCGAACAAGACTGACGGAGCCGGTCTACACATCGCAGACATTGGCACCGGCTCGGGCTGCATCGCTATCGCACTGGGGAAAGAGCTGCCTGCCGCGCAATTCGTCGCCACGGACATTTCGCCCAATGCGCTGGTTGTAGCCGGAAGAAACGCAGTTCGACATGGGGTGGACGCTCGAATTGAGTTTGTGGAAGCGAATCTCCTGGATCGAAGCAGCGTGCCTGAAATGAGCGGCGAATTGTTGTCTGCACGAGTGGTAGGGAGTGAACCGGTCTCAGGTGATGCGCCGGCCCCACCGCTCTTCGATATAGTTGTCAGCAACCCGCCGTATATCGGACGTCACGAAGCAGAGACGCTTGCACGCGAAGTGCGCGAGCACGAGCCTGAAGTCGCGCTGTACGGAGGCGAAGAGGGCTACGAATTTTACGCCAGCTTGATTGCGCAAGCGGCGCGACATTTGAAGCCCGGCGGCATCCTGGTCCTCGAGCTTGGCTACAATACGCTTGCTGCTGTGCAGCCGCTGCTCGACGCCCCCGACTGGACGAACGTCAGAGTAACGGATGATCTGGCAGGCATTCCGCGGGTGATTGCTGCGGAAAGAACGGGAAACGTTTGACCTTCGACGGCGTCAGGCAAGGTAAGAAATGGAGGTTGAATGCCGCAACAAACGGAATCGCCGGTTCTGCAGGAGGCCAAGACCGCTGACGGCGTCGGCTTTCAGTTACGCCACGATACCCGAGGCGTGTTGGAAGTGCCCGGATTGGAAAATGTGCTGGTCGGCTTTCATATCGGGGCGCCGGCGAAGCTTTCTTGCCGCCGCGATGGCCGGCGGTGTACGGGTACTGCAGTGCACGGTGACATCGACGTCATTCCCGCAGAGACGCCGAGCCGGTGGGAAATGCATGACGAGAATGACCAAGCCCTGCTGCTGATCTTGCCGCAACCGTTGCTGCGGAACGTGGCGAGCCAGTCGGGTGCGGATGGGTCGCGCCTTGAAATCCGTGACCGATTCCAGGTTCGCGATGTTGAACTGGAGGGACTCGGCTGGATGGCCAAGCGCGAGATGGAATTTGGATATCCGTCGGGGCGACTCTACCTTGACGGGCTAGCCCTTGCACTAGCGTCGCGTCTTGTGGCGCGGCACAGTTCGGTGGGAACGAACGAAAGAACCCCGAATGAAGGGCTTGCAGGGCGCAGGCTGAAGCGGGTCCTGTCCTACATCGAAGAACAGTTGGAGGAAGATTTGTCGCTGGCGCAAATTGCCGCGGTAGCGGGGATCAGCAGTTCGCATTTGAATGCGCAATTTCGACGCTCCGTGGGAATGCCTGTGCATCGATATTTGATCGAGCGGCGCGTGGAACGCGCGAAGACCCTCCTGCTGCGGGATGGCATGTCGATGGCCGAAATCGCGCAATCCGCCGGCTTCTCGCACCAAAGTCACATGGCGCGCCACATGCGTCGCGTGCTGGGGTTCGCCCCTCGCGCGGTAAAGCGCGCTCTGGCCGGGAATTTCGCCGCGCACTGACTTCTTCGTCCAAATGTGCTCTTTTTCATCGGAACGTGCGCGCAAAGGCAACGACGCGCGTCTAACCTTTCCGTATGAAACGCCGACAATTCTTGAAGTTATCTTCCGGTCTGGGCGCCATGGCTGTAATCGGTCCAGGCGCGTTCGCCAAGAACGCGGAGCGCATCGATGCCGCGTGGTATCGGCAGCATCGCCGCTTCGCTGATTTGCCGGTGAGCCGCGTTGCGTACGTCGAGCACGGCAGCGGCCCGGCAGCGCTGTTCGTCCACGGTTACCCGCTGAACGGCTATCAGTGGCGGGGCGCGCTGGAGCGGCTGCATGCGCATCGCCGATGCATCGCTCCGGACGTGATGGGGATGGGTTTTACGCAGACGCCGGAACAGCAAGGGATTTCGCCACTAACACAGGTCACCATGCTGGGGATGCTTCTCGATTCCCTGCACGTGGATTCGGTGGATCTGGTGGCTAACGACAGCGGCGGCCTGGTAGCGCAACTAATTTTGGCAAAATTTCCGCGGCGTGTACGGACCATGCTGCTGACCAACTGCGACGTGGATAGCAACAATCCCCCGCCCGGATTCGTGCCGTTCATTCAGGAGGCGAGAAAGGGCACGATGGTGGATCGGTTCCTAGTTCCACAACTGGAGGATAAGAATCTTGCGCGATCGCCGGGCGGGATGGGCGGAATTGCTTATTCATTTCCCGAGAAGTTGGAGGATGAAACGATCGAGATGTATCTGAGGCCGCTGACCGAAAGTCCGTTGAAGAAAGCGCAGGTCAGCCAGTACGCGGTTTCGATGGGAGCGAATCTGCTGGTGCCGATCCGTGAAGATCTGAAAAGATGGAAAAATCCGGCGCGGATGGTGTGGGGAATGAAGGATGCGCTGTTCAACGTGGAGTGGGCGGATTGGCTGGACCGAACGCTGCCGGGTTCGCGTGGGGTACGACGTGTGGAAGGCGCAAATTTATTTTTTCCCGAAGAATTCCCCGATGTGATCGCCGAAGAAGCGATGAGGTTGTGGGGTACCTAGGCCTGGCGCTTGCAGTATCGGTTGAGTAGAAGGCTCCCAACCAGGATCACCACGAACGATGTGAACAGAAAGCCGAACACGAAAGCCATTGGGGTGACCGGAGTGGCCTCGAATCGACCGTTCGGTAACGAACCCAGGGTGAAGCGTTCCACATACCATCCGGCAAAATAAGCGATAAGCAGGGCCACGACTATCAAAGCCGTTCGCGCAATGAGTTTCGGCATTTCAGCCGTAGTTGTAGCACACCTTTCACCGGCGTAGGCTAGGCGCATGCCGGAGCTGGCACGATTTCGCGCGCTGCATGGATCGCTGGAGGAACGGGGGCCGGCCGAGCATGCGGCCATTCTCCACGTGGACATGGACGCATTCTTCGTGTCCGTAGAGTTGCTGGAGCGGCCGGAGCTGGTCGGGAAGGCCGTGATCGTAGGGGGAGGGCCGGATCAGCGCGGTGTGGTGACTTCCGCGAGTTACGAGGCGCGCAAATTCGGCGTGCATTCGGCGATGCCGTTGCGCACCGCCGGCAAACTGTGTCCTCACGCGATTTTTCTTCCCGGACATCATCACAAGTATGGCGAGTGGAGCGACCGCGTCGCCACAATCCTAGGAAGGTTTTCGCCGGTCGTCGAAATGGTTTCGATCGACGAGGCGTATCTCGACCTTTCCGGCACGGAGCGGCTGCACGGGCCGCCGCTGGCTGCGACCGACAAACTCCTGCGCATGATCACGCGCGAGACTGGGCTGCCCTGCTCGGGCGGCCTTGCTTCCACGCGGCTGGTGGCTAAAGTCGCTTCAGAGCAGGCCAAGCCGCGCGGATTGGTGTGGGTCGCGCCCGGCAGCGAAGCTCTTTTTCTCGCGCCGCTGGCGGTCCGCAAAATCCCGGGAATCGGGGAGGTCACAGAGCGCGCTTTGCGGGCGTTGGGGTTGGAAACTGTTGGGCAACTCGCCGAGGTTCCACAGCAAAAACTGGAGAAGATCTTCGGGCAGTGGGGCATGGCATTGTATCGCAAGGCTCGTGGAGGCGATTCTTACGAGTTTGTGATCGATGCGGAGCCCAAATCGATTTCACACAATCACACATTCGGCGAGGATACCAACGATACCGAAGTGCTTGTGTCGATGCTGAGCCATCTTTCGCAGAAGGCTTGCAAGCGGCTGCGCGAAGCGGGACTTGCCACACGCACGCTTACCTTGACGATTCGCTACACGGGTTTCGATACCTACACGCGCGCGAAAACCCTTGCGGAGCCGACGCAGCTCGATTCCGACATTTTTGCGGTCATCCAGAATCTGTTTCGCGAACATCGCAATCGCAAGCGCACGATTCGATTGTTGGGCGTGAGTTTAGGGGGATTTTCGCACGGCAGCCGGCAACTGGATCTGCTGGACGCGGAGCGGCGCTCGAAGATCGAGAAGCTGACGCGGGCTACGGATAGCCTGCGCGATCGCTTCGGGTTTGAGGCGGTGCAATTCGGCGGATCGATCCGGCATGAGGCAGCAAACGCCAACGCAGGTTGGGGATTGCGCGAGATGAAGCAAAAGGAGCCTGGCAAGGACGGTGATAAGTCGTCGCGCAGGCTGGGACTGAAGGCGGCCGAAGAGCCAGAATTTGATGCGGGCTAGCCGCATTCGCTTTGATGTCGATCGCGGGCTTTATTCGTCTCGCGACCTACACCGCAAAGGCGGCGTCAGGTCGCCGCACTCCACGGCATTCGAATGGCCTATACTCTTTCCGCATGAGCGCGCCCCCTACTATCGCGACAGAAACACCGCGGCCTGCGCGGCGCGGCCGGCTGCGCGATTTCTGGCATCGCGTGAGCGAAGGCCGAGCCTTGGACGATTTGTGGTCGCAGTTCGCTGCGGACGCGCGACACAGCTACGGCTTCTACGAAAAAGATGTCGACTGGGAAACCGTAGAGAAGCTGCCGGCATGGCGGCGGCCGTTCCACATCGCGCGGCAATTTTTTTGGGCGCTGATGATGAAGTTGTCGCCGGCGCGGCGCGTGCTGTTGCTGGTCGCGTTGGCGTTGTTTGTTTTGTCCAGCCTGCGAGTGCAGCTCAGCACCGACATCGTGCTGGATGCCAAGTTTGAGCTGCTGTCGGCGGCACTTTTGCTGCTGCTGTTGTCGCTGGAGCTGGCCGACAAAGTGATTATGAAGCGCGACCTGGAAATCGCCCGCGAGATCCAGACATGGCTGGTGCCCTCGATGCCCCCTGATGTTCCCGGGGGTGACATCGCGTTCGCCACGCGACCGCAGAATTCAGTGGCCGGCGACTACTACGATGCGTTTTATCCGACGGTTGGCTCGGCCCAGGGTGGCAAGCTCTTGCTAATTGTTGCGGACGTGGCGGGAAAGAGCGTGCCGGCCGCGCTGCTCATGGCGACTATGCAGGCGAGCCTGCGAACCATCGCTGGGGAAGATGCTCCGCTGGTCGATCTGGTGGCGCGCCTGAATCGCTACGCCTCGGCGTATAGCCTGGATGGAAGGCGATTCACGACGGCTATCCTCGCGCAATACGATCCAGGCTCGGGCCGCCTGGAGTACGTTAATGCCGGGCACAACCCGCCGGTGCTGCGGCGCGCCGACGGAAGCCTGGAGAAACTGGAGGCCGGAGGCCTGCCGCTGGGAATTGAATCAACGGCGGTCTACGAGAGCGCGGCGGTCGAGTTGCGGTCAGGCGACGCGGTGATTTTCTATACCGATGGCGTGGTGGAAGCCTTCAATTCCGCAGGCCAAGAGTTCGGCAATCCACGCTGGTTCGAGACGGTACGCTCGTTGCCGCAAGGCTCCGCTCAGCATTCCCTGGAATACCTCATGTGGCAGCTCGACGTATTTGTCGGGGCGACGCGGCAATCGGATGACATCACCTGCCTCGTTTTTCGTTGCAAATGAACGTAGTTGCACTCCTTTTCTACCGCCATCCGCGCGACAGTTAACACCCGACGCGACACCCATCGCCGCGGTGAATTGCGCATCCTCACAGGGTCAGGCGCATAATTGAAGTGTGACACCGAGAGAACTTGCGAATTCGATCCGCGCAACGTTGCGCAATGCCGGCCATCAGGCTCTACTGGCCGGCGGGTGCGTGCGCGATCTGCTGCTGGGGCGCGAGCCGATCGACTATGACGTGGCTACGGACGCCACGCCCGATCAGGTGATGCAACTGTTCCCGGACAGCGTAGCGGTCGGCGCACAGTTCGGTGTGGTTCAGGTGTGGCGCGAAGATCGCAAGGTCGAAGTCGCGACATTCCGAGCGGATACCAGCTATTCCGATGGGCGTCATCCGGACAGTGTGATATACACCCAATCGCCACGCGAGGATGTGCAGCGGCGCGACTTCACGATCAACGGGTTGCTCATGCGCCCGGAGACCGGGGAAGTGCTGGATTTCGTCGGCGGGCAGCAAGACTTGCGCGCCGGCGTCATTCGCGCGATCGGCCAGCCGGACCAGAGGTTCAGCGAAGACCGGCTGCGGCTGATGCGGGCAGTGCGTTTTGCGGCTCGGTTTCACTTTGCCATCGAACCGGAAACTTCGGCGGCCATCTGGCGTCATGCCAACAAGATCAGGAGCGTGTCCGCGGAACGGCTGCGCGATGAGCTGACCAAGATTCTAACCGAAGGCGCGGCGCGGCGCGGGTTTGAGTTGCTGGATGAAACCGGGCTGTTAGTGGAGGTGCTGCCAGAGGTCACGGCGATGAAAGGCGTGCAGCAGCCTCCCCAGTACCACCCGGAAGGCGATGTGTGGACGCATACGCTGATGATGATCGAGGGCTTGGAGGCAGGGTGTTCGGCAACATTGGCATGGGGCGTATTGCTTCACGATGTAGGGAAGCCACCAACGTTTCGATCGGCTACAGAGACCGGCGACCGTATTCGGTTCAATAATCACGTGGATGTGGGCGTGCGCATGGCGGAGGAGATCTGCCGGCGGTACAGATTCTCAAATGAGGAAACTGCGCAAATTCTGGCATTGATTGCCAACCACATGCGGTTCAAAGATGTGGAGCGCATGCGGGCCTCGACTTTGAAGCGGTTTGTCCGCCTGCCCCAATTTGGCGAGCACATGGCCCTGCACCGCCTGGATTGCCTTTCGAGTCATCGGCGGTTGGATGCCTATGAATTCGTTGGCCGTTTGTTGGAAGGGACTCCACCAGAGGGCATTAACCCTCCCAAGCTGTTGACTGGCAATGATTTGCAGAAAATGGGTTACCAGCCCGGACCTTTGTTCAGGGAAATCCTCCGATCCTTGGAAGACGCCCAACTCGAAGGGGAGATCCAGACCAGAGAGCAAGCAAGGGAACACGTAAAGAACAGATTTCGTGAAAAAGGAGCCACCCGTCCTCAAGGACAGGGGGAAACAGCCGATAAAGGCACCAGATCGTAAGAAGTGTCGAGCCCCAACAGCTTCACCTAAGCAGTTGATATTAAACGATTAAGCAATTTAGCAACAACAGGGCATCAAATCCGTTACAATCTTAGCGTATTGCACTAAGATTTTGTGATTTTCAGGATTGCATCTCTGTACCTTTTCCTTGAGAGTCGCATCCAATGTGGTTGGCGCGAATTTTTTGAGAGCTTTGGCGACCTGAGGGTTGCACGCGCTAGAGACTAGGGGAAAACATGGCTGAGAAGAAATTTACGATGCCGGAAGTTCTGCCGGTCCTACCTGTCCGGGACACTGTGTTGTTTCCTGGCGCTGTTTTGCCGCTGACAGTAGGTCGCGAGAGTTCCTTGGCACTGGTTAATGGCCTGGAGGGCGACGAGAAGCTGTTGGGCGTGGTAGCCCAACTGGATCCGCGTGTGGAAGACCCCTCCGCAGCCGATTTACATAAGGTCGGGACGCTGGCGAAGGTCCACAAGACCGTGAAAATGCCGAACGGCAATGTGGTGGTCTTCCTGGAAGGTCTGCAGCGAATCCAGATCGTGGAATTGGTGACGTTGCGGCCGTACCTTCGGGCGCGGGTGCAGGCGGAACCGGACATTACCGGAGATGTAGATGCAGAGTTGGAAGCACTGCAGCGGAATGCGCAGGATTTGTTCCGCGACGTAGTGAGCCACTCGCCGCAACTCTCCGACGACCTGCAATCCGTGGCGATGAACATCGATGATCCGGGGCGCCTGGCGGACTTTATCGCCGGGACACTGCCGTCGCTGTCCACGCTAGTGAGGCAGGAGTTGATCGAAACCCCCAGCGTGCGCAAGCGGCTGGAAGCTTTGATCCGCGAATTGTCGAAGGAGCTGGAGGTTCTGGAGCTGCGCTCGAAGATTCACGAGCAGGTTCAGGAGCAAGTGAGCCAGAACCAGCGCGAGTATTTGCTGCGCGAGCAGATGAAGGCCATTCAGAAGGAACTCGGCGAATCCGACGATTCGATGGCGGAAATCGACGAACTGCGCAAGAAGGTGGAAGACGCCAAGATGCCGGCGGAAGCCAAAAAAGAGTGCGATCGCGAGCTGAAGCGGCTGGCGAAGATGACTCCGGCTTCGGCGGAATACATGGTTTCGCGCACATACCTTGAGTGGATGACGTCGCTGCCGTGGGACAAGTCCTCCGGCACGCACGAAATCGACATCGCCAAGGCGCACACCATTCTCGACGAGGACCACTACGACCTGCAGAAGGTCAAGGAGCGCATCCTCGACTACCTGGCGGTGAAAAAACTGCAGCCGGGGATGAAGGGGCCGATCCTGTGCTTCGTGGGACCTCCAGGCGTGGGCAAGACCTCGCTCGGGAAGTCCATCGCGCGTGCGCTGGGCCGCAAATTCGTGCGCATTGCCCTCGGTGGCATGCACGATGAAGCGGAAATTCGCGGACACCGCCGGACGTACATCGGCGCGCTGCCGGGCCAGATCATTCAGGGCCTGAAGCGCGGCGAGACGAATGATCCGGTAATGATGCTGGACGAGGTCGACAAACTGGGCCGCGATTTCCGCGGCGATCCGTCGTCGGCGCTGATGGAAGTGCTCGATCCGGAACAGAACAACGCATTCCGCGATCACTACCTCGACGTGCCGTTCGACCTGTCGAAGGTTCTGTTCATCGCCACGGCGAACTGGATGGATCCCATCCCCGAGCCGCTGCGCGACCGCATGGAGATCATCGAACTGCCAGGCTATACGGGCGAAGAGAAACTGCACATCGCGCACAAGTATCTAATCCCGAAGCAGGCCACCGAACACGGCCTGAAGGTGCCCGAGCAGATCGAGTTCAGCGATGAGGGGCTGCAGGAAATCATTCACAGCTTCACCCGTGAAGCCGGGGTGCGCAACCTGGAGCGTGAGATCGCTACGATAACGCGCAAACAGGCTCGGCGTATTGCGGAGGGCAACAACGACAAGATGACGGTGACACCGGAAATCGTGCGCCAGTTCCTCGGCGTGCCGAAGTTCCGCACGGAGAAGGAAGTCGAAGAGCGGGTGAAGAAGCCAGGCGTAGCGGTGGGGCTGGTGTGGACACCGGTTGGCGGCGACATCATCTTCATCGAAGCCACGCGGATGCGCGGCGGGAAGCAATTCACGATGACCGGGCACTTGGGCGAGGTCATGCAGGAGTCGATGACCGCGGCCTTGACCTGGACGCGTGCGAATGCCGAACGCTACGGAATCGATCCGGACTTCTTCCGAAAGCACGACATTCACATCCACGTGCCGTCTGGCGCGGTGCCGAAGGATGGCCCGTCGGCCGGGGCGGCAATGGTGACGTCGCTGGTCAGCCTGCTCAGCGGGCGGCCGGTAAAGGAACATCTGGCGATGACAGGTGAAATGACGCTGTCTGGCGTTGTTCTGCCGATCGGTGGAGTGAAGGAAAAAGTATTGGGCGCGAAGCGCGCGGGCATCACCGAAGTGCTGCTGCCTGCAGACAATGAGCCCAATGCCGTGGCCGACCTCACGCCGGACATCCTCGGCGACATGAAGATCACCTACGTGCGCACGCTCGACGAAGTGCTTGAGCATGCATTGCAGAAGGATCCGGTGACACCGATCATTCCGCCGCCGGAGCCCAAGCCGAAGCGCGTGGCGCCCGATGGACCCCGAGCGATTCACTGAACCAGAAAAAGACGAGAACCTGACAAAGCCCGGTGCGCAAGCACCGGGCTTTTTTGTTTTCGACGCGAATGAAGCGGCGCCGGTGTTGGCTCGCAAACCGAAAACCGCGTGCGTGTGTTAATAGTATGGTGCGATGGAACGCGCGAAGAACAATGGAACGGATGCGGCTTCAGACCTTCCAGGGCGCTTATCCGAGGCGCTGTTGCGCGAACGGATCGTCCCCCGGTTCGTCGATTCCTACGTCGAGGAGCACGGACGGTATGGTCTTCAGGTGCATGCCGGGCTTTACAAGGAACTGCTGGGACTCCTCCAGCGCGAGGCGCTCGTAGCAATCTGCGCTCATGCCCTACACGTAGCGACCAACGAATGGCAGCCGAGTCCCAAAGCCAAGCCACGGTCGATGGCAAGAAAAGACGCAGCGGCGTTTCGCCGCAAGTTTCTTGCTGGGCTCACCCGCTCGCAGAAATGGGAAATGGGCGAGGCGCTGGATTTTCAGCGGGATCTTCAACTTTATGAAGACCTGATCGCGAGAAACGCAAATTCACGGCGCAGAAAGGCATTCGAAGCTGCCAATCATCCATTCGTGGATCGATGCGCGTTTCTACTGGACGCATCGTTTCTGGAAAAGGCACGGCTGGCGGCCAGCCGCGCACTGGCGGAACTGGAATCACTGGGCGATGCAGTGACCGCAAGCGCCTTGCAAAGGTCTGGTCGCGCGGGTTAAGACACGAGGTTCAAGGCCAACATGCTTTGACAATGTGCACCTTCATTCGAACAGTTCCTCTTTCCACAGCGGCTTCCCGGCGAGCGATGTGTACACGCCCCAGGCGCCGATGGCGACGAAGATCCCGGCGATGAAGAGCGTTTGCGAGGCGTACCAATTAGAGAAATCCAGCGAGTAGGGCAGGTTCAGCAGCACGTTGGCCAGCAAGCTGCTCACCCCCAACACGATCAACCCGAAGCGCACAAGCCCAACGGCCGCGATCGCGTAGATTGTTGCCCACACGATGAGGTCTACGACAAGGTGATTGCTGCCCAGGACCTTCGGCAGCGTGTAAAGGGCGACAAAGAGCGCCGCCGCTAGCCATGTGTTACGCACGAGAACGCGCAATATCACCAGAGTGAAAAAGAAGAGGAGCGTTCCGAGAATCGAAGTTACCAGCGTGGCCAGCAACGTTCCAGCAGATTCGCGCGCGCCCATCAAGAAGTTCTGCGCGGGAAAGGCTGGCGCACCACCCCAGCGCATTTTGATGAGGATTCCCATTTCGTATACAAGCACCCACGAGATGCCCATCAAGACGCCGAAAACCAGGTCGCGGCCGACCAAGGGATCGCGAAATCGGCCTCCCATCAAACGTGTCCAGGAAATAATTGTTTGGGGCCAGCGACGGCGCACATACGGCTCCAGCGCAATGTACAGAACCCAGAGAGTTCCGGCCATAAATAAGCTAGTACTAATCGCGAGGATGCACAGGAGGATCATTTCAAGGGATTTGACGAAGTGTGCTCGGAACAAGAACGTTGCGAGCCCTATTCCGAGTGCAATGCAAGCCAGCCGCCAAGCGTTCTGGTGATCGCCTCGACCACGTGCCAGATTGCGGAGGGCAAACCACACTCCGACGGCCACAGTGAGGAGAGTCACAATTAAGACGATGATGCTGCCGGTGTTGCTTCCCTTGTCTGCGTCGGTTGGCGTACGGTTTGGCCTTGTCCAGGGAGAGACTAGAGAAAAGTACACCGGCTTGCCGTGCCAAGCTGCCGCTTCAACCCGCAGTGGTCGCCCACTCTGAGGCCAAGTCCCGTCCCATGCCGCTCGCTGGTCGAAAGCGGCCAAAGAAAGCCAGTTGGGGGTGGCAGGGCGAAATTGGGAAGGGTCCAGCCCAGCCGCTGTGAACAAGAGGTTCCAGTCCACGCTTGGGAATGAACGTGCCGGAGGACTTGCATTTTTCTGATCGGCTTCGTTCGAGGTGGAAGGTTCGACCTCCGGCGGAATCACCTGAAGCCACTGCAAGTGTTCCTCGGCATCCATCCATATCGTGGCCATTCCTGGCCGAATCGGAGGAGGCTCATCCGACTCGACGACTCCAGGAGTCAGAAGAAGCGACGCCCAGGTCTGCGGCACCATTTCCCAGGGACTTTCCCGGTACCAATATTCCAGCATCATCGGGCGCTGAGGCAGGATTTGTTTCCAGCTTGGGGACGCGCCTCCGAATTTGTTGATATACGTAAGAAACCAGTAGTTGTAAGAAAAATGGCCGACCCAGTCGGCCGGGCGCTCCGTATAGCCGAGCTTGGCGAGAATGTCCCGGGCGTGGTGTGCCATGACTTCGGAAGGTCTACTTGGATTGATTGCTTCGAGGGCGTCTTCCTTCACGCCAATATAAATGAAAAACAGCGTACCCAATAACACTGCGGCAAGAACTGAAAGAGCGGCGCGCGGTGATAGGCCGGTGGTGTCGCCCGCGGCGGCCACCATTTGCGGCGAAGGCGTCTCGCCCGCAGCAAGGGCGGCCGCCAGCGGATCGCCGCCGGGCAGCGCGGCAGCCACTTGCAAGGCCGACGTTGGCCGCAACGCGGGATCTTTCTCCAGACAGCGCATGATGACGCGCTCAAGCAGCGGATCCAGGTCGCGCACTATCGAAGAAGGCTTGCTGGGCGAAGATTCTTCACGAAGGCGCATCAACTCCGGCAGCGTTGCGGCATCGAACGCCCGTTTGCCGGTGAGGATTTCGTAGAGAACCAGGCCGAGTGAATACAGATCGCTCTTGACCGTGACTTCCCGGCCCGCGAGCTGCTCCGGAGCCATGTAAGCCGGCGTGCCGGCGCGCACCTCCGCACCTTGAATCGAGGCGGCAATTCCGGCCAGGCCAAAGTCCGTGATGCGGACTCTGCCGGCGCCGTCTAGCATTATATTCGCCGGCTTCAGGTCACGATGAATCACTCCGCGTTCATGCGCCGCGGCAAGGCCGGCGCAAATCTGGCGCGCGATCTCAGTTGCTTTGTCCGGTGAAAGACGTCCGATGCGCCGCACCAGAGAAGCGAGATCTTCGCCATCGACGTACTCCATGGTCAGAAACGTGATGCCGCCGGCGTCGCCGATGTCGAACATGCGGCAGACGTTGGGATGCGAAACCTGCCGCGCGACACGCACCTCGGAATGAAATCGCGTGAGCGCCCCGGCGTCGCGTGACAAACTCTCCGGCAGAAACTTGATCGCCACGATCTGGCTCAGCTTCAGGTCTTCGGCGCGATAGACCTCGCCCATTCCGCCGCGTCCCGCCAACGCCACGACGCGGTAACGCTCGGCAATAATCTGCCCGGGCACAAAGCGTCCGCCGCCGATCGGATCGGAGCTGGAGATCGGTAATGGCGGGGCGACGGGCGTGCGCGGAGGAAGAACTCGTGGCGAGGAGGGAATCTTTCGAGGAGTTGCCGCAGGGGGCGGAGGCGGCGGGAAGGTCTCTGTTTGGCCGTCCGCGGAAGACAACGTCGGGTCGTCGCCCATCACGGTCGCAGCGTTATCCAGGCCGACGGGCGCGCCGCAAGACGAGCAGAATCGTCCCTTGGAAGAAATCTGCGTCCCGCAAGAAGAGCAAAACATAGAGGCGCGGATTCTACCACCGAGATTCACAACCGCGAATGCCGCATGGAAAATGACGAAATGCCTACGAAGTGCGTTCGACCTGCACGGCCGTTCCATACGCCAGCACTTCGGTGACGCCCTGCATGACTTCGGTCGCGTCATAGCGCATGGCCACCACCGCATTGGCACCGTGTTGCGCTGCATGCTGCAGCATCAGTTCGAAGGCATCCTGGCGCGTTTTCTCGCACAGATCGGTCAGGATGGTGATGTTTCCCCCGATGATGGTCTGCAGCGAAGCGCCAAGGTTCCCGATAATGCTTCGCGACCTGACGATAATCCCGCGGACAATCCCGAAATTCCTGACAATGCGATACCCCGGCAGCTCATTGGCGGTGCTCACCATTGCGGCGTCGACGCGACCATTCATGACCGATTCTCCTCAGACAGCCATTTACTGGTGCGATTCTACACGCACATGATTCGTTCCGGGGTGGGAACCGTTCTGCTACGCTAAGTTTCAAATGGAGAACCTTTTCTATTTTCTGGCCATCGTGCAGATTCTTGTCGGTGTGTATCTGCTCTGGCAGGGATTGCAATGGCACGCCTACGCGCGCCGTCGGGCGACTGTCGACGCCGGCTTCTACGCCCCTCGCACTGCGGTAGTCTGCCCCTGCCGGGGCCTGGAACCCGGCCTGGAGCGCAACCTTACATCGCTCACCGAGTTCGACCATCAGAACTATGAGATCTTCTTCGTGTTAGCTTCCGAGTCTGATCCGGCGCACGCCGTGGTCAAACGCGTGGCCGGCAGCTCGCGCGCCAAGGCGCACGTGGTCATCGCCGGCAAACCCGAGGATTGCAGCGAAAAAGTGAACAATCTGACGGCCGCCATTCAGCAGCTTCCGCCCGATTTCGAGTACTTGGTCTTCGCCGATTCGGACGGCCGCCCCGGAAAATCCTGGCTCAAGCGTTTAGTCGCGCCGCTCGCCGACTCGCGCATCGGCGCGACCACCACGATGCGCTGGTTCATCCCGAACCAAGGGAATTTACCGACTGCGCTCCTGGCTGCCTGGAATGCACCCGTGGTCACCATGTTGAGCGAAAAGGGCAAGAATTTTTGCTGGGGCGGCGGCACCGCCATCCGCCGCACGATTTTCGACGAGGCCGAAATTCTCGAACAGTGGCGCAACTCTGCCAGCGATGATTGGTCCATGACTCAGGCCATCCGGAGAACCAGCCGCTCGATCTTGTTCCTGCCAGATTGCCTTACGCTGTCTTACGTGGAAACAAATTTCGAGAACCTGCTGGAATTCACCAATCGGCAAATTCTGATCACTCGCGTGTACGCGCAAAACACCTGGTCGATGGGCTTCGCGACACACACGCTGTATTGCGTCACGCTGGTCCTCGGCACTATTTTGACTCTCGGCAACGTCATTGCCACGGTTCCTGCGTTTCATCTGGCCACCCTCACCTTTCTGCCCGTTCTGTTGGGGATCATTCGCAGCGGATTGCGCCTCGCGGGAGTCACCGAAGTCCTGCCTGCGGTGCGCTCCCAATTGATGGGTCAATCGTGGATCTATTTGTTGCTCACCGCCATCATTCCGTTTCTGTATCTGGTAAACTTCGTGATGTCTCTGGTGACGCGGAAAATTCGCTGGCGTGGTACCACATACGAATTGATTTCGCCGCAGCAAACGCGCATTCTTGCGTATTGACGCGACGCCCTACGGAATTGCTGGCGTAGCAAATCCGGGTCATTGCTGATGCTTAGAAATCGCCGGAGACGTTGGGGGCCTGCACGGTCTTGCGACCAACGAGACTGCCGGGTATGGAAGTTTCCTAAAGAACAGCATCGAAGGTCAGGCGAAGACGTACAGCGAAAGGCCGGGAAAAAATTCGTAGAACTATGCAATTCTTACGGGGAAATCCTGTACTGTGCCTTAGTTGTGGATTCTAAGGCTTTAGATTACAGCCACTTACAGGAGGCATCGCCATAGGGTATTTCGGTAAAACGTTTGCAGCGAGTGTTTGGTTCAGTGGGTCTTACAATACAAGCAGGCAAGTGTCAGGGAGCTCCTTCTCGCGTCCTCGGCGTGGCGAAAATTCAGCGCTGAGTCCCCGCAGCCCTCAAACTTGGCTTTCTCGCCTGGCCGCTTGCGTCGAGTGGTAGAAGCATGCCTCGCCGAGAGGCTATCAAACAAAATGCACGGGGTCTCGTTCGTAGTTTCGAGGCTGCGTACGAAGGGGTGCATGTGAAGGTTATCCGCAGAAGTGAACAGCCGCATGACCAGGATCGGCATTTAACCGCTTCAGGTCCAGGGCCTTTTCGCGAAACTTATTTCTTCTACGAAAAAAATACCGGCGTATCCCATTTTCACGTCGAGTCTACTGTGGATGGCCATTTCCCTGTCGAAGAGGCGGCTGGGCTACTGGCGATGCACTGCATGGTTCGAGGCCAGTCGCCGCGCGATTACGTGGTGATGGTGCAGGCCGCGAATGATGCGCTCGAGGGCCTCACTGAAAAGGCCGAAAAGCTTCTGCAGGCCGGCCACTCCGTGGGCAGTTCCGTAAAGTTGACTCGCCGTGAGGAAGAAGTGCTCGGCGGCGTGATGCGCAGCCTGGCGAACAAGGAGATTGCGGCTTCCCTGAATCTTTCCGAGCGCACCGTGAAGTTCCACGTTTCGTCGTTGCTGACGAAATTCCGCGTGCGGGGTCGCATGGAGCTGGTGCGCGAAGCCACGCGGCGCACGCCCGCGCTAAGCGGACCGCAGAGTCTGGCCACGCGCGAAGCACGCTTTGCGCCCGCCTCGGGCGGGTATCACGCCACCCCTCGCGTCGGCCCCATCGCACGTTTGCGCACCGTTAACGCCTAATCTCGCTGACCGCCCCAATTCATACAGAAGAAAAGGCCCGGGTTTAAAAAACTCGGGCCTTTCTTCGTTCCGCTGGTTGCGCCTCGCCGACTTACTTCTTGGCATTCGCGTATTGTTCCGCCGCGGAATCCCAATTCACCACGTTCCACCAGGCCGCGATGTAGTCCGGACGCTTATTCTGATACTTCAGATAATACGCGTGCTCCCAAACGTCCAGTCCCAACACTGCCTTCCCTTTCAGAGAAATAGGCGTGTCCTGATTCGGCGTGGAATCGATCGCTAGCTTGCCATCTTTGACCAACAGCCACGCCCAACCAGAGCCAAACCGGCCCACGCCCGCCGCGGCGAACTTGGTCTTGAACTCCTCGAACGATCCGAAACTCGATTTGATGGCATCGGCAAGTTCGCCCTTGGGCTCGCCGCCGCCACCCTTTTTCATTTGCGTCCAGAACAGCGAGTGATTCCAATGGCCGCCAGCATTGTTACGCACCGGATTGCGAATCGCTTCCGGCAGAGCGTCGAGATTCTTCAGGAGGTCTTCCAGCGATTTCGATTGCAAGTCCGCGTGGCCTTCCAGGGCCTTGTTGAGGTTGGTGACATAGGCCGCGTGATGTTTGTCATGATGGATTTCCATCGTCTTGGCGTCGATGTGAGGTTCAAGTGCGTCGAACGAATAAGGGAGCGGGGGCACTGAAAAGGCCACTGATTTTTCCTCCGGTTTGAGATTTGATCCTAAATCCTCTGCTGGGGTGCGTGTAGAAGCTGCCTGCAAGAAACTGGCGCCGTCGGAAGCTACCGTAACCAGTCCCGCGCCAAAAACACCGGACCCGAGAATGAATCTTCGGCGATCCATGGGAACTCCTGCCGCGCGGCCAGGGTGTCAACGTGCGGAGCGGATTATAACGCCATACCTCGCGCAGGGGTAATTTCCCGTGGAACCTATGCAGGGCGGCGCGCTTAAGTACCTTCTGATGCAGCCACTACGGTCGCATCGCCGCAACTCAATCCAGCGACGCGTACATCTATTCGATGCGGGACATTGCCCAAAGGGCAGATTCCGCAATCAACGGCTCCGGCGATCCCTTTAATCGCTCGAGTAGCACCGTAACGCGCCGATGCGCGGGCGTGCCTTTCCGGACACCGGAATTTCCCAGAGCCACGCATGCGTTGCGCACTAGTCCGCGCCACTTGGTCCGCTTAATCGGGCTTCCTCGAAAAAGCCGGCGAAATTCTTCCTCGGTCAGCGAGGCCAGCCACTCAAGCCTGGGCAAATAGAGCGAATCGTCGTTTGATTTCCCTTCGCCGGATGGACTGCCTTCACCGCTCATCTCCACCGGAACACGTCGCGGTTGGAATTCGGCGTCGCGTGTGATCGGCGCGCGGCGATTCCACGGACAAACATCCTGGCAGATGTCGCAGCCAAACACGTGTTGCCCCATCGGCTCGCGCAAGTCTTCAGGAATCGCGCCGCGCAGTTCGATGGTCAGATAGGAGATGCACCGACGTGCATCCATCACGTAAGGCTGCACCAGGGCGTCGGTCGGGCAGGCCTCGATGCAACGCCGGCAAGCGCCGCACAAATCAGGCGCAGGTGAATCGGTTTCTCCCAGGGTTGCCGTCAAATCCAGGGAGGTGAGAATCGCACCGAGAAAAAACCACGACCCTATTCTCTGGTTCAACAGCAAGGTATTCTTTCCCAGCCAACCGAGGCCCGCATACTTGGCGAAAATTCGTTCCTGCAGGGGTCCCGTGTCGGCATACATGCGCGCTTCGAACGGTTCATTAGCGAAGCGTTGGCGTAGCGCGGCTACCAGACCCTCCAGCTTTGTTCTCAGAAGATCGTGGTAGTCGTCGCCCCACGCGTATCGGGAAATCCAGCCGCGCGGCTGGCCTTCTGTCGATCCTGCAGCGTCTGTGCCCGTAACGTCGATGGACCTCGGCCGGTCGGTGTTGTAATTCAGCGCGCAAACAATCACGCTGCGAATCCCCGGCATCGCGCTCTGCGGATCACGGCGCCGCAAGTCCGCAAGGTATGTCATCTCGCCGGCGTACCCGCGAGACAGCCATTCTTCCGTTCGCAGCAGTTCCGGGAATTTCGCCGCGCGCACCACCCCGCACAAATCAAAGCCAAGACTCTTGGCGCACTCTTCGATCCACGCAGTCTCGGTGGCCGTCTTCATCTTATGATTTTGCCGCAGAGAGCGGGCGCTGGCTAACGATTCGGCAATGATGGCCAACGAGCAAGTATCAGAACGGCGCTAGAACCCGCCACCGCCACCCCCTCCGAAGCCACCGCCTGACGATCCCCCTCCGCCGCTGAAGCCGGAGCCGCCGGAACTTCGCGGAGCGGACGTCATGACGTTGGAAGCGCGGGAAGACATAGTGTTGAGGTCGCTGACAAATCCCATCGGATAAAAATTCGGGCCGAAACTCGAGCCGCGGTACCAGTTCGGCGGCTCTGTGAGGATGCCCTGAAATGCTTTGCTCCAGTTTCTTTCCACGCCGAGGGCCATGGCGAACGGCAGAAACTTTTCGAACATTTCCGGCGTCTTGATCATGCGATTGAAGCGATCCGATTCCACGTGTACGAGAAAGTCTTCGAATCCGAGAACGCCTTCGACGGCGCGGGTCCCCTGCTCCGTGTGCGCCGGCATAAACCAGCCGAAAGCGCAGATAATCAGCCCACTGAGTATCCCGGCGATGATGAACGCTGTGGGCTGCTGCCCCATTTGCTGCGCCAGCCACACGCCGCCAAACACAATCAGCAATCCGCCGATCAAACCCATGGCAATGTACGACGAACGCACCGTGTCGGGCCGCCGCTTGTAGTAGCCGTGGGTTACCAGAGATTCGAAAATGTTGCTCTTGATGGTCGGCAGATTCTTGTAAAAGTGATTCTCCAGGTCGCTCATCGAAACCGATTCCCCGACATTGCCCGCGACGAACAGGCCGTTCAGCAAGGAAATCTCGTGCGGCTTTAACTTCAGCCATTCCACGCGGTCCTTGCTTAGGGTGAAGTTGTAGTCTTTGTCCTTGAACAGGCCCAGCATGCGTTCTGTCGTATGTTCCTCGATGACCATGTAGCCGCGGACGGCGAGATCGACGATCGAAGCGGTGATGTCGCGCATATCGACGGCTTCGTCGACGAGCGTTCCGGTTTCTCCCGGGGTCAGCTGATCGGGCGGCTCGTACCGCGTGGCGATGGGCCGCAGCCGCGGATCCCGGCCACGCGTCCACCACACGTAAAACATCAGCAAAAATATCAGCACGGGGATAATCAGCGGCCAGTTGCTGCGTAGAATCAGCATTGCCTTGTCGGCCCCCGTGGGTTCATGCACGGTGCCTTTATCAAAGGCTACTGCCACGGTAAGTCCCTGCCGGATCTGCAGCGGCTCGGTGCTACGCACATCCACGCCATTTGCGGCGACTTCCGCCTTGGCGTCGTGCGCTCGTGATCCGTATGAGCCGGTGAACGTATTCGCACGAATATTGCCGGTGCCTTCGGGTAAAACAATGTGCGCACTGGCCGATTGAATCGGCACGGTCCACTCGTCGCCCGTCACGTTCCAATAGAACTCGTCGTGATCCTCGAAAAATCGGAGCGCGTCGGAAACCGTGTAGCGAATGTTGACGGTCTGCACCGAATTGTCAGGATTGGGAATGTAGATCTTAAACTTGCGATAATGCCTCTCTCGCGAGGATTCGTACTTCAGCGAGCGGCCATTGCCGTCAGTAATGCTCTCGATACTCAGGAACAGCGAATAGTTGAACCCTTGCGGCGTGACATATTCCACCGGAATCGTGCGATACAAGCCGTGCCAGCCGGTGCCGTAAAAATGAGGGTGAATGGTTTCGGTAACATCGACCGAGGAATCCGGCGTCACGATCACTTCTGCATGAAAATCGTCAATGACCAGCTGCTTGCCGGTTAGCGACGAGGAATGAGGAGCGAAAACCAGCAGTAACAGGAACGCTAAGAGGAAATACGCCCAGGAGAGCAATCCTCCCCGGCGGTTTGGACGCTGTGCCTGATTAGAGCCCGGACCCGCATCCAACAGCGATTGCTCGGCTCTCACGAGAGGGAGCATGATGCGTTGGCCGCGCGACATCGCTCGCGGCTCAAGCCGTCGGAGCTGCGGGGGTACCGAAGCTGACTTTGGGGGCCTCGCGCTCGGCGGTTGCGGTTACCTCAAAAAACTCCCGCGGCTTGAACCCCAGCATGCCCGCGAAGATGTTCGTGGGGAATTGCTGGATCTTGGTGTTCAGGTCGCGCACGACCGCGTTGTAGTAGCGCCGCGCATTCTGCACGGTATCTTCGATCTGGCTCAGCGTATTTTGCAGTGATGTGAAACTCTCAACGGCGCGCAGTTGCGGGTAGGCCTCCGACAACGCGAACAAACTCTTCAACGTCCCGGACAGCATGTTTTCAGCCTGCGCCTTGTCGGCGGGGCTGGTAGCACTCATGGCGCGGTTGCGGGCGTTGATGACCGCTTCTAGCGTGCCCTTTTCGTGCCCTGCGTAGCCCTTTACCGTCTCCACCAAATTCGGAATGAGGTCATAGCGCCGCTTCAACTGCACGTCGATATCGGCCCAAGCATTGTCGGTGGTGACCTTGAGGCGAACCAGGCTGTTGTACATCCCGATCAGAATGAAGATGATCAGGACTACTGCGCCGAGGATGACCCAACCCGTCATGGAAAGACCTCACGCAAGACGAAAGTCGTCTGCACTTGGGACCAGGGCAATCTTACGTGGGGCTGGCGCGCGTGTAAAGACGGGGTGGCCCGAACCGAACGCACCTGGTGAGCCCGCCGCCTCAGACGTGGATGCAGTACTGAAGTCCTGCCAGAAACGGTACGTGACCCGTTGCGCAGGTCGGGCGTAAACTTGCCAAGTCTCCGGTGTGGTCCGAGGTAGTTTTCAGTCGATGAGATTCGCGATCAACTCCGTTACGCGTGTCGCCTTTTTGGCAGGGCTGTGCGTGTTCGCGTCAGGCTCCGTTTGTCTGTCCCAGGTGCCTTCCGCCAGTGATTCCGCAGCAAATCCTTCAAAATCGGACACGGTTGAAACAAAGTCGGCAGCAGCGAACGCGACCGTGAAAGCCGATACGCTCGCCGTGTATTCCGACATGCGCTCATCCAGTGCGTCCGCCGGCTCGCTAAACAAGGGTCAGGCGCTAGTCGTCGATTTCGAGTTCAAGACTTCCGCGGAAAAATGGTGCCGGGTGAAGCTACCGGCAGCGCGGGCACGGCTGGGCTATGTGCTGTGCGCGGGGCTCGACCGTAAGGAAGAAGCGCCGCGCCCGAACCTGGCCAGTAGTGAGCCGGGTTCCACCTCATCAGCGAGCAGCAAAGCGCCCCCCAGCCGCGCCCTGAACATACCTCTGAGCGCTCCGCCGGCACGCTCAGCCAGCGGATATGAGCTGATAGCGAGCCAGGTGGTGCGCGAGGGCCTGGTCGACGTCATCCGGCTGGCAGAATTCGACGCTGCCGCCCGCAACGGCGGCGTGGCAGCCGTTCGCCGTGCCGCGCTGGCGCACTATGCCGCCGGAAATTTCGAGGTTTCGCAAAACAGCAATGACGAAGCCATTGAGCAGTACCACTCCGCGCTGACCTTTGCGGCCAAGCATTCCGATCTGCTCACCGCAACCCTGGTGCGCCTGGCTTACCTGCACTTGCGACGCAGTGAATATTCGTCGGCGTTGCAGTATTTGGATCGCGCCCGTAGCGCCGCGCCAAATTCGGTGGCCGTAGCTCGGATGTCAGGCTGGGCCTACTACGGGCTGGACCGCCTGGACGAAGCCGTCTCCCAGTGGACGATCGCGCAGCAGATCGAGCCAGATCCCGACATCGCCAAATTGCTGGAAAAGGCGGAAACCGATCGCGCGGCGGAGAGCAACTTTCGCAGCGGCCAGACCATCCATTTCACTTTGCACTATGAGGGATCCGCTGCGCCGCAGTTAGCCACGGAGATTTTGCGAACGCTGGAGGAAGATTACCGGAGCATACAAGCGGAATTGCGATTCGCTCCACAGGAGCCGGTGGCCGTGGTGCTGTATACCCAGCAGGGATTCCGCGACATCACGCGAGCACCAAGCTGGGCGGGAGCCTGGAACGACGGCCGCATCCGGCTACCAGTCCAGGGCGTGGCCTTTGTGTCCGATCCGATGGCGCGAGTTCTCAAGCATGAACTGACGCACAGTTTTGTCCGGCAGCAAACCCAAGGGCATTGTCCGCAATGGCTGCATGAGGGACTGGCGCAGTGGATGGAAGGACGCCGGACCGGAGAGTCCGCGCGCATCCTGGTCGAAATGTATGAGCGTCGAGCCTTGCCGCCTCTGAAGGCGCTGGAAGGCTCGTGGATCGAATACTCCAGCGGGCAGGCGGGCTTGGCTTATGCATGGTCGCTGGCGGCCACCGAATACATCGTAGCCAATTCCGGCACCTGGGGCGTCGAGCGCCTGCTGCAAAGCCTGGCGGCGGGTTCCGCCATTGAGCCTGCGCTGGGCTCGGCATTGCAGACAAACTATGCCGACATCGAGCGCGGAACTTCCGAATATTTGCGCCGGACTTATCTTCAATAGTTAACCCTAGCATACAATTACCTATTCATGTATGCTCCATCTGATGGTGGACGCATGCTCAACTGCGACTGCGCGCCACACTATGCTCTTCAAAACCCACAGTGCCTCCGTTTACGGAATCGACGCTTATCGCGTCGAAGTCGAGGTTGATGTAGGTTCGGCAAAGATGACCGACTTCAACGTGGTAGGTTTGCCCGACAACGTGGTGAAAGAGAGTCGCGAGCGTATCAAGTCGGCCATGCAAAATTGCGGATTCGCGTTTCCCCATGGCCAGGGCGTGACCATCAATCTTGCGCCCGCCGACGTTCGCAAGGAAGGCTCGGCCTTCGATTTACTCATGGCCTTTGGCCTGGTCCGGTGCGTGGGGCATTTTTGTTGGCAAGGCCTTGGACAAATGCATGTTTCTGGGCGAGTTGTCGCTGGATGGCAGCGTCCGTTCGGTGCGCGTGTGCCCTGTCGGCCGCGCTGGCCGCCCGGGAGTTCGGCATCAAGGCCATTGCCGTCCGGGAATCCAACGCCCGTGAGGCCGCCAATGTGGGAGGCGTCGACGTCTTCGCCCTGAAGTCCCTGCCGCAGGCCGTCGATCTAGTAAACGCCCCGGAATCGGTTCAGCCGGACACGTGGATGCGCGGCTGCTCTTGGCCGAAGCTGCCGAGTACAGCGTGGATCTGCGCGATGTGCGCGTCCAACAGGCCACCAAGCGGGCTCTGGAAGTCGGCTGCGCCGGCGGACACAACATTCTGTTCATCGCCGGGTGCCGGCAAGACCATGGTGGCCAAGCGCATTCCCACGATATTGCCACCGATGTCCCTCGACGAAGCGATTGAGACCACGCGCATTCACAGCGTCTCTGGACTGTTGGAGGACAGCCGCGGACTGGTAGGTACTCGGCCGTTTCGTTCGCCGCACCATACCATCAGCGATGCGGGCTCATCGGCGGAGGCGCGGTGCCGCGGCCCGGCGAGGTCTCCCTGGGCCACAACGGCGTGCTTTTTCTCGACGAGTTGCCCGAGTTTCAGCGCAACGTTCTGGAGGTCATGCGCCAGCCACTCGAGGATGGCGGGCCTTGAAACAATATCGCATCTTGTTGAATTTAAAGTAGATTTTTGAGACGGCTCCTTCGTTGAATGTTGGAGGAAGGCTTTTGGGCGGAAATCAGAGTGGGCGCCGAGCATCTGCGCCTATTCTCGGAGCGCAACGCGTTGGGCGTGCAGAGGTCGGTTTACAACGTCAACACCAAAACCTGGATTGCTCCTTCCGGGCCCGTTGAGGACATCGAGCAGGGCAAAGAAAGAGCGGCGGCTCGAGCAGAGGCGCACCTAAAGCAAATCGCCAACCTGGAACTCCCCACATTGGTGTGGAAGCGATCCCGTTCAGCATAGACCGGGCGGTCTGGAGGCACTTCGTTCGATTTACACGACATAACAGGCGAGTGGAGCTTCCGGAACTAGTGATAGGAACCCGCGAACGGGGATGGCATAACGTCGCGTGCTCCCCACACTGCTCAGTGAACAATGCTTACCGCAGCTTGACGCATGCCCCTACGGCATCGTGTCAGCGACTGCTTGCTTTTCAAGGGACAGAGACGTTTGTAGGACCATATAAAATTGGGTGCCTTCTTCGATGACGGTATCCGAGCCGCGATGCTTAGCCATCAGAACCCCACCAATGGCAGCAGCGACGGCTCCGATTCCAACTCCTACCCCTACGCCCATACTTGATCCGGGCGCCGATATGGTTGGCGAGGGCGTTGGAGTGGGAGTGGGTGTAGGAATGGTTGGTGGCGTTGGTGCGGGGGGTGGAGTTGGAGTTGGAGTGGGCGCCGGTGGCGGCGTGGGGCTGGGTGGTGGAGTCGGAGGCGGGGTCGGAGTGGGTGGCGGTGTGGGTGTAGGCACAGGCGTAGGCGTTGGAGGCGGCGCTGGGCCCGGACCTTTCGGTGGTTTCGGGTCCTTAGGTTTCGGCGGTTTCGGTGCTTTGGCGTGAGCCTGAAACCCCATAGGGCCAAAGTTCCATGGATCAGAACCAGTAACATACGCTGCATTCAGAAATATGGCGTGCTTCGCGGATTCGACGTGCTCGGAAATATCCACGACCTCGGAAATATCCACGACAATGTCCGCCGGGCCTCCAAGATCGGCTTGAAGAATTGCACCGTCCAGACGAACTTCATAGCCATTTGTAAAGCTCAGTCGGGTGAAGTGCATCTGCAATGCGGCGGTCGGAGAACCGGAATCCCTCTTGGTGACCTTGTCGATTACGCCTTCTACGTAGGTGCCAGCAGGAATCGCAATCTCGGTACCTACAACCACCGGATACTGGGTTTCCAGATGCACGACGTCACCGCGATGCGCCAGTTTAGTGTGGATGGAGATGATGAGAGACAGCGGGATGCGGGTACCAGCCGGAATGATGATCGTTCGACTCGGGCTGGAAGTGATGGTTCCTTGGGGTTTATTCGTTGGCGACTGGGCGATTGGGGCTCGATCTTGCGCGCATTGTAATGCAGCGGTTAACAAACCGGCCACAGTCGCAGTCGCGAGCCTGCGCATGCAGTCTCCTTTCCACGCGGACAGAAAACAAAATCGCGCCGATTGGTAACTATCGACAGCAACAGCGTCCCTTCAATTCCTTGAAGGAAAGTATCGATAGCCTGCAAACCCAACGTGGTTGTGCCGATTCGATGCGGTACCGGATAAAAAAGACTGCGGCAATCTTAGGACTTCTGGGCGGCTGCGTGAACTGCCAGGTAAACGCGATACCCGGGCAAGTCCCTTGCACTCTGCTGAATCTTCTCTGCCCCCCTACACCGACCCTAGTCAGGACAGAGCCGTCTGTACCCTTCGCAGGGATAACCAAGATACCTATTTCACGAGGCGTTGGACCGAGGCTAAAAGACCTGACTACGTAGAAGCTGCATTGCGAGCTGCGACGAATCTAGGAATGTAAAACGGATCGCACTTGTTCAAGAATGCGGTCTGCGCTGTCTGACTTCGCAATGACCAAATCAACGCCGATGGTGGACGCAACCTTTTGGCCTGTTTCGGGATACAACGTGCAAAAACCAACTTTTGTGTGTGGCAGCATCTGTTTCAAGACTAACGCCGTTGCGAAACCTGACATTCGAGGCATCGAAATATCTAGAAGTATGAGGTCCGGCTTTAGTTCCCTAGCCTTCTCGATAGCCTCGACGCCATCGGCCGCTTCGCCGCAAATCCGCAGTTCCCCAGAGATTTCGAGCACGAATCGCAGAGCGGAGCGAATCATTGCGTGGTCGTCTACGATCAGGACACTCTTGCGCATAACAGACCATCCATTCGGGCAAAAGGGCATGAGCGATGGTGGCAGGGCCGTCAGCTCCGACAATCAGTTTTTCCGTGTAAAGAGACGGGCGAAATTGCACTACGGTACCTGAGTGCACGTGATCGCATAAAACGCCGTAACAGGAAAAGTGGTCTCAATGTCCGGCTAATCGCTCTGGACTGTCATCTCCTGCTGCGGTACTTTCATCCCTCAAAATTCCCCGAGGTGTTCGCAATGCTTTCACGCTGGATTCTAGCTTTCCTCGCCGTTTTTTGTTTGTCAGGAACCTCCACGGTGCAGATCTTTTCGCAATCCAAATCGGCCAGCAATTCCAGCCAGGTTCCCGGCGGCCAGGATGAACACATCCATCACATTGAAGCGGACACTCTCACGCTGCGTGTTGCTGACAACGAACCCGCGTTGGCGCTTGACCTCGCCAAATTGATGCAGCTCTATAGAGTGCCCGCGGTCAGCATAACCGTTATTGACAATTTCAAGATCGCTTGGGCCAAAGCGTACGGGGTCGTTGAGCCGGGTTCTATGACCGCCGTCACCACCAGGACGCTTTTCCAAGCTGGGTCGATCAGCAAGCCGGTAGCCGCTGCGGGCGCGCTTTATCTTGTCCAGCAGGGCAAACTGTCTCTCGATGAAAACGTCAACGACAAACTCAAGACATGGAAAGTGCCTGAAAACGAGTTCACCGAAACGGAGAAAGTCACCCTGCGCCGCCTCATGTCTCACACCGCAGGTCTAACCGTGCACGGGTTTCCCGGCTACGACGTGACTGACACGGTCCCGACGGTGGTGCAGATTTTCAACGGCGATAAGCCCGCAAACACCGCGCCTATTCGCGTCGACATCGTTCCCGGCACAAAGCAGCGCTACTCCGGCGGCGGAGTCACGATCGAACAGCAGCTTATGGTGGATGTCACCGGTAAACCGTTCCCGGCACTCATGCGCGAACTTGTCCTCGACAAAATCGGCATGACCGACAGTAGCTACGAACAGCCCCTTCCGTCCACGCGCGCGGCTTTCACCGCAGGCGGCGCTACTATGGACGGCAAGTTGATCCACGGCCGCTGGCACATTTATCCCGAAATGGCCGCTGCGGGTCTCTGGACCACCCCGACTGACCTTGCCAAATTCGCAATAGAAATCGCACTTTCCAAGCAGGGCAAATCCAACCGCGTCCTCTCCGAAAAGACGACGAGCGAGATGCTCACGCCCGTCATGGACAGTGCAGCCCTCGGCTTTTTTGTAGAAAAAGACAATCCGGGGCAGTTCGGTCACAACGGCGCCGATGAAGGTTTTCAAGCGTTGCTCACCATGAATGCGGATACCGGAAACGGCGTCGCCATCATGGCTGATTCCGATAATGGCATAGCTGTAGGTGATCTGCTCCTGCGGCGTGTCGCCAAAGAATACGCCTGGAACTACAAATTCGGTGGCCCGCCGCAAACACTGCTGCTGATTGCCAAGCTTCGCGGCACCCAGGCCGCTCTCAATCGCTACACCGAACTAAGGAAAACGAAAGCGTCGAAAGATGAAGTCGGTGAAGGCGCGCTGAACTGGCTCGGCTACACCTTGCTCTTCTCCGGACAGGAGCAGGACGCCATCACCGTCTTTCAGCGCAACACCCAGGACTATCCGGAATCCTCCAATGTCTGGGATAGCCTCGCCGAGGCCTACATGAAAACCGGCCAAAAAGACCTCGCTATCCAAAACTACGAGAAGGCTCTGCGGCTCGACCCCAAAAACCGAAACGCCACCGACCAACTCAAAAAGCTTCGCGCGTCAAACTGACCCATCGTCTACTTCAATAGTCTGGCCACGGGAGTGTTCTGGGCGATGATCCCCATAATGTTGTGAGAAGTATTCTCGCAAATGCCTGGTAGACGCGTTACGGGACAAGTGAAATGTGGCCCAAATCCAGATGATGTCCGGTTACGCAACTCTCTAGTTTAGAAACTTGTTGAGTAAGTCCTTGAAATCAACAAATCTGTCTAGCCAAGTTTCTGGCACTAGCGACGCGTCAAAGACGCAGTTAGGGCTTATCGGGAGTTGACGATGTAAGTTTAAAGGGCACGAGCTATGAACGTAGGCACGGAAAACCTAACGCTGGACTCGCCTTGATTGTTGTGCGAGGCAATCAGGCGACGCTGTGTCGTGAACTCGTACCTTGTTCCTTCGCCGTGGGTGTCTTAGCTGGAACAATAGCGGTAACCGTCGTACCCAAAGCGGTGGAATTAACGGTCAATTCGCCATAAAGTTGGCGCACGCTCAGGCAGAGAGGTTCGCACCTATGCTGGAAGCCGCGAGAAGTCTAGTTCCTCGGTCATGAACCGCTTTTTTCCTGCCGGTGATCTTGTTTTGTTGGGATCTACATACAGAAACAGTGGAGGATACGCGTGAAGATGCTCCGATTGGTACTGCTCATTTCTTGTGTGGCATTCTGTGGCCGCTGTGAGGCCCAGACAGCGGACCAGCCTATGAAGCATCTTTTGGCACTCGGAGAAGAAAAGGGCTACCGGCACGAGGCTGTTTCCCACGCCATCGCCACCATCGAGCGCCTCGGCCGCGCAACTGGACTTTGGACCACGACGATCCGAACAGATACCGAAGTGCTGACCAAGAAAAAACTCGAGTACAACGCCAAGAATCTAAACGATTTCGACGCCGTGCTTTTCTACACCGGCGGCGAATTGGAAATGAACGACGAACAGAAAGCCGCTCTGCTTTCGTTCATCCGCGACGATGGAAAAGGTTTTGTCGGCGTGCACAGCGCTACGATCACGTTCACAAGCTGGCGGGAGTATGGCGAAATGATCGGCGGATCCTTCGACGAACATCCTTGGGGCACTTTTGACGCGCCCATTCTGGTCGAGGATCCAAACTTCTCGGGTATGCAGCAGTGGCCAAAGTCCTTTGTGCTGACCGACGAGATTTATCAGATGAAGGATTTTTCGCGCGACAAAGTGCGCGTCCTCATGCGCCTCGATGCCACTAAGCTGGACTTGCATAATCCGCGCGTTCACCGGAAGGATCTCGACTTTGCCGTCACCTGGGCGAAAATGTACGGAAAGGGCCGCGTCTACTACTCAACTCTCGGGCATGTCGAGCAAAATTGGGACGATCCTAGGATCCAGAAAATGTATGTCGAGGCCGTCAAATGGGCGATTGGTTTAGTTGACGCCGACGTGACTCCGCGAACCGCCGCCACGCAAGCGAACGATGCTCGAACTGATCGTCGGACCGAGGAGGCCACGGAATTTACCGCCACTTCCTGGCAAAAGGAAATTTGCAGGCATTTCGCAAGGTATGATGGCTTTTCTCATTCTGGGACTGGAGGTTGGGGACAAAGATGTGGCGACTGATTTTCTCGCTGTTGCTGGCAACCGCGACTTGGGGACAAACGAGTCATCCCATCCTGGCAACCGGATCTCCTGCTCCGGACTTCTCTCTTCCCGGCGTCGACGGAAAAATTCATCGCCTTGCGGATTACTCGGCCAGTCCGATTCTGGTGATTGTGTTCACTTGTAATCACTGCCCGATCGCGCAGATGTACGAGCAGCGCATCCAGCAACTCGACGCCGACTACAGTAACCGGGGCGTTGCACTCGTAGCCATTCAGCCGAACGATCCAAAAGCCCTGCGCATCGATGAATTGGATTCATCCGACCTTGGCGACACCCTGGAAGAAATGAAGATTCGCGTGGAGTATAGGCATCTGCACTACACCTATCTTTACGACGGCGAGACGCAATCCGTCGCTCGCGCCCTGGGCCCGCAAGCCACGCCGCACGTCTTCATCTTCGACAAGAATCGCAAGCTGCGTTACGAAGGCCGCATGGACAACAGCTACCGCGAAGAGATGATCAATACGCAAGACGCCAGGAACGCCCTCGATGCGCTGTTGGCCAATCGCGAAGTGCCGGTGAAACACACCGGAGTCTTCGGCTGCTCCACGAAGTGGCAGGAGAAGTCGGCGCAACGCCTCGAAGCCCTCCGCAAGATTGCGGAGAGGCCGATAACCGTGGAAATGGCTACCGCCGCGGACCTCAAGCACCTTCGTGAAAATCCATCGAAACACATGACGCTCATCAGTTTTTGGGCCACCTGGTGCGGTGCGTGCATCGATGAATTCGCGGACCTGGAGCAAACCTATCTCATGTACCAGGTTCGCGATTTCGATTTGGTCACCGTGGCGGCCAACATGCCCGACGAAAAACCCGGCGTACTGAAGATGCTCGAGAAAAAGCAGGCCACCAGCCGAAACCTGCTCTTTGCGTCAGACGATACCGCCTCGCTACAAGCGGCCTTTGACCCCACGTGGCAGTCGGCGGTTCCGTACACCGTCTTGCTCGATGCCGACAGCAAGGTTCTCTACAAGAACTTGGGCAGCGTGGATATCCTCGAATTGCGGCGCACCATTCTGGCCAACCTCCCCTCCGATTACATCGGCTTCAACCAATACTGGCAAACGGGTTTGGCTCAGAAAGAACCAACGAAGAGTGGTGCCCGATAAGATTGTGCGAGCTTCTCCGATCACAATTTCTTTCATCTCGAAAAAACAAGACTCGAACAAAAGCCTGATCGCGTCGAGCGGGAGCCGACACTGTTATGCAATCAACTCAAATTTGGCCCAAAAGCAGTTGTCCGGTAACGCGAACCTATCCGGACTTACGCACGGCATGGTGTTTCTCCAGACCTTGCTGAATTTTGATGGTAAACTTGCCGCACCTGAGGCAACCCTCGTGGGAGAAGCTGTCTATTCGCCACGACTGGTGAGATTCGGTGTCTTCGAAGTTGACCTGCGGGCCGGAGAACTACGCAAGGCTGGAGTGAAGCTGAAGCTCAGTGGGCAGCCTTTTCAAGTTCTGTCCATCCTGCTTCAGTGCCCAGGTGCCGTGGTAACGCGGGATGAATTGCATAAGCGGCTCTGGCCAGATACCTTTGTTGATGTCGATCACAACCTGAACACGGCGATCAATAAGATTCGCGAAGTTCTGGATGACTGCGCCGAACATCCACGATTTGTAGAGACGTTGCCGAGGCGGGGTTATCGGTTCATTGGGCGGTTAGAGGGGGCGGATCGGGGGAGTCGAAGAACGCCCATTCTGGCGGCTCTTTTACTATCTATCGCTCTCATTGTCGTGCTGTTCGTTTTGGTCTCGCTGAATGTGCACGGCTGGCGCGACCGCCTCTTTGTAAGTCCTTCGCGCATTCAATCCTTAGCCGTCCTGCCCTTTGAGAATCTGTCGAACGCATCTGAACAGGAATACGTCAGCGATGGCATGACAGACGCGCTCATTGCGTCACTTGGGCAAATCGGCGGCCCGCGAATCGTCTCCCGCCGCTCCACCACGCAATTTAAGGGCACCAAGATGTCCTTGCAGGCGATTGCCCGAGAGTTAAACGTCGATGCAATCGTCGAGGGCACCGTCACGCGAAACGAAGACCGGGTGCTGGTGACCGTGCACTTGGCACAAGCGTTTCCCGAGCGTCAGCTCTGGGCGGGCCAATACAACCGAAGCGTTCGCGACGTCTTGACGCTGCAGAGTGAGATCGCGCGCACGGTGGCAGACGAGATCAACGCCAGACTCACTCCCAAGCAGCAAGGTGCGCTAACAAACCGCACTCCAGTGGACCCAGAAGCTCATCTTGAATATCTGCGGGGCTTGTACTTCGAGAACAAGGACACGGAGTTGGACTTGCGCACTGCAGTCACGCACTTCACCAACGCGGTGGCAAAGGATCCGACGTATGCCGCTGCTTACGCAGAGCTGGCAATGACTTATGTTCAACTGGGACGCGCGACGATCAACGGGCCCCCCGTGAAGGACACCGAGCCACCGGCTCGCGCAGCAGTTACCAAAGCCCTTGAACTGGATCCGCACTCTCGCGCGCCCATCTGGTGTTGGGGTTGCTTGCAAGGAATGACTGGAATTGGCCGGAGGCGGAGCGTCAATATCGAATTGCCATCAGCCGAAATACGAATTGCGCGGAGTGCTCTCAGCACTACGCGGCACTTCAGCAAGTGTTAGGCCGAAATGAGGACGCTGTCAGGGAAGTGAATCACGCAATTGAGTTGGATCCGCTTAACGATCAAAATAGACTTCTGTTGGCGTTTATCGCTTTCACATCCCACCAGCATGATCTAGCAATCTCCCGGTATAAGGAGCTCCACGTCTCGAGACCGCCACTCGCATGGTCGTATGCGGGAAAAGGCATGTATCCAGAGGCCATCGCCACTGCTAAGAATTGTGAAATCAAAGTTGGGGGCCCGCTCTGCGTGGCCGGACTGGCTTACGTGTATGGACTTGCGGGCAAGAAACGAGAAGCGAGAGAGGCCATCAATCGCTTATCAGAGGTGATCGGGTGGGAAACCTGACCCGGCGGGGCCTCGCCGACGCGCTGACCACTTGGTTCGGACCGCCTGCCGCGGCGTAGCGCACCGGCTTCCAATAGGATACACGTCCTGCTTGGGTAACTCGGTTCCTGGAAAAGCGCGTTCGGCGCGGCAAGTTTCAGATAACGCGGGCGATCTCAATGGGTCGACGCAACACTCAAGTCGAACTCGACTTGCATTGAAAACAAAGACCAAATCGCTCGCTAGGGTTAGATTAGCCGGTACACTACCCTGACTAGGTTTTGACCGAGGACAGCCAAAACAGATTAGTTCTCCCGGGGAAGCATCGTCGAATCAATGCATTGGATGGTATTGCATCGACCGGTTGAGTGGCACAACTTACCAGGCAAGTGGTATTGAATCGCTGGAGGAATTACTTCCGAGAGTTGCCCGTAATGTCTGTCAAATGCTTCCGCTGACCTTTGACCTTGTGAATCCGCTCTTGGGCAGCAGCACACAAACTCCGAAACATTTTGTGCTTCCCTCATGCATTGACAGGAGTCTAAGCTAGAGTCCTGTCATTTATCGACAGGAGAGCTCCATGGCCAAGCCGACCGACTTAGTGCAAGGCACCCTGGACCTGCTGATACTCAAGACGCTAGCTCTGCAACCCATGCACGGCTGGGGTATCGCCCAACGCATCCGTCAAGTTTCCAAGGATGTCCTGCAGGTCAATCAAGGTGCCCTTTATCCCGCGCTGCATCGTCTCGAACAACAGGGCTGGATTCGCGCCAAATGGGGAGAATCGGAAAACAATCGCCGCGCCAAGTTCTATTCACTCACGCCAGACGGAGTTAAGTATCTGCGCCAGGAGCAAGCGCAATGGAAGCGACTTTCTTTAGCTATTGAGCTGGTGCTGGAGACACCATAGAGGAGCGTGCCATGCGTTGGTATTACGAATTGCCGCTTCGCCTGCGGTCGATTTTTCACAAGAACCGGGCTGAGTTGGACCTCAGCGAGGAACTTGAGTTTCATTTGCAAAACCAAATTGACGAATATGTCGCACAGGGAATGAATCCGAAAGAAGCTCGGCAGGCCGCGCTACGCTCGCTGGGCGGTATCGAGCAAGCGAAAGACGAATGTCGCGATGCGCGCAAGGTGAGCTTAATTGAAAATTTCCTGCAAGACGTTCACTTCGGTCTCCGCATGCTCCGCCGCAGCCCGGGATTTTCGCTGCTGGCGATTTTGTGCCTTACGCTGGGCATCGGCGCCAACGCCGCCGTCTTCAGCTGGATCGAAGGCATCCTCTTCCGCCCGTATCCCGCAGTCGCGCACCAGGAACGCCTCGTCGCCATCGGGGGCACCTCACGCGACGAACCCGGGGGCACCCCGCTCTCCTGGCCCGATTTTCAGGACCTCCAGCGAAGCTGCACCCTCTGCGAGACGCTCTTCGTCAGCAAAATCACCGGCACCACGCTCAGCATCGGCGATCGCGCCGAGCGCACCACCGGCAGCATCGTCTCCGCCAACTACTTCGACGCCATCGGCGTTCCCCCCATGCTCGGCCGTGGCTTCCTTACCGACGAAGACCAGGGGCAAAGCGCGCATCCCGTCGCCGTGATCAGCTACCAACTGTGGCAAGGGCGCTTCCGCGGCGACCCGCAAATCGTCGGCAAGACACAGCACCTCAACGGCGTCATGCACACCATCGTCGGCGTCGCCCCCGAAGGCTTTTACGGCACCTTCGTCGGCTGGGGCATGAACTTCTGGGTGCCCGCCTCCATGGAGGACATCTTCGAGTCCGGCGGCTACAAGCTCGAAGATCGCGGCGCGCGCTGGATCGAAGCCTACGCGCGCCTCAAACCGGGCGTCACCTTCGCCCAGGCTCAGCAGGAATTCGCCGCAATCTCCGGCCGCCTCGAAGCCGAGTATCCCGCCACCGATCGCGGCCGCGCCATTCGATTCTGGCCTTTGTGGCAAACGCCCTTCAACAACGCCGGCACACTGCTGCCGACTCTGGAAATCATGCTCGCCGTGGTCGCCTTCGTCCTGCTCATCGCCTGCGCCAACGTCGGCAATTTACTGCTGTTGCGCGCCTTCGCGCGACGCCACGAAATGAGCGTGCGCCTCGCCGTCGGCGCCGCTCGCGCACGCCTGTGGAAGCAGCTTCTCACCGAAGGCCTCGTGCTCTCTCTGTTCGGAGCCGCCGGCGGCCTCTTAGTGGCGTACTGGTGCCGCCACGCGCTGGTGCTGCTCTTCCCGGCGCGCGGCGGCGTACAGATGCACTTGCCCGGCGAAATCGATTGGCGCGTACTCGCGCTCAGCGCCGGCGTTTGCCTCGCCACCACGCTGCTGATGGGCCTGGTCCCCGCACTGCAAACCGGCGAGATCGACCTCGCGCAGTCTATGAAAATGGAATCGGCCGGCGTGCTAGGCCGCCGCGGCCGCGCTTGGGTGCGTTCGGGACTCGTGCTGGTGCAAGTGTCGCTCAGCTTCGTTTTGCTGGTCGGCGCCGGCCTGCTGATACAGAGCCTGCTGAAGGTTCGCACCGCAAGCCCCGGCTTTAACACCCGCGGCGTGCAGGACACCGCCATCGACTTGGTCTCCGCCGGCTACACTCCCGCGCGTGCACAGACCTTTCAGGACGCGCTGCTCGAGCGCGTCCGCACCCTTCCTGGCGTGGAGTCCGCCGCCTTCGCAAAAATGACTCCGCTCAGCTACGTCAGCTCTGCCACCGCGCCCATCGTCGTCGATGGCTACCACCCGCCGCCGGAGGAATCGCCCACCGTCGATTTCAACGAAGTTGGAGACAGCTATTTCGTCACTATGGGCATTCCGCTTGTCGCCGGCCGTGAATTCACCCGCGCCGATGACGAAAAAGCCGCGCTCGTCGCTGTGGTTAACGAAACCATGGCCCGGCGCTACTGGCAGGGTCGCAGCCCGCTCGGCCTGCGCCTCCAGCTCAAGGGTCGCTGGATGCAAGTCGTCGGCATTGCCAAAGACTCGAAGTATTCCAGCGTCCGCGAGAAGCCGACGCCGTTTTTCTTCGTCCCACTGCGGCAGAATTCCCTTCGTGGCAGCGTGCTGAACATCCGCACGCCGCTCGCTCCGCAAACCCTGGCCACGGCCATCGCGCGCGAAGTCCACGCGCTCGACTCCAATCTGGCGCCCTACGAGCTGATCACCATGCAGGAGCAACTCGATCGCTCGACGTCGGCGCAAATGGTGGCCGTCAAGCTGGTCGGGATTCTCAGCGCGCTGGCGCTCGTACTGGCGGCCATCGGCTTGTACGGCGTGATGTCGTACGCCGTCTCGCAGAGCACGCGTGAGCTCGGCCTGCGCATGGCCCTCGGCGCTGACGCGTCGAACTTGCTACGCCTAGTGCTGTCGCGCGGCTTGGCGCTCACTGGCGTCGGCGTGCTGCTCGGCGCGGCAACCGCGCTGCTACTCACACGCCTGCTCGGCAACCTGCTGTACAAGGTCAGCCCCCGCGATCCTGTCGCCTTCGGCTGCGCATTTGCGGTTATGGCACTGGTCTCCGTCGCCGCTTGCTTGCTACCTGCTTGGCGCGCAGCCCGAACGGATCCCATGCGCGCCCTGCGCAGTCAATAACTCGGAGCTAATCGCCTAAGTCTGATAAAGCGGTAACCGGAAAGTGGAAATCCGGCCAAAAATCATATATCCGGTTACGCGAACTAATCCGGAGTTAGACGCTTCGAAGCCCTGCACTCCGGGGTGATCGATGAACAGCGCGAGTTGACGAGTCGTGTACTCTGGTTCCGCGAAAATGACGGGCAATGCGTAGTCCGGAATTCGACCGAGAGATACGGCCGTATATTGTTCCGCTAAGCACGACGTCAGCGGTTCCGCAGCAGCCCGTTCCAAGCTTAGACGCTACGTTGCGAGTGATTGAACCACTCGCCGAATGGGAATTCCTTCCTCGAGATAACCGGCGCACGCTTTTGCGGCAGCTGTGCCGGGTTATCTCTGTTTATCAGTACGAAGTAAAATCCGTCACGCTTAGCCTGGGCGCTTTTGAACAACCGAGCGGTTGTTACACAGGCAGCCATTTGAGGATGGCGCGGTGACCATCGCGCGCGCGGCAGTTTCGGTGACCCTCCCCTCGTTTGTCGAGTCCGCACAAACGGCGTCGTGTGCCGGTTTGCCGAATGACTGTTACCAGGGGCGTTCCGCCTGTCCGCGCTTTACTTGAGATTCACCAAGCTGGCAATCAACACAATTTGGTCATTGCCTAGCGCGGAGTGAAGTCTCGCGAGGATCAGTAGATGCCAAACAACCACCGCGCAATGCCCAAGAACAATAACCGTGCCATAGAACGGTAGCCGATTCATCGGGCCCCCCTGGCTTCACTTGGTGATCCCTATTACTCCCGTACGCACCTTGCATTCGATTGGTTACATTCTCTTCGCTGGACCGTCGTGAGCAAGGTACTGTCGATTGCGGGACCGAAGAGCGAAAGCTAAGATGAACGGCTCACTCTTTGGAGCCGCGATGTCCGACCTCGCCATCTTAGGCACGTACGCGGTTTTCATCGCAAGCTACATCGTATTCGCCCTGGGAAAATTTCCTGGAATGAAGATTGATCGTCCCGGCGCAGCCATCATCGGGGCGGTCCTGATGTTCATGACCGGCGCCGTACGTGTAGACAATTCTCTGCGCCTCATCCACTTCGGCACGATCGTGCTGCTTTTCTCGATGATGCTGGTCGTGGCCTACCTGCATCTGGCGGGCTTCTTCGATTGGGTTACAGAATTTGTCGTTACGCGGCTCAAACCACATCATCTTCTGCCCACGGTCATCTTCCTGAGCGGGTTGCTTTCCGCCTTCTTCGTCAACGACATCATCTGTTTGGTCATGGTTCCGTTTGTACTGAAGGTGACCGCGCGACTGGGGATCAAGCCTGTTCCTTATCTCTTGGCCGTCGCAACGGCTTCAAATATCGGAAGCACGGCGACGATTACCGGCAACCCGCAAAACATCCTGATTGGATCCTTTTCCAGTATCGGTTACCGGGATTTTCTTTGGCACCTGGGTCCGGTTGCTCTGGTGGGTCTATTCCTCGACTGGTTCGTGTTGTGGTGGCTCTACTTCCGTGGCGAAATCCATGATGTTCGAACCGAACCCGCCGTGAATGCGGTGCGAATCGAGCATGCCGCGTTGCTGAAGGCGGGTATTGTTGCGGCATTGGTGCTCGCCGGATTCCTTGCGGGTTTTTCTCCGGCCATGGTCGCCTCCGTTGGCGCGGCCATCCTGCTCATCACACGGACCCGCGACCCTCACCTTGTATATGAGGAAGTCGACTGGGGCCTTCTCGTGTTTTTCGTCGGGCTGTTTCTGATCGTTGGAGGCGCGGAAAACGCGGGTCTGACGCGGCATCTGCTCGGCTTTGGCGAACGTTTCAACCTCCAACACTTGGGCGTCTTTACGCTGGTGACCGGCATACTCTCGAACCTGGTGAGCAACGTCCCAGCGGTAATGCTTTTGAAGTCTCTCGTGACTCAATTTGCTGATACTCATTCGGCCTGGCTTACCCTAGCCATGGCGAGCACGCTTGCGGGCAATCTGACCATTACCGGTTCCGTGGCCAACATCATTGTTGTCGAACGAGCCCAAAAAGAGGCGGTAATCACCTTCTTCGATTACTTTCGGATCGGTTTGCCGGTCACTCTCTTGACGCTATTAGTTGGCTGGCTTTGGCTTTCCTGGATTCGATAAGCATTTGCCGTGTTTTCAACGGTGCTCGATTCATTCTCGGCCGAACCAGCACACCGTTAGATTTTGAGGAGTTGCCGATGAAGAAGTTGAACGTTTCCCGCCGCCGATTCCTGAAAGAAACTGGCACGCTTGCGGGCGTACAACTTGCTGGTGCGAGCCTTCCATTTTCGCTTTCTGCTTTTGGTCTTACGTCACGGGACCAAACCTCTCCGGACTACACGCTTCACATCAAGACATCTCCGATCGAGATCGCGCCCAAGCGAATCATTTCCGCGATTACCTACAATGGGCAGTTTCCCGGACCGCTCCTTCGTTTTAAGGAGGGGCGGCAGGTCACGGTCGACATTTACAACGACACGGACGCGCCCGGGCAACTGCACTGGCACGGTCAAAAAGTTCCGGTCGATGTGGACGGAGCCGCCGAAGAAGGCACTCCCTTTATTCCAGCGCAGGGCAAGCGGCGCATCGCGTTCACACCAAGTCCGGCCGGGTTCCGGTTCTATCACACGCACAATCGCGCGGGCGCCAACTTGGCTGCCGGACAGTACGGCGGAGAAGTCGGGCCCGTGTACATCGAACCTGCTCAGGAACCAGGCAGGTATGACCACGAGGTCTTCCTCGTCCTGAAAGAGTTCGAGCCCACTTTCAGCCGGGGTGGAGACATGGCTCAAGACTTCCTGCTTCCGGCGGAGCCGAATCCCGAACTCAAGAAAATCGGCGAAGCGTCAATGAACGCGTCGCTCGCTAAAGGGATGCCTCACGGCTACGAAGTGGGATATCGATCCTTCACCATCAATGGACGCATGCTCGGCCACGGCGAGCCAATCAAGGTCAGGCAAGGCGAACGCGTCCTGTTTCACATCCTGAATGGAAGCGCCACCGAGATTCGCAGCCTGGCATTGCCGGGTCACTCATTTGAGGTTGTCGCCCTCGACGGCAATCCCGTTCCGAATCCAGCTTCTGTTCCTGTGTTGTGGCTCGGCACCGCAGAGCGCATCTCGGCCCTCGTACATATGACTCACCCAGGCGTCTGGATTCTGGGAGACCTCGCCGACGATGATCGCCGCCACGGCATGGGCATTGTGCTGGAGTACGCCGGGCGCACCGGCAAAGCACAATGGATTGCGCCTCCGGCTTTCAAGTGGAACTACGCACGGTTCGCGAAACCTGGCGCTACCGCGCCTCCATCGGACGACACCTTCGAAATGGCCTTCGCGAAAGACAATGCCACGGAGGACGGCTTCAACCGATGGACAATCAATGGCGCCGCATACCCGATGACGAACGAAGTAAGCACAGCTGCATTTCACTTGAAGCGCGGCAAGCGGTATCGACTCCGTATGCGCAATGCCAGCGATGACATCCATCCGATCCATTTGCACCGGCACAGCTTCGAGCTGACGAGTCTGGCGGGAAAGCCCACCGCGGGAATCCTCAAAGATGTCGTGATGCTTGGAGGCTATCAGGAGGCGGAAGTGGACTTTGTCGCCGACAATCCGGGGCTGACCTTATTTCACTGTCACCAGCAGCTACACATGGACTTTGGCTTCATGACCCTGCTCGACTATGTGTAAAGAAGTTGGATGAATCCCGAGTCGAGCGCGAGGAGGTATTTCCATGACTTCGGACACGGACGCAATCTGGTTGAATCGCGCAAAGAAGGCGATCCTGCTCATTCGCATTCTCGTCGGGTGGGTCTTCCTGTCCGAAGGTATTCAGAAATTTCTCTTCCCGGAAACGCTGGGAGTGGGCCGTTTTACGAGGATCGGCATTCCCTTGCCACAGCTCATGGCCCCTTTCATCGGAGTCACTGAGATCATTTGCGGCGCGCTCCTCTTGACTGGTCTGTTCACTCGCCTTGCCTGCGTGCCCCTGCTCATCGACATCTGTGTTGCGTTGTACTCGACGAAAATCGTCACGTTCATGAAGAACGGATTCTGGGGGACGCTGCATGAAGCGCGCACGGATGTGAGCATGCTGCTCGGCCTCGTCTTTTTGTTGATCGTCGGAGGCGGAACACTGGCACTCGACGCTCGCTATCCGGAAGGGTTGGACCCAAAGCCATAAAGGATCGTGTGCAGCGAGGTTTCCAGCCCAAACCATGAGCTTGCCTTCTTACGTTCCGGAACAGCGGCTTCACATGACCGCTCCCCGAATGCCGCCTCTTTCGTCCAAATCAATATTCGCGCTTGACCCTCGAACCGGTTCCAGAGTTTACGCTCGATTCAAGTTCGTGGTCATGGATACGCTCCCGCGGTTTCGGCTTTCAACCGAATGGTTGAACGTGATCCAAACTCCAGGCAGCGGTTTTCCAAACCGCACGTTTTCTGAGTTGCAAGAGCGCGATTTAAGAGCCTGTCAACTGTTGTGATGTGCTCTGACATCACCTCAGTTGCAGCTTGCTTCTGCGTAGCCAACGTCCAAGAGACCGGCATCGATTTGCTTCAGTCGATCACCTAAGTAACTTGCCGGTGAGCCAGTAATCAACACTGAACTTTCCCGGACCAGAGCAGAGCAGCCAGGTAAAGAAGAGCACGTACAGGACTTCCGGAAGGTAGAGGAAATCGTCGAGCCAGTTAAGAGGCGCAAGTCCTTTAGGCATGGCGGAAAGCGTGGTCGTCAGGGTCGCGACAATCATATCGATCAATAAAGCCACGCAGGCCGGGCTCGAAAGAAACCCCACGGTCAGCACGGATCCACCAACGAACTCGACACCGGACACGAAATAAGCCATCAGGTGGGGAAATGGGACTTTGGCCTTAACGAGCGTTTCGTAAACAGGTTTCGTGCCGCCGGCGACAAACAATTTGTTTGCCCCTGAGATGGCGAAGAACAGCCCGAGCGAAACGCGTACCAGCAGGATGGCATATTGTTCCAAATCACTGCTACCCAGCAGCGCAAACTGGACCAACCGTTTCCAATCCACCTCTTATCCCTCTATCGGTTTCGGCCTCGAGATTATGTGTCCATCCGTTCGACCCATTGAGCGCGCCATGCGGGTGCCACGAATGGATCCGCAAAGTACTGTGTTTCCCGCGCAATCTTGTCGCCGCTGAACTCCATGATGCTCACGGTGTAGGACGGCTTGCCGTCATATGTCAGGATGAATTCGGTGACCCAAAGATCACCGCCGCCAATGATTCGTCGGACAGTAAACCGCTTTTTACTCGGCTGACTAGCGCGTTGGCTCTGTATGTTGCGTCGACCGCGGGTTCGCTCGCCCGACTGCGGGTATTCCAGCACCGCGTCCTCGTGATAGATGCGGTGCTCCGTTTCAAAATCGTTGGCATCGGACGCCGCCCAATGCTGGTCCAGTGCCGCGCGTATCTCTTGCTCGCTCATATCGCTCTCCTGCGCCATCAAATGGGGGATGCCCCGGCGACGCGATCTTTTTTTTTGCATAACCGCCGGGTGTGCCACCAGCGGAAGCGTCCG
>DATNCJ010000027.1:0-24017 GCA_035607215.1 Candidatus Eiseniibacteriota bacterium
ATACGAGATAGACACCTAAACTCTGCCTATCCCCGCGGGGTTGGGGAAAGAACGTGGAGCTTTCTGCGTGTGAGGAAAGCAACTGGGAGTCCATCTCATTTTGACTTCCCAAGAACGCCCTGAGTATTGCCGATGCGCCCGCATCGATTCATCCTATTGAAACAGAATGAGATATCTAGCTAGATGGAAACCGCCCAGGGCTACGCGATCACCTTAGGTAACGTGAAGCTCACCTGGCTTCACGTCAACTAGACGGAAAACGGCACAAATTTACTCAAGTGGCCTGAGAAATTCCAACCCGAATAGCCGCATGTCCCCGGCGGCTTCCTGCCTCAGTACTCTAGCCGCGATAGGAGGCGTTTCGTTGGGCACGAAGCTCGACGAGGCCGGCGATGGTGCTGGCACCGTGAGATAGACGATCTGATCGGTACGCAGGATGTGCGCCGAGGTAATACATGCGCCTGTCGAACCAATGTTCAGGGTCTTGGTCAGCTCGATGAACTCGACACCTGAACTGTCAGAGCCACGCAGGAACACGGGCACTTGCAGCCGTATCCGGGGTATCTTTCGGCGTTGCAGCTGATCCAATTGCGGACCTTCCTGGAAACTCTCTGTTTTCACTCGGCGGCACCCAGTACCTTCGAACTAGTACGCAGATGAGCAGATTCAATGCCAGATTTCCACGACGCCTGCCATAGGTAAACTACCCATAATCAATGAATTAAAACGATGCACTGGCAGGCGAGGTGTAATTGTTTGCAGGGTAGCGACCTGGAAGGAAAGTTCATTTCCTGAATTGTGCAAATGGCACGCTTTTACCATTGACAGTCCCTATAGAGCCTTGCGACGATGGCCACCACGAAATAGGGAAAACATTTTCCCTTTCCGTTAGGTGGGTTACTCAGAATGAGCGGCAGCGTAGTTACATCACTGATGGCCGATCCCTCGGGCCCCGGCGCGGTTCAGCTAAGCTTGGTAAATCGCCTTCTGGATACGCTCGATCAGTCTTTGCTGGTGGCAGAGCGCAGCGGCCGGATCATTCTGACCAACTCCCGCGCAAAGAAGTGTTTGGAATCCATTGGGCTTGGCGAAGTCAGTGACCTCAATCTTTACGACCATATCTTGCAAGTGGAAGAAAAGCAGATATTTCGCGAGATTGAGAAGGGCGAGCAGGAAGTGAAGCTGGCCTTAGCGCGCGGCGACAAAAAAGCCACCGCCACGGTCAACTGGGTGCCGGAACCGGATTGGTTGGTCGTGCAGTTTGCGCCCGCGGCCGGCGTCCAGGCCATGCCCGATCCGGGGACGCAAATAACCGTTCAGGAACTGCTGCAGGAACGTGAGATCACCTATCGGAATTTGCTTGCGGCGTATTTGAAGTTGCAGGAAGTGAACCGCCAGAAAACGGTTTTTCTGGCATCGGCCGCTCATGAATTGAAGACGCCGCTGGCGGTCATCAAGGGCTATTACGATTTACTGCTGGCCGGATCGCTCGGCCGCTTGTCGGAAAAGCAACGAGACATCCTGGAGGAATCGAAAGAGAGTTGTGAACGGCTGGTGCGCCTGGTTTCCATGTTCCTGAACTATTCGGCGCTGGAGAGCGGAAAACTAGTTCTGCAACTTCGCGAAAATGACATGCGCGATTGCCTCGACGAACTCGCCAAGCGCTGGTCCGATGCATTTCAGCGCAAAGGTGTGCGCCTGGAGGCGACTTTCGATCCGTCGATTCCGAATTTCCGTTTCGACTATCAGAAGGTACAACAGGCGGCTGCGAATCTTTTGGACAATGCGCTCAAGCACACGCCGGGCGGCGGAAGTGTGACGCTCCGCGCCATGCCGCACTTCTGGGAGCGCCGTGTGGCGGAATCATCTCCCGCGCAGGAGCGGCGGCGTTTCCGGTTGCCGCGGCCCAACAGCGTGGAAGTTTCGGTAACCGATAGCGGTCCGGGTATCGCACCAGAGCATCATCAGGAGATTTTCGAAGACTTCGTGCGCGTGGACCGCAACACGACGGGCATGGGTCTGGGTCTGGCTATTGCCAAGCGTCTGGTGCAGGCGCATCGCGGCAAAATCTGGGTGGAGAGCGATGGCGTGGCGGGAAGCAAGTTCACCTTCTTGCTGCCCATGGATCAGATCTAAAGCGAACTTTGTTTCGAGATTTGGCAGGGCCAGAGTCACAGGCTAGCAGGCCCAAGGGAGAAGTGAGCATGGCCGTTAAAGAAAAGATCCTCGTCGTGGATGATGAGCCAAGCATCCGGAAGTACTTGCAGACGCTCCTGGAAGTTGACGGATTCGACGTAGAGACGGTGGGCTCGGGCAAGGAAGTGCTGGCCAAGGTTAGCGATGGTGAACGCCCGGACCTGATCATTTTGGACGTGCTGATGCCCGAGATGAATGGCATCGACACTCTGCGCGAACTTTTGCAGCTCGATCGCAGCCTGAACATCATCATGCTGAGTTGTTCGAACGAGGTAGGCACGGTGGTGGAAGCGATTCGCTTGGGAGCGCACGACTACCTGACCAAGCCGTTCGAGAAGAGCGACCTGGACGCGGCAATGTTAAAGTCCCGTCAGAAAAAGCACCTGACCCAGGAAAATCAAGCCTTGCGCGACTACTGCGACCAGGTCACCGAGGATCTCAGCTTCCTTGCCGCCAGTCCCCAGATGGTGCGTATTCGCCAGCAGATCTTACAAATCGCTCCCGTGGATGTCCCGGTTTTTGTTTGCGGCGAAAGCGGGGTCGGCAAGGAAGTCGTGGCGCGCATGATTCATTTGCGCTCCAAGCGGCGCAACCAGCCGTTCGTGAAAGTGAATTGTGCGGCGTTGCCTGGAGAATTGCTGGAATCCGAGCTTTTCGGCTTCGAGCAGGGCGCTTTCACCGGCGCGGTTCGTGCCAAGCCAGGAAAGTTCGAAATGGCCAATAAGGGTACTATTTTCCTCGATGAAATCGCGGAAATGAGCACCCACCTGCAGGCCAAGCTGCTTCATGTTTTGCAAGATCACCAGTATTCCCGGCTCGGCGGGCGACACCTGATCGACACCGACGTCCGCGTGCTCGCCGCCACCAACGTGGATGTGCAGGAGGCCATGAAGACCGGCCGCTTCCGCGAAGACCTGTACTATCGGCTGAACGTGCTTTCCATCCTGGTGCCGCCGCTGCGCGAACGCGCCGCCGAAATCCCGCTGCTCTTCCGTCATTTCCTCGACAAATACAGCGAAAAATTCGGGAAGCCTGCAATGGCCCCTTCCAAGCATTTGCTTGACGCTGCTGCGAACTATCCGTGGCCCGGCAACTTGCGCGAGCTGGAGAATTTCGTCAAGCGTTACGTGATTTTGGAAGACGACGAAGGTAGCTTGCGGGAATTGGTGGAAATGTCATCGGCGCGGCAACGCACGTCACCCCGGCAAGAACCGGTTATCCCGCGCGAACAGGGACTCAAGGCCTTGGTGCGCGGCTTGAAGGATGAAGCGGAGATGGAAGCGATCGCCGACGCCTTGGAAAAGACTCGCTGGTGCCGCAAGGATGCCGCCAAGATGCTGGGTATCAGTTATAAGGCGCTGCTCTACAAGATGCGTCAATTCAACCTGGACACGCCGCGAACGCGTCGCTCCGCGGCCGAAAAAGCGGCGAGCGCTGCGCCGCCCGAGGAGCCCACGCCAGTCGGTGCAGCCCGCGAAGAGTAATTCGCCTGCCCGCCAGCGGAAGGCTTGGCAGGCCCGACAGCGTGAAAGTGGCGCGCCCGGGACGTGCGCTTGGCGGTGGCCCAGTACGCAACGTTGCCGTTCTCGCAATCGCACGCGCATTTTTCCGTAGCGTGCAACAAATGTTTCCTGTATTGTCACGCGAATCGGACTCGCTAATGGCGTTTTGACGCCACGCGCGGGTTTGCTGTTCACCAGCGAAGCTAAGCGCAACGAATGGTAATGCGCGGGCGCCGCTGCCACCGTCGGAAGCATTCGATCAAGCGAGGCCGGGCACGTTTGCTGGCCACACGGATTCTCCGGTGATGGAACGACTTCGGCGAAAGGGGCGTAGCCGGACCAGGATCGGCTGCGGGCAAAGTGGAGGATGGGCTTAATGACGGAACGTCGGACCGCTCGCCGCTATGACCTCTCTTTGCCCGTAATTATTCGGGTCCCAGCGGAGCGGATTGCCTTGGACTCGCAAAAGGGGAAGACAAGGGATATTTCCACGCGCGGCTTGTATTTTGTTCTGGAGCAGGATCTGGAAGCCGGCTCCGAGTTGGACATTACCCTGACTTTGCCCGCGGAAATTACTCACGGATCGGAAGTTTTTGTGCGCGCCCTGGGAAAGGTAGTTCGCGTGGAGCGCCGCATGGAAGATGGCAGCGCGCGCATGGGCGTGGCCGCGGTCATCGAACGCTACGACATTATTCGCGGTGAGAACGGCCGCGCCTAGCCGCCGAAGCTCAAGTCTCGCCGGTATAGTCTTCTTCTACTAGTACTGACCCAATCAAAGACATCGTTCCTCGAGCGGAAATCAGGCAATGGTTTGCCTGTTTGCGCAAACTTTTTCGGTAATTTGTGACAGCAAGACGAAATTCGGATCGCCGCTATAGTACCGGCCCTACTCCCTGTTGAATTCCACTAAAGCCCTACATGCCAGTAAGTTATAGGAAGGCACACAGCCCAAACAGCCGCCTTAGGCACGCCGCTGCTCTGTGCTTCTCTTTGGCTCACGGAGTGCTTATCGTTGGCCGTCACTGTCAGTGAACCAAGGGCGGGCGAGGAAGGATTTCGGATGGCCGGGTTTGGAATGGCGAGCGCGGGGGCGGCTCCCAGAGCAGGTGTTCTGCCTCCGGAAGACATTCTTTTCGGGCGGTCGCCGGCGATGCAGCCGATCCGGCAGCTGATCGGCAAGGTTCTGGGTACGGATTTGCCGGTCCTGCTGCTCGGCGAAAACGGCACGGGCAAAGGCCTGCTGGCCCAATACATTCATTCACGATCCGTTTTATTCCCCGGCGCCTTCGTCAAAGTGAATTGCGCCGCAATTCCCGGCGCGCTTCTGGAGAGCGAACTTTTCGGTCATGAACGCGGTGCGTTTACCGATGCCCAGGCGGCCAAACCTGGACAAGTGGAACTGGCCGAGCGCGGCACTTTGTTCCTCGACGAAATCGCCGACTTGGATTTGAGTCTTCAGGCCAAAGTCCTGCAGCTCTTGCAAGACGGCCAGTTCAGCCGCATCGGCGACACCCGCGAGCGTCACGCGAACATCCGGGTCATCTGCGCCACCAACCGTCGACTGGAGCGCGAGATCGAAGCGGGACGTTTCCGGCACGACCTTCTCTACCGGATCAACGTGGTGACCATCCACTTGCCCCCGCTGCGTGAGCGCCGCGAGGATATCGGCCCGCTCGCCGAGTTCTTTCTGCACCAGCTGAACGCCCGATTCGAAAGAACCACGCGCCCGTTCCCCCCCGATATACTGAAAACGCTCGAGCAAAAAGAATGGCGCGGCAATATTCGCGAGCTGGAAAATCTGGTCGCACGTTACTCCATCCTGGGATCGCTGGACGTCCTGCAGCCTGAGGCAGGCTTGAAGAGATACTCCCCGACGCCCATGAAGATTTCCGGCGATGGCAGAATTTCGCTCAAGAATATCGCCAAGCAAGCCATCCGCGAGATGGAAAGCAACGTAATCCTGAAAGTGTTGCGCGATAACAAGTGGAATCGCCGCAAAGCGGCGCAAGCCTTGAACATCAGCTATCGCGCGCTGATTTACAAGATCCAGGAAGCCGGGCTGTCGCAGCGCAGCCGTAAAGCCAAGCTCGACGCCCCCCCGGGGCTCTGATGCTACTCAATACCTGAATGATCGACTGTTGCTGGTCCAAATTCGAAGCTGTCGCAGGAAGATTTCTGTGCATCCAACAAGCTGCGCCTGGTCAAGGACAATTGGGGCGATAAAAAGGCACACACTGTGAAACGATTTTCCTTTAAATTCGCCGCTACGCCGCCCTGCGCTCTTTGGCTTACCTGTAACCAACGTACTATGAATAGCTTAGAACCGTCCCGGCAAGTCCTGTACGCTTCGTACTATGGTATAGTACTTGCTCAACAATTACTCTTCTTTGTGTGCATAATTTAGTGCGCTGGCGGGTTTGACTGACTCGGAGGAAACAGTTTGTACACCGCGTTCTACCAGTTGAAGGAAGAGCCCTTCCGGCTGACGCCGGATCCTCGCTTCCTGCACCTCGCCGACCCTCACCGCACAGCTCTCAAAGTTTTGTTGCAGGGGGTCTTGCAGCGCAAGGGCTTCACCATCGTGGCTGGGCCGGTTGGCACCGGCAAGACCACGCTGCTACATACTGCGCTGCAGATTCTGACCGAAAAATCCGAAGGCCGCGGCCGCCTGGTTTCCGCGTTCCTCGTCAACCCGACATTAACCCCTGCGGAGCTGCTCGAAGCGGTCCTGGATGAGTACGAGATCAATTGCACCGCGACCAGCAAGCCCCGCCGGCTTGCCGCTCTGCACCAGATGCTTTTTCAGACCCAGCAGCAGGGTGGCACCGCCGTCCTGCTGATCGATGAAGCGCATCTTATGACCGTCGAGTTGCTGGAAGAAATTCGCCTGCTCGGCAACACGGATACCTATCACGAAAAGTTGCTGCAGATCGTTTTGTGCGGCCAGCCGGAACTCTTCGCCGTTTTGCAGCGCCCGGAACTCCAGGCCTTGCAGCAAAGAATCGCCGGAACCTGCTTGCTGCGCCCCCTGAGCCTGCCCGAAACCCGCGCTTATATCGCCGAGCGTCTTCATGCCGCCGGCCTTCGCGGCTCCAGCCCGTTCACCGGCACCGCGGTAGAGGCAATCCACAAGCTCAGTAATGGCGTGCCGCGCCTGATCAATCTCTTGTCCGATGCCTGTCTGATGGCGGGCTTCGAATTGAAGCGCAAACAAGTCGATCAGCTGATCGTCAATCAGTCGGCCGAGGATGTTCTGGGTTTGGTGAAGCCGGCCACAATCATAGCTACGGCATCGGCCACTTCCGAGCCGGAAACGAAAGAGGTCGCGCCCACAAGTCCGGAACCGCAAGTGGAAGAGCCGGTCCTACCCGTGCCTTCATCCGCATCGATGTCTCGTCCAGCGACCTCTCCGTCGTCAGCCGAATCGTTCGGTGCCAGGCCATCCGCCAGCACGCAAACGTCTACCGCCGTTGCCGTTGCCGAGCCCGAAGAGCCGCGGCCCGCGACAAAGGCACCCGCCAAATCAGCTCGTGGCGAGCGCCCCACCAAGTCGACCTTCGATGTTCTGATCGCTGCGTTGAAGCAGAATCGCGCCGTAGCCCGCGACTAACAGCGTCCCGCACTGGATTCGTTACGGTCGCATTCAACTAACTCCCACTCGACTACAGTCGTCGTTCTGAGCCTTTCTGACGGTGACGGGCAACGCACTGCGACGAGGATCTGGCTAAAAACTTGCGACGGAATCCTGTCAGCAGGCGACGATTGAAATAATTTTCCCGCGGACTACGCAGTGCTCTCGGTCGTATCCCCGACCGAAAAATACGTGCAGTCCGGATGGTGGAACACCAGCGCGCTGACGCTGGCTTCCGGATCCATCATCATGCCTTCGGTAAGCTGCACGCCGATCTCTTCCGGCCGCAGCAGCTTCCACAACGGCGCCTGATCATCCAGGTTGGGGCAAGCCGGATAGCCAAAGCTGTAGCGCTTGCCGCGGTACCGCGAAGTGAATCGCTCCGCCATTTCCATCTCCGGCGGGTCAGCAAAGCCCCAGTCCTCCCGAATTCGCCGGTGCAGCCATTCAGCGCAGCCTTCCGCTGTCTCAATCGCTAGCGCCTGCAAACCGTGGGACTTGAAATATTCCCCCGCATCTTTTGCTTTTTCCGATCGCTCGCGCACGCCTTCGCCCGCCGTGACCACAAACAGCGCCACATGATCGCGCTTGCCGTCCTTCGGCGGCAGAACGTAATCACTGAGGCACAGGAAGTCGCCGGCGCGCTGACGCTGGAAGCGGAACGTGTGCAGCGGCGTAGAACCTCCAGGCGCGAACAAGTGCAGCCCGTCCCCCGCCGGCTCGGCCTCGAAGAATTCCCACACCGCGCGAATCTTCATGAACTCGGCCGCTTCGTCCTTCACTTCTTCCATGCTGGCGAACAGTTCCATGGCCTTCGGGTCACGCTGCGCCAGCCGCTTCTCGAAATCGCCCTTGAAGCCCATGTGCCGGCCGTACAGCATGTACGGGTTCACGTACGACCACACTTCGCGCAGGTCCGGCACGATGCGCACCTTGCGGTCCAGATGCGCCACGTCGGGAATCGGCAGATCGCTGCGCACCTTGGGCGAACGCTGCGGCGCCGGCAGTGCCGTGACTCGCACCGTTGTCGAGATCGCCGGCGCACCGTTGCCCGAGATCATCGTGTGCTGGCTAAGTACCTGTTCGCGCGTGCCCGGATCCATCAATTCGTTCATCAAGCGCAATCCGGTCATTGCGTCCTTCGCGTAGCACACCGCCTTACCGTAGCTCGGCGCGATTTTCTGCTCCGTGAATTTCGCCGAAAGCGCAGCTCCACCCACCAGCAACGGGATCTCGACTCCCGCGTCCTTCAAATCGCTGGCGGTGATCACCATCTGCTGTGCGCTCTTCACCAGCAGCCCGGAAAGCCCGATCGCATCCGGCTTGTGTTCTTCGTACGCTCTGATGAGCACGTCAGGCGGCACTTTGATCCCCAGATTTACAACGTCATATCCGTTGTTCTTCAGGATGATCTCAACCAGGTTTTTCCCGATGTCGTGCACGTCGCCCTTCACGGTCGCCAGCACTACGCGCCCGCGTTTGGCCGTGTCGGCCTTCTCCATGAATTGCTCGAGATGCCCGACAGCAGTTTTCATCGCCTCTGCTGACTGCAGCACTTCCGCAACGATCAGCTCATTCGCGTTGAATAGCCGCCCGACTTCAGCCATCCCAGCCATCAGCGGCCCATTCACGATATCCAGCGGCGCCGCGCCCTCCGCGCGCTTGCGATCCAGATCCTCGATCAGCCCGTCACGCGTGCCTTGTACGATGTAGCTGGCCAGCCGTTCATCCAGCGGTAAGTCCGACGCTGACGCCTTGGTCTTCTTCGTCGCCGTGCGGAAATGTTCGGTGATTGCCGCGATATGGAACTTGTTCACCGCCGCGCGCTGCTCCTTGTTTTGCTCGCGCCAGTCCTTGGGCGCCTCACGTAGCAACGCCGCTTGCCGATGATCCGCGGGAATCTCCGTGGGCGGATAAGAAAACAGCAGATCCTCCGCCAGCTTTCGCTCCTTCTCGGGTATCGATGCGAAGCGCTCGATCTTTTCCGTATTAACGATCGCCAGATCAAGTCCGGCCTTGGTGCAGTGGTACAGAAATACCGAGTTCACCACTTCCCGCGCCGCCGCCGGCAATCCGAACGACACATTCGAAATGCCCAGAATCGTCCGCGTATCCGGCAGAACCTGCTTGATCAGCCGGATGCCCTCCATCGTTTCCACCGCGCCGCCGATGTAGTTCTCGTCGCCGGTCGCACACGGAAACACCAGCGGATCGAACACGATGTCTTGCGACGGCAGTTGATACTTCTCCGTCAGCAGCTGATAGCTGCGTTTCGCGATGGCCAATTTGCGTTCCCGCGTAAACGCCTGCGCTTGCACGGGATCCTCGTCGATGCATCCGACCACTACGGCGGCGCCAAAATCGTGCGCGATCGGCACCACGCGCTCGAATTTCTCCTCGCCATCCTCCAGGTTGATCGAATTGATGATCGCTTTGCCCTGGCAATAGGTCAGCGCCTGCGCCACCGCCATCGGATCGGTGGTGTCCACCATCACCGGCGCCTTGATCTTGCGGATCAGCTTTTCGTAAAACAGCGGAATATCCTTCTTTTCGTCGCGCTCGGTGCTCTGCAGGCACACATCCACGACCTGCGCTCCGCCACGTACCTGGCGTCGCGCAATCTCGCTGGCCTCTTCCCACTTTTCTTCCGCCACCAGGTTCTTGAACAGCCGCGACCCGATCACGTTGGTCCGCTCGCCCACCAGCAACGGCCGCGTGCTGTCTTCCGCCTCGATCGTCTCGATCCCGGAATAAATCGCGCGATGCGCCTCCGCCGGCCGAACCCGCGCCTTCTTCCCCTCCGCCATCTGCGCAATCGCGCGAATGTGCTGCTCGGTCGTCCCGCAGCATCCCCCCACCAGATTCAGCCAGCCGTGATCGACAAATTTTTCCAGCTGCGCCGCCAGCGAAGTCGGCGTCTCGAGATACTTCCCTTCCTCATCCGGCAGACCCGCGTTCGGATAACACGACACAAATTCGCCGGTAAGCTGGCTAAGCGTGCGGATATGGTCGGTCATGAACTCCGGCCCTGTGGCGCAGTTCATCCCGAAAGCCAGCGGATTGGCGTACCGCAGCGAAGCCCACATCGCCTCAATATTTTGCCCGGCGAGCATCGATCCCATCGCCTCGATCGTCACCGAGATGATCGTCGGGACCTCGACGCCGAGTTCCCGCGAAAGCTGCTGGATCGCCAGCAGCGCGGCCTTGATGTTCCGGGTATCCTGCGCGGTCTCCACTAGCAACAGGTCCGAGCCACCTTCCACAAGCCCTTTAGCCTGGATGTAGTAAGCGTCACGCAGCTCGTCAAACGTGACCCCGCCGGTCACAGTAATGGCCTTCGTCGTCGGCCCCATCGACCCGGCCACAAATCGCGGTTTCCCGGCCGTTGAAGCCTGATCCGCCGCCTGCCGCGCCAACTGTGCCGAAACTCGGTTCAGCTCCGGCGCATCTGCCGCTAAACCATACTCCGCCAACACGAGGGGTGCCCCGCCAAAGCTATTTGTTTCAACAATGTCCGCTCCGGCCTCAAAGTATTTGCGGTGGATGTCCAGCACCACGTCCGGTCGCGTGCGCACCAGGTTCTCGTTGCAGCCCTCCAGCGCGGCTCCGCCGAAGTCCTCCGCCGACAGGTTGACCTGCTGCAGCATGGTCCCCATCGCCCCGTCCAGCACGAGGATCCGTTGCGACAATAGCTCCCGGAGGGCTTTCGCCGATTCGTTCAAGTTGCGCATCTGGTGACTGAAGTTGTCGCTCCGTTGCCGTATTGCGCTCAAGCGACTTTCAGCGGGCCCGCCGTCCTGACGTAGGCACGGCTACCACGCGTCATTTCTCTTGGTTTGCCTCTAGCCCTTATTTTACAAGCCTTTCCCGCGATTATCGAACTCCCTTCCATCCAACCCCTGCTTTTCGAGCATGAACGGCAAGTATCAGCCCACCAACGCCACAGGCTTAGTAAGGGCGCAGCAGGCTGCGCCCGGTCTCGGCAAGATCACTGCGTCTTGCCAACCCGTGCGTCTTGCCTCCCAAACCCACCGCCATCCATCGCCTTCAACCCAGCCAGTGCTATGCCCCGCCCGGTTATGCAGCAATTCGGCCCGGTCCAACGATTCCTTAATGTCACGTAACAATTCGAGAACAACCGACGGGAATCTGTCTTGCCCGTTTGTACAGTTTTCACTACGCTGACGAATAGTGGCTACGAAACGAACCACCTCTAAATTGTCTGTTTGTATCCTCTCGCCGCACCCATTGGTGCTGAGCGAGTTCGAGCGGCTGCTTGCCAAGCCGCAGTTCAAGGTGTCGTCTAAGCACCTCGAGTCGACCCTGGCGCCTGATCTGCGCAATCTCGAGCCGCCCGTCGCGCAGGTCTACGTGATCGACGCGCACGCGGCACGCCCGGCCACCGGCGCATTACTGGCCAATATTCTCGAGCGCTTCCCGGAATCTCGCTTGATCGTCGTCGGAGAACAGCTCAGCGACGCCAACAGCTATTCGTTGCTCCGCCTCGGCGTGAAAGGTTTGCTCACCTATGTGGAAGCGCGCGAGCAACTGATCCGCGCTCTGCCCCTGGTCGCAGCGGGAGGCTTTTGGGTTCCGCGCTCGGTTCTCTCAGGTTTCGTCGACTCCATCCTGACCGGCCAGGGACGCCGCCTTAAGACTGACACCGTCACCAATCTCAGCCGCCGCGAGCAGGAGGTCCTGGACTCGTTGCTGGAAAATCTCTCCAACAAGGAAATCGCCAGCAAGCTCAATATCGCCGAGCGCACCGTAAAGTTCCACGTCTCTAACTTGCTCAGTAAGTTCGGAGTCCGCCGCCGCGCCGACCTGATCCTCCTAACTTTCCAGCGCCGCATGGCCCAACCCTAAAGACCGCCACACCGCAGCGGCCTGCAAATCTTTACTTCGCTAATCCCCCAGTGAATATCTCACGATGTACCACAAGGCCCTTGCCCCATCCTTCCACGTAATCTTTTTCCCCTCTTCATACGTTCGCCCGGCGTAGCTGATGGGTACCTCGTAAATCCGCCAATCTTTCTTCGCGATTTTCGCAGTAATTTCCGGCTCAAACCCGAACCGATCCGACTTCAGTTGGATGCCCTGCAAAACCTCCCGCCGGAATACCTTGTAGCAGGTCTCCATGTCCGTCAGCTTCAAATTCGAAAAAATATCCGACAGCAGCGTGAGGACCTTGTTGGCCACGTAGTGCCAGAAATAATGTACGCGCTGCGGCCCGCCCAGAAACCGCGACCCGTACACCACGTCCGCTCGCCCGTCCAGAATCGGCTCCAGCAACTTCGGATAGTCTCGTGGGTCATATTCCAGATCCGCGTCCTGCACCAGCACGATCTCACCGGTTGCCTCCGCGAAACCGCGCCGCAGAGCCGCGCCTTTGCCCTGATTCTGCGTCTGAAAAAGAATCCGCACGTCGCGCAGCTCAACGGGATCGCCCCCGTCTTGCGCCGGCGCGGTTGCTTCGCCGGCCGCGCGCCGCTTGGCCCAATCCTGCAAAATTTGCCGCGTTCCATCCGTCGAACAATCATCCACCACGATGATTTCCTTGCGCCCGTCGGTCTCCTGCACCCGCCGCAAGATCTCATCGATGGTAGCCCTCTCGTTGTAAACGGGAATGGTTACTGACAATTTGGGATCGACCAAGGTGGACGGATTGCGTCTTTGGCGCGCCATAAAAAGTACGCAATTGTAGCGGTCCGTCGCTCAGCGAGTAAAGCCGCTACGGGCAACATCTACTCGTAACGCAGTGCCACCATGGGATCCACCTTCATCGCCCGCCGCGCCGGGATGTAGCATGCCGCCAGCGCCACTCCCAGTAACAGCAAAGCCACGCCGGAAAACGTCAGTGGGTCGGCCGCTCCTACGCCAAATAGCAAACTCGCCAGAAATCGCGTCAACCCGAACGATCCCAGCAACCCGACGGCAATTCCCACAAACGCCAACCGTACGCCACGTCCCAGAATCAACGCCAGCATGTTTCCCGGCCGCGCGCCGAGCGCCATACGAACACCGATCTCCTGGGTGCGCTGTCCCACGGTGTAGCTCATCACCCCATAAATTCCGACCGCCGACAAAACCAGCGCGAGCCCCGCCAAGACCGTGATCAACACCGCCGAAAATCTTCGCGGCGACAAGGATCGCGACAATAATCCATCCAGCGTTGTCACCTCCGTGACCGGCAACGTCGGATCGATGCGATGCACGATTTCGGTCACCGCGGCCGCGCTGGGCTCCTGTGCCGTCCTTACCAGCAGATGCTTGGTCCATCCGCCGACAAAATAGGTGTCATACGTCGGGCCCGCATCCAGCCCGAACTGATGCACGTTCCCAACCACCCCCACGATCGTGCACCAGCACGGTTTGGGATCCAGCGAACAGAAATTCAGTCGATGTCCTACGGGATCCTGATTTGCGAAGAAGCGCTGCGCCAGCCAATCGTTGATGACCACTTTGTCCTGTGTCGACCAATCATCCCGCATGAGTAGGCGCCCGCGTAGCAGCGGGATCTGCATCGTGGCAAAATATCCCGGCGTCACGGTCCGCGTTTGCGCAACCGGTCGTACACCGTTTGCCGGCATCGGTTGTCCTTCGATCAGAAATCGCGAAGCCTCCCGCAGCTCCGTCTCCAGAGGCAACGTGCTGATGCCTGCAGCGCCCCTGACGCCCGGAAGCCCGGCCACTCGCTCGGTGATCTGATCGAACTGTCTTGATTGCTGAGCCGCCAGCGCTATTCCCTGCTCGAGTGTCAGCTTTTGCGCTTCGGCCGGAGGGATTGAGGCTTGCGTCACCTGCAGGCTCAGCATGTGATCGGGCTGGAATCCTGGCGCCACGTCCAGCAAATGCCGAAAGCTTCGCAGCAGTAATCCGGCGCCGATCAGTGGCACCAGCGCCAGCGCAATCTCGCACACCACCAGGGTATTGTGCAGGCGATGGCCGCCCCTCGCGCCGCTGCCCTTGCTGCCTTGTTTCAATATATTGTTCAGGTCACCGATGCGCGCCCGCAGTGCAGGCAGTAGCCCGCAGAAAATTCCGGAGACCGCGCACATCCCCAGCGTAAACAGCAGTACGCGGGTATTGATATGGGCGTCCTGCAAAATCGTGAGTTCCGGCGGAGCCAGCGCCGCCAGCGCCCGAATCCCCCCTAGGGCCAGCAGCAATCCAGCCGCGCCGCCGCACAACGCCAGCAACATACTCTCGGTCAGCAGTTGCCGCACCAGTCGCCAGGGTGCCGCTCCCAGCGCCGTGCGCAGGGCCATTTCCCGGTTGCGAGCAGTGTTTCGCGCCAGCAACAAATTGGCGATGTTCGCGCACGCGATCAACAGCACCAGCCCCACCGCTCCGAATAGTACCAGCAGCGTTCTCCGCAGTTGCGCCGCCGAAGGATCTTCCAGAACCGTCACTTGCGTGCCCCACCCTTTGTGCGAATCCGGATACGCCCCCGTTTCCTGCCGGTTCAGCGTTTCCATTTCGGCGGCTGCTTGCTCGCGCGTAACTCCAGGCCGCAGCCGCGCGATTGGCGCGATCCCGTGATGAATATGATCGTCCAGTGTTCCCCCGTAATACGGCATCGGCAGCCACAATTCCATCGACCGAAAAATCTGAAAGGTGGCCGGCAGCACGCCAACGATTCGGACTTTCTGGCCATCCAGCGCGATCTCCCGCCCGACGACAGCCGGATCCGCGCCAAAGCGTCGCTGCCAATACGCGTGGCTTAGCAGCGCCACATTCCCGCCGCCGGCCTTGTCTTCTCCAGGTAAGAATGTGCGGCCGACCTGCGCTCGAATTCCCAGCGTCGGAAACAGCCCGGAGCTCGCGATCGTCGCTTGCACGCGCTCCGGCTCACCGCTGCCCGTCACATTGAAGCCCTGCGAAACGTCGCCGTACGCGCCCATGGACGAAAAGCTTTTCGCTTCGCGCTGCCAATCGGTAAAGTCTCCCGGCGATATCCCCACGGCCTGAAATCCGGGATACGTATTCTTAATCTCCACCAGCAATTCCGGATGATCGTAGGGCAGCGGCTGCAGCAAAACGTTTTCCACCACGCTGAAGATCGCCGTATTGGCTCCGATCCCGAGCGCCAGGGTCAACACGGCTACAGCGGTGAACCCGGCGTTCTTCCCCAACGTCCGCAGTCCGAATCGCAAATCATCGGCAAAATCGCTCAACCAATTTCCGCTCATATGCACCTCGCGTACCCAGCCTCAACCCCTCCGTGCCTTCGGCGTCCGACTCTGTGTCCTCCGCGTTAAGCTTTTGCCTTCTTTGGTTCTTGCATGCTGGCCTTCTCTCTTACGCAGTATTGTGGGCATCGCAGAACGTTCGATGCCCACTCCCGCCGCAACGCACCCCAATTTATCTGACGCCCGCCGCAAGCCCAGGTAATCACCATCACCTAAGCTCCCCATCGAATACGGTATGATAAAAGCGCAAAAAGGGGGTCGGTTTGATTCCACGCTATACCCGCGCCGAGATGGGCCGCGTCTGGAGCGACGCCAACAAATACGCGCGCTGGCTGGACGTTGAAATAGCCGCTACGGAAACGCTGGCCGATGCTGGCCAAGTGCCGAAAGAAGCAGCCGCCGCCATTCGCGCCAAGGCCAAAGCGGATCCCGCGCGCATCAACGAAATCGAATCGCACGTAAAGCACGACGTGATCGCCTTCACCATGGCTGTCGGCGAAACCATCGGCGATGCGGATGCCGCTCGCTGGCTGCACTACGGCATGACCTCCAACGACGTCGTGGACACCGCCCAGGCCCTGCTGGTGCGCGATGCCTCCGGTCTGATCGAGAAGAATCTCGTGATCTTCGGCGAGATCCTGGATATACGCGCGCACGAATTTCGCCACACCCCGCAAATCGGCCGCACCCACGGAATTCATGCAGAACCCATCACCTTCGGCCTGAAAATCGCCAATTGGTTTGCCGAGAATCAACGCAACATCGCGCGTTTTCGCGATGCCGCCGCGCAAATGGCGGTGGGAAAAATCTCCGGCGCGGTCGGCAACGCCTCGCATCTCGGCCCGGACATCGAAGAAAGAATCTGCAAGCGGCTGGGATTGAGCGTTGCGCCCGTAGCTTCACAAGTCATTCAGCGAGATCGCCATGCTCACTACGTCAGCACCCTGGCGCTCATCGCCGCCACACTCGAAAAAATCGCCCTGGAAATTCGCCATCTGCAACGCACCGAAGTTCGCGAAGCCGAAGAGCCATTCGGCCACGAACAGCGCGGTAGTTCGGCGATGCCTCACAAGCGCAATCCGGTCACCTGTGAACAAGTCTGCGGGTTGGCGCGCATAGTACGCTCCAACATGCTCGCCGCCTACGAAAACGTCGCCCTGTGGCACGAGCGCGATATCTCCCACAGCTCGGTTGAGCGCATCATCCTTCCCGATTCCACGATTCTGGTCGACTACATGCTCGCCAAGATGACCACCATCGTCGGCGAGATGCGTGTTTTCCCGGAGCGCATGATGCACAACCTAGAATCGACGCATGGCCTTGTTTACTCCGGCCAATTGCTGCAGGACGTGGTGGAAAAGGGAATGCCCCGCGACGACGCCTACAAAGCGGTGCAGGAAAACGCCATGGCCGCATGGGAATCGGACACCAGCTTTCGCGACCGTGTCGCCCGCGATGCGCGCATCACGAAATACCTTGATGCCGCCGCGCTGGCCCACACTTTCGATCTGCAGCGGCAGCTCCGCTACGTCGACGCCATCTTCGCCCGCGTCTTCGGCGCACATCCGGCCGACGAAAGATCCGTTGGTCACAAAGCCTGAAAAAGCGAAGGCGCGATCCATGGTTCGATCGCGCCTTGTTTGCCTCATTCTGAATTCAGCTTTCGCTGCGCTCAGCTGCGGAGGCGGAAATTCATTTCTAACAGAAGTGCCGATGCAAAGACACGAAAATCACAGAAATTCTTGAAGCGGTTCCAGTACTCGGCCCCACGCATCCGCGATTTGCGGAACCAGCCTCACGGTTCACGCAGCGCGCTTTGGCCGCGCCAAAGAAAAACTATTCGACGCGTTGGACGTAGCGAGCTTCCGTGGTGTCGACCTTGATCCGGTCGCCCTCGTTGACGAAGGGCGGCACCGTTACGACCAAGCCGGTCTCCAGCGTCGCGGGTTTGCCTACGGCGCTCGCTGTGGCCTTCTGCAATGTCGGTTCGGTGGCCACAACTTTCAACTCCATGGTATCGGGCAGATCGACACCGATCGGCTTCTCCTCGAAAAATTCCACTTTCACGATGGTATTCGGAATCAGATAATAGACGGTTTCTCCGAGCATTTCGCGTGTCAGGTGCATCTGCTCGTATGTTTCCGTGTTCATGAAGTGGAAATCGTCGCCTTCGTTGTAGAGGTATTCGTACTCCACCTCGTCGAGGATGGCGCGATCGACAAATTCTTCCGCGCGAAACCGGTAGTCGATGATCGCTCCGGTCTTGAGATTTTTCATGCGCGTCTGCATCGACCCGCGCTTGTTGCCCGGCGTGCGATGCTCGGTGCTGAATACCGTGAAAAGCTGGCCCTCGTGCTGGATCACCATGCCGGGGCGGAGTTGCGTGGCTTTGACGCTGCTCATCGTTTTTCTGCGATCCCGCGGGGCGGGATCGACGGCTCCCTATCGCTGAAGTGAGATTCGGAAATTCCTGCAAACGGCTTGCGGTTGCCGCGCTTTGCGGAATGACTCGAGGCACGCGGGACAAAAAGCGCGTCCAGCGCGGGTTCCAGTATAGCGGTGCGGATTAGAGACGGTCAATCGTCAGCGTTCTTGCCTTCTTTCGAGCCGGCGCGCTGTTTTGCTCCTTCGGCCATGATCTTTTCGATCGCGGCGGGATCGCGAGGCAGGCGCTCGCTCAGGAATTTGTAGCCGGTCTCGGTGATCAGCACGTCATCCTCGATGCGCACGCCCAGATTTTCTTCAGGAATGTAAATGCCGGGCTCGATGGTGACCACCATGCCGGGCTCGAGGGGCCGACAATATTCGCCGGGGTCGTGGACATCGAGACCGATGCTGTGGCCCAGACCGTGAATGTAATAAGGGCCCAGCGGTTTGCCGTGCACATCCTTGCCGTGCGTGTTGATGTACTCGTAGGCGATTTTTTGCAAGCTGTGGTCGCCTTTGGGGCACAGGGTGACACCGGGCTTCAGTTGCGCAAGTGCGGCGTTCTGCGCGCCAAGGACGATGTTGTAGATTTCGAGCTGGCGGGGCGTGAATTTTCCGTTGGCGGGAAGGGTGCGGGTAATGTCGGCGGAATACCCGGCGTATTGCGCGCCGACGTCGAGCACCACGACGTCGCCGTCCTGAATTTTGCGCGAAAGTCTGTCGTAGTGCAGCGCGGTGGAATTGGGACCCGCACCTACGATCGGGGCGTAGCCTTCAGCCTCCGAGCCACCCATGGCGTGGACTTCCACCATTTTCGCGGCGACCTGATATTCGTACAACCCGGGGCGCATCATCTTATAGGCGGCGAGGTGCCCGTCGAGCGAGAGGTCGATGGCTTCCTTCAAAAAAGCGATTTCACCGGGCGATTTGACCTGGCGCATCGCGCTGATCTGCGCGCGAATGTCTTGCAGCTTGGAATGTGGCGCAACTTGTCCCAGCCAGTCGACCACTTCCCTTTCGTGCGGGTAACCGCCGTTTTCCTTTTCGTAGGGCAGGATGGTGTAAATCTGCGGCGAGCTCTTCGCCAGTTTTTCGACGGCGGCCTTCATGTCGGCAAAGGGCTGGACGGTGGCGAAACCGGTGCGAGAAGCGATGCCCGGATCGGAAGGAGACATACGCACGCCGTTCCACTTTTCCTTGGCGGCATCTTTCGCGGGGAGAAAGAGAATTTCGCGCGGCGTGTCCGGAGATGCGGCCGAGCCGGATGCCGGCAGAATCAGGACCGCGGCGCCTTCTTCGTTGTGGCCGGTCAGATAGTAGAAGTTTTGTTCCTGCTGAAAAATGTAAGTCTGGGCAAATTCCTCGTGGCCGGTGAAGCCCCACAAAACGATGGGACCATCGATTTGAGCTGCGAGCCTGGCGCGACGCGCAGAGTAGACGCTGTTGGGTTCACGCTCGCGCCGCTCCTGGGCAGAGGTGAGCCGCGGGTAGCACAGGCCGCACAGGACGAGCAAAATCAAAGCTAAGACGGGCCTGCAAGACCGGCGCACTAGACGACCACTCATAGAATCACCTCGCCACCACGATGGCCGAGGATTGTAGCCGAAGAACGGAGTACGCGGAAAGGCGGGAGGCTGGAAGCGTCGGACGTGCCTGCGGCTTTTCGGCCACGAAATTCAAACTGGCCTTTCGCCAAGGCTTCGTTATGGGCACCCCTTCCCCCGGTTTTTGTATCGTTCTCAAAGAAAAGGAGTTGCCTGAATGTCCGTAACTTACAGAAAGCAAAGGGGATGAGTTTGGGTGATCGAAAGAGGCGGGAGAATAGCCAGCAGCTAGCGAGTTTGCACTCAGGTACACGACAAAGAGCAACACATAATTAACCATATGTCAAATGATATCTGAATAGTACCAGCGTAGTACTTCCCGGACCTGCACCGGCCCTCCAGTCCGAATACCGGCAAGCGAGCTACTTCCCCGCAAAAGCCGTTTTGTGGGTTCACGCATCTCACTCAGGCGCAAAGAATGCACACCTAGCAGATCGCGGGGCTCATTGGAAACTTTTTTCAGGCATCTTTTTCGCCTTGCATACCGTGCGGGTGCGCTGGGGCTGTTTGCCGTGGGGGTGCTTGATTCTTCCTTTCTGATGTTGCCGCTGGGGAACGACTTCCTGCTGCTGGGATTGTCTGCGCGGCACCCGACGAGGGTCCCACTGTATGTGGCCGCCGCCACGATCGGATCGATCTGCGGAGTGTTGTTGACCCTGTGGCTTTCGCGCAAGGCGGGCGATCGGTTATCCAAGGGACGTAAGGGACGAACGCGAAGGTACGTGGAGAAACAGACCAAAAAGAATGCCGGTTGGGCGCTGACGCTGGGTAGTTTGATGCCGCCGCCGTTTCCCTTCACGATATTTGTTGCGGCGGCCGGGGCGTTGAAGGTGCCGTTGAAGAAGGTGTTGCCATTCGTGGGAGCCGGGCGGTTGCTGCGATTTACGATTGAGGGTTTGCTGGCGATTCATTATGGCCGATGGATTATGTCGCTGGCGAATTCGCCGATGCTAAAGGACTTGGCGATCGGGATGATCGTGATAGCCGTGTGCGGCAGCGCGTATTCCATTTATGGCTGGGTGAAGAAGTAGGTTGTAACGTGTGCGTCAGACAGGCGGGGCGTTCAGGCGCTTGAGAAGGTAGAGGGGCAAAGCGAGGGAGAGACCTACGACCAGATTGCAGAGCAGCACGAGCCACCAGCCAGGAATGTTGCGAGCCCGGGCTTCGCGGCGCGACCATGCGAGAAAAATGATCGAGGAGAGGATTAGATCGGCGGCGAAGAAACAAGAGATACGCGTGGCGAAGAGTTCTTCGAAGAATAGCCGGAAGTTGGGGCCGTGGATGAGAAAAAAGGGTGCGGCGAAGTAATAAGGAACAACCAGACCGGCGACGCAGCACAAGATCAGGAAAGGCTTCATGGGGCGAAGCTAGTACGGGACCAGTGCGCAGTCAATTCCCCTGGAGGGAATCGTCCACAGGCTTCTTATTGCGATGGGGCGGTGGAACCTGGTGGGAATGAATGGCTTCAGCCAAAGCTTCGCCCAACTGATCGAGAGTGGAGGGTTTGGTGATGATGCGGCCGATGCCGAGATCTTCGGCAGCCCGCTGGTCTTCGGGGCGGACGTAACCGGAGGTCATCAGGATGGGAAAGTCGGGGCGCACGGAGAGCACGGCACTTCCGAACTCTTTCTTTTTTAGGCCAATGGAGGCTCCGGCGGTGCGTTAGGCAGGCCCAAAGCTCTCGGAGGGGTCAGGAAGAAGATACTACGGAGCGGCCGACTGGTGGAGAGAAGCCGCGAAACAGTAACGAAAACAGAGTGGCGCTCGATCGTTGCACCGAAAAGCGGAGTCGATCGCAGCGGACTCGAAACTATTGTTGGGTGACCGGAGCTGAGGAACGCTGGGCCATTTCCTTGGGAAGCGGGTTGGAAGCGGATTCTTCGTCCCACAGGATGCTGAGGACCCACCAGCGCTTGCCGTCGAACAAGAGCTGCATGCTGTTGATGCCGCGGGTGAAGGGTTTGTCGGAAGCGGCGTGGCGGGATTCGTAGCTGCTGAAAACCTGTGCGATGTTGCCGAAGCGCTGGACTTTGTTGACGATGGCGGATTCGAAGAAGCCGTTGGTGAGGAAGTATTTCCCGGCGCCGTTGACGTACTCCTCGACGGTGAGGAGGCGAATGGAGTCGGATCCCTCGCGCTTGACGGTGCTGGTGAGGCGGCCTTCGGGAACGAAGAGGGAGCGGAAGCGATTCCAGTCGCGCTCGCCTGGAGGGCCGGAGATGACGTCGTAGATCGCAAACATGATGTGGTCGACGGAGTCGACGTCGGCGGTCTTGGGGGCGGGAACCCGGGACGCGAGGTCGGGCGGCGGGATTTGCTGTTGCGGCCGGGCGAAGCTCGTGGCGCTGAACAGCACCGCAAGAAAGATAGCGCACAAAATTCTCATGGGCACCTCGTTCGGATTTTAGACGAGTAAGTTGCGAGAACCGCTTCCGGGGTTGACGGCTTATTTTTCTTCTTCGAACTCTCCCATCTGCATGGAGAGGTAGCGCTCGTAGCCGAGTTCCTTGATCTGGTGGACCTGGGCTTCGAGCCAGTCGACGTGACTCTCTTCGTCTTTGAGGAGGACCACGAAGAGGTCGCGCGAGCCGTTGTCCTTGTGCTCGACGGCGACGCGGATGGCTTCGTTATACATTTTGACGGCGCCAAGCTCGAGGTCCAGATCGGACTGGATCATGTCTTTGACGGTCTTGCCAACGGTGAGCTCGAGGGGCTTCATGTTCGGAACGCCGTCGAGAAACAGAATGCGCTCCATCAGCCTCTCGGCGTGTTTCATTTCGCCGATGGATTGCATCTTGATGTATTCGGAGAGGCGGTCGTAGCCCCAGTTTTCGCACATTTCGGCGTGCAGGAAATACTGGTTGATGGCGGTGAGCTCTTCGCGGAGAGCTTTGTTGAGCTGTTCGAGAACTTCAGGTGAGCCTTTCATGACAGATAAGATGAGCCAAGGAAGTTATGAAGTAAAGGGCAGCGACGAGATTCAGAAAAACGGATTCACCACACAGAGCACGGAGAACACAGAGGGCGGAGGAGTCAGCGGCGGAACTGAGAAATCAGCCAAAGGAGAAAGGAGAGCGCGACGCTGACCACGATTGAGGTAGTGATCGGAAAATAGAAGGTGGAATGTTCGCCGCGGTGGACGATGTCACCAGGCAGGCGGCCGAGGCGGAATGGGAGTTTGGTGGAGAAAAACAGGAGCGCGCCTGCGGCGGTCAGGACGAAGCCGAGGATCAGGAGGGTACGGCCCAGGTCGCGGGGTTCCATTGGGCGAGTTTAGAAAAGATGCGGGAAAAAGCAAAGGGCGCGGAAGTCCCGCGCCCCTGCAACGTCTCGGTTGAGTTAGATCAGATCGAGGCCTGGGAAGAAGTAACCGATCTCGAAGTCCGCGGTGTCGGGGGCATCGGAGCCGTGGGTACAATTGTTGCCGATGCTGGTGCCGAGGTCGTGCCGGATGGTGCCGGGCGCAGCTTTTTTCGGGTCGGTGGCGCCCATGGCGTCCCGCCATCTGGCGATGGCGCCATCGGCCTCCAGGACCATAGCGAAGATTTTGCCGCTGGACATGAAGTCGGTGAGTTCGCCGAAGAAGGGGCGGGCTTTGTGGACGGCGTAGAAGCCTCCGGCTTCTTCCTTCGTGAGGCGCATGGATTTGATGGCGACGACGTTGAAGCCGAACTTGTGGATGCGCGAGAGAATTTCGCCCTGCTGATTGCGGCTTACGGCATCGGGTTTGATGATTGCGAAGGTGCGTTCGAGAGCCACGAAGAATTTCCTCCGAGAGATTAGAAGCTGAAATGCGCGGGTCTAAAGAACCCGCCACTACCTCGCCCGCCTCGGAAGGCGGCCGCTACAAAGTCAATTTAGGGCGGCGGCTACCGTGCTGCCCAAGTCCGCAGGGGTTTGCACGGTCTTGATGCCCGCGGCGTTCATGGCGGCGTACTTGTCGGCAGCGGTGCCCTGGCCTCCGCTGATGATGGCGCCGGCGTGTCCCATGCGGCGGCCTGGCGGGGCGGTTTGACCGGCGATGAAGCCGATCACAGGCTTCTTCACGTGTTGCTTAATGTAGGCCGCGGCTTGCTCTTCGGCGTTGCCGCCGATTTCGCCGATCATGACGATGGCGTGGGTGTCGGGGTCTTCGTTGAAGAGCTTGACGGCGTCGGTGTGGGTGGTGCCGATGATGGGGTCGCCTCCGATGCCGATGCAGGTGGATTGGCCGATGTTGAGATTCGTCAACTGACCCACGGCTTCGTAAGTAAGTGTGCCGGAGCGCGAGACTACACCGACGTGGCCGGCGAGATGAATGTGCCCGGGCATGATGCCGATCTTGCACTGGCCGGGGGTGATGATGCCGGGACAGTTGGGTCCGATCAGGCGCGTGGCGGGGTGCGACTTCAGATATTCCCAGGCTTTGATCATGTCGTTGATGGGGATGCCTTCGGTGATGCAGACGACCAGGGCGAGTCCGGCG
>DATNCJ010000056.1:0-2385 GCA_035607215.1 Candidatus Eiseniibacteriota bacterium
TGTTCCCTGCCCCAGAGCGTAGCGGTCGCCTTCCAGGCCAGAACCCGGAATGGCAACCGCCTGCTTCACCGACAGCGTGGGCGCAGTGGCGGCAGGGGCGATATAGATGAGTTCGATGGTTCCTGAGTTCATGAAGATTCCTCGACACTAGAAGAGTGTGGTCGCGGGCGACTCGCCCGCGAGGCGGCGTCCAGCGCCGCTAAGGCTTCCCCCTTTTTCCCGAAAACCATGTCCTGCAGGAGGTTTGGCTCTCGCCACAGGTGTTCCCCTCGGCGAGAGCCGCCAACTCCAACGTCAAAGGCCGCGGGCGAGGGCTCCTTCGACTTCGCTCAGGACAGGTCCGCGCCACACATGCTTTATTTGCCGGCCAGGGCGATGCATTCGTCGAGCACATCGACTGCGACGTCAGCTTCGTCCTTACTGACCACCAGCGGCGGCGCGATGCGGATCGTGCTCGGACCGCAGCCCAGGAACAGCAGGCCGCGCTCGAAAGCCAGCTCGATAATGCGGTCACGCTCTTCGGCAGCGTACTCCTTGGTCTTCTTGTCCTTGACGATCTCGACGCCGATCATCAAGCCGCGGCCTCGTACATCGCCCACCAGTTTATGTTTGCGCGGCCAGTCCGCCATCCGCTTCAGCATCTGGCTGCCCACTTCGGCGGAGTTCGCCAGCAATCCCTCTTTTTCGATGACATCGAGCGTGGCCAGTGCAGCCGCGATGCAGACTGGATTGCCGCCGAAAGTTGATGCGTGAGAACCCGGCACCCAGTCCATGATGTCGGCGCGGCTCATCATGACGCCGAGCGGCATCCCCGAAGCGATTCCCTTCGCCGAGCAGATAATGTCAGGCTGGACCCCGGTGTGCTCGATTGCCCACCACTTGCCGGTGCGTCCGGCGCCGCTCTGGACCTCATCCGCCACCAGCAGAATGCCGTACTTGTCGCAAATACGCCGCAGTTCCTTCATGAAGACCGTGGGCGCGATTACGTATCCGCCTTCGCCCTGCACCGGCTCGACAAAGATGGCCGCCACTTCTTCCGGCGCCAGCGTCGTCTTGAACAATTTGTCTTCGATGAAGCGGGCACAGCCGAGCGCGAAGGCTTCGGCGTCCTGCGCGCCGCCTTCACAGCCGCGGTAAACGTCGGGATAGCGCACATGCGTCACGCCCGGAACTCCCGGACCGAAACGCCGCTTCTGCTGCGGCTTCGACGCAGTCAGCGAGAGCGCGCCCATGGTGCGTCCGTGAAAGGCGCCGAAGAAGGCAATCACATTCTGCCGCTTGGTGTGGTAGCGGGCCAGTTTGAGCGCGGCTTCCACCGCCTCCGCTCCGGAATTGCCGTAATAGATCCGGTGCGGTCCCGGCATCGGCGCGATTTTCGACAGCCGCTCGGCCAGCGTGATCATGCTCTCGTAGTAAAAGTCCGTGCCCGACATGTGGATCAGTTCGCCCGCCTGTTTCTGGATGGCGGCCACCACATCGGGATGGCAATGACCGGTCGAGGTCACGGCAATGCCGGCGGAGAAATCGAAAAACTCGTTGCCGTCCACGTCTGTCACCACGATGCCCCGGCCCTGTTTGGCCACCAGCGGGTAAGAACGGGTGTAGGAGGGCGAAAGATATTTCTCATCGCCCGCGAGAACGCGTTTGGCATTCGGGCCGGGCAGAGCAGTCTTGATTCTGGGTCCTGTAAGAGTCTTGGTGGTCATTGGATCCTCCGGAAAGCAGTCATCAATCGTCGTTCATCAGTCGTCGGCCGGGCGGTCGCGCCGAAAAAGGCGGATTCAGCCCTTTAGCCACATCATTTGGGAGGATGGGAGAACTAGTCGCTACCGAACAGACTGGGACGCGCCTGCGAGGGCAACACTGCCAGATACCGGCGCGGGCACACTAAAAAGTGCAGCCAGCATACGGGCAGGTGCGAATTGGGCTTCTGATGGCGCATCGGTCAACATTCCTGCTTCATTATAGCCTGTGCAGACCGCCGGCGTAACCCCCAAAATCCGCACTGTCATCCCCACCGGAGCGAAGCGCAGTGGAGGGACTTGGTTCGCGGGCGTCATCCACATTCTCAAGGAAAAGCCGAGCTTCGCTCGGCTGGGCAGGTGGGACATCCTTCGACAAGCTCAGGACAGGCTCTGCCCCTACGCGGGCAGTGATAGGCTTTTAGCGAGGGTCATTCCATGCAGCGTATGACTTTGGGCGATTTCGAGCTTACCGCCGTCTCTGACGGGACCTACCACCTCGATGGCGGCGGCATGTTCGGCGTTGTCCCCAGAAGCCTGTGGGAGCGCAAAGTAAAGCCCGAGGGCAACAATCTCGTTCCCCTGGGGCTGAATTCCGTCGTGGTTCGTACCGGTTCGCAAACCGTGCTGATCGAAACCGGCG
>DATNCJ010000085.1:0-73511 GCA_035607215.1 Candidatus Eiseniibacteriota bacterium
GTGGCCGGGCTGATGCCGTTTACACGCACCAGCGGTGCAAGGGAGATCGCGAACTCGCGCACGAGATGGTTGACCGCGGCTTTGCTGACGTCGTAAGCCTCGCTGCCGTGCTTGGGCACGACGGCGTTCGCGGAACTAACCAGCACGATGCTGGCGTTCAGATTTTGCTGCTGCAACAACGCGGCGGCCCCTTCGAGCAAGCGGTGGTTGGCGGTAACGTTGATGTCGAACGTTAGGGCCCACTGCGCATCGGTAATCTGGCCGTCGGCGGAGGACGGGAAAATTGCCGCGCTGTTGACGATGATATCCACACCACCGAAAAAGCCTACGGCCTCGCGCAACGCTTGCTGGACGGCTTGGCGATCGCGAATGTCGATCGCCACGGCGATGGCGGCCTCCTTGCCGGCGATTTTCTGGGCTTCGGTAGATACGGCCCTCGCGGAATCGAGGTCTTTATCGGCAACTATCACATGAGCGCCGCGCTGAGCGGCCAACAACGCGGTTTCGCGACCTATGCCGTTCGCGCCACCGACGACAAGGCACACCTGACGGCTAAGCTCCTTTTCCGGCGGCTGGCGGCGAATTTTCGCTTCTTCCAATTGCCAATATTCGATCCGGAAGGCTTCGGACGGCGGTAAGGCGACGTAGTTGGAGTGCACGCTGAACTCGCTGGTCTTGGCCGCCGGACCTGCCTGAGGAAGCACATCGGGTTTTGCTGGGGTTCCGAGCGCGGTAGCGCCTTCCATAACGTGCACGGCATTGGTGTAGAACTCGCCGGTGATGCGCGCTTCGGCCTTGTTCTTGCCGAAGCTGAACATGCCAAGGCCCGGAATCAGGACGACGGTGGGATTCGCGTCGCGCATTTTGGGCGAATCCGGTCGCGCGAACGATTCGTAATAGCCGCGATATTCTTCGCGATAACGAGTCAATGCGGAATCGATCTGTTCTTTCAGGCCGCCCAGATCCTGCTTTGGTACCCAGGGAACGAATAGCGGACGAATCTTGGTGCGAATGAAATGATCTGGGCAGCTGGTGCCCAGATGAGAGAGAGCCTTAGCGTCCGCAGAGTTTACGAAGCGCAGTATTTCGGGAAGATCGTTGAAATTGCCGATCAGCCGCTGTCTGGCGGAGACCCGTCCGCGAACGAACGGGAAAATTTGCAGGGCCAGCTCGCTGTGATTGGGCAGGATCGTTGTTTGCGCTCCACCGAAGAGTTGGTTGCCACGCTTTTCGATATGGTCCAGAACAAACTGGCCGATCTGGTCGATGATGGTCAGGGTGTTAAGGTAGCATTCGCGTTGCGTGCGACCCCAGGTGAACAATCCGTGGCCGCCGAGGACGATGCCATCGCAGTCTGGAGTTTGCTTGACCGCGTCTCGCAGCATCATGGCCAGCTCAAATCCGGGTCGCTGCCACGGCAACCAGATCAGCTTGTGCGAAAAGGTGCGGTTGAACTCCTCCATTTTGTCGCGGCCGTTGGCGGCCGCCGCCAAAGCGATGCCCCAGTCCGGGTGCAGGTGATCGACGTGTTCGTAAGGCAAAAACCCATGCAGCGGAGTATCAATGGAGGCCGCGACGGAGTTGTTGCCGAAGGCGCAGAGCGGATACATCTCCACCATCTCGTCTTCGAGTTCTACTCCGCGATAGCGGTTGGTGAGCGAATGCAGTTTGTCCAGATATAGAGTGGCGAATCCTTTGCGCTGGATGCTGCCGATGTCGCCGCCGCTGCCCTTGATCCAGAGAACCGCTTTGCTGGAGGCGTCGAGCGGATCGGAGTCAGTGATTTTTGAACTGGTGTTGCCGCCGCCGAAATTGGTGATGCGCAAATCGGAACCGAGAAGATTCGAACGATAGCGAAGAAGCTCGGCAGGGTCGAGTGACCGTGCGATGCGGTCATCCCATCGATCTTCGAGGTAGCGAAGACGAGGCTGCGTGCTCAAGAGAACTCCCCACAATCGATTTTCAAATCCCCGAGAAGTATATCGCGCCCAGCTGCGCTTCCGGCGGGCATCCGGCTGAGGGTAGACAGGCTTCGCGCGCCGAACATTTCGACAATGCAGCGCTACCTCGGTGAAAGCTTCAGCGTAGCGTGACTTCAAACCGGTAGCTGCCGGCAGGAACCTCGTAGACCTCCTGACCGTTGCTCCCTTTCGAATGAAGTCTGGAATTTTGCGCTAAGGACTTGCCGTCGAGGGTGAACGCTTCCTTACGATCACCGGAAAGTGGGAGCGATCCAGTCGCGTTCGCCGGGATCGTCAATTTCCAGATGGCCTTGTTGGCGGAAATTGACCACGAGGAATGCACGGTGCCGTACGCGGACTCATAAGAAAAATCGAGGCTGCCAAGACGCCGGTCAAACGTTGGATGCAGCAAGATGGTGCGGAAACCGGGATCGCTCGGAGTGGCATCGACTCCCGCGGCATAGCGATAAATCCAATCAGCGACAGCGCCGTAAGCGTAGTGATTGTAGGAATTCATGCTGGGGTCGTTGCGCATCTGGTCGCCATTCCAGCGCTCCCACATAGTGGTGGCGCCATGATCGATGAGGTAGCCCCAGGATGGATACTCAGTATTCAGCAGCAGGCGGTAGGCAACATCGGCGTGGCCGGTATCGGTGAGTGCTGCCAGCAAATAGGGTGTGCCGAGAAATCCCGTGCCCAGGCGCCAGTGATTTGCTTCCAGGCGATCGATCAAACGCTTCGCGGCGGTCTGTCGGAGAGAATCCGGCAGCAAATCCATGTACAGCGCGAGAACGTAGCCGGTCTGCGTTTCCACCGGTTTATCGCTGAGCTTCACCGCGGTACCGGATGCAAAGACCGGTGGTGGCGGCACGCCGCCGACAAAACCGTCCGGCCGAACGAACGCCTGATTGAATGCGGCTTTTATTTTTTTGAAGAGCTCACCGTATTTTTGCTCATCTGCGGTCTTGCCGGTTGCTTGAGCCATCTGCTTCATCAGGGCTACGTCGTAAGCCCAGTATGCCGTGGCGATCAGATCGACCGGAGTAACTCCTTCGGGCGACAGCCAGTCCGCGAATGGAATGCCATAATTTTTTCGCCAGAGAAAGTCAGTGTTGGCTTCCTGTATGGCCACAAGATATTTCTCCATGCCTGACCAATTCTCTTCGATCACTTTCTTGTCGCCGGTCTGAATCCAAGACGTCCAAGGAACAATCACGCCGGCATCGCTCCAACCGGTGCCGTATCCAGGGTTCTGCGTGAGCGTGCCGGGGGCGAAGATGCCGTACATCGGTGTACCGACTTGCGTCCCGCGCAGATCCGCGCTGAATTTCCGCGAGAATGCCGTCAAATCCATGTTGTAGCTGGCGGCGCGCCAAAAGACCTGGGCATCCGCGCTCCAGCCCAGGCGTTCGTCGCGCTGTGGACAGTCCGTGGGAACGCCAACAAAATTCGAGCGCTGCCCCCACAAAATGTTGCTCCAAAGCTGATTCAGCATGGCGCTGCCGGTTTTTAGAGAAGCGGTGAATGGCGCGTCGGTGTGGAATACCACCGCCTGAACGTCTTCGGCTCGTGGCTTGGCCGCGACGCCGGAAATCTCCATGTAGCGGAATCCGTGAAAGGTGAACGCCGGCTCGTACTCCTCGACGCCCTTGCCGGCGAGGATGAAATGATCGGTAGCCTTCGCCGTCCGCAGATTCTCGGTATACAAAGTGCCGTCTGGATTCAGAATTTCGGCAAATCGCAGTTTCACGTCCGTTCCGGCGCGTCCCTGAACGCGGATCCGCGGTACGCCGGAAAGATTCTGGCCAAAATCGAAGATGTAGATACCCGCGGCGGGGTTGGTAATGGCTTTGGCTTGCAGAGATTTTTCGGCGCGGATGGGCTGGAAATATTGCCAGACGATTTCCGGCTCGTGCGGCTGAACGATATCGACGCCTTTCCAACTGTTGTCCGCGAATGAAGCCGTATCCCATCCGGACTGCTCTTTGCGAGCGTCGTAGGTCTCGCCATCATAGATTTCCGCGCTCAGGATTGGAGATATCGCCGCCTCCCAGGACTCGTCGGTAGCGATCCAGTCGATCGAGCCGTCTTTGTATTCGATTCGCAATTGCGCACGAAGCGCGGGGGGCGTGTCACCGTAGTTGTACCCCTGCCGGAACCACTGCAATGGCGTGGAATACCAGCCAGGGGCCAACAACGCCCCGATTGCGTTCTTGCCGGGCTTCAGGTCGGAGGTGACATCGTAGGTCTGATATATGACGCGCTCTCGATAGTCCGTCCAACCAGGCGACAAAATCTGGTCGCCCACGCGGCGGCCATTGAGTGAAAACTTGTAAGCTCCGAGAGCGGTCGCGTAAAGGCGAGCCGACGCGAGCGGCTTGTGAACATCAAACGTGCGGCGCAATGCCTTGACCGCGCCGGTCGGCCATGGATGGCCCGGATTCCCCGTTTCAAACGGAGAAGCCGGCGGAACGAATGGCACCGGCGCCTTCCAGGTGGAATCGTCGAAATCGGGCTGCTGCCAGGAGCCGTTCGCATCCAACGCGGATTTCCAGTGTTCATCACCGCTCTTCACTAGCTGCACGGCGCCGTCGTTGGTCTCGATATACAAAAGCGCATTCATCGGCGTCACACTTAAATTCGTTGACGGACCACGTCGCTCGTTCAAGTAGTGGACGACTTCGATGGCTATCAGGTTCTGGCCGTTGCGGAGTTCAGCGGTCACGTTGCGCGAAGCGTACGTTTTCCATGGCATCTGCTTCCAGGGAGGCAGCGGCTGCGCTTCGAGCACTTGCTTTCCGTTCACCCATGCAGCAGCAGTATCTTGCCCGGTGGCGTACAAGATGGCGCGCCGAACCGGCTTCGCAAGATCGACGTGAAACCGGAAGGCGTGCCGAGGCGCTGTCGTGGGACTGAAATCGGCGACCTCGGGATTGGTGATCCATTGTGCGCCGGACTCGCGGACGCTGCGTAGTTCGGGTTCTTCGTAGCCGATCCACTTTGCCTGCCACGCGCTTTGATGAAGCAGTCCGGTTTCCCACCAGGTGGCATCGTTCGCGGAGTACGGCCTTTTGTCACCATCCCAGGCCAAAACGCGCCAGAAATAGCGTTTGCTGGACTGGAGTGGCGGACCTGCATATACGATGTCATGGGTTTCGGCCGACTCAATACGGCCGCTGTCCCACACATCCGCTTTCCCCGAGCTCAGCATTGCGGATGTCGAAGCGACTTGAATCTGGTACGCAGTCTGCCTGGCGCCGTCACGGGGATCGCGCAATTGCCAGGAGAGTCGCGGATGCTCGGCATCCATGCCGAGCGGCGTAGTGAGCGATTCGCATTGCAGCTTGTCTGGCTTGTTCGTTTGCGCGAAGGCTGATACGGCGAGAATACTGACGCACATTCCCGACAGGACCAGTTTCCGTGCGGAGCGGATCGTGGCACAGCGTGCGGTGAAAGTTCTCATCTCTCGCTCCCGGAAATCTTGCGTGCGTGGACAAAAATCATGAAGGGCCCAGGCATTGGAAATCGCTCGGCACTCTAGCGACTGTTCAGTTCGAGTGTCAATGGCCACGAGGGCTCTAAATCTAGCTCATTTTGTCAGCAGGCCGCGTGCGCGGAGCCAATTGCGGAGCAAAGTTGGCCATTCGCCGGTAGCCGGATCGACAAGGTCCAAACCCACGCCATGTGGCCCCTTCTCGAAGACGTGAAGCTCCGCCGGCACGTCAGCCTTGTGAAGCGCCAGATAGTACGCGACGCTGTTTTCCGGAGGCACCAGGGTGTCTTCGCTGGTGGTGAATAGAAAAGTAGGCGGCGTTTGTGACGTCACGTGCAATTCGTTGGAGAGCTCCTGGCGCAGCGCGGCGTCAGCATTCTCGCCAAGCAAATTCGCCGCCGATCCCTGGTGGGTGTACGACGCGCTCATCGAAATCACCGGATACGCAAGGATCGCAAAATCCGGCCGCGAGCTGCTTCGATCGATCGCATCGGGCGCGCTCGCGTTTCCGGCGTCGAAATGGGTGGAAGCGGTCGCCGCCAGGTGGCCGCCCGCGGAAAATCCCATGATGCCGACGCGGTCGGGCTGAACTCCAAACTCTGCAGCTCGTGTTCGAACTATGCGGATTGCCCGCTGCGCGTCGCCCAGTTCAACGGGATGGTGATACCGCGGCCCCAATCGATATTTCAGGACAAACGCGGTCACACCCATGGCATTCAGCCAACTGGCGATCTGCCGCCCCTCGTGATTGCTGGCCAACATGTGATACGAACCGCCCGGCGCAACGATTACCGCCGTGCGCGTTTCGCTTGGCTTTAACGGAGAGTAGTAGGTGAGCGTGGGCTTGTCTTCGTCGCGATCACCCGCCGCACCGGGCGCGCCGTGTTCCCATAGCGGAAAGGTCTGCGGATCAGAGACGTATCTCGGTTCATTTTTCGCCTGTGCCGCGGCAACCTGCTGCTTGCAGCCGTTGAGGCTCACACCGCCCGCAACGCACAACAAGCCCACAAATGTAGTGCACAATTTTCTCACCCACTCGCTCATTCGCACTCCGAAAGAAGCAGGTCCACGCCCATGACCGGCAGCAAGCCCGGCCGGAAACGCAAGAGGTTACCACTTCTAATCTCGCATTCAGATTGTCTCGGCAAGGCGCGCAAGAGGACGTTTGCGCTTCCATTGGTAATCGCGGCGCAGGAGGGATTGGTGCTTCTTTACCTGGACTTCCAGCTCGCTGAAGGCCTGCTTGCAGGACGCGCGTATGTTCTTGCCGCTGCCCGTGGCGTGCAAGGTCCCCGTTGGCAGCGACAAGTTCAGTGAAAACGAGTGTTCTTCATTGTGCCGGTTCTTGGAAAACACGCCGTGCAACTGGACCAGATCCGGTTCGTAGGTTTTCAACAGCTTGGCCAGTTTCTTCACAAAACGCGAGGTTTCGGCTTCGGCCTCGTCGTGCGCATTGACATGCTTGTAGCTGATCGAGAGTTTCATGAATGCACCTGTAGGGTTGCGTTCTGGAGGGGTGGGCGACGCAGTCTTGTGTGCTGCACCGCATAAGGAGGCAAGCATAGCAACTGGCATTGTCCGCGGCAAAAGATTTCCGCCCCGGACACCACTGATTGACACACCTCGAGGAATGCTCCTAATCTGCCATCCGCGCGAATGACCGCGCTGGATTCTTGTTCCGCTGATGCCGCTTCGTTCCAAATCCAACACGAGTTCCCCGCTCCAGAAGAATGAGCAACCTGTTTCCCTGATCGCCCCAATTTCGGGTGGAGCGAAGGGCAGAAGCGCCATTCGCATTGGTCCCGCAGGCTGGTCGTATCCGGATTGGTCCGGGTACGTCTATCCCTCGAAGCGCCCCAAGGGATTTCACGAAGCAACATTTCTGGCGCGGTTCTTTGACACCATTGAGATTAATACTTCGTTTTACGCGCCGATGCGCGCGGACCACGCCAGACAATGGATCGATCGCGTGTCAGCGAACCCGCAATTCCGGTTTACGGCCAAGCTCTGGCAGAAATTCACCCACGACGCGATTGTTGCGCCTTCCGTCATAACTCCGGCGGACGAACACGCGGTGCGCGAAGGTTTCGATGTGCTGCATCAGGCCGGGAAACTCGGGGCGGTGCTGCTGCAATTCCCTTTCTCCTTTCACCGCGACGAAGAAACTACAGCGTATCTCGAAGGTCTGCTTCGGCGATTTTCCGAATACCCTCTGGCCGTGGAAGTGCGCCACGCTTCCTGGAACGACGACGAAATCCTCGCCATCCTTCGCGAACATCGCGCGGCGTTCTGCAACATTGATCAGCCGGTCATCGGCAGGTCTATCGAGCCCGGCGCAGAGGTCACAGCGCCGATCGGATACGTGCGCTTGCACGGACGGCGCTACGATACCTGGTTCAGCGATGATGCCACGGTTCCTTCCTACGAGCGCTACAACTACCTTTATTCGCCCGAAGAGCTGACGCCATGGGCGGAACGCATCGAGAAGGTCGCCGAGCGAGCGCGGGACGTCTTCGTGGTGACCAACAACCACTACCTCGGCAAGGGCGTGGTGAATGCGCTGCAACTGATTAGCTTGCTTACCAAATCGAAGGTAGACGTGCCCGATCCATTGCGGCGGCGATACCCGGAACTGGAAGCCATCGCCAGCCACCCGCCCGAAATACCCACACTTTTTTCGTAAGAGCATGACAAAGGGCAGACGATGACACCTACAGAATCGGTCGGCAATTCAGCAGCAGCTCCGCAGAAACGCGCGCTGGAGGGGCTGCGCGTGATGGATTTCTCGCATGCCCTGGCTGGGCCTTACTGCACCTTGCTACTAGCGGAATACGGAGCGGAGGTCTACAAGCTGGAAGCGCCGCAAGGGGGCGAATTGAGCCGCGGGTGGGGTCCACCGTTCGCGGGCGGACAAGCTTCCTTTTTTCTAGGGCTCAATCGAGGTAAACGCGGTATCTCGATCGATCTAAAGCGACCCGAAGGCATCGATCTTTGTTTGCAATTGCTCGACAGAATGGACGTGGTTGTCGAAAATTTCCGGCCGGGCACCATGGATCGCCTGGGCCTTGGTTACGACACGGTTCGCAAACGGAACCCTCGCGCGATCTATTGTTCGATTTCCGGCTACGGACAGAACGGACCCTCCAGGGATGAGGCCGCCATGGATCTGGTTGTGGAGTGTTCCAGCGGATTCATGAGCATTACGGGAACCGAGGATGGCGAGCAGGTGCGCAGCGGTTACGCCGTCGCGGACATTAATGCCGGCTTGTTCGCGTCCATCGGCATTCTCATGGCCGTCCAGCACCGGGACCGCTCCGGAGAGGGCCAGTTTGTCGACGTCTCCATGTTCGACGGCATGATCTCGGCGATGAGCTCGAACTTCATGGCGTATCTTGGTTCGGGTCGCGTGCCACGTCCAATGGGCAGCGCTTTCCCAACGGTTGTGCCTTATCGCGTGTTTCACGCCAGCGACCGAGTCTTCTCGCTGGCGGTAGGAAGCGAGAAATTGTGGCTGGAATTCTGTGCCGCGATCGGCCATCCGGAGTTGGGCAAACATGCGGACTATGCGAGTAACGCGCTGAGGATTCAAAATCGACACGCACTGGAATCGAAGCTGGAAACGATTTTTCGAGAACGAACCGCAGCAGAGTGGATTGCCGTGCTGGGGACGGCAGGAATTCCCTGCAGCCTGGTGCTAACGTTTGACGAGGTGGTGGAGCATCCGCAGGCAGCGTTCCGCGAAATGTTTCCGTGGATGCAGCATCCCACCGCCGGACGCCATCGCGTTACAGGATCGCCAGTGAAAATGTCAGAGACCCCAGGCACGCCGACAACTGCGGCGCCCTTGGTCGGGCAACACACGGCGGAAGCACTTTCGCAATTGCTGGGCATGACCACCGGCAAAATCGATCGCTTGATTTTGGATGGTATTATCCCGCGTCCGCAGGAACGTGAAGGCGACGTCACGCCTCAAGGCCGCTCGGGCCAAGCCGAAAGGCGCCTCGGCCCTCGAATAGTTACGTAATTGGGAGATATTCCAGATAATTATCTGATTTAGGGTATTGTCATTTTCGGGTGAGCTGTACTTCCAGGCAGGTATGCGGGTGCTTAGGGGGGTGAAAGAATTGTCACACAAGCAGGAATACGCGAGCAGGCTTCCCTGGGTCGGTCCAACGAAGCAGGAAGTGCAGGCCAATGCAGCGGTGGTCAAAATGGCAACTGGCGGCGGTCGCCGGTTTACTGGCGGCCTACACCGTCGTGTCTCTGACGAGCAAGCCGGGGTCTGCCCTAACCACCATTTCCGACACCACCGGGGCGGCTTTATGGCTGATTTGCACGGGAGTGATGCTATGGGCCGGGTATTGCAACCAGGGTCGCACGCGGTGGTTTTGGTTTCTGCTGGCGGGCGGAGCGGCCATGGTGGGATCGAACTTCGTGGCGTGGTTCTACTACGAAGTGATCACGGGAAAATCGACGCCGGATCCGTTCTGGGCTGACATACCTCTCTTTCTCCAGCCGGTACCGATGATGGCAGCAGCGGCGATGCGCCCCGGGTCCACGCAGAGGCAGCAGAAATTCCACCTGACAACCCTGAACTTCCTGGTGCTGCTCCTGTGGTGGCTGTTCATGTACATGTTCCTCGTGTACCCCAACGAGTTCATCCTCCCAAATAAGGTCGCGTTCAACGTCTACTACTACGCGCTGTTCATTCTGGAATTCTCCGTTTTCCTCGCGATACTCGGCGGTATGGCGCTGGTGGCTCAAGGGGCGTGGCGCAGGATTTACTGGCAACTGTTCGGCGCGAGCGGTTTCTACCTGCTGACGTATACGTGGCTGAACGCTGCGCTACTCGATGAGAAGTACTACAGCGGAAGTCTGTACGACGTACCGGACTACGCGGCAATCTGCTGGTTCATCCTGATTGCAGTCGCGGCACGCAATGTCCCTTCAGAACCGTTGGGCGAGAACCCACGGGAACGCAGTGGAGACGTTTCGGGTGCGCTGGCTGCATTGGCGGTGCTGTCCGTACCGATCGTGGGGCTATGCGAATTGTTTCTGGATCCTCACGCCCATGAGCTCAGATCTTATCGAGTCTCGGTTGCCATGATCAGCATCCTGTTGTTGGGTATTTGCGTGTTTTTGCGGCAGATGCTGATGGCGCGAGAAATGCGGCGACTGCTGGTGGAATCGAAAGAAAACCTCGCCAATCTCCAAAACGCCCAAAAGGAACTGGTACAGAAGGAGAGGCTGGCGGGAGTGGGCCAACTGGTTGCGGGAGTCGCGCACGAAATGAACAACCCGCTCACGGCGGTAATTGGGTATTCCGACCTACTGGTGGAGCAAGCAGCAAACGAAAACGCACGACAAAAACTACAGAAGCTGGGCACTGAAGCAAGGCGCATCAAAAAGATCATCGACAACCTGCTGAACTTTGCGCGGCCGCAGACCGAAGGCCGAAGATCGCTCGACATTGGCGAACTGGTTCAGGAATCGCTGATGCTGTGCGAGTTCCAGATGCGCAAGGCAGGCGTCGCCGTCGAGTTGGACTTTGCGCCGGGCTTGCCGCGGATTGAGGTAAACGGAGGCCAGTTCAAGCAGGTGTTTGTGAACCTGTTTACGAATTGCGCGAACGCGCTGGAAGCCTCGAACGAAAAAAGGGTTCGCGTAGAGGGACGGTTCGAAAACGGCAAAGTCATGGTGCGATTCAAAGACTCTGGCCCAGGATTTAAGGATCTGAGCCGGGCGTTCGATCCGTTTTACACCACAAGACCCGTCGGGCAAGGCACTGGGTTGGGATTGAGCATGTGTTACGGGACCGTCAAGGAACACAACAGCACGATCTACGCCGAGAATTTGGAGCCCCATGGAGCCGCCGTGACCATCGAGATGCCCGCGGCATAGCCTGCCCGTTATCCGCGTATCTTCTTGATGCCTTTCCTCCGGGACGGGCGCGACGTCCACACTCGATGTCATGGGCAGCGCAGACAAATGTAGCCGCCGCCCTCATGCAGGATTGATCCCGTAACAAAGACCACTCTGACCCTTTGGTTGCCTTCCCAACCAAAATCAGAGCTGCTATCGACCTTCAAAACGAAGGCCGCACACTGGTTGCAACTCCTTGGATTTGTTGTCAGTGCAAAAGGCGGCACGCGTCGGCCCTTGCGCGGGGAGGTGATTCCAACTGTGCGGCAGGAGACTCAGGCCCATGTCCGAGCCCGAAGAAGTGCGAGTGCAAGCAACGCCGGGCGCCGAGCGGCGGCGCGTACCGCGCTTTCCCTTCGTTGCCAACGCTGAAATTGTGGACAACAATTCGAAAGCGCGGATGAACGCGCGCGTCAGCGAGCTGAGCCTTTACGGCTGCTACGTGAACACCATCAATCCACTACCAAAGGGCGCCAGCGTATTCATCAAGATTTTTACCGCCGTCGATTTCATCGAAGCGAATGCCATGGTCGCGTATGTGCACCCCAATTTGGGGATGGGAATTACCTTCTTCAATGTGAGCGCCCATTTCCTCCCTATCCTGCAGGTATGGCTGATGAGGGCGATGCGGGAGATGAAGGCAAACGGTGAATAGTGTTCCGCGAACCGATCGGATACGGCAAACTTTGACGCGATGCATCGTTGGCTTTGAATAGACTTTCCGTCCAAGTCCACAGCAGGATGGTGAGCCGCAGCACCTCTTGCGTCCAACTGCGTGCAAGTCTCCAGCGTTCTTTTTTTTCTCAATCTCCTATGTGCGCTTCCCGCGAACCCGCGCTGTTTCTCTGGGAGTCGCCTTTTCGCTATCATCGAGATGCGACAATTAGTGGAGGGGACATGCGGGGAAAGACGATAGTGGCCGGCGGTTGCCGTGTAACGACTCTTGCGCTCTGCGGACTGGCGTCGCTGATATTTGCTGCGTGGCCGGCCGGCGCGGCGCGCGAAAAGCAACTGGGCACGGGATCAGCGGCCAAAACGGTGGCCGCCCAAACAGAAAAACTGCCCAGCATCGCCTTTGAAAAATACAAATTGAAGAATGGCCTCGAAGTCATCCTGTCGGAGGATCACGCCCTGCCATTGGTCTCCGTCAACGTGTGGTATCACGTGGGCCCGGCGTACGAGGCCCCAGGCCGGACCGGATTTGCGCACCTGTTCGAGCACATGATGTTCCAGGGATCGGAGCATGTTGGTCCAAAGGCGCATATCCGCTACCTGGAGTCCGCCGGCGCCACCGGAATCAACGGCACCACCAGTTTTGATCGCACCAACTATTTCGAGACCGTTCCATCCAATCAGTTGGAACTCGCGCTTTGGCTGGAAAGCGATCGCATGGGCTACCTGCTGCCAACCCTTGACCAGGCCAAGCTCACCAACCAGCGAGATGTGGTGCGCAACGAGCGCCGCCAAACCCACGAGAACGCGCCCTATGGCGTGGTGCAAGAGTCGCTGTTCCACGAACTTTTCCCCAAGCAACATCCTTATTATGGGGAAGTCATCGGCTCTCATGCCGATATCGAAGCGGCGCGCCTCAAGGATGTCCGCGAGTTCTTCAGGCAATACTACACGCCGAACAATGCCAGCCTGAGCATCGCCGGCGATTTCGATCCCAAAACCATCAAAGCGCAGATTGAAAAATATTTCGGCAGCATTGCCCAAGGTCCGCCCGTACCTAAACTGGATGTGAAAACCCCGCCGATCACTTCGGAAAGGCGCGAGACCGTGACCGATACGGTGGAGCTCTCCAAAGTGATCATGGCCTGGTTCGGCCCCTCGTTCCTTACCCAGGGCGACGCCGAAAACGACGTATTGATGCAGATCCTCGGCGGCGGGAAGACCAGCCGCCTCTACCAGACCTTGGTTCATGACAAACAAATCGCCCAGGACGTTAGCGCCTACAACCAGTCGATGATGCTGACCTCCTTGGTTATGATCGAGGCCACCGCCCGCCCAGGAGTAAAGCCCGAAGATCTCGAGAAGGCCATCGATGCAGTTCTGTCGGAATTCCGTGACAAAGGCCCCACCCAGGCGGAAGTCGACCGCGCACGCAACGGCGTGCAAACCCAGATGGTCGAGCAACTCCAGAGTACCGGGCGAGTCGCCGACCTGCTGAACACCTACAATCATTTTCTCCACGATCCAGGATTCTTGCAGAAAGACTTCGAGCGCTACGAAAAGGTCAGCGTCGCCGACGTCAAGAAGCGAGCACAGTCGGAATTAACCACCAACGCCCGAGCGGTCGTTTACGGCGTGCCCGGAAAGAAAAATCTCAACGATGTGCCCAAGACGCCCGCGGATCAGGAAACGGCCGAGAGCCCAGCGCCAGGCGGCTCTCCGGAAGAAGCGTGGCGCGCGAAGGCACCCGCACCCGGCCCTGCGCCAAAACTGATGCTCCCCGTGGCGAAGGTCTTCAAGCTGCAGAATGGGCTTACCGTGTACCTGATTGAACGCCACAAGCTGCCCCTGGTCTCGGCGCAACTCGTGGTAACCGGCGGAAATGCCGTGAATCCGCCGGACAAGCCGGGCCTCGCGTCCTTTGCCGCCGACATGTTGAACGAAGGCACCACAAGAATGTCTTCGCTGCAATTCGCATCCGCCGTCGAGCAACTAGGCGCGAGCATCAATTCGGAGGCCAGTGAAGACTCTTCCTCCCTGGCACTGGAAACGCTCATCAAGAATGACGACGCCGCGTTCGCATTGTTTTCCGATGCCGCGTTGCATCCGGCCTTTGCTGCCGACGAAATCGAGCGCGTACGCAGCAGCCGCATTACCGCTCTCCTCCAGCAAAAAGATTCACCCCAAGCCCTCGTTGGCCAGATCTACTCCAAAGTCTTGTTCGGCAATGGCCCTTATGGCTTCACGCCGCTGGGCACCGAAGAAGCGACCAAATCCACCACACGGGAAGATCTCGCCGGGCTGTGGAAGAAGACTGCCGTGCCCTCTAACTCCGCGCTGGTCATCGCCGGTGACTTCACCGAGAATCAGGCACGCGGACTGGCGCAGAAATATTTTGGCACCTGGAGCGGAGATGGCTTCACCGCTCCAATCCCAAAGGCTCCTGCTCCGCCCTCGCCCGCGGTCTATGTCTCCGACAAGCCCGGGTCTCCGCAAACCATGTTGTTCGCTGTCGGCGTTGGCGCCGCGCGCACTACGCCCGATTTTGCGCCGCTTACGGTCATGAACACTATCTTCGGCGGCTTGTTTTCCAGCCGGCTGAACATGAACCTTCGTGAACAACACGGCTACACCTACGGGGCGCGATCGCGATTCGACTATCGCCGCGGGGTGGGCTCCTTTTGGGCCGCTGCTCCGGTCAAAACTGCAGACACCGGTGCAGCTACCCAGGAAATCTTCAGCGAGTTGAAGAAAATGGCTGGCGGAGACGTCACCGCCGAAGAGCTGAAACTGGCCAAGGACAATTACAACCAGTCCCTCGTCGGACGATTTCAGACCACGCAGCAACTCGCCGGCACCTTTGCAGCCCTGCATATGTTTGGATTGCCGGCGGACTATTTTGAAAAGCTCCCGCCAACGATCGAAGTGGTAAGTGCAGCGGATGTGCACCGGGTTGCGCAGAAATACATCGATTCGGCGCACATGTTCGTCGTGGCCGTCGGCGATCGCGCAAAGATCGAGCCGGAGCTCGCGAAACTCAACATCGGGACAGTCCAGGTAGCAGCGCAGTAAGCCGATCACACACCGGTCATTGCTCAAAAACAAATCGGGCCAGCCTGACAAAATCTCCGGCTGGCCCGATACGCCTTAGTGCTGGTTCCGTCTAGTGCCAGTTCCCGCTAGTGATCGTCGCCGTCATTGTCGCGGTCATCGTTCGAGTGGTTGTCCTTGGCATCCTTTATCGTGCCGGTGATCGCGATCCAGGGTCCGGGCGCAGCGGTCGGAGTATTGTTGGTCCCCGTGACTCGAATCAATACGACCGGGCCGAAACACGGCGAAGGCAGTGTCAGTCGGTCGCTGATCTCCGCATTGCCCTGCGCGGACAGATTGACGGACTTGCTTGTGGCCGCCACCGCGTCCGAGCACACTACACTCGCGGCGACCTGCGTAACCGGGCCGGTCGTGCCGGTGCTCGGCAGCAGCAGCCCGCGCACATCCACGCGCAGTCGCCCGCCATCCGTAAGAATCGCGGAGCCATGGCGCACCACCCATGGCGCGCCCGCACTGGCCTCGCCACCAACAGTAACCCCAGGATTAGAACCCACGACCGGCGAGAAAAATACGAGCTCCCCTGCCAGTGTGCCGACCGCGAACAGGGCGGTCAGCATGCAGGCGAGGACAGTTGTTGAGACCGTGATGCGTTTCATAGTTGGACATCCCCTCATTTTCAGAATGGTGCGAGGCAAACCAGACCCTCGCGGAGACCAGCAAAGCCGGCTCTGAATGAAAACGCTTTAAGACCTATGCGAGAGCGCATTCAATCTGCAAACGAGAGTAGAAGGGCGCGAGAACGCCGTTGTCTTGCATGGGTAAAAAGAATGTCCCGCTTGTGTGGGTGGTTTTTCATCCAGCAACGTTTGTGCTTGACGAATGCGGGCCGGGCCGTTTGTGAGTCGATGTTTTCACCAAACGCTTGCCGGCGCGGCGCTTTTCAGCGGCAATCGACTTGGGATCGATCAGCCACTGCGCTTTGCCGGGACGCTTGGCTTGCTTTTGCTTGGATCCGGACAGCCGCCCGATACTAAGCAACCGGCAGACTTCGGCACTGGTGGTATCCATCATGGCTGCGGCTTGCTGCGCAGTCAGCCAGCGGTAATTGTTTGCGGACATGGAACGAACTCCTGTGCGGGACGCAAATCTTGAGGTCACTTTAGCGGTAGGTTACTGGTTCTGGCAATAAGGCAAACACCTAAGGTGAACACCTGAGGGCGCTGCAGCCAGCAAAACGCGAGGGGGTGTTTTTGCCGACGCGAAAATTCTAATTATTTCTTGAACAGATCTTCAAACGCTTGGCGGGCGTCGTTGGGGCGTGGCGGAGCCGCCGCGGCGGGTGCCGCTGATTTCTGGGCATAAGATGTCGGCGCCGTATCCTTTTCCACCGTCGTCCTAAATTCGTAAAAGGTGCAGTTGTTGCGGGCGTCTTTCGGTGAGATTCGCTCTGGAACCGGTTGCGTGCACTCGAATTGCGCGCCGGTATCAAAAAATCGGCACTGTTTGCAACAATGCAGCTCGAAATTGCACTTGGGACATTTGCCGTTGGGATCGAAACCGGAGGCGAGGACTGCACCGCAGTTGGAGCAGCGGGCCCGAGTCACTGTACCGACCATCCGCGGCGTCCGTGGCCCGAATTGATCGGCACCCCGCGGTCCGCCTTGCGGCGGCTTGCGCTCGTGCGACCTTTGCTTCTTATCGTCTTTTTCCGCATCGCGGTACCCGCGATGGCTATACTTTCGGTCCACAAACGCCTCCGTCCATCAGCCCTGGCGGACTGCCACTGTAAACCCGTGTTTTTGCGCACAAACTCGCGCTCACCGTGGCTTTTTACAACCGGATTGCTACACTCGACCGCTAGCGCTATCTTCCCCAGAGTTTACGAATCAAGTCAGGTTTGCCGACGCATCGAGCAGGAGATGGGACATCTATGTTTGTAGTCCTCTGGGAGTTCGAAGTCAAGCCCGGTTGCGAAGATCGCTTTGAAAGAGTCTACGGCCCGGATGGCGACTGGGCATCCCTTTTTCGACGCGACGCTCATTACGTGCGAACAGACTTGCTGCTCGATTTGAGCCGGCGCGGCGTGTATCTCACTGCCGATTACTGGCGTTCTCATGCGGCCTATCAAGCGTTTCTTACCGCGCAGGAAGCCGAGTACGAAAGGTTAGACGCCTCAAACCAGGAGTTGACTGCAAACGAGCGTAAAATCGGCGCTTTCGAGCCGGTCGAAATCGCTGGATCAGCGCCGGCTGCGAGCCAATAGTGAGACCAGCGGATCAACTTTCAGATCCGGCTGCAGCAACGTTTGCGGTGTCCCGGCGGCCCTGAGAATCGCTTCCGCAGCCAGATACCCGCTGCGCACCGCTCCTTCCATTGTTGCCGGCCACCCGGTGTCGGTCCAATCTCCAGCCAAAAACATGTTGCGAATCCGCGTTTGCTGTTTGGGACGCCAGCGATCGACGCCAGGTTCGGGCGAAAAAGTGGCCGCAGCTTCTTTGATGACCGTGGCCTTGACGAGGTTGGCCTCGCGAGCGGCCGGGAGGGCGTGGCGGACTTCGCGAAGGCACTCGTCGATGATTTCCTGGCGCGGCTTCTGCAGCAGCTCGTGAGAGGCACTGATGACCAGTTGGAGATACTGGGCGTTCTTGGGCGCATCCGCTACGCCACCGCCTGCGTTTCCAGTTCCGTTGCTCGAACGATGCAGGGCGCTCTTGTTGAAGATCCACTGCGTGGTAGTGTCCAGCAGGCTGAGAAAAGGCTCGGTCATCACCTGGCGATCGAACCAGAAATGCACCCCGGTAATCGGAGCGTCCTTGATGTGGCCTAGGCCGCCCAGCGAGGGATCCAGTTGTTTGGCTTCGGCAGGCAACAGCTCGTCCATCGTGTCGTGCGGCAGCGCGAAGACGTAGGCGTCGGCGGATTCATGGCGGTTGTTGTCGAACGCCACGGCAGCGATCTCGCCGTCTTCCATCGCGATTTTGCGCAGCGGCGAACGCAGTGTTACTTCCCCGCCCTTTTGTACGATGGCGGCGCGGCAGCCGTTGTAAAGATCGGCGAGCGCAACCTGCGGCACACCCATGCGCGAGCCGTTGCGATTCGAAAGCACCGCCTTCCAGAAAACCTGCACGCCATAACGCGCGTCGATGCGGTCGAGTTCCTCGGAAAGCGCGCTGACCAGCACCGTGCGCCAGAACCGGCCGATGGCCGCGGGCGTCTGCTTGCGGCGGCGCAGCCATTCCAGCATCGAGATGCCACCCGGCTCGTCGAGATCTCGAGGATGGCCGCCACTGAACAGAATGTCGGAAAAAGCTCGCGCGATGCACAGCTTGTCTTTGAGCGCCAGCGGAGAAAATGTCAGAAACGAGCTGGTCATGTGAAACGGCGCCGGAAACATGCCCGGAGACATTTCACCCCGGCGTCCCTGGGGATCAAGAAGCAACAGCCCGTCGAAAAATTTGATTTTGTCCGCGGCGCCCACGCGACGGTAGAAATCTTCCAGGTTGGTGCAGCACCCAAAGGTGACGTGCTGGCAATTGTCGACGTGTTCGCCGTCAGGCAACACGTAGGAAGTGGCCCGGCCGCCCAGGAAGGGACGCTGCTCGAACAGCCGTACGCGCCAGCCCGCTTCAGCCAGCGCGACGCCGGCCGCCAGCCCCGCCAGCCCGCCGCCGATCACGATCACGCTTTTCAAGGATGTTCTCTTCCGTCACGCGCCCAAACCGCGCCTGCGCGATGAACAGCATTTTCTCCGCGCGCGAAAGTCGCACGCGATCACCGAACACAGCAAAATCCAGCGCCTCGATACGCGTCAGCAACGCGCTATAGGTATGGGTCAGCAACCACAGCGCCCCGCGGCTTTCTCGATCGATCATCCCCAGCAGCTCTGCGCCTTCTTCATAAAATTGCCACGCGCGATCGGCTTCAAATCGCAACAGCTCCCGGACGCCGAGTGTCGCTTCGTTGCGGCCAAAATCTACGGGAGAAACGCCATAGCGAACCAGATCTTCTTCCGGCAGGTATACGCGCCCCACCGCATAGTCGTCGTGAACATCGCGGATAATGTTCGTCAGTTGAAACGCCAAACCAAGCTTTTCCGCCAAATCCAAAGCCCGCGAATCGTGAAATCCGAAAACATGCGTACACGTGAGGCCCACCGTGCCCGCGACTCGATAGCAATATTCGCGCAACCGGTCGAAGGTCGGATAGCTCTGCACCGTCAAATCCATCTCCGCGCCGGAGATCAGGTCGTGCAGATACCGTGCCGGCATGTTGTACCGGCGCATCGTGTCGACCAAAGCGGGCAGCACCTCGGCGGCTCCAGCCGGCAGGATCGCTCCCTTTTCCCCCGAGCCGTTCACCGCGTCGTCCAGCGCCGTTCGCCATTTGGCCAGACCGCGCCGCTTCGTCGCCAGATCGTCACTTTCGTCAGCCACGTCGTCAATGAGCCTCATGAAGGCGTATAGCGCCGCTAACCCGTCGCGCTTTGCTTTCGGCAACAGGAAAAATGCGTAGTAGAAGTTGCTGCGGGCGTTGCGCGCAACGTTGTGGCAGGCCTCGTAGGATCGCGCAGTGTCAGATCCCGCCGCGGGAGAAACACCGGCATCCGGAGGTGATGTTTGCGATGAAATCTTGGTCGCGAGATGCGCCACCAATGAACGGCCCAGCAGACGCGCCTGCTTTCCTTTGCTGATCGACGGCCGCTGGTGCAACGTGTCGTATCCCTGGGCCTCGATTGCGTCCAGCACCGCCAAACCGCCGCGGCTGAACATTTCCAGATCGATGCTGAGCCGGCCGTCCACCATCTTCGCCAGCGGCATTCCTTTCGCGAACAATTCACGTGAGCGCTCGATCAAGTCCTTCATCAACTGCACGTAGCGCTCATCAAACCGCCGCTCGACAATGTCTTCTTCGCTGAGCCCTTGGGCCGCCGCAGCATCCAGCGGGATGTATATGCGGCCCTTCTCCAGATCCCGCGAGACATCCTGCCAGAAATTTGCCACCTGCAGGGCCGTACACGTCGCATCCGAAAGCCGCTGCCGTTCTTCATCCCGATAGCCGCACAAATACAGCACCAGGCGCCCCACCGGGTTCGCCGAGTACCTGCAATAATCAAGAACCGCATCCCACGTCGGATAGCGCTTGACGGTCTGGTCTTGTCGAAAGGCCTTCAACAGATCGGCAAACGGCTGCTTGGGAATGTCCTTCGCGACTACAGTTTCCCGAAGCGCCACAAATACCGCATGCGACGGCGCTCCGGCATAACAAGCATCCAGTTCGCGCTCCCACCAATCCAGCAGCTCCAGGGCCCGGTTGGTATCCGGGATTTCGTCACCGAGATCATCCGCCCACCGGCAGTATGCATAGACGTTGTAAAAATGCTGGTGCAGTTCCTTGGGCACCAGCCAGGAAACCACATTGAAATTTTCGTAGTGATGCGTGGCCAGCCAGCGCGAGTATTGCTGCGCCGCTTCGGGCGTGCAGCCGGCGCCGGGAACATTCCCTGCGAGTTCGAGTTCAGCGGGACGCAGCATGGCTCAAGAGACGAAACACAATTCCTTAGGGCTGGAGCCCAACCTGGATTTGGCTGCTGATGTCGAGGCTAAAGCTCCGGCCCGGCTCAACTTCACGGCCGGACGGCAAGCTTGATTTCGCCGCTGCGCGATTTCATGCGTTCGAATGCCTGCGGCAGCTCTGCGAGGGTGATTTCTTCGGTGACAAAATCGTGCGCCAGGATGTCGCCTCGCCGGATCGCTTCCATGGCTTCGCGAATAAATCGCGGTGTATGGTGAAACGTGGAGATGATCTTGATCTCCGAATAGTGAATCGCTGCGGGCTCGATTTCCACGTGCGTTCCGGAAGGCAGGCCGCTGAAGAAATTAACGACTCCACCTCGGCGCACCATCGCCAGCGCCTGCTTCCAGGTCGCCGGATTCCCTGCCGCCTCCACCACCGAGTCCGCTCCGCGCCGGTCTTCGGTCAAATCCCGAACGGCCTCCACAACATCCGCGGTACGAGTAACGTCAATCGTCGCCACCGCTCCCAATCGCCGCGCTAGCTCCAGCGGCGCTTCACGCCGAGCCACCGCAATCACGCGAACCCCGCGACGCGACAGCATGCGCACAAACTTCAGCCCGATTGGACCGCAGCCAATGACCACCGCGGTATCGCCGGTGCGCACTTCCATTTCGTGAATGCCGCGCAGCACGCAGGCCAGCGGCTCCACCAGTGCCGCGCTGCCGTCGTCCACCGAATGCGGCACTTCCAGCATGTTCTCCATCACGATGCGCGCTGGAATCCGCAGAAACTCCGCGTACGCACCGTTGTTGAACAGCAAATCTTCGCAGAGATTCTCTTGCCCCCGGCGGCAGTGATAACACCGCAGGCAGGGCGCCGAATTCGCGGCGATCACGCGCATCCCGATGCGCCACCGCGCGTCCACGCGCTTTCCCACCGCGGCGATCTCGCCCACCACCTCGTGCCCAAACACCGCCGGCGGCTGGATCATCTTGGCGTGATACCCGCGCTGCCAAACCTTCAGGTCCGTGCCATCGGTCAATGCCAGACGCACCCGCAGCAAAACCTCATCCGCCGTCACCGTTGGCACATCAATCTTCTCGATGCGCAGGTCTTCGCTGCCATACAGCACCGCCGCTGTCATTTTCCCCGGAAAAACAGCGCGTACGACCGCAGCTGCCTGCTCGGCGATAAAGTCCGTCTTTTTGGTGGTGGTGGCTCTCATGCGTGTGTGATCAGAATCTTCAAAGACTCGGCCGTGGGCCGCGCCGCCAGTTCCAGCGCCTCCTGGATTCTATCCAGTGGGAACCGGTGGGTTACGATTTCCATCACCGGGAGTTTCCGCAGCAGCACTAATTCCGCCGCTGCCTCTTGGATGTCCACCGCCGCGCTGTAACTACCCAGGATTTCTTTCTCGTCGATCCCTACAGCAGATGCGGGGAACTCGATTCGCGTCACAGGGTCATTGGCGGCAAACAGGAGCACTCGCCCCCCAGGCCGCGCTGCCGCCAGCGCGTCCTGCACCACCGCAGGGTGAGCTACAGCTACCAGTACCGCGTCCGCCCCTCGACCTTCCGTGCGGGCCTTAATCTGGTCTATAAGCTTACCATTGCTGGGGTCAAATGCCTCCATCGCCCCCAGGGTCAGACTCTTGGCCCGGCGCTCCGCCATCGGATCGCTGGTAAGCAGCCGGTCGGTCTCCAGCTTGGCCACCATCAGCAACTGCAACCCGATCGGCCCGCAGCCCAGGATTAGGACGTTCTCACCTTTCTCGACTCGTGCCTTCTGCACCGCCTTCACAATCGTGTTGATCGGCTCGATAAACGTGGCTTCCTCGAAGCTCACGTTGTCCGGCAGCGCCACGATGCCCCGCTCGGCCACCCAGGGCATCGCCTTCACGTATTCGCCAAACCCTCCGCCATTGGGCGTAAATCCACCCGTCAACCCAGTCGTCTTGTACTGCTTGCATTGAGAAAACGACCGCTTCTGGCAATAGAAGCAGGTCCCGCATGGGGTATGGTGGAAACTCATCACCCGGTCGCCGGGCTTCCATTTCGTCACGCCCGCTCCGACCGCCACCACCGTCCCCGCCAGCTCGTGCCCCAGAATCTGCGGCGGCTCTACATACCGCTGGAAGATTTTCTTGATGTCCGTGCCGCAAATCCCGCAAGCCGCGACCTTGATGAGCACTTCCCGGTCGCCAACCTCAGGCACCGCCACTTCCTCAACCCGCACAATCCCCTTCTCGCGGTAGACCCCGGCCCGCATCGTCTTGGGAATGGGGCCGAGCACCGTGCTCCTTTCAAAAACTGCGCCCGTGCCGCTCATCGCGCCGCGACCTCTTGCACTTCCGGCGGAGGCCATCCGTGGGTGCTGAAGGAAAGCTTCTTGATGAATGCCTCCAGGAAATTTGCCAGCGCCTCCGCTGCGGTACTGCTCTCGCGCCCCAAACGGATCAACGCGGGCAACTGCAGAGGGTGCCGCACGATCTGCCGCACCACGCCGCCAACACTCACGTTACCGTCCGCATCCACCATCGTTTCCATCCGGATGGGCAAATCGCGCTTCGTGGTGTCTGAGATTACTCGAATCGCGACGACCGGCAATTGATGGGCATAGGAAGCTGCAGCGATCGCAAAACTTTCCATTTCCACCGCACCCGCAAATGGTGCGAGCTGAGCTTTTTCTTCAACAGTACGCACCACGTGGTCGCAGGTCAAAAACAGCTTCACCTGTTTCGCGCCGTCATCTCTGGCCGCATACACAAGGTTTCGGCTGCACTGCAAAGTCTTAGCTTTGCCCAGTTGCTGTAGCGCATCGGCCACCAGGATGTCACCAACGGCCGATGTGTCGCCGAGCGCTCCGGCAAATCCCGAGGAAATGCAAAATTGGTAGGGCTGCTTCATTACCGCGTCCGCCACCCTTGCGGCGTTCTCCATGCCCATCCCGGTCACTACAAAATGAACTTGCGCGCGCCCGATCTGCGCCTTGTAAACGTCGATCCCGTCGACGCTCAGCCGTTCCAGGCCGCGCAACTTGCGCCACGGCGCTAACTCAGCTTCCACCGCGAATGTAACAAGTACCCGCATGGATCAATCAGATGCACCTTCTGGCTTGCACGCTGTAATCACAGAATCGCTCTAAGCCGCAGCGTGCACAATCCGCCTCGCGCGTCGCGCCTTCACGTACCCATTTGCTTCATACCAGCGCACCGCACGATCGAGCGCAGCCGCCACCGACCCGGCCTTGAACCCCAATTCCTTCTGCGCGCGCGAACAATCGACAAACATCATATGCTGCGCAATCTTCACGCCTTCAATGGTAATTCCCGGCTCCTTGCCGATCATGCGCGAAAAAATCGTGCTCGCGTACGCAGCCCCCAGCGCCACGCCATGCGGAATCTTCAGTGACGGCGCGCGCAGCCCGGTGATCTTCGCCAGCGTGTCCAGCAATTGTTTGAGCGTCAGATTCTCTCCGCCCAGCAAATACCGCTCGCCAAGCTTGCCTTTTTCCGCCACCAGCAAATGCCCCGCCGCGCACTCTTCCACGCCCACAAAGTTCAGGCCCGTCTCCACATAACCCGGCATGCTGCCGTTCAAAAAATCCACGATGATCTTCCCCGTCGGCGTCGGCTTCCAATCCCACGGACCCACCGGCGTCGTCGGCATCGCCACGATCACTGGCAACCCTTCCTTCGCGGACTTCAGCGCTTCCTGCTCGGCCATCCACTTCGACCGCTTGTAGTGGCCCACCATCTCTTCCAGCTTGGAATCCGTCGACTCATTCGGCCGCACCGGCCGATCCACCGCGATCGTCGCCACCGTGCTGGTGTAAATGAATTGCTCCACACTCGCGCGTTTCGCTGCCGCCAGAATATTCTTGGTCCCCCCGACATTCGAATCGTAGATATCTTTCGAGTTCTTCGCCCACAGCCGGTAGTCCGCGGCCACATGAAAAACGCGCTTCACATCCTTCAGCGCGCGGTCCAGCGACGCCGCATCCCGCAGATCCCCGGTCACATACTCCAGCGGCAAATCAGCAATCGCGCGGTTCTGGCTGGACGGCCGCAGCAACACGCGCACCTGTTGGCCCCGCGCTACCAACTGCCGCGCCACGTGGCTTCCCAGAAATCCCGCCGCGCCGGTAACCAATGTCGTCATCAGGCTTGCGCGCCTTCCTCGCAATCGCGCGTCGTATGCTCGGGAGTGCACCGCGAAATGGCCGCCGCGCCGCCGGGTCTTGCCGCGCGCCGCACCACCGCTGCTGTAACGCCCTCGTTCGCGATCACCCCGTCAAACATCGCTGACAATCGCCGCCACCGCCGATTCAGCAACCGCTCGCGTGCCTGATTCAACACTCCACCCGAACTCGCCGTCCCCGCCGCCGGCACAATCAAATATCCATCGAGATCCAGTCGATGCAATTCCGCATGCAGCCGTGCCAGCGCGTCAATCTCATCGCCATCTCGCACGACGCTCAGCCCGCAAACCAAAAATCCCGAAAGCTTGGCTCCGCGAACCCCATCTAGCGCAACACGGCTGTCCGCAACCGCAGGTCCGTCAAACCGCAGCACGAACCGAAATCGCTGCGTCGGCTGAAACTCGTGCATCCGTCGCCGCAACAGCGACCCATTGGTGTGCAAGAACACTTCGCGACCACTAGACGCCAGCGCATTCGCGAATCGCGGAATCCCCGGATATTCCAGCGGTTCGGCCCCGCCAATCCACACCAACCGCGGCGCCAACACCACCGCCGCCAACACCGGCTCAACGCCCTCCCCAAAAGGCGCAAGCTTCAGGACCAGCGGGGCACGCCCCCGCGCCTGCATCCCACGCGCAACTACACCCAGTTGAAAGTCAGAGGTGAACCGCGGAGGAAACCGCATCGGACCGCTAGAATCCGCTGCGCAGCCGGAATTCGGCCGGCTGAAACTTGAGCGCGCAAAACTCGCCCGCATCTTCGGACTGATTGCGGAACCGTGCCAGCGCATACAACGGGAAAGAATTTCGATACAGGTGATACTTCAGATAGAAAACGCACGGAAATCCCGTGCCGGTAAACTCACTCTCGCTCCAGGAGCCGTCTGCATTTTGCTGGCCCATCAAATAGGAAACCGCCTTCTGAATCGCAGGATCGTTCGCTTCCGCCCCGGCCAGCAATCCGATCAAGCCCCAAGCGGTCTGCGACGCCGTGCTGTTTCCCTGCCCCTTGCTCTCTGGCTTGTCGTAGCTCAACAGCGACTCGCCAAAGCTGCCATCCGCCTTCTGCACCGACCGCAGCCAGCTTACCGCGCGCTGGCAATACCCCTTCGCCGTCAGCGACACCGTTTCCAGCGAGCGCAGCACGCCGCTGGTGCCGTACACGTAATTTACGCCCCAGCGCCCGAACCACGATCCGTCCTCGCACTGATCGTTCAGCAAGAATTTCAACGCCCGCTGAATCGCCGGATGCTCCGCGGTCCATCCGTAGCGGCCCAGGCATTCCAGCACGCGCGCGGTCACGTCCGCCGTCGAAGGGTCGATCATCGCGTTGTGATCCGCGAACGGAATGTTGCACAGGAATTTCTTGTCGTTGTCGCGATCGAATGCCGCCCAACCTCCGTCGCGATTCTGCATGCTCAGCAGCCACTGAATCCCGCGCCGCACCGCGGCCTCCATCCGCACCTTGTCCGGATATTTCACGCGCTGCAAAGCCATCAGCACAAAAGCGGTGTCATCCACGTCCGGATAAAAATCGTTGCGGAACTCAAATACCCACCCGCCCGGCTCGGCATCCTTGTTCTTCACCTGCCAGTCGCCCGGGCCCAGCACCTGCTTCGACAAAATCCATTCCGCCGACTTCACCAGCGCTGGATGATCGGGCGCCACTCCCGCCTCTTCCAGCGCCACCATCGCGATGCAAGAATCCCACACCGGAGAAACGCACGGCTGCAGACGAATCGTGTCGCCTTCCTCGATCTCGAACCGCGCAAATTCCCGGATCTCGCGTGATGTCAGCGGATCGTCCGGTCCATGTCCCAGCGCCATCAGCGCGAAAATTGAATTCATCATCGCCGGATAAATCGCCGCCAGACCTTCGGTCCGCTCGATATGTTCCAGCAACCACGACTTCGCCTCGCGCAGCGCCCGCTGCCGCAGCGGCTTCCACGGCAACTTCTCATACAACTTAAGCGCGCGATCCAGCGCCAAGAAGAAATTTCGCCAGGACAGCAACTGATCGCTCCAGTCAAATGCCGCCGTTCGGCGCTGTGGGTCCGCAAACAGCTCATCCACCCGCGCGTGTTCCGGCAAACGGAAATCCGGACGCAGCGCCGACAAAATTGCCATCGGCACCACGATCCCGCGCGTCCACGAAGACATCTCGTAAATGTTCAGGTAAAACCAGCTGGGCAGCAGCATCATCTCCGGCAAGATCGCCGGCACCATCTCCCAGCCCAGCGCGCCCGCAAGCGCCAGGTAGAACCGCACATAGGAGTTGCTGCGCTCTAGCCCGCCTAGTCGATGCGCAACCCCGCGTGCCCGCGCCATGTGCGGCGCCTTCGGCGAGTCGCCCACCAGTTTCAGCGCGAAATAGGCTTTGCAGGTGGCATTCAGTTCCGAAGGGCCGCCGGGATAAATGCTCCAGCCGCCATCGGGCAACTGCTTCCGCCGAACATAGTTCGCCAGCTTGGCAATCCGCTTCGGATCGGCCTGCCCCAAAACGTAAAGATAGTAGATGTAGTCGGATTCGAGAGTGCTGTCGGCTTCCAGCTCTCCGAGCCAGTAGCCTTCCTCGGCCTGCAGGCCGAGCAAATGATCGGCGCCACGGTCGATGGCCTGCTCCAACCGCGCCGTCCAATCCTGTTTGCGCCAGACCGCTGGTGCGGCCGCTGCGGGGCTATCGAGTCCGATTCGTGTACCAGTCGCCAACGAGACCCCCAAGGTCCGTATTGCGAAACGCCTCTAAATCCTTTGTATTAAACGCGTTCCGGCGCACTAAAAACACCCCGGCCGGGCAGTTAGACAAGTACTACTAAATTATCGCCATCCAGCTCTTACCGGTCAACCTTTAAGATGCCTCGAGTTTCGCGTTCGATGCACAATCGAAATCTTGCGAGGCGCGCATTTCACGTGCGTACCCGCCACCCAACGAAACGCAGGCACCGACGAACGCTCGTTTGTGCTGTTTTTGGGACGGGCGCCTGCCCCTCCCGGACATTGCGTCAGGGCGCAAAACCAATGCGCGTAGCATGCAATCCTACCCACCGTGCACCGGTAACCCCAGTGCGTCACGAACCATTTCCACAAGACCCTCCGGGACCGCTTCGCCCTCGCGCTGCACAAAATTCGCCTTGCCACGCATCAGCTGCACTGGGATTCCGCTCCACGCGCGGAAGCCGATATCGCTCGCCTTCGCAGGCAGCGCCTCCCGCAAAACAAACGCCGACGACCGATCCAACTGCAGCCGCGCCGACTCCTTGAAATCAGACTTTCCAGGATGGACCACCACCACGTACAGCGCCGGCTTCCAAAATTGCATCAACGTGTTGCTTTCCAAAATCAAATTTCTCGACGCTCCACCCGCTTCGGACGAACTAACTGACTTCTCCGTTTCACGTAGCGCCTCACGCAGCAGCGGCATACCCTCGGCCAAAAATCCCTGCTTGGTTCTCAACCAAAATGCACGTTTCGCGCCAGCCGCAAGAAAGCGCGAACTATCTGTCCCCCTATCGCCGCGCAGCTCCCAACTGATCGCGCAAATGTGCTCGTCCGGCGCGCAATCGCAATCCTCCCCGTTCTGCGCGCAAACTCCATGCCCGTACTGCGTGATCTTCCCGGCAATCCACTCCGCCTCCGGCAGCGCCGCAATCAAATCGCATGCCAACTGCGTCTTCCCGATACTCCGCGTATGCCCACCCACCACAACCACCCGCCAATTTTGTTCGTCCCTCAACATGATCGCGATGACTGCTTTGCCCTCCCTTACTCCATTACTTCCTGTCCTCCAACCTTTTGATGCGCTCCGCTAGCTCAGGGAGCCTCGCATACCAGACGTAGGCTTCCTTGAACCTGCCAATCTCCCGCGCCGGTGTTCCCCAAACCGTCTGCCCACCTCGTATCGTCTTACCCGTGGGAATCCCCGCCTGCGCGCCGGCGATCGCGCCATCCTCCAACGTACAGTGGTCCGCAATTCCCACTTGTCCACCCACCACCACGTGATGCCCCAGTGTGCTCGATCCCGAAATCCCCGTCTGCGCCGCGATCACCGTGTGCGCGCCAATCTTCACGTTGTGTCCCACATGCACCAGATTGTCCAGCTTCACCCCTTCGGCGATCCGCGTATCATCCAGCGACCCGCGATCGATCGTCGCGTTCGCACCGATCTCCACGTCGTCACCGATCTCCACCAGTCCGGTCTGCGGAAATTTCCAGTAGCGCCCCTCGCCCGGCGCGTATCCGAATCCGTCCGCGCCGAGCACCGCGCCCGCATGAATTTCCACGCGATCTCCCACCCGCACGCCGCTATAAAAAGTCACCCGCGGATGCAGCCGGCAATTGGCCCCGATCCAGCAACCCGCGGCGATCACGCAATGCGCGCCGATTTGCGTGCCCTCGCCAATATGAACGTCCTCACCAATCACCGCGTAAGGCCCGACGCTTACATTCGCGCCCACGCGCGCCAGTGGCGCAACGATCGCCGTGGCATGAATACCGGACGCAATCGGCTTCGGCTCCAGCAACATCGCCGCTGCTTTTGCGAATGCCAGCTTCGGCCGCCGGTGCTGCAACACCGTTTTACCCTGAACCGCAATTCCCTCGACTGCAATCACACAAAGCGCCGCCGATGCCTTCGCGCGCTCCGCATGCTTCGCCGCCTCCAGATAGATCAAGTCATGAGGCCCGGCCCGCTCCGGTGCGGCTACTCCGCGCAGCTCAACTGAGCCATCTCCCTCAACCTTCGCCCCCACCACCTCCGCAATCTCCGCCGCCGTTCGTTTCATCGACCGCCTCCACGTCCTCTGCGCCACAACGCCGCTTCCTCTGCGTTAAGTGTTTTCCCTTTTCCACCCAACCGACCACAGATCGCTCCGACGTCTCACTTCAAAAACTCATAAATTGGCCGCTCGCCCTTCGGCCGCGTTTTCCACCGCGCATGCACCCACACCCACTGCTCCGGGTACTTTCGAATAATCCCTTCGATCACCTTCGCAAACTTCTGCGTGTTCACGAACACATCGCGCTCGGTATCGCCCGTCCGCGAAAGCTCCACCGCCGGCTCGAACCGCAAACGATACTTTCCGATGGATTCGTCCCAATATGCATAACCCGGCACCACCGCTGCGTCCGTGTGCAAAGCCACCCGCGCGATTCCCGTCGTGGTGCACGCCGGCGTCCCGAAGAAATCCACGAACATGCCTTCGTCGGGCATGGTGTTCTGATCCGCCAGGATTCCCACCGTCCCGGCGCTGCGCAAAATCTTCAGCAGCATTCGCGCCGACTCGTTCTTGTAAATGGGCCGGTTTCCCGACAGGCAGCGATATTGGTTGACCAGCGCGTTCAGCTGCAGATTGTCCAGCGGCCGCGCCATGTAGTGCAGCGGAAATCCGTACAACGCATGCGCAAACGAGGACAGCTCCCACGCTCCGATGTGCCCGGTCAGGTATAAAACGCCTTTGCCGCGCCGCTGTGCCGCAAGAAAATTGTCTTGTCCATCCAGAATTAGAGTCTCATCGATATTTTCGTCGGTGTAGCTGGGGAATCGCGCAAATTCCGCCGCCATCCATCCCAGATTGCGCAGCATCCCGCGCTTCACAAGGGAACGCTGCGCGTCAGACCAATCCGGAAACGCCAGCCGCACATTGAATTCCGCGATCTTGCGCAGTTTCGGCAGCAGCGCATACAAAATGCGCGCCACAAACACAGCCAGTCCGCGAGCCACGTTACGCGGCAAGACGCCGAGCAACTTCAACATCAACCACGCCGCATGGTATTCCAGCGATTCGATCATCGACTCATCTGATGTAGCTCACTTGCTGATCGGCGACAGTATGCCTGCTCCCATCTTTACCTGTCACTGGCGGCGCAGCGATTTCTGGCTACGCACTCCGGTCATGTTAGACTCGCCGCGTGGAGCATCCTGCGCCCGCTCAGCTTCCCGCCGCATCACACCCAACGATCTCCCGCATCGCTGCCATCTTATGGACTCTCGTCATCCTCGCCACCCTCTGCGTCTGCTATTTCACGCGCCTAGACGCGATCGGCCTGGTCGGTCCGGACGAACCGCGCTACGCATGGATCGCGCGCGACATGGCAGAGTCCGGCGACTTCATCACCCCTCGTCTCTATGGAAAGCCGTGGTTCGAGAAGCCACCGCTCTACTATTGGGCCACGGCACTGTGCTTCAAACTCCTCGGCGTAAGTGAAACTACCGCGCGCCTTCCCAGTGCCTTCTTCGCGCTTCTGGCCACGCTGGCGTTGTCTTGGCTCGCATGGCGCACTTACGGACCCGAAACCGCGCGCTGGCTCCTGCTGCTTCTCCCCACATCTGTCGGCATGATCGGATTCTCTCACGCCGCCGCAACGGACATGCCCTTTACGGCTACGCTGACGGTCGCATTGGTCGCCGCTGTGGTCCTCCTCGATCCGCTTCCCCGCCCGACGCCATCCACTTCATCGGCGTTCCAGGCTTCTTCCCTTGTGAAGTGGTCCATCGTGTTCGGCCTGTTTCTCGGACTCGCGGTGCTCGCCAAAGGTCCAGCGGCATTGATTCTCGTCGGCGGCACAGTTTTCTTTTGGGCTGTCACTACAAAACGATGGCACGAGACCCTTCGCCTCCTTCATCCAATGGGAATCTCCGCCTTTTGCGTCGTGGCCCTCCCCTGGTACATCCTCTGTGCCATTCGCAATCCTGATTTCTTCCCTGTCTTTATCATTGAGCACAATTTCAAGCGCTTCCTCACCCCAGAATTCCAGCACATTCAGCCCTTCTGGTATTACGGCGGAATCATGCTCATCGCGTTTCTTCCGTGGACTGCGATGCTGCTCTGGGCGCTGGTCGCCGGCGCAAATCGCATTCGCCGCACAGTTCCGAGCGCCCTCACAATCTTCCTCCTCTGCTGGTCGGTTTTCTGCGTTGCGTTCTTCACTGTCTCCCGATCGAAATTGCCTGGCTACATTCTTCCCGCTGTGCCCCCGATCGCATTGCTGCTGGCGCGATGCGGCACGTTACTCGGTTCAACAAAGCGTTGGTCGCTTGCGCTCTCCTCACTGGCCTTTGCCGCCATTTGCGCAACAGGCTTTGTCGCAATCTCCAGAAATCCCGAAAGTATTCTGCGCAAGGCAATGATGTTCAAGCCGCTTGTCCTTCTTTTTCTCTTTCTACTCGTTTTTTCGAATCTCTTCTTCGCCATCCTGGTGTTTCGCCGCCGCGCTACCGCGATCCTTTTCGCTGTTCTGCCCTTTTTCCTGGCTTTCCGGGCCTTCGACGTCGCAGCCGCATCCACGCCGCTCTCGATCCTGTCGCCGCGATACGCCGCGTTTCAGGTTCAGGCTGAGCAAATCCCTTTGGCGCAGTTGCGTTTTTTCAAACTCAGACGCGCGACGCTTTACGGCGTTAATTTTTATTTGCGAAGCAATTTGCAGGAATGGGACCAGAACGCTGCGCGGGAAGTCTACGTTCTAACGGATGGCCTGCGTTGCTCCATGAAGCCTGCGGAAATGAACTGCGATGACTTGTGGATCGAACAGGAGAGCATCGATCGCTTCGATGTGCTGCACCTGACTCCGAAAAATTAGTGCGCTGCGTGGGCGCCGGGCGGCAGGCGCAGCAGGAAGAAACTCACCACGCGATTTTCGTAGGCGCGCTTGTCTTCGTCGCCCATGTTGGCGAAATTGCCGTGGGCGATCTGCGTCTGATCCTTGGGCTCCGGCGCTTTCAAATACAGCTGGCGGGTGATGTCGCCGAGTTCCGCATCATCCGCAGCCTGGATGAAAAGCTTGGGCACGCCTTCCAGCGTGCTCATGCGCTTGGAATTCGACAGCGGCAACTCGCTGCGATACTGGCGGTTCAGCCAATCAAAGCTGAACTGAGCCGAACGTGCCATGAGCGGGAACCCGCCCAACCCTTGCTGCTCCACGCCGACTTTCACCATTTGCTCGGGCTTATCGTAGGCCGAGTCCAGCACCAGCGCACGCACACGCTTGTCGCCCTCCGCCTCTCGTAAAGCGGAATAGGCGCCGAGATTGTAGCCCCACAGCCCAAAACTAGCCGGATCCACATCGCCGCGCTGGGCCACGGTATCGATGGCCGCGCGAACCTCATCAGCCTCACGATACCCAAACGATGTGACGCCATCGTTCGCGCCATGCGCCGCGAAATCAAACACAAAAACGTTGTACTGATGATCTTGCAAGGCGGAAACCAAGGTCAGCAACTCGCCTTTGCTGGACCCATACCCATGGCAAAGGACAATCGTCGGCGCTCCACGAAATCCGGGGAAAAACAATCCATCGCGCGTCTTGCCGCCGCGCACCATGAACTGCACGGCGTCCGGCCGGCCAGGAAAGCTTTGCAGGTTGATCTCGCTGCTGGTGCGCTGCGGCTTCACGATGCGGTAAACCAAGAAGCCGGCAATCGCCAGGGTAGCCAAGACCGCGAAAAACACCAAAGCCAGAATCGCCGTCAGCAGCTTGATGTACCAGCGCATCGGCGAGCGCAAATGCTGAAGATTCGCCATCGTGATTGGTGCCATAGAGTGTCCCGCCCATCAACCGCAGCACAGCCAAGACGCTAGTGTCGATGGGGTAATTTTCATGCTAGCACGCGGGCTGCGCGGCTTCGGGGCAACTGTGTTTCGTTGTGTCCCATGCGTATCTAACGATTCGGCACATATCGCCGGCTTCCTTTCAGGGCCCGGATTTGTCCACCTTCCATACGACGTGGGACTTGATGCCGCGGACCGCGCGTTGCCCGCAACGATGGTACGGGTGATGGTGTATCAGATCCCGCGGCCCAAGGACCGCGGCTATAGGATTGCCTTCAGTTCCGTTATCATGGCTTTGTGCGACAGGGGTTGCACGGCTCTCCCTCCATTCATGAATATCGTCGATCTCCGGCAAATCAGCGTGCGTCAAGTCGAGCCTCTGCTCGAAGAAGAGGCGCGCCACTGGCGCGACGAGCTGCACTGGGACTATCGCAGCGCGCTGGACCTCATCAAGCGCTTCCTGGAAGCGCACGCATTGTGCGGTTGCGCGGCCTTTGAAAACGGCACGGCGGCCGGGTACTCGTTCTATGTCCTGGAAGAGCAAAAAGGGCTGATCGGCGGACTGTATGTCTCCGCCAAATACCAGCAAGCGGTGATTGGCCGGCGGCTACTAGACGAGATGCTCTACTCCATGCGCGCCGTGCCGCAACTTACACGCATCGAAGCGCAACTCATGCCCTTTGGCGGACCGGTGGAGGACCCACTCCGCGATCTTGGCTTCCGCCTGTACACCCGGCAGTTTATGTTGTTCGACTTGCAAAAATCCTCAGCTGTCCGCGCAGGGACGTCTGCGGGGATGCGCCTGGACCGCTGGAACGACCGATTTTTCGAGCCCTGCGCGAAACTCATCTACCTCTGCTACACGGACCACGTCGACGGCGAAATCAACGACCAATACCGCAGCCGGGGCGGGGCGCTAAAGTTTTTGAAAAACATCATCCTGCTGCCGGGCTGCGGCCAATTCGTCCCCGGCGCTTCGTTTGTCCTGCGGCAACCTGGCAGCGACGATCTGGTCGCGGCTGTACTCACCAGCGAGGTTGCTTCCGGTGTAGGCCATACGACCCAGATCTGCGTTCTGCCCGGCTATCAGGGTCACGGGCTGGGCCGCATGCTGATGCAAAGCTCGGTGGAAGCCTTGCGGGCCATGAAGTTTCGCGAACTGACGCTAACGGTCACCAGCGAGAATCGCTCAGCAGTGCAACTCTATGAAAAACTTGGCTTTACGACGATTCGGGCGTTCACCGCAGGCGTTTGGCCGAAATGAAGCGGGGTTGCCCCTATGTTTTATAGGATGGTTATGATTCTATTGATGTTACGCAGTACTTGGAAGCATCGTTGTGACTGCACTGCCGTTAGAGACGAATTCGCCTTCCCCGCGTAGTACGGTCTGTGCTTGTCAAAGGAAATCGGGATTGCGATTTCCGAACACGACGGTAGCGCTGCGTATAAATCTGGTCCATAAAACGATTGGTTTATTTTTGGCGGCGACTTGCCTGCGGGAACGCTAATCCGGAGATTGGCGCTTCCGGGGGTCTGCGACGCCTCACCCTGACAACGCGTTGAGTACTGTTCATTCCCATCACAGCATGATCCCAATTTCGGACACTTGCTGCACTGGGGTTATTGAATCGGCGTCCACAAGCGGTTTGCAGTCAACGTATTACCACGGCCGGAGCTGGACTCCCGCGTGCTTTTGCCAGTCCATCCCTCGACCGCTCCTCGCTGGAGGCTCAGCCCGTGTCAACCATCATCCAGGATTTGCGCTTTGCCATCCGCATACTGATCAAGAATCCGGGCTTCTCTTTGATCGCGATCGTGTCGCTGGCGCTGGGCATCGGTGCCAACGCGGCGATTTTTAGCCTAGCCGACGCTCTGTTCCTGCGGCCGCTGCCCATCCTGGAACCGAGCGGCGTCGTCAACATCAGCACCGACACGCCGCAGAATCTTTTCAGTCAGGGCTCCAACATTTCCTACCCCAACTACCGCGATTTTCAGGAGAAGTCGCATTCGTTTGAGTCCATGACCGCCTTTCAGCTCACGACGCTGAGCGTGTCACAGTCCTCGAAAGATCTGCCCAAGATCCGGACCGGGGTAATCGCGTCCGATAATTTCTTCCGAACCCTGGGCATCCAACCGCTGCTGGGCCGGACATTCCTTCCGGAAGAAGGACAAGTACCTGGGCGGGACGCCGTGGTGGTAGTGGGCTACGACTTCTGGCAGAGCGATCTAGCGCACGACCCAAATGTCATCGGGCGCACGTTACGTATCAAGGGCGTCGACTTCACGATCGTAGGGGTAACGCCAAAGTCGTTTAACGCTGTCGACCAATTCTTTACGCCATCGCTATTCGTGCCGATGATGATGGCGCAACGATTGGACGCCGCACCGGGAAATCCGCTGGAAGTGCGGAGCAACCATGCTAATTTCGTGAAGGGCCGGTTGAAACCGGGAGTCACCCGGGAAATGGCGCAAGCGGACCTCGCGACGATCTGGAGCAGCCTGCAGCAGACGTACAAACAGGACAATGAAAACCGTGTGCTGGCGGTGCAGACCGAACTACAGACGCGCCTGAAGCGGTCGCCGCCGGACACCGCGCTGGTCGGGTTGCTGATGTCGCTGGTGGGCGTGGTGCTGATCATCGCCTGCGCCAACGTAGCCAGCCTGTTGCTCGGCCGGGCCCGGGCACGCAGCCGCGAAATCGCGTTACGTATCTCGCTGGGGGCCACGAAGGTGCGGCTGGTGCGGCAAATGCTGAGCGAGAGCCTGCTGCTGGCGCTCACGGGCGCGGCCCTGGGCTTGTGGGTGGGCTTCGCGGGGATCAGCTATCTGCAGAGCATTCCCATTTCCACAGAGCCGCCAATCACGATCACGCTGCGCATGGATATGCGGGTACTGCTGTTCAGCCTTGGCGCAGCGGTGATCAGCGCGATTCTGTTTGGGCTGGTACCGGCGTTGCGCAGCCTGAAGACGGATCTGGTGCCGGCGCTGAAATCGGCGACCGCGGGCTCGACGGGCAGCAATCGGACGATCGGGCGAAACATTCTGGTGGTGTCGCAAGTAGCGCTGTCGATGGTGCTGCTGGTGGCCGCGGGAATGCTGCTGGATGGCTTTCGCAAGCTGCTGGTGCTGGATCCGGGGTTTCGTACCGATCATCGGCTGATGCTGAATTTTGATACCTCGCTGGTGCGTTACACCCCCGAACAGTCGCGCAATTTTTATAAACAGCTGAAGGATCAAACGCGAAATGTCTCGAATGTGCGCTCTGTAGCGCTAGCACGGTCGATTCCCTACACACCCAATCAGTACTCGGCGTCGGTAGTTCCAGAGGGCTATGAGTTCCCCAAGGCCCAGGCGTCGGATTCGCTCTTTGCAAATATCGTGGACGAACACTATTTCGATACGATGGACACTCCGGTGGTCCGGGGACGTGCTTTCACGGCCGATGACAAAGACGGGACCCGCCGGGTGGCCATCGTTAACGAAGAGTTCGCGAAATCGTATTGGCCGAACCAGGAACCTTTGGGGAAACGCTTCCACCTTAACGACGCCAGGGGGCCATGGATCGAAGTCGTGGGAGTCACGAAAACCGGAAAGTACCTTTTCGTCGGCGAGACACCGTTTAAGTTTTTCTATCTTCCGTTCGCGCAAAATCCGAGCTCGGAGATGTTGTTGCTGGTGCGCACAAGTGGCGGCGACCCGGCTGGGGTAGCGGCACCGATTCGCGCGATCGTGCAAGGCCTGGATGCCAACCAACCGGTGTACAACGTGAACACGCTGGACATGTTCTATCAACAGCGAGCGGTGGCCGTGCCGATGATGGTCATCACGCTAGTCACATGCATGGGGCTGATCGGACTGGTGCTGGCGCTGGTGGGCCTCTACGGGCTGATGGCTTACTCGGTAGGGCGTCGCACCAGAGAGATCGGCATCCGCATTGCGGTGGGCGCGGATCGGAACCAGGTACTGAAAATGGTGATCCGGCAGGGACTGATTCTGGCGGTCACGGGGGTTGCAATCGGGAGCGCGGCAACGTTCGGCCTGGCCCGACTGATCGCGGCGGGTTTGATTGGCTTGGGTAAGCTGAGTCCGGCGACGTTTATTGCCGTACCGGCGTTGCTTCTGGCGGTAACGCTGGTGGCTTGCTATATACCGGCACGGCGAGCTTCGCGGGTCGATCCCATCACAGCTCTGCGGTACGAATAGGGATCAGCTTGTGCATATTTGCGGCGACGGCGCTTCGCGTTGGCGACCCTGGCGGAGTGCGGTCAGCGGCCCGCACGGGCAGCGCGGCCTCGGGCCGAAACCAACCTCTCTTGCGACTCGCTGCTGCGGAGTCGTCGCTCGACGTCGTCCCACTCTCTTTCCCTTCGGCGCTCCAGGGCCTTGCCGATTTCCGCGCCGGAATAGAGAATCTGCGCGGAGTAGAACACCCAGGCCACGATGACAACTACAGAACCCGCCGCTCCGTAAGCAGATTTCTCCAAGCTCTTGGTCACGTAGACGCCGATGGCGAATTTGCCGAAGGTAAACAGCACAGCGGTGATGATAGCGGCGGGCCAGATGTCACTCCAGGCGGTCCTGGTGTCCGGCACGATCTTGTAGAGCAGCGCGAAAATCGCAGTGATGACCGCAAAAGAAAACAGCACGTCAAGAACGTGAAAAAAAGGCGTGGGCACCGAGAGCGTGCTGCCCCAGCGCCCTATGGCGGTGAGCGCGGCGCTGATTACCAGCGAAACCAGGAGCAAGAATCCGATGCTCAGCACCATTCCGAAGCTGACAAATCGCTTGCGAATAAATTCCCAGACGGTGCCGCGCGGCGCGGGCTGAGCCTCCCAGATGGTGTTGAGCGCATCTTGAATCTCGATGAAGGCGGCGGACGCCGCGAATAACAGCGTTGCCAGACCGATCAAAGCGACCAGCGTGCTGGTAGCGGGTTTTTGTGCGGACTGCACCATGGCCAGCACGGCTTTGCCGCTGTCCTGGCCGATCAGGCTTTGCACTTCCTGAGCGATTTCACGCTGGGCGACGTCTCTGCCGAAGACCAGTCCGGCGATGGAGATGGAAATGACGAGGACAGGGGCGAGGGAGAAGACAGCGTAGTAAGCCAGAGCGGCGGATAAGCGGGAGACATTGTGGCGATTCCAACCGTCGAAAGCGTCTTTGAGAGCGGCCCACAAGTCCCTCGGGTGCAGCAGAAACCAGCGCGTGGACTGCTTGAGCGCCTCTGGGGCGCTGCGATTATCGCTCGATTCTCTGGCCCGACGCTTAAGTTCTGCCACGTTCACGTACCCAGGGGCAGGTGGGCCGGGCGAATCCTGCGAATTCCCCATGGAGCCTCACACTTGGGCTCATCTAGCCACAGCGGCGGGTAAAGCCAATCGGTCTAACCCTGTAGAATTGTGCACGAACGCGCGTATGGAGGCGCATGGACGGTGCGGATCAAGCTCTGGTCATGATGTGGAACCTTGCAGGGGCCAGCGGCGCGGTGCAATCTGCTGTTTCAGGAGGGCGCATGAACGCCAATGATTTTCGCCGGATCGCGCTGAGCCTTCCCGGAGCGGAGGAAAGCTCACACATGGGCAGTCCGGATTTCCGCGTGGGCGGCAGAATCTTTGCGACTTTGGCATCGCAGGACAAAGGCTACGGCAATCTGATGCTGAACCCGGACCAACAAACAGCGTTCGTCACCGAGCTTCCGGAGGTCTTTTTGCCCATCGCCGGAGGCTGGGGCCGCATGGGAATGACTCACATCCGGCTGGCGGCGACCACCGAGGACGTGCTGGAAGGCGCGCTGCGGTCGGCGTGGAAGCTGCGCATGGAGAAAAATTCCAGGTCAGGCAAGAAACCTGCTGCAAAATCCGGGAAGCCCAAATCACGTAGCCGCAAGCCAGCAAGCGCGAAGCGCATCAAGCCGAAACGCCGTTAAGGCTTCCGAGTGAAATTAGTCGTTCAAATCAAAGTTGTGCGGCTATTTTTTTCGCGCCGCTTCGAATTCGTCGCCGGGTTGCCAGCCCTGGAGTTCCGGAGTGGCCGCGGCGGTGCGGCCGAGGACGAAGCCGAAGCGGGCCATTTCGGCCAGACCGGCAAAGTTCCAGTCGGATTGAAACTCGTCGCTCGGTTGATGGTAGTGGTGGTCGACGTAGTCTTTGGCCTGGGCCTCGCCCCAGGCGGCGTCGTGGCCTTTGAATTTGAGGCCCTGGCCGATGGAGAAGGACGGGATGCCGACGTGGGCCAGACTGAAATGATCGGAGCGGTAGTAGTGGCCGGCTTCGGGGCGCGAGTCGGGGCGGATGGCCAGGCCGAAACTTTTCGCGGTGGATTCAACGATGGGATAGAAGGTGGTGCGCTCGGCGCCGGCGACTTCCACTTCCTCGGGAATGCCGATGGGAGCCAGGGCGTCATAGTTGAGGTCCACGGAAATTTTCGCGGCGGGTACCGGCGGATGCTTGCCGAGATATTCGGAGCCGAGCAGGCCTTGCTCTTCTCCGGTGACGCCGGCGAAGAGGATCGAGCGAGGCGGCGGAGCAGTGGTGGACCAGGCTTGCGCGATTTCCAACAAGATGCCGCAGCCAGTGCCGTTGTCGACAGCGCCGTTGTAGATGTTGTCGCCTTTGGCGCCGGCGTCGATGCCGAGGTGATCGTAGTGCGCGGTGTAGAGGACGGCTTCGTCGCTGCGCTTGGGATCTGAGCCGGGGAGGCGGGCTACGACGTTTCGCCCGACGAAGGGCCGCAGCTCGCTGGCGACGTGGGCGCGCAGATGGACGGGCAGCTCGACGGGTTTGAATTCGCGAGTTTGAGATTGCGCGAAGAGTTTGTCGAGATCGTAGCCACCCATGGAGACGATTTTCCTGGCGATATCAAGTTGCACCCAGGAGGCAGCCTGGACTTTCGGTGTTTCGTCGCGCTTCAGGTACGCGCGCTCGCTGCCCCAGGAATTACGCACCACCTGCCAGCCGTAGCTGGCGAGATCGCTGCGATGAATCACGATGGTGGCGATGGCGCCGCGGCGCGCGGTTTCTTCGAATTTGTAGGTCCAGCGGCCGTAGTAGGTGAGGGCTTTGCCTTTGAAGAATTTGGGATCGTCGGAGGCGGGCTCGTTGACGAAAACAAGTGCGACCTTGCCTTTCAGGTCGCCCTTGTAGTCGTCCCAGTTGTATTCCGGCGCGGTGATGCCGAAGCCGACGAATACAATGGGGGCGTCGAAGTCGGCGGTCTCGGACTGGCTTTCATTGTTGGTGACATAGTCGTCGAGATTTTTCAGCTCGACGGGATCGCCGTTTTTCGGCACCAGCTTGAAAGATGTGGCCGGAAGAGTTTTTACCGCGACCATCGGAACACTTTGCATGTAAGTGCCGCTGTCGCCGGCCGGCTTCAGGCCGTAAAGCGCGAACTGCGTGGCGATATACTCAGCAGCGATGTCGCCGCCGCGCTGGCCGGTGCCGCGGCCTTCAAGCAGGTCGCTGGCGAGAAATTTGACGTGGGCAGCGATGCGGTCCGCGGAGAACGCCGGACCGAGGGTGCCTGGTTTCTGGGTGTTAGCGTCGGCCGCGTGAATTATTGCGACCAACGACGCCACGGCGACGACTGCTAGCGCGAGCGCGTTCGAGAATTTGACTGGATGTTTTGGGTGCATTCTGGCCTCTGGAATCTTCCGTGAGTTTTGTCAACGAAATGAACGTCTTGCAAACCGGCGGAGCGCCGCAAATCTTACATTTTTGCTAAGCTGCGGCGCAGCATGCCGCACCGCTACTTTTTGGCGCGATCTTTCAGCAGATTCTTTAGCTCGGCCATGAACTCCTGGACGTCTTTGAAGTCCATATAGACCGAGGCGAAGCGCACGTAGGCGACCTTGTCGAGTTTTTTCAGGCGATGCATGATCATTTCGCCGACTTCGGTGGTGGTGAGCTCGCGCTCGGTGGCGTCGTGCACCACGCCTTCGATGTCGTCGACAATGGCTTCCAGTTTTGGCGTGGCTACCGGCCGCTTCTCGCAAGCTTTCAACAATCCCTGCAAAATCTTCTGGCGCTCGAAGCGTTCGCGGCGCCCGTCTTTCTTGATGACCATGTAGGGAATTTCGTCGATGCGCTCGTAGGTGGTGAAGCGGCGGCCGCACTTGAGGCATTCGCGGCGGCGGCGGATGGTGTCGCCAGTGCGGCCTTCGCGGGAGTCAATGACTTTGTCGTCGACGTGCGCGCAGAAAGGGCACTTCACTCGGGTGAGTCTCCTGACGGGGCTGAAGACTTGGCGCCTGCGCCAACCGCCTCGTCGATAGTTTCGTCTTCGTTCCTGGCCATGCGCCGCAATTCGCCCAGGGACATGCCTTCATGAATCAACAAAGGAATACCCGCGAGGCAGCAACCGGCAAAGCTGATGAGCCATACGACAATCGCGGCAGCGGCTGCGGGCTCTTTTTCTACTCCAAAGATCGTGGTGTAGGCAAGGAAGCAAGCCAACTGCGAACCACCGCCGACGCCCGGCAACTGCACCGCGGAACCAACCATAGTGAAGGCCAATACCAGCAGCGCGTCGCCCAGACCGATGTTGGCCAGCTTTCCGCCGAAACTGTGGGAAACCCAAACGTAAATCGCCAGCACCAGGAACCAGTGCAAGCCGGAGTACAGCACCGCAAGCGCGAGTTCGCTCCAGGTACGGATGGTCTGCACGCCGCGAGCGAAGCCCAGCACAATGCGGGCTATGGCAGCCTTTGCGCCTCTTGCCGCGAGCACGCTTTGCAGGCGGCGCTCCAGCATGGCCGTGCCGTGCCGCCGCAAATAAATGAGCAACGCGATGGCCGCCAGAACGCCGGCGAAAAGAACGGAGCCAGTGGTGCGCGCGGCAGTTTGCAGCGTGCTTGCCGAACCCGCCTGATGTGCTTGCGATTGAAAGAGCACCAGGCCAAGGCCGGCGATCACCGCGGTTGCCGCGGTGTCAAACAACCGTTCCAGAACGTAGAGGCCGAACATGTCCGCGATGGGAAGTTTTTCCTTATGCGCCAAAAGCAGCGGGCGAACCGGTTCGCCTGCGCGGCCCAGAAGAAATACGGCGGAAAATCCAGCGAGCGTGAGTTTGTAGATGATCCAGAAATTCGACGGCCCCAAATTCTTCTGGAAGACCTCCCAACGCAGCGCGCGAAGCGCGTAGCAGCCGTAAATGGCGACGAGGGAGAGCAGCAGGTACCAGAGATTCGCGGCGCGAACGGCGTGAAGCAGTCTGGCACCGCTGAAATCGGCGAGGTTGATGAGTCCGGTGGAGCGATAAATGATGAAGCCCAGGACGGCGAGTCCGACCAGGGCCAGGAGGAGCTTCCTCGACGATGCTTGCATGCGATTGTCAGCGTAACGGCGGCGTGCGGTAGCGTCAAGCGAGGAAGCCTGGGGAGTTGTCAAGCACCGGGAGCTTGTAGGACGCCGGTCTGCGGCGGGGTTTGGAGCATGGGTAAGGCGTTGGAGTTCACGGGCCAGAGATGGAAGGAGCATCCACGATCTCTAGAGCAAGTGACGTCACCTCGCCGGACGATTTTCGTTGGGCCGTCGTCTGGAAATTCCGCGTTGAATTGGAGTGTCTTGATCGTCGAGGCTAAGTCGCGCATATCCTCGTTGCCGCGAATGAATTTAACTTCATCAGCAACCTGACCTTTGGCGAGAGTCAACTCAAACTGCGCGGTGCCCTCTTTTGCTGATGAGGAGCTCAAACGGAACTCGGACAATCGGGCCAAATCCTTGAGGCTGTCTCCCCATTTAGTGGCGACGGCAGGCGACTTGGAACCGCGAGCTAGAAATTTATCGCGCAATCGGCTATCACCGTTTACGGGAATGGCTGCCAAGGCCAAGGAAGAAATTTGCGCGGCACGGTCTTTGCGCCCCTGCTTGTCATAAACCTGAACCAGATGATCGCCAATGCTTGGATCGAGACTGAGCGCCCAAGCCGCGGAAAGATACTTTTGTGCAGTGTTCAGGTCATCCATCCTGAAATAGATCCATCCCAAGGTGTCCCAGTAAGCCGCCATTGAACCCATAAGCCCCAGCCGCTGCTCCTTGGCAGACAGCGAGGACTGATCAGCGCTTCGAGTTTCCACCTCTCTGACGGCTTGCAGGGCGTAGCCGAGCGCTTCCGGCAGGCGCTTGCCGGCATCACCCAGAGCCCAGGCAACATTGTTGAGCGTCTCCTCGCCGGGCTGCAGGTTCACGGCCTTGTGGAATTGCTCGGACGCTTTGTCGTCTTCACCAAGGCGTAGGTATGCCGTTCCTAGTTGCACATGGACATAGGCGTCGTCTGGTCGCTTGGCCGAGAGTTTTTCGAGCAGCGGGCGAGCATCAGCGTAGCTCTGCACATCCAGAAGGAGGTACGCCAAAGTGGCGGATGCGTACGAATCGTCGGGCTGCAACTTCAAAAAATCTCGAAAAGCCTGAATGGCCTCCGGACGGCGGCGGTGCTCCAAAAGGACACGCGCGAGCATCTGGTGCCCCCGTGGATCGGACGGGTTGAGCGAAATTCCTTTGCGCAGCGCAACTACGGCAGCATCAAAGTCGGAATTCAAGCGCGCTGCGCCCAAGAGCAACCAGGCGTCCGCCCACTTCGGGTCGAGCTTAAGCGCCTGTTCCAGTGATTTGGAAGCACTGAATGGAGCACCCATGGCCATCGATTGTGAGGCTTCGTCAAACAGGCGTTGCGCATCCGGGTTCTTAGAACCATGCACTTCATACGAATGCGGCTGAGGACCCAGTCCTTCCACAACGACGATCCAGGTCCCAAAGTCGTCGACGATCGTCTTGTGAAGGGCGGAGTATTCCGCGATTTCACGGGGCGAAATCTTGGGACGCAAAATCTTGAGGTGGCGGGTGCCTCTGAGCACCCCGTCTTCGAGGCTGGCCGAGGAGCTGTATTCCGCGAAATCTTTCTTTTCGTCCACCGAAGGGGGAACGGAAGACCAGAATCCTTTGGGGAGAGCAATGCGCGATTCGAAGTCAAGATACTGAGGCGCACCGAGCTGTATCGGAGGAGAAACGTAGTTAGATATTCCGAGAGTAACAACCATGCTGTTGATCTGGTTCTGTTTGGAGCGCGTCAGAATAAGAATGGTATCGGCGCCGGGGACTGGTTGAACGCCACGCTGTCGGGGATTCGCTCAATCTTGCTGATGCCGCTGTGACCGGACGGCTGTACTAGTAATCGAGTGTTGTGGGATCCAACTCCACGTACCCAGGACGGATCAAACTGGACATGCTTGCATACGATTGTCAGCGTACTGTCCACACAGTACATCGTCAAGCCGACAAATAGTTTATGGTGTGCGCGCTTTTGTGGGCCCACGTTGTGAAGTGGTTATGCCTGGTCCCGGTGGATCTGCTGAAAATTGGCCGGGCCAGTCAGTGAACGGCGCCGGGCTCAGCAAGTTCTTTTCAAGCGAGCGCAACTGGTTTAGTCTCTGTTGCAATTCAAGCGGAGGGCCAGCCCCTCATGAGTCGCACCGGTCGGGTGTTCTCAATCTTGTGCTTTTGTCTTTGTATTTCCGGCGTTGTGGGTGTTGCGCAGGAGCCCGCGGGCGAAGCTGCGCCTTTGTTGACGCTGGACGAGGCCATTCGCATTGCGCAGGAAGATAACCGGTCGATCAAGAATGCCATTCTGGCGGCTTCCATTGCCGCGGACCGGACCGCGGAAGCACGCACGTATCGATTCCCTTCCATAGACCTGTACGCGTTGGGCTCGCAACTGCTGACTCCCCTGGATTTTCGATTTGAGCAGGGCACGTTCGGGACCTTTCCGGGAATCGGGCCGGTACCGGCCACCGATACGAACATTCATACGCCGCTGAAGCCGACGCTGTACGGAATTTTCCAGGTCACCCAGCCGTTGTCGCAGCAGCACAAGATCGGACTGAATATCCGGCTGGCGAAACTCAACGAAAAACTCAACGCCGAGAAACTGCGGGCGCAGAAGCAATTGGTGGGCAATCAGGTGAAGCAGGCGTACTACGCGCTGGCGAAGACACAGAGCGCGATCGAAGTGAGCCGAAAAAATCTGGAGCTGGATCGCGAGCTGCAGCGGCTGATGCAGCAGAACGTGCTGCAGAAGACGGCGCTGAAATCGGACGAGATGGATGCGGAGGCCAAGCTGGCGCAGGAAGAATACAACCAGGTGATGCTGGGCAATGCGCTGGAGACGCAGAAGGAGCAGTTAAACGAATTGCTTGGACGGGATGTGCGCACGGCGTTTTCCGTGGGCGCGGCACCCGAACCTACCATCGCGGAGATGGACCTGGAATCGGCGCGCGCGAAAGCGTTGGCGGCGCGGCCAGAGCTGCGGCAATCGCGATTGGGAGTGGAGCAGGCGGAATTGAACCGGCGAGTGACCAAGGCGGACTACATACCGGACGTCAGCTTTGCGGTGCAGGACATTACGCTGGGGAATGTGAGTACCCTTTTGCCGGGGAACATTGCGTCGGCGGGAATCCTGGTTTCGTGGAATCCGCTGGACTGGGGGCGGCGGAAACACGAACTCGCGGAAGCGACGAAAACGATCGAACAATCGAAAAACTCACTGAAGGACGTGGAAGACCAAATCGTGGTGGAAGTCGGCGACAAGTTCCGAAAGCTGCAGCAAACGCGTGCGCTTTTGCATGCTACCGATTTGATGGTGGCTTCTTCGCAGGAAAAGCTGCGGGTGATTCTGAATCAGTACGAGCAGAAAACGGCGCTGACACAAGACGTGCTGCAACAAAAGGCGGCGGTGCAAAACGCGTCGGATCAGCACCAGCAGGCGCTGGTGGCGTTCTGGACGGCGAAGGCGGACTTCGAGAAGTCGCTGGGCGAGGACTGAAAAATGAACGGCAAAAGAAGGCTGCAAATTACGACTCACGTTCGCAGTGCATCGCTGACGGCATTCGCGATGGCGGCGGTGCTGGTAATGCTCTCGGGGTGCGCGGAAGACAAGGTGGTGGAGAAACCCAAGACTCCGGTGCGTGTGACGCCGGTTTCCCTAGGCGGCGGGGCGAGCGGAATCCGCTACTCGGCGAATGTGACGGCGAACACGCAGGTGAACCTGGCGTTCAAGTCCGGCGGATACGTGGAAGCGATCACGCAGAGAAAGGGCGCGGATGGACGGGTGCGCCCGTTGGAAGCGGGCGATGTGGTATCGAGCGGCGAAGTGCTGGCCAAGGTTCGCGAGGGCGAGTATTTCGATCGCGTGGCGCAAGCTACCGCGCAGGTAGCGCAAGCGCGAGCGGCGTCAGAGAAATCGCGGCTGGATTTTGAGCGGGCGTCAAATCTGTTTGCGTCGAACAGCATGACCAAAGCGCAGTTCGACGCCGCGAAGGCCAGTGATGATGCAAACTCGGCGGCGCTGAACAGTGCGGAAGCCGCAGCCTCGCAGGCGCAGATTGCGTTGCATGACTGCACGCTGCGCTCTCCGATAACGGGTTGGGTAATCCAACGAGACGTGGAAGTGGGTTCGCTGGTAGGAAGCGGGACGCAGGCGTTCGTGGTGGCGGATACCAGGGTGGTGAAAGTGGTTTTCGGCGTGCCCGACACGATGATCCAGCGCATCCGCCTGGGCGACTTGCAATCCATCACCACGTTGACGGTGCCGGGAGAAATTCGCGGGCGAGTCACATCGATTTCACCATCGGCCGATCCGAAGAGCCGGGTGTTTTCCGTAGAAGTGAGCATCGCGAACGCCGACAACCGGCTGAAGCCGGGGATGATCGCGACACTGGCGCTGGGGATCGACAAGGCGATGCGCGAAGTGGCCACCGTGGTGGTGCCGTTGAGCGCGGTGATCCGCTCGAGCAAGAACGGCGGAGCGTTTGCGGTGTTTGTGGTGACCCCGGAGTCGGGGACGGCGGCGGGGAGCACCGTGGCGCACGAGCGCGAAGTGAAGGTTGGGCCGACCATGGGGAACAGCATCGCGGTCACGCAAGGATTGCAGCCCGGTGAAAACGTGGTGTCGGCGGGGGCTACGGAGATTCGCGACGGCGAACAGGTTCGCGTGCTGTAGGACGTGCGGTAACAACGTTTGTAACCACGTTTGTAACAACGCCTGCAAGAAAGCCAGGCGACCAACGGAGAACGCAGAGCACAGCTCATGGCGCACAAAACCGACGCCGAGATGATCCAGCACACGCGCAATACTGCGCGGTTTTTCGTGGAGAACCGGCAGATCGCGTGGGTGCTGCTGATCACCACAGTGACGTGGGGCTGGTTCGGCTACCACTCGATGCCGCAGCGGAAGGATCCGGACATTCCGGTGCGCGTGGCGGTGGCCACGACGCCGTGGCCGGGCATGCGCGCCGAGGAAGTGGAACAGCAAGTCACGCGGCTGGTGGAAGAAAAGATCGCGGAGAATCAGACGATTCATCCAGGCACACCAGGCGATTACGGGATTCGCTCGGTGACCCTCCCCGGGCTTTCGGTGGTGTACGTGCAGTTGGCGGAGAACGTCACCGATACGAACAAGCAGTTCAGCGACATCAATCTGAAATTGAACTGGCTGAACAATTCCCTGCCGCAAGGTGCCGGGCCAGTGCAATTTTTGAGCGGCTTCGGCGATACCGCGGCGATGATGCTGACGGTGGCGAGTCCCCGGACGGATAGCGTGGAAATCGGTGTGCGCGCGCAAGGATTGCACGGCGCGCTGGCGCGGATTCGCGATGCGAAAGCCAAGGCGCGAAAATCTCCGGGACCGCGCGTTTCGGCAGCGTATTGCCTGCCGCAATCGGTGTCGCCGGACCTGGCGAGGCAGGGATTTTCGCAGTTCGCGCTGGCCACGCAGCGGGATGGGATTTTTCGCGATGTGGAATACTTCGGCGAATCCGGCTGCCTCGGGCTGGATGCGAGTTCTTCGCTGACCGACGCGCAAATCCTGGCCTACGCCGACGAATACATCCACAACCGGCTGCATAGTTCGGAATTGCATCCGGACGCGTGGGGACCGCTGTTGATCCGCGATCTGAACGACACCGAAAGGGTCATGGCCGCGGCGGCAGGAGACAAATACAGTTATCACGAACTAGATGATTTCACCGATCTGATCGCGCGAACACTGGTAGGGACGCCGCAGGCTTCGAAATATCAGCGAGCAGGAGTAGTGCCCGAGAATGTGTTTCTGGATTATTCGCAGGAGCGCCTGGCGGGCTACGGGCTACAGCCTTCGAAACTGCGGGATCTATTAAAGGCGCGCAATATTGCCATGCCCGGCGGGACGATGGAGGTCGGGCGCAAGAATGTAGCAGTCGATCCTTCCGGCGAATTCACCTCAGAAAAGGCCATTGGAGACGTGATCGTCGGCTCTTCGCCGTCGGGGAGCCCGGTATATCTGCGCGATCTGGTGAACATCAGCCGCGGATATCAGAGCCCCGCGAAATTTTTGAACTACTACACGGTGCCGGATGAGCAAGGCGTATGGCGCCGACATCGCGCGATTACCGTTGCAATTTTCATGCGGTCGGGCGAGCAGATCAAGAAATTCGGGGAGAACATCGACGAAAAGCTGGTGAACTTGAAGCAGTTGTTGCCGCGAGATCTGATGATCGTGCGCACTTCGGACCAGCCGCGGCAAGTGGAAGAGAACATTGAGCTGTTCATGGACGCCTTGTACGAGGCCATCGCGCTGGTAATCCTGGTTTCGCTGATCGGCTTCTGGGAGTGGCGGTCGGCGTTGCTGATGGCGCTGTCGATTCCCATCACGCTGGCGATGACGTTTGGATTTGCGTTTGCGCTGCGCATCGACTTGCAGCAAGTTTCGATTGCTTCCCTGATTATTGCTCTGGGCTTGCTGGTGGACGATCCGGTGGTGGCCGGCGATGCGATCAAACGCAGCCTGCTGGATGGCCATCCCAGCGTAGTGTCAGCGTGGCTGGGTCCGACGAAGCTGGCAAAGGCCATCATGTACGCGACGGTCACCAACATCGCCGCGTATCTTCCATTTTTGATGCTCGGCGGAAACACCGGCAGCTTTCTGGTGAGTTTGCCGATCGTAATGGCGTGCTCGCTGGTGGCCTCGCGCCTGGTGTCGATGACCTTTTTACCGCTGCTCGGCTACTACCTGTTGCGACCGAGCAAGCAGGCGGAAGAATCGATGGAGGAGCGGCGCTCACACGGATTTGCGGGATTTTACAGCCGCGTGGCGACCGCAGCGATCGAGCATCGCTGGCTCGTGCTGGCGGGGTCGATTGTGTTTCTGGTCGTCGGCGGATTTGCCAGCAGCAAGCTGAAGAGCCAATTTTTTCCCGAGGACGTGCAGTACTGGGCGACCGTGGACGTGTGGCTGGCCAATGACGCTCCAATTTCCCTGACCAGCCAGACGGCGCATGAAGTGGAGCGCGTGATCGAAGAGGCGGCGCGAGAATACGGAAGGCAGCATCCCGGGAAGGATGGGAAGCCGCGTGACATCTTGCATTCGATGACCACGTTTGTGGGCGGGGGCGGACCACGTTTCTGGCTTTCGGTATCGCCAGAACTGCAGCAGTTCAATTACGCACAGATTGTCTTGCAGATGAACAACAAAGAGGATACGCCGGAGGTGGTCGGGTCGCTGCAACTGGCGGTGGCCTCGAAGATCGTCGGCGCGCGCGTGCAGGTGAAGCAGCTGCAAACGAATCCGGTGGATAACCCGGTGGAAGTGATGGTGACCAGCCAGGCGGACATCGGGGAGGACGGCGAACGCGCGGACAACGAGATGCTGCGGGCTCTGGCGCGACAAGTCAAGCAGGTGTTGAACGAAGTGCCCAAAGCGATGAACGTACACGACGACTGGGGCCAGGAGAGCGTCGCGGTGCGACTGGACGTGGACCCCGACCGCGCCAATCTGGCGGGGATTTCGAATGCGGACGTGGCCAGTTCGTCAAGCGCGGCACTGAGCGGCACGCAGGTCACCACGCTGCGCGATCGCGACAAGCAGATTCCGGTGATATCGAGACTGCGGATGGAAGAACGCGCGCAGCTTTCGGACCTGCAGAATTTATATGTCTACGCGTCGCAAAGCACGGAACGCGTATTGTTGTCGCAGATCTCGTCGATTGAAAATACGCTGGAGCCGCAGCGCATCCGGCGGCGCGAGCATTTTCGAACCATCAGCGTGCTGTGCGATCCCGTGCCAGGCGCGCTGTCTTCCGAAGTGCTGGCGGTGGCCGGTCCGAAACTCGACAAACTGATACAGAACGTGCCGCCAGGCTACAAGATCACGATCGGCGGAGAGAAGGCCAAGCAGGTGCAGAGTTTCGGGGACCTCGCCGTGGTGATGGGGATTTCGATCGCGGCGATTTTCCTGGCGCTGGTGTTGCAGTTTAATCATGCGATCAAACCGCTGCTGGTGTTTGTAGCGGTGCCCTATGGGATTGTCGGAGCTTTGATGGCGCTGGCAATTATGGGGACGGCGTTTGGATTTATGGCCTTCCTGGGAATTGCGAGCCTGATCGGCGTGATTGTGAGCCACGTCATCGTGCTTTTTGATTTCATCGAAGAAATGCACGAGAAGGGCGAGCCGCTGGAGCGGGCGCTGGTCGACGCCGGCATCATGCGCCTGCGGCCGGTGATGATTACGGTTGGCGCCACGGTGCTGGCGCTGTTTCCGCTGGCGATGCATGGCGGGCCGTTGTGGAAGCCGCTGTGTTATTCGCAGATCGGCGGATTAGGCGTGGCTACATTCATTACCCTGCTGCTCGTGCCGGTGTTCTACAGTATCTTTGTACTGGATTTAAAATTGGTGAAGTGGGAAGGTCCCACCGAGCGGGAGCAGGGCGGCTGATCGCCAAGTTGCCCAGTGGCGGCATATTGCCAGAAACCCAGAGCATCCGAAATTTGCAGGACGAGCGCGCTATGAACGTCGTCATTGCCATGTTGCGGGGCGTAAATGTGGGTCCCCACAATCGCATCAAGATGCAGGACCTGCGCGCATTGTGCGGAACGCTGAAGCTGCGGGATGCGCAAACTTATGTGCAGAGCGGGAACGTCATCTTTCGTACCGATGAGCGCGATTGCACAAAGCTCGCAAAGCGCCTAGAAGACGCCATTGAGAAGAAATGCGGATTTCGCTGCGATGTCATCTGCCGTACGACAGCGGAAATGAAGAAGGTCGTGGCGAAAAACCCGTTTGCCAAGCGGCGCGACATCCATCCCGGCAAGCTGCTGGTCACATTTCTATCGGATGATCCGGGCCAAGGGGCGCGGGCAACCATCCGTGCGTTAAAGATCGAGCCCGAGGAATTGTGGATCGAGGGGCGTGAATGCTTCGTTTATTTCCCCAATGGGATGGGGCGCTCGAAATTCAGTTGGCCCAAGATCGGAAAGATGCTTAACGTGTCGGGCACCGGCCGCAACTGGAACAGCGTCACCAAGATGCTGGAACTGGCTGAGAAGATGGGAACCAGTTAGCAAGCCGTTATGAAAAGCAGGCGCGAATGCAAATGCCCGTGGCACACCGGTGAAACCGCCATACTCGTCGTCCCATGGTGTGAAGGCTTGCCCCCCGCTCTCGAGGACGAGCCGCCTGACAGGGTGAATAAACTGCGTCCGCGGGAAGTGTCCGCTTGTGTTTCCCCTTTGGGATGAGTAAGATGCGCGCAATCGTCCCATTCCTGGGACGGCGCGGGGAACTTTTCGGTGGCAATTTTCGTTCCATCATGTGCAGGCCAGGACATGCCGCGATTCGAGGCTGACGAAGGTTGGAACAGGATGCCCAACTGGTCCAGCAATGCCTCCAGGGCGACGGCTCGGCCTGGGAAGAACTTGTGCGCCGCCATTCGCGCCGGATCTTCAACATTTGCTACCGGTTTACCGGGAATGGCACAGAGGCGGAGGATCTCTCACAAGACGTTTTCCTCCGGGTGTACCGTACCTTAGGCAGCTATCGGTCGGCGCACGGCGGGTTTGCCACCTGGGTAACCAGCGTGACCCGCAACCTGCTGATCGATCACTACCGGCGCACCAAGCGCGATCGCCAGACCGATTCGCTGGACGACGCCATGCCGGTAGTGGAGAACAAGGAGTCGGCGGGGCGGCGGCCGGATGAGCAACTGCTCCTGGGCGAGTTGAGCTCGCAGGTGCAGTCGGCGCTGAAGAAGCTTTCGCCGGAGTTACGCGAGGCGGTGATTTTGCGGGATTTGCAGCAGTTGGAATACATGGAGATTCAACAGGTGCTGGCGGTGCCCGAGGGAACGGTGAAGTCGAGAATCAACCGCGGCCGCATCGAGCTGGCGAGAATCTTGCAGCAAATGGGCGTCGGGCCGTCGTAAGGAAGCGAGACAGCAGTAAGGAAGTAACGGAGCAAAGAACGGCTAGCGAAGCAGTGAGTGGCAGGGACGTATTGAGATGACTTGGACTTGTGAACAAACCGAGGCGCGGCTTAGCGACTACCTGGACGGCGTGATGAGCCGCGAGGAAGGCGCGGCGTTTGATGTGCACGTAAATGGATGCGAGCGCTGCGCGCCTATGGTGGCGAGCGTGTCGCACCTGCTCTCGGACATGCACGCGATGGAGCAGATCGAGCCGCCAGCGCGGCTGGTGTATGCGATTTTGGATCAGACGCTGGGACCCCGGGACGCGCTGAGCGGCTGGCGAGCCGTATTGGCGTGGTTGCGCGGAATTGGTTCGGTGCGCTTCGCGTATGGCGCCGTTTCGATGGTGGCGACGCTGGCTATTTTCGTCACCGCCGCGGGATTCAACTGGCGCAAGCCGCGGCTCGCGGATTTGCGGCCGGATGTGATTTATCGCAACGCCGATCGCCAGGCGCACTTGGTGTATGCGAAAGGCACGAAGTTCGTCAACGATTTGCGGGTGGTGAACGAAATTCAGTCGCGCCTGCGGCAGGACAGCGAAATTCCGAGCTCGAACCAAAGCACCGTGCCGCAATCTTCCCCGGACAAGCATCCGGGAAGTACGGAAAGCACACCTTCGGCGCCCAAGCAGCAGAATCGTGCGAATGATGTAATGAAGCGCCTGGAAGTGCTCGCCGAAGAGATGCCGTTCCTGGTCGCGCCGTGGATGGTTGGCGGCGAAGCCGGTCCGAGGAGAATGCCATGAAGTGTGCGGTCCATTCCGAGGTGGACGCCACTGGTTATTGCCGCAATTGCGGGAAGCCGATGTGCGCGCTGTGCGTGCGGCCGATTCGCGATGTGCTGTATTGCGAGGATTGCCTGGCGAAGATCGTGGGAATTCCCGCCCAGCCGGTTGGTGGTGTTCCCGGCGATCCGTCCTTGAGCGCGCCGGCAGTGATGCCGGCGTCTGCGGTACCGGGAGTGGGGCCGAGTCCCATTCTGGCTTTCTTCCTTGGATTTTTGCCGGGCCTCGGCGCCTTTTACAACGAGCAGTATGGCAAGGGCATCATTCACCTCGCGATTTTTCTTTTCCTGTTCATCGTTGGCGTAGACGGCTCACTGGGTGGCGGCGCGGAGGCAGCGCTGTGGATTTGTCTCTCGGGCTTGTGGATCTACATGCCGGTTGACGCGTACCGCACGGCGAAAGCGCGCCTGGCTGGGCAGACGTTGCAGGATCCGCTGGAGACCTTCAGCAAAGGGCGGCCGGTGGGTCCGATGTTGATCATCGGCGTCGGCGTTCTGCTTCTGCTTCACAACTTTGACTGGTTTCCGTGGTGGCGCATCCAGCAATTCTGGCCGGTGCTGTTGATCGTGGTGGGCGTGGTGATGTTTCGAAACCGGCTGGGCGGCGGGCGGCCGTGAGAGGAGCGTGCCATGAGTGATCGAGTTCGTTGTCATTGTGCGCGCTGCACCATTCGCGGGCTGATGGGCCCGGCGGTGGTGATCACCATCGGCGTGCTATTCCTGCTGCAAGAAGTGCGCGGTGGATACCTGGGCTTCGACAATACCTATCCGCTTATCCTGGTAGTGATCGGTGCCATTCTCCTCGCTTCCTCGCTGGCTCGCGGCGAAGGACACATCTCGGAAGTTGCGCCACCTCAGGCTCCGCCCACGCCCGGCTCTCCGGCCGGACCGGCACAAAATTCGCTTCCAGGACAAGGTCAGTAACTTCGCATGAGCAACGGTCGACCGCGGGGCAGCAGCGTTTTCAGCGGACTTCTGCTGATCTTCATCGGCGGGCTGCTCTTGCTGCACAACTATCGAGGGCTGGAAATCGGCAGCGTGCTGAGGCATTGGTGGCCGCTGATTCTGATTGTCTGGGGCGCGCTGAAACTGTACGAGCGCACCGCGGGACGCCGCGCTGGTGATCCCAGCGCCGCGCGCATCACGCCGGGAGAAGTTTTTCTGGTGCTGGGGCTTATGGCCCTGGTCGGCGCGGTGGTTACCACCGAAAACGTCCGCGATCACTTTCGCGATTGGACCGGGGATTGGGGTAACACGGTCGAACGCGATCTGGATGTCGCGCCGACCCCGGTGCCCGCAAATGCCCACATCACCGTTCGCGCCTCGCGCGGCGATATCAGCGTGCGCTCGTCGGATGAGGCCGAGATTCGCGTGAACGGCAAGAAGGGCGTGAAAAGCTGGAACGAAAACGAGGCGCGCAAGATCGCCGACGAGGTTTCCGTTGAAATCGCCAAGCAAGGCGATGGATTTGAAGTGCGGCCGGCCGGTGGAAGCGAATCGCGTGTCAGCATGGAGATGGACGTGGTGGTGCCCAGGAAGGCGAACCTGACGGTACGCAACGATAAGGGCGACATCTCCGTGGCCGATATGGCGACATCGGTGAACGTCAACAGCGGCAATGGCGACGTGGAGATACGCAATACCGACGGAGACGTGAATCTCGACATGCGCCGCGGTGATGCCAAGGTTTCTTCGACCAAAGGCGATGTGAAAATCTCCGGCGGCGGCGACAGCGCGGAAGTCACCGATGCGACCGGAAGCCTTACCGTCAATGGTGAGTTCGTCGGGCCGGTTCGCGCGGACAAGGTAGCCAGGGGCGTTCGGTATGTTTCGCACCGCACGGATTTGACAGTGACGCAACTCGGCGGACATATGGAAGTGGGCTCGGGCAACATTGAAATCGTGGATGCCCCGGGCAATGTGAATCTGCGAACGCATGAGGAAGAAATCAGCCTCGAGAACGTCGGCGGCAAGATTAAGGTCGACAATCGCAACGGGAACATCGAGGTGCGCTTTTCTTCCCCGCCGAAAGAAGACGTGGAGGTGTATAACGCCTCCGCGGCGATTTCCCTGAGCTTGCCTTCCGGTTCGAATTTTCAAATTGTGGCGGATTGCCATTCAGGAGAGATCGACTCGGAGTTCGAAGCGGATACGCTCAAGCAGACTTCCACCGATTCCGGAGATGCGCATCTCGAAGGAAGATACGGAAACGGACGCGGTCCGAAGATCACGTTGAAGACGAGTTACGGCTCAATTTCCATTCACAAGACTAACTGAGGAAAGCGCAACCCCATCACACTGCGGTAGCTTAGGCCTTCAGGCCTAAGGGTTTGGATTCCGCGTCAAGCACCATCGCCCCGGATCGCACAAACTTCATCTCTGCAGGTAAGCCACTGCTCTCTATCTCTCCGCCACCCGCTCTAGATCCTGGTAAAACGTCGGGTAGGACACGCCGGCGCAATCGGAGTTGCGAATCAGCGTGGGGCCTTCGGCGCCAAGTGCGGCGATGGAGAAGGCCATGGCGATGCGGTGATCGTCGCGCGGGTCGATTTCGGCCCCCTTGAGCCGGCCGGCTTTGCGGCCTTCGACGCGCAGGCCGTCGTGGCGCTCGTCCACGGTCGCCCCCATACGCTTCAGATTTTCTGCGAGCGCGGCGATGCGGTCGCTTTCTTTTACACGCAGCTCGGCGGCGTTGCGGATCTCGATGCCCTGCTCGGTGAACGGGGCCAGTGCCGCGAGCATCGGCAGCTCATCAATGACCAGCGGTATTTGGTCGCCCTCGATCACGCCCCCTTTGAGGTCGGCGCTTTTCACCGATAAATCTCCGACCAGTTCACCGTGAGTGCTGCGGAGCGAAGTGACTTTCACGGTCGCGCCCATCGAGGCAAATACATCGAGGATGGCGGTGCGCGTCGGGTTCAGTCCGACATTGTGAATCAACAGCGCGGACTCCGGCAGCAGCGATGCGGCGGCGATGAAGAATACCGCGGAAGACAGATCGCCGGGAATGTCGAGGGAACGTGCTTGCAGCTTGCCGTTCCCGTTGCCGCTCACGACGGAATGGACACTCACGGTGGTTCCCTGCTTTTCGATGACGGCGCCGAATTCTTCCAGCGCGAGTTCAGTGTGATCGCGAGTGCGCGCGGGCTCGGTGACGGAAGTTACGCCGTCGGCGAAGAGACCCGCCAGGAGAACCGCGGACTTCACCTGAGCGCTGGCCATCGGCGTCTTGTAGGCAATTTTGTGCAAGTGGCCGCCGCGAATTTCCAGGGGTGCGTAATTATCCTCGCGCGCGCGGATGTCGGCGCCCATTTCGCGCAACGGAGAGACCACGCGACCCATGGGGCGTTTCTGGAGCGAGGCGTCACCAGTTAATTTGGTGGTGAATTCCTGCCCCGCAAGGATGCCGGTAAGCAAGCGCATGGTGGTGCCGGAATTGCCGGCATCAAGAGCGCGCCAACTGCTTTTGAGGCCGCGCGGACCGTGGCCGGTGACACGGATGGTGTCCTTGTCCCTTTTTACTTCGGCGCCGAGAGCGCTCATGCACGCGAGCGTGCTTTGGCAATCGACGGCGGCGGCAAAATGCCGCAGTTCGCTGGGGCCCTCGGCGATGGCGGCCAGCATGGCGTAACGGTGAGAGATGGATTTGTCGCCCGGCGGTTCGACGCCGCCGGAGACGTGTTTCGTGGGCTGGATGGTCTGCTTTTTCACACCGCAATTTTAGCACGCACCTGCACCTGCTCGGTGCCGCAGGACGCCCCGGGGTGCGGCCTCGATTCTGATTTTCAGCATGGGCCGCGTGGCATCTAAACCCTGCCGTCTGAAGACGCCGGCTAGAGCTTGAGATTTTTTTGCTGCGCGGCGTTCTACGCTCAAGGCACGGAAATGTCTCCAGAATAATACTGGCCCCGCGGACAGTTTTTGTGGAAGCAATGGCCGCCGAGGTCTTGAAATATTCCGCAGCGACGCTGCGTATCATAAATGCAGGGAGAAGAACGACCATGTCAGCGCGCAGTACAGTAATTCAGGTTGCGACCAAAACGGGAATGCTCATCGCGGCGTTGTTTGTGGTGAGCGTCTTGCTTGCCGCTATTCCGCAGCACAAGCAGCAAACCGGCCAGCCTCTGGTGGTCTTGAACGGAGACCTTCAACCAGGTCTGCCGGAAACGGATTCGCAAAAAATCGTGGTGCGGGCCTCGGACGAGCCCGCGCAGGAATCGCAACAACAGCCCGCAAGCGCACCGGCGGCAACGCCCGACGAGAAAGCCAGCGAGCAGGCCGCGGTTCACGATATGACGCGCGGCAATCATGATACGCATGCTTCGCACATGACCATGACGGAAATGCGCCAGGCAACCCCGGGCGACGCGCAACGCGCCAACGAAATCGTCGAGCAGCTTCGCAGCGGCATCGAGAAATACAAGGACTATCACGTTGCGCTGGCCGACGGATTTCACATTTTCCTGCCGAACGTTCCGCAGCCGGAATATCACTTCACCAGCTACCACAACGGCTTTCTCCAGGCTTTCAGCTTCGACCCGGCACGGCCGACATCGCTGCTGTATAAGAAGACTTCAACCGGCTACGAACTGGTCGGAGCGATGTACACCATGCCCAAGCGCGCTACCGAGGATCAGTTGAATGCCCGCGTGCCGCTGAGCGTGGCGATGTGGCACCTGCATACCAACTTGTGCATGCCCCCGCACGGTGAATTGCGCAGCGCCGACTGGACCAAATTCGGCCTTCAGGGTTCGATCGCTTCCAAGGACGGCTGCGACGCCGCCGGCGGTCGTTTCTCGCCGGTGGTGTTCGGCTGGATGGTCCACGTCTATCCCTACGAGGATTCCCTCGACAAGGTCTTCGCGATGCACAACCACCTGGACTGAACCTAGCCCGTTTGCAGAAATTTTCTTAACTTTCCGTTCCTTCTACTATATAATTAGTACTGTCATAGCACGAGAAACACGGGAGCCGCCCGGCGCGGGTTCCGCAGCCCTTCTGTAACCGTAAGAAAATAAACGGCTATAAGTCGAGTATGCACTGCACTTACAAAAAGTGCACCTGTAACCCCTTTCCCTACTGTACATACGTGAACACCGGGGTATATGCCCCCCTCACTCATGGCGGAGCGCTACTAGCGGGTCAATGCGAATCGCGCGGCGGGCCGGGATATAGCCTGCGGCAATGGCCACGGCGGCTAGGCACAGGGCTACCGCAGCCAAGGTGGCCGGGTCGCTCGCCGAAACACCAAACAGCATATGGCCCAGAAGGCGGGCGGCCGCCAGCGAGGCCGGAATCCCGAACGCCAACCCTATGGCGGCGAGCGTAAGGGTCTCGCGCAGGACCATGGCGAGGATCTGCGGGCGGGAGGCACCGAGGGCGACGCGGATGCCGATCTCGTTGGTGCGGCGCGAGACGGAGTAGGAGATCACGCCAAAGATGCCGGTGGCGGCGAGCACCAGGGCCATCACCGCGAACAGAGCGAGCAAGCCGGTGCGAAAACGCTCCTGGGACACGCTGGCATCGACGATCTGAGTCATTTCGGCAATGTCGGTGACGGGCAGGTCTTTATCGAGGCTCCTGATGGTGCGGCGAATGGCGGAGCTGAAGCCCGGCATGCCTACCGCGCTTTTGGCGACGATCACGGCGCCAGGAAACGGAGCTTGCGCGTAGGGCACATACATCATGGGGCTGGGATTGGCGCCAAGCGAGGTGTCGCGCACGTCGCCGACAATGCCGATGATCTGGCGGGCGACGGGGGGATTAGGGGGAAAGCCAAAACTGATTTCCCTGCCGATGGGATCCTGGTCGCGAAAATAAATGCCCGCCAGAGCTTTACTGACCAAGGCCACCGGAGGCGAAGACATGGCGTCGCGCTGGTCGAAGGCCCGGCCGGAGAGCAGCGGGATGCCCATGACGCGGAAATATTCCTGGCTTACGGAGACGTAGTTCGCAGTGCGGCTTTCGGCGTCGGAGAGCGGAGGGCCACCGACGATGGTGAAGGCGAGATTGACCCTGCCGTCGGCCAGCGGCGCAGGAATGCAGACGGCGGATTGCCGGAAACCGGGCTCAGCGTGGAGACGAGCGAGCAGTTCGTCGGAGAAGCCGAGCCAGCGTTGCGGCGTGGAGTATTGGGTGCGGGGCAAGGCCACTTCGGCTTTGACCATTTGCTGAACGTTGAAGCCCGGGTTGACGTCGAGGAGCTTGTTGAAGCTGCGGAGGAGCAGACCCGCGGCGACCAGCAAGACCATGGCGAGAGCCATTTCGCCCGCGGCGAGGATGTTGCGCACGCGCAGACTCCTGCCGCTCTCTCCGGCGCGGCCTCCGCCCTCGCGCAGGCTGGATTGCAAATCGGATTTGGCGGCGAAGAGCGCGGGAGCGAGGCCGAATCCGGCGCTGGCAAGAAGCGAGAGAAGGAGCGCGAAAGCGAGGACGAAGTAGTCGACACGGATGGGATTGAACTGCGGGATGTTGGCCGGAAGGATGGCGGCGAGCGATCCCACGCCGCCATAGGCCAGGGCAATTCCAGCAATGCCGCCGAGAAGGCCGAGCACGGCGGTCTCGCTGAGCAGTTGACGAACGATGCGCGCACGGACGGCCCCTAATGTGGCGCGAACGGCGATTTCACGGGCGCGAGAAGTGGCGCGGGCGAGCAGCAGGTTGGCGATGTTGGCGCAAGCGATCAGCAGCACCAGACCGACGGCACCAAGGAGCACGAGCAGCGCTGGGCGGACGTTGCCCACGATGACTCCCTGAAGTGGGGCGACGCGGGCCTGCCAGCCGGAATTTTCGACGGGAAACTGCACGGCGAGCTGAGCGGTGACGGCATCAAGATTGGCTTGAATTTGCGGGAGCGGGATTTCGGGCTTCAGCCGGCCGATGACCTGGAGCCAATGCCCTCCCCTGCGCGGTATCCAGGGACCGAACAGCGGATCGGCGGGCAGAGGAATCCAGATTTGATCGGCTTGAGCGATTTGCGGGAAGCGAAACGCGGAGGGAGCCACACCGATGACGGTGAAGGCTTGCTTGTCGAGATTGATGGAAGTTCCGATGATTTTTGGATCGCCGCCAAAGGCGCCGCGCCAGAGATTTTCACTGAGCACCACGACGGGAGCGGCGCCGGGCTTGCCGTCTTCGGGATAGAACGTGCGACCCACGACGGAGTGCACCTGAAAAAGAGAAAAGATCTGTGCGGTGGCGACCGAGGTGTTGACGACGAAAGGTTCGCCATGGCCGGTCAGCGTCAATTGATGGGCCTGGACGGCGGCGAGTTCGGTGAAGACGTTGCTTTGGCGGCGCAAATCTTCGAAATTGGCGTAGGACCAGCCGGTGTTGGCGCCCTCCTTGGTCTGCTGGAAGACGTTGTAGAGCTGCTCGGAGTGGGAATACGGAAGCGGCTTGAGCAGCGTGGCGTAGACCACGCTGAAGATGGCGGTGTTCGCGCCGACACCGAGAGCGAGAGTGAGGACGGCGACCGCGGTGAAGCCGAAATTTTTGCGCAGCATGCGGACGGCAAAGCGGAGATCTTGCGCGAGAGTTTCGAGGAGGGGCAAGCCGCGGAGTTCGCGGTTGGTTTCAGAGAGTTGCGTGACACCCCCCAGACGTATGCGAGCTGCGCGGCGCGCGTTTTCGGGAGTCATGCCGCGGCGAACGTTTTCGTGGGTGAGCAAGTCGAGATGGGCGTCCAGCTCGGCGTGGAAGTCCTGATCGACCTGGCGGGGGGAAACGGCAGTACGGATCCGGGAACCGAGTGCTTTGAAAGTGGCGAACATAGATTTGCCCCTTGGTAATCCTGCGGTTCAGCTGCGTGCAGCGGCGCCGAGTACGCGGCCGATCACGGAAGAGATGCGCTGCCAATTTTGGGCTTCGGCTTGAAGCTGTTTGCGCCCGGATTTGGTGATGGAGTAGTAGCGGGCCTTGCGATTATTTTCCGAAACGCCCCAGACAGCGGTGATCCAACCTCTGTGGAGCAAGCGAACGAGCGAGGCGTAGATGGTGCCTTGATTGATCTGCAGGGCTTGTTCGCTAACCTGCTCGATGCGGCGGGCGATGCCGTAACCGTGAAGCGAGCCCATGGAGGTGAGGGTATTGAGGACCATGAGGTCGAGAGTGCCCTGAAGGATTTCGGATTTGGTGGGGGCGGGCATGGCCTGGGTGCCTCCTGTGGGGTGACTACAGGAGTATCGTTGAGGACCTGTGGGATGTCAACAGGAAAGTTTGAGCGCAGCCAGGAATGGCCGCCACTATGGGCTAGGGAGTTTGAGGAGCTCGGGGCGCTGGGTGACGTAGCGGCGGCTCCAGCGAAGCTCGGTGTTGTCGCGGAGGACCACTTTGTATTCCCCGTGGAACCACGGTTGGAGTTCGCGGATGGCGTCGAGACGGACGAGACTGCCGCGATTGAGGCGCACGAAGAGTTTGGGGTCAAGGATTTCCTGGAGGGAATCGAGAGTGCCGCGAATGTTGTGTTTCTTGGCCGCCGTGTGTACCAAGACGTAGTTGCGATCCGCTTCGATCCAGGAGATGTCATTGACGGAGACAAAGAAGGCGCGCTCGCCTTCGCGAATGAGCAGGCGCTGGGAATAGCCGCGATCCCGTTGAATTTGCTGGAGCAGATGCTGCAAACGGGCTTCGGTGCCAGCGCCATTGGAGTGCTGGTGGTGGACGCGGGCACGATGGAGAGCTTCACGGAAGCGCTCCTCAACGACGGGCTTGAGGAGGTAGTCGAAGGCGTGGATTTCGAAGGCGCGAAGAGCGTATTGGTCGTGGGCAGTGACGAAGATGACTTGCGGCAGCTTTGTGGCCCGTGCAGAACGGTCCTGGGCTGACGGGCTGGGGCGCGTAGCCGGAAACGGCCGCGCCACGTGGTCCGGGCGCGAATTTGCGGAGAGAGCCTGGACGACGGCAAAGCCGTCGGTGACGGGCATTTGCACGTCGAGAAACACAAGATCGGGAATGAGCTTTTCGATTGCCGCGATGGCCGCGTCGCCGCTGTCCGCTTCTCCGACTACCTGGATGCCCGATTCGGCGCGGAGAAGGCGCAGGATTTTCCGGCGCGCGGGAGCTTCGTCGTCAACAACGAGGACGCGGAGTTGGGTCTCCGATGTCATGCGCCGAGCGGAGCAGCGCCGGTTGGGACGGCATTTGCAGAAGAGGCAGCGACGCGAAACGGAACGCGCACAGTGACTTCGGCGCCACCGGCGGAGCGATTGCTGATGTGAAATTCCTGACGGGTGCCATAGAGCTGAGCGAGACGGTCGCGGATGTTGGAGAGGCCCATGCCACGGCCGAAAACGGCGGCGGAATCCTGCGCGCCGAGACCAACACCGGTGTCGGAGACTTGCACGACCAGGCTGGCGTCCTGGCGATGCGCGGAAATGGAGATGTCCATGGAAATGCTGCCGGGCTGCATGCCGTGGCGGAGGGAATTCTCCAGGAGCGGCTGCAGGATCAGCTGAGGAACGAGGGAGTCCTTCAGAGCCGGATCGATCGCATAGCTGACGCGAAGCTTGTTTTCGTAACGCTTCTGCATGAGTTGCAGGTAGACGCCGGCGATTTCGAGTTCTTCGGCAAGCCTGATTTCGTGAGTTCGCGAGACACGCAGGGTGAGGCGCAGGAGATCACTCAACTGCGCGAGCATGGCGTCCGCGGCGCGCACGTCTTCGTACATCAGAGACGAGATGGTGTTCAGGGTGTTGAACAGGAAGTGCGGCTGGAGTTGCAGGCGGAGATTTTCGAGCTGGGCTTGGGCGAGCTTGGTCTGTAACTCCGCAGCGGCGAGTTGCTGGGCCTGGGCGAGGCGATAGCGCTGGAAGAAAAAGTAAAGACCGATGATCGAAGTGTAGCCCACCAGATCGTTGGAGAACTCCATCGGGTAGCGATACAGCATGATGCCGTAGTCATAGGGACCGAGGCCGATCAATGGAGCGATGAGCTGGCGGCTAAGGGACATCAGCAATGTGTGAGCGGCGGAGAACGCCACCGCAGCGGAGAGATGCCAGAGAATCAGGCGCGGCCAGGACTTACGGGGGAAAAGATAAGCATTGGCGACGCGCAGCATGAGCGGCAAGAGCAACAGGAAGGAGTAGACTCCGGTGACTTCCTCGAGTGTGCGGATAGCGAAGGTGCCGGTGCGCTGGCGGGAGAGATCGTCGAGGTAGCGATAGCCCGTGAGGAGAACGGCGATGGCGGTGTAGGCAAGGAAGACGATCGACCAGGTGAGCGCGCGGGGAAGGCGAGGGGGACGGACGGGTGTGGAGGAGATTGTGGAATCGGAGGCCATGGAGCTTGAGAGATTATGCGGCAGTGGGGTGATTCGCCTCAAGGAGCGCGATTCACCTCAAGGGACGCGGAGGTCAGGTGATTCCATTCGCATCGATGACGGCGCCCCTGCAAGCAAGGCGCGGTTCCTCCACTGAATATTGGAATCGCAGTTCGCGGTTGACAAGACCGCATCGCCTCTCCAAGAATCACCGCTAATGTTTTCCAAGAGAGAATCGAGCGAACTGACCATGTACATCCATATGTTTGCGTTTCGATTTAAGGCGGGCGTGACCGAGGAGCAGAAGAAGCACGTCCTGGATGAAATCCGCAAGTTGCAGCACGAGATCCCGGCGGTGCTGGAGTGCTGGGTGGGAAAGAATATTTCACCGCGCGGCGAGGGTTACGAGCTCGGAGGGGCGATGAAGTTTGCGGACCAGGCGGCGTTTCAGGGCTACGCGGCGCATCCAGTGCACCAAAAATTGGTGGGCTGGCTGATGCCGTTGATTGAGCCGATCGAGATCGATTTTCCGAGCACGTATGCGAGCTAGCTGTTTTCGATAACGCTTGCAAAGTTCGCGTCGGGAACAGGAAAGCAATGCCGCGCCTTTACTATAGGCGCGGCATTTTCGTTTGCCTTGCGGCTAGCTTTTGATGAACGCGAGCAGATCGGCGTTTAGGCGATCGGTGTGCGTGAACATGAGGCCGTGCGGGCCGCGCTCGTAGACTTTGAGTTGGCTGCCGGGGATCAGCTTCGCGGTTTTGCGTCCCATCAGTTCGAGCGGGGCGGAAACGTCGGCATCGCCGTGAATAACCAATGTTGGGACATTGACGTGCGGCAATTCAGGGCGGAAATCGGTTTCGACGTCGATGCGATTGCATTCGAGGATGGCCTGCAACGAAGTTTGCAGACACATGCGGATGCCCCAATCGACCATCTGCTGCGAGGTATCCGGGGCGAAGAACGGGCGGGCATTTTCGCCTAGCCATTTGGGGAAGTCTTTGCTCCAGCCCGCGCGGATGTTTTCGAACGTAGCTTTGTCCACGCCTTCAGGGTTGTCGGGAGTCTTCATTACGAATGGAAGGCTGGCGGCGACGAAGGCTACGCGCTTAACGCGCGAAGCGTCGTGACGCGTCAGGTAGCGGACGATTTCCGCGCAGCCCATGGAGTGGCCGATCAGAGTGGCGTCGCGAAGATCGAGCTTTTCTATCATCGCGGCCAGATCATCGGAAAGCGTGTCGAAATCGTAGCCGCGGCCGGGATCGCTGGAGCGCCCGTGCCCTCGGCGATCGTAGCTGACGCATCGCAGACCATGCGCGGAGAGGTGGGCCATCTGGTATTGCCAGAGATCGGAATTTACCGCCCAACCGTGGACGAAGACTACGGGCTTGCCAGTGCCCCAGTCGCGATAAAAGAGGCCTGCTTGATCTCGCGTCTCGATAAACGAGAGTGGAAGCAATTTGGACTTCGGCGTCTGGCGGGCGGCATTGGCTCCCCAAATGGCCTCAGGATCGGCTGCCAGCAGCCCCGCCCCGGCGGCGGCGCACGCTGCAGACTTGAAAAGCTCACGTCTGTTCATCGGATTCATAGCTTTCTCCTTGGTGAAATTCGCTGTCGAGACCAGGAATAACCAATGGAGAAAGCCAGATCGATAACCTGCGAGGTAATGTTGCCGAATTTTTCAGGAGGCGATGCGCTCGGCGGCGCTGCGTTGGCTGGTGCTGTCGCCCAAATTCTCAGGCTCACCAGAGAGCGAGCGCACGGCTTGCGCGGTGGCATCGTCGGCAGGATAAAAACATTCCAGCGCCAGTTCCGACAGGGTGACATCGACAGGCGAGCCAAAGATGGTGGTGGTGCTGAAGAAGGATAAGATCGCGCTATCGATCCGAATCTGCAGGGGCACCAGCACGGCATGCTGCTCCGAGCCTGCGGGCGCAGGAGTCTTGCTGACACCGCTTGGATATTTCGACACTTGTTGCAGCAGAGCCGCCAACTTCGTGTCCCCGGTGAGATCGATTTGGCGCTTCAAGCGCGCGAGGAGATGGGCGCGCCATTCGGCGAGGTTGACGATTTTGGAAGCGAGGCCATCCGGGTGCAGGCCGAGACAAAGAGCGTTGACGGGCTGCTGCAACAGAGCCGGTGAGACGCCGACGTAGAGTTGTGGCAGACCACCGTTGCTGGCAACGATATTCCAGTGACGATCCAGCGCGAACGCCGGGTAGGGTTTTTGCGCTTCCAGCACGAGGTCGATGGCTTTCCGTGCCCCGTGCAGGACGGGGTCATGCAGAGAACGCTCTGGAAAAATCGGGGCATACCCGGCAGCCACCAGGAGTACATTGCGCTCGCGCTTGGGCACCTCGAGCTGCTCGGCGAGGTGCAGAACCATTTCACGGCTGGGGATGGAACGCCCAGTTTCAAGGAAGCTGAGGTGCCGCGTGGAGATGTCAGCTTCGCAAGCCAGGTCGAGCTGACTGAGGCGGCGGCGCAGTCGCCAGTCGCGAAGCAAATCGCCGATGGTCTTTACCGAGGCCATGCAATTTGACCTTAGCACAGGGGCTCGGTGGCCGCCCATTACGTCCGAGGTAACGCACTGTAGAGCATTCATCGCGGTAAAGCTCAGCAAGATTCGTGACAGAGAGCGTTTGAAGAAGATTTAGATTCGCCTCGCCAAGGTCGCAACGAACAACCAGGGACTCCGAGAGGTACCGGAGAGCGAATTCCCCTTTATTTGTGGGAATCGTCGAGACCAGCGAGTTCCAGGACGCCTAGGCTTCTGGCTCCAGTCCGGCCCATCCAGCGGTTCGATTGCTTACCTGTACCCTGGGCCAGTATCATTGGCGTTTCATGGTGGGCCATTTCATGTCGTCAGTCGTTAATCGGCTTGTAAATCGGAGTTTACGGCTCGTGCTGCCGGTTGGTCTTGCTGCGGGCGCAGCCCTCATCGGCGGGTTATGTGCGCCAATCGCTGGGAGCCAGTCCAGTCAGATCCTGCCGGTCAGCGAGGTTCGCGAGGGGATGCAGGGCTACGCCTACACGATCTTCGCGGGCGACCAGGTCGAGAAATTCGACCTCGAAGTCATCGGCGTGATGCCCAATTTTCTGGGCCCGCGCCAGTCCATTATTTTGGTTCAGCTTAAGGGGCCCAAGGTGGAGCACACCGGCGTAGTCGCGGGTATGAGCGGCAGCCCGGTGTATCTCGAAGGGAAGCTGGCCGGGGCGCTCTCGTTGAAGCTGGGCGTTTTCACCAAGGAAGCCATCGCGGGCGTGACCCCGATTGAAGATGTGATGAACCCACCGTCGCAAGGCAGCGCGTCGGTGGCGGCGCAACTTGCGCTGCCAAACAACGCTACCTCACAGGTGGGTTTGCCTTCCGGCTCTACGCTGGAGCCGATTGCTACGCCGCTGGTTTTCTCGGGATTTCAGTCTTCCACGTTGCAACAATTCGCGCCACAAATCCAGGGATACGGCTTCGTCGCGGCGCAAGGCGGAACGGCCGCACCGCGTCCCGAAGACAAGCATCTGGCTCCTGGAGACATGGCCGGAATGGTGTTAGTAACCGGCGACGCGTCGATCAATTCAGCGTGCACGGTTACGGCGGTACAGGCCGACCGGGTTTTTCTGTGCGGCCATCCGTTTTTGAATCTTGGCGACGTGCAGCTACCAATGGCACGCAGCCGTGTGGTCACGACACTGGCTTCCGAACTAGCGTCGACGAAAATCGTCAATGTCGGCGGCTCGATCGGCACCATCACCGGCGACCATCTGACCGCGGTGTCGGGCAAGCTGGGCGCGGCTCCAGCAATGATCCCGCTGGATCTGGACATCGCGACCAGGCTGGGCCAGAAGAAGCTGCACTTCGAGATGGTGAATCACCCGAAGCTGACGCCGCTGCTGGTAGCGCTGACCACCTTCAATGGCATCACGCAAAACGTGATTTACGGTGAGGGGACTACGCTTCATCTCTCCGGTGAGATTCGCCTGCAAGGCCACGCGCCGGTGCAGATTGAAAACACGTATGCGCCAGGCGACTCCCTTAGTCCCGACAGCTTACCCATAGCGCTGGGCGTGCAAGGAATTTTCACGCGGCTGTTCATGAACACCTACGAAATTCCATCGGTCGAACATATTTCGTTGAAAGTGGAGAGCGTTCCGGGGCGCCAGTCCTTCACCATCGACAGTGCGTGGCTGGAAAAGGGCGAAGCCATGCCGGGACAAACAATCCGCGTGCGTGTCTTGCTGCATCCCTATCGCGGCACGCCGCGCGTCGAAGAAACTTCCGTGCGCGTTCCAGACCAGATCGCGCACGGCACGTCGCTCCGCGTTCTTGTGGGCGATGGCGAGCTGCTCAATCGCGCTTCGCGGGGCTTCGCGTTCTCAGGCGCCGGTGGGGCGGCAACAGGGCTCGATCAATTGATCTCGCTGCTCAACCGCGAGCGCCGCAACGATCGCCTGTACGTTGGGCTGTTCGTGCCATCGCCGACGATACTGTGGGACGACAAGGAACTGCCCAACGCGCCGCTGTCGGAGATCAATGTCGTAGACGGGCGGCCCGCTCCCGGCAGCGTGCAGGTTTTGCGCGAATCGCTGGCGAGCGAAGCCTCCGTGCCGCTGGGCGGACCTGTTTCCGGCGTCATCTCCCTGAACCTGCAAATCCGGTGATCACTGAATGCTCAAGCAAACGGTATTGACGACGGCGAAGTGCAAGCGCGCGCTGTTTGGCGCGATGTCCTGGGTTGAACGGCTCAGCGTGTATGCCCTGCTGTTTTGCTGTATCGCATCGTTCCCTGCTCTTCTGTTTGCTGAGCACACTCGCGGTTGGCGACAATCCACCTACGAGGAGTTCCTCAAGGGCACGGCGACAGGGGTCGCGGTGCGGAGCGATGGTCGCCTGGAACTGTCTCCGCGATTCAAGCTGATCTCTGATGCGGACGCTTCGTACCTTTGGTCTGTCAGGGGAGATTCCAAAGGGGTGCTGTACGCAGCAGGCGGCTCGCCCGCGAAAGTTTTTCGTTTCGACTCCAACGGCAAGCCGAGTGTTGCCTTCGAATCGAGCGATCTGGCGGCGCAGGCCATGACCTTCGATGCCAAGGGCAATCTTTATGTCGGCACTTCCCCGGACGGCAAGGTCTACAAGGTATCCGCGAGCGGGGAGAAATCGGTCTTCTTAGACCCGAAAACAAAGTACATCTGGGATCTGCTGTTCGGTGCCGACGGCACGCTCTATGTAGCTACGGGCGACAAAGGGCAGGTACTGGCCGTGTCGCCAGAGGGCAAAAGCGAACTCCTCTACAACAGCGACGAAGCGCACATTCGGGTGCTGGCCCTCGATCCGCAAGGCAACCTGCTGGCGGGCACCGAACCCAGCGGCCGCGTGCTGCGCATTACTCGTGTCAGCGGCAAGGATGCGCGAAAAGACAAGGATAAGGAACCGGGCGGCACCGGCTTTGTCATTTATGAAACCGCCAAGCGCGAGGTTACCTCGCTGGCGGTCGCTCCCGACGGCAACATTTATGTGTCCGCAATCGGCGACAAACAGCGCCCTGGCCAAAGCGCAACGGTCATCACCACGAATGCGCAAGGCGTGACCACGATCACCGGAGGCGGCGCCGTGAGTGCCGGCACGCAGCAGACCACTACCCCTTTCATTCCTTTTCCTCCGGTGCTTTCCAGCAGCATCTATCACATCTCGCCTGACGGCTCGCCCGAAGAGTTGTGGACCTCGCGTGACGATGTGGTCTATACGCTGGCACTCAACTCCGATGGACGACTGCTTGCCGGCACCGGCAACAATGGCGCTTTGCTCGCAGTGGATGGGCGCGGCGTTTTCGCGCAGCTTGCAAAATCGGGGTCTGCGCAGATCACTAGCATCACGCGAAATGCGAACGGCAAGATTTATCTGTGTACGGCGAACCCCGGCAAAGTGTTTTCGCTCGGGCCGGAGTACGAAGCCGAGGGTGCGTACGAATCCCGATCGTTCGATGCGCAGTTGTTCTCGCAGTGGGGACGCATTGAGTGGTGGAGCCCGCCGCCCGTGCCGGCCGCGAAATCAACTGCTTCATCGGGTGAACCGCGCCTGGAATTCTTCGTGCGGTCCGGGAACACGGAAGACCCGGGCAAGGAATGGTCCCGCTGGTTTGGGCCGTATTCGAAACCGACTACCGTACAGTCACCTGCGGCGCGTTTTGTGCAGTGGAAAGCGGTCATTCATGACGGGCGGCCGGGAGATGGCATAGATTGGGTGAACCTCGCATATCTCCCGCGTAATGTCGCTCCAGTGATCGACGGCATCGCCGTGCAGGATCCGGGCGTCCGCGTGCAAGGCGCCAACGTTGTACAGTCCGGCCAACAACCCACGGCCAGCTTGAAAATTCCACAAACGACGGGAACGAGTGGGATGGTCATTGCGCAAGGCGCGCCCGCAAGGTTCGAGCAACCTCCGCAAGGCTTCGTGCAAAAGGGTTATGCGTCCGTGCTGTGGAGCGCGCATGACGAAAACGACGACGAGTTGCGTTTTGCCGTGTACTACCGTGGGGAGAATGAAACGCAGTGGAAATTGCTGAAGGACAAGCTCGATCAGAAGTTTTATTCGTGGGACTCGACGACCCTGCCCGACGGTGCGTACTACCTGAAGATTACCGCGAGCGACGGCACCGCCAACCCGCCAGCCGCCGCGCTCAGCACGGAACGCGAAAGCGAGCGCTTCATAGTAGACAACACGCCACCGGCGATCGAAGCGCTGTCGGCGGAGGTTTCCAATCGCTGCCAGGGCCAGTCCTGCGATGTAGCCGTCACAGTCAAGTTTATCGCCCGCGACGCGACCAGCAGTATCGAGCGCGCACAATATAGCGTCGATGGCGGCGATTGGATTCTCGCAGCGCCGGCGGGAAATGTGAGCGACTCAACCGAGGAGCACTATCAATTTTCGATCGACATCAGCATGAAATCAGGGGAAGCGGAGAAGGAGCACAGCATAGCTGTGCGCGCTTACGATCGTTTTGACAACGTCGGCAGCGCGAAGACGACGTTGCGCGTAGGTGCAAAGCGGTAGGCGCGTACACCTATTCGCCACGCCGGTCTGCCATTCTCGCCACCGGTCTTCGTTACTTCGTTACTTTATAGATCTCGAGTCCAGTTCAGCGAGCGATCTTGATTCGACGGAGTGTGGAATTTATCGATTTCCGCGCCAAATCCGATCCGCCCATCGCCATACGGCTGGTTCCGCATATGCACCACGCGAGCAGTGCAGTTGGTCTCCTGGGCTTTATCGCCGGTGACCTCTGACGGCATCCGCAGAGTGGCCTCGATGGGCGTCCCGATCTGCAGAGGCGCGGAAGATGCGAAATAGAATCCGCCACGCGAGACGTTGATGGCCTCTGTAAAATGATCGCTCTTGTCCGCAGAAAGATTGATGGCGCGGAATCGCAGTGGCGTGCGGACGTTGTAGCGGGTTAATTGACGGCGTTCGGATCCATCCATGGCTTCCCTCCCCCGCGCGAGGGAGAACCCCGCGCTCTCACAAAGTTGGAGAAGGGGGCTACAGGCTATCAGAGCCACTATCTCGGTCAAGTGAGAAATGCCTAATGGCGCTGGGAGCGTACCCGCGTCAGTCCGACACCATTTTGGCCCTACATGCGAGCCAGTTCGAGCCGCAAATCCGCTCCTGCGCTGTGCGATAATGCCGCTTCGCTTGCAGGAGCAAAAACCGGATGAGTTCGACGCAGCCGAGCACCAGCGCCACCTATACGCCACCGGGCTGGCGCGCCATTGTGCAGGCGCACGCGCGCATCGCGCCGCGCATTCATCGCACTCCGGTGCTGACTTCCAATTCGCTGGACGCCGTCATCGGCGCACGCGTTTTCTTCAAGTGCGATAACCTGCAAAAGACCGGCTCGTTCAAGATTCGCGGCGCCACGAATGCGATTTTTTCCCTCAGCGGAGAAGAAGCGGCACGCGGCATTGTCACGCAATCCAGCGGGAATCACGGGGCGGCGGTCGCGTGCGCTGCGGGCTGGCGCGGAGTTCCGGCATGGATCGTGATGCCGAAAAATGCTCCGGCCGTGAAGCAGCGTGCTGTCGAGAGCTACGGCGGCCAGGTAACTCTGTGCGAGCCGACGCTGACATCGCGCGCCCAAATCAGCGCTCGCGTGCAGGCAGAAACTGGCGCGGTGATGATCCATCCTTACGACGACGACCGCATCATCGCCGGGCAAGCAACCGCGGCGAAGGAACTGCTCGAAGAAGTCGGCGACCTCGACGCCGTTTTCGCGCCGGTCAGCGGGGGCGGGCTGCTCAGCGGCACATGCCTGGGAGCGAAAGGGCTGCGGCCAGAGATCCGCATCTTCGGCTGCGAGCCCGAACGCGCCGACGACGCTTACCGTTCTTTGGCCAGTGGCACGCTCCAATCACAGGACTCCAGCGACACCATCGCCGACGGCCTGCGCGCCGCGCTGTCTGCGCGGACGTTCGGGATTCTCCGAGAACGCGTCGCAGGCATTCTGCGCGTCAGCGAGGAAGAGATCATTTCTGCGACGCGCATGATCTGGGAGCGCATGAAAATTATCATCGAGCCCTCCTCCGCAGTCGCGGTGGCACCCCTTTTGAAACCCGGTGCGCTCACATCGATGGAGATTCCGCCACGGCCCGACGGCCGCCCACTGAAGCTGGGCGTCATTTTCTCCGGGGGCAACGTCGACCTCTCCTCGCTTCCTTTCTGAGAAGAAATAAGGTCCTTAAAACGGAATCAATTCTTTGCTGCACGCAGCAACCTGAGGGCTCTCCTGATACGAGAGCATCAATGCAGAGCAAACAATCGTGCTGAAACGCGAAAAGGCCCCGCATGCGGAGACGGCATGCGAGGCCTTTTCGTAAGGAGGATAAGCCGAGGGTAAGCCGTTGGGAGGGGTGTGGTGGGGTTGGCTTACCCTCGGCGGTAGGTACTGACTTGCGGAGCCGTTACTTGGCGCTGGCGATCAACACCTGTTCGGTGGAGACCGGACCCATTGCCAGTTCCTTATCCTTGGACTTGGAGCGCTCTTGATAGTTCAGGACCAAATGCAGGTCGGCGAGATAGAGCCGGTTGATGCGGGACTCGCCGTTGCGGCGGACGACCGTCAAATTGCTGGGAGCGTCGATTGATTTCACATCCATCGAAGATGTGATGACAAACTGGCTTCCATTTGCGCCCTTCACGACGATGCGTGCGGGCATCGCGCTGGACTGCAGCGTGAAGGTATAGTCACCGGCCGGCAGGCTAGCCTGGCCCCAGCGAACGTCGGACGTCAGCGTAAATGAGCCCTTGAAAGCATCCTGGGCGGAGGCGGGATTCGCGGAAGCGCAAACGGCGATCAGGCCGAGCGCGGCGATTGCGAGGATTCTTGTGAAATTGCTTTTCATTGCGGTGGTGCTCCTTTCGAGAATTAGTTTCTGCTTGGCCCTCAGTGCTTCTCTCTGAATGCACGCCAAACAGGGAGCACTTCACGTGCCGCGGGACATCTTACAGCTGCGGAATTTGGTTTTTTCGCAGGAAGACCTTTCGATTTAAGGACATGGCGACGATTGGTAGGGGGCGACAGCAGAGCCAGAAAAATCCCGCACGCGAGAAATGACTATCCAATCGGATAGTTTCCTATCTGATTGGATATGCTTTTCAGGCCTTGGACTTTTTCTTCAAAGACAGGCGCAAGTCAAGATTGCGGATCAGGCGGTGCAAATAGTTGGCGTGCACGCCCAGGAGCCGCGCCGCTTCGGTGAATTTTCCGTCCGACTGATCCATGGCCGTCAAAATCAGCTGGCGCTTCAGCTGGCGCACGGCCTCGTGATAAGTCGAAGAGCGCATCGAATGGGCGGGG